>DAOULR010000017.1:0-101928 GCA_034419075.1 Dehalococcoidales bacterium | reverse complement strand
TCTATATCGAAATGGGCTGGGTATACACTATGCCCGAACCCAACCCTCATATCCCCGAACATACTCACGACAATTCCGACGAGTTCGTCCTCCATATCGGCTCTGACTATAAGAATCCTGAAGACCTTGGCGGGGAGATAGAGTTCGTGGTGGGGGACTCACCGCTTAAAATCAATAAGACCTCAGCCATATATATTCCCAAGGGAGTGGTGCACGGCCCCCTGACCTGGAAGAGCGTTACCCGACCCCACCTGCAGATGACCATAATAATGGGTGCGGGCACCCTGGCCGAAGCGGCACCAGCCGGATACAAGGGCAGATAGAATAATCGGGCTATTCCCCTGTTGCGGTTTAACCGGCGCTAAAGCATGCCAAAGCAGTAGAAGCTAACGGTGCTTGAGCAAAGGCTAGAAAATAGATAGGAATTTCCTTGCCCATTTTGCACCACTCCATTAAGATGCTATCTTCAGCTCTTTAAGCCCAGTTCTTAAGGTCATAATAACCCCGGGCAACTCGGTAACGGCAGATTTGCTGCCCCCCCAGCCAGAGCTGGGTCACCTTGGCATCCCTCAGGCACTTCTCATAAGGGAAGTCCTCGGAAATCGCCATCGAGCCCAGCAACTCGGCGCCTTTATTGACTATCTCCACCACCATATCCCCGGCAAAGACCCTGGTAGCCGCTGCCTTGGAGATGAACTGCGGCGACCACGGCGGGCCATAGACATCAAGGTGGTCCATCATGGCGCTAAGGTTATAGACACTGGCTCTCATCATATCTATACCAATGGCCATATCAGCGATTATGCCAGCCACTATGCTGTGCTGCCTGACTGGTTTGAATCCGCCCTGGCGAGTTCCGGTATAATCGAGCACAATCTCGAAGGCACGCTCGGCAATGCCCAGCGCCATCGTTGATGAATGCCAGCCTGTCCCCGATTCCAAGAAATGGTAGATGTTGCCATCCATGCCGGGACCAGCCAGCCGATATTCCTTGGGCACCCGGACGTTATCGTAATGTATGGCACTATTTATTGATGTCTTGAATAGCATCTTCTTTTCCGGCTTGCCGAAGGTCAGCCCCGGGGTGTCCTTGGGAACATAAATCAGGGCAACGCCCTCGTCCCCCGCTTTAGGGTCGGTGGTACAGACGGTCAAATAGCACTCGGCAATCCCGCCGTGAGTCGGCCAGGCCTTGCTGCCGTTGATGACGTACTCGTCGCCCTCTAGTTTGGCCGTGGTCTTAATCCCAGCGCCGGCCAGCAGCGGGTTCTCGGAATCAGCTCCGCCGGCTTCATCGGTCATGGAAAGGCAGGCATAGGCCAGCTTGCCACTGCAAAAGCTGGGGATAAACCGGTCCATAACCGTCTTGTTTTTGACCACTATGGCTGGTTTAAGAATAATGCCCCAGTTGATGCCCGCCGAAAGGCTTATCCCCCCGTCACCCTTGGCCAGCTCCTCACAGATAATGCCCAAGGCGGTATTGGTGCCATCGCCCCCGCCGTAGTCGGCAGGATAACCCAGCGCCTGAATCCCCATATCAACCAGCTTTTGATGCACCTTCTCCACCAGGCTGTAGTCTGCCTCCAGTTTCTTGGCATTGGGTATGATTTCTTTCTTGGTAAAATCCCTCACTGCCTCCCGGATTTGGCGGTCTTCATCGGTTAATAGATGTTCCAGGTTCATGATGGCACCTCCTTTAAGATTTAGCCTGCGTTGGTGATGTTACTATAAAGTCCTCGGCTTGGCAATAACCCCTGGACTTACCCCCTTGACAACATTGTAGTATTGTAGTAATATTCTTTAATACTACAATGAGTACTGAAAAGCGCGATAAGATACTGGCCGCCGCCAATTCCCTCTTCCAGAGGACGCATGATGTCAAAAGGGTGAGCCTGGAAGCCATCGCCCAGGAAGCGGGCGTCTCCCCCACCACCATCTACAACCAGTTCGGCACCCGCGAGGCGCTGGTGACCGAGGTGGCCAAGGCACTGTTGCGCGAAATCCTGGAAATGGCCCGTTCCTTCATCCGCTCCGATCTGCCCTTTCCCCAAAAGCTCACCCAGATTATCGCCGGCAAGCTGGATATTGCCTCGCAGGCCAACAGCGAAATATTGACCAAGCTGGTAAGCCAGGATAAGACCATGACCGCTTTCGTCGAAGAAGCCTACCGCACCGAAATCCAGCCCCTCTGGCGGGAAATGCTGGCCGACGGCAAGCGCCAGGGCTATATCGACCCCGCGCTGGATGACGAGGCTCTTCTCGTCTATCTGGATGTCCTTAAAGCTGGCTTCAGCGCCCGCCCCGAACTCATAGAGAGCTTTACCCACAACAAGAAGTTCACCGAGCAGCTGACCCGCATCATATTCTACGGTTTCCTCAAAGAAGAATTCGACCTTTTTAACAAGGAGGCATAGTCTTGGAGAAATCCATCATCGTTAAAGACCTTACTTACCGCTACGGAAAGCTGCTCGCGGTGGATCATATTAGCTTTGAT
Organism: Dehalococcoidales bacterium; assembly: GCA_034419075.1. Taxonomy (GTDB): domain Bacteria; phylum Chloroflexota; class Dehalococcoidia; order Dehalococcoidales; family BS750m-G39; genus E44-bin88. Next base: position 99,434 of record DAOULR010000017.1, on the reverse strand, counting down.
GTTGCTGTCGGTGAAATACTGGGCTTCTTAGGCCCCAACGGCGCCGGCAAGACGACGGCGGTCAAGATGCTCACCGGCCAGATAAGGCCCCAGGATGGCCAGGCCATCCTGCTCGACCACGACGTGGTCAAGGAGACGGAAAAGGTGCAGTCACTCATCGGCGTCTGCTTCGAGCAGACCAATCTATACGAGCAGATGACTGCCCTGGATAACCTCAGGCTCTTCGCCGAGCTCTTCGGCATGAAAGACTTCGACGGCCACGCCCTGCTCCAGCGCGTCGGGCTGGCGGGGCGGGAAAGGGACAAGGTGTCCAACTACTCCAAGGGCATGAAACAGCGCCTCATGGTGGCGCGCTCGCTGGTCAACCTCCCCCAGATTATATTCCTGGATGAACCCACGGCGGGACTCGACCCTGTATCTTCGGAGGCAATAGGTAATATTATTCTGGAGGAGCGCGACCGCGGCGCCACGATATTCCTAACCACCCACGATATGTGGGAGGCGGATAAGCTCTGCGACCGCGTCGCCTTCATGAACCAGGGCCAGCTGGCGGCTTTAGACACGCCGCGTAACCTCAAGCAGCAGTACGGCAAGCGCTCCCTTATCGCCGAGGTAGCCGCGGGCGACAAGCTGGAAAAGCGCGAGATTGATATGGACGTGGCTGGCACCGCATCGGCCGTGGAAAAACTCTTCGAAAAGGAAAAGGTGGTCACCCTCCACAGCGAGGAAGCCACCCTGGAGGATATCTTTATTGAACTAACCGGGCGGAGGCTCAGCGAATGAGGGGACGCATCATCAAGGCGCTGCTCAAAAAAGACATGTCTCTCTTTGTGAGCAACCGCTTCTACCTGCTCATTACCGTCCTCGGCATAGTCTTCTATGTCGCCATCTATTTCATACTGCCCTCAGGTGTCGACGAAAGGCTGAGCCTGGCCATGTACGCCCCCACCCTACCCCCCGCCTTCTCCCAGCTCACCACTCAGGACGCCGCCGACATTGAGCTCTTCCAGAGTGAAGAAGCACTAAAGGAAGCCGTCCTCGACGGCGACTACCAGGCGGCTATCGCTCTGCCCGCCGATATAATGGAGGTCTGGGCGGAGGGGGGCAAGCCCCAGATAACCGTCTACTACTCAGCCACGGCTCCACCCGAAGCCAGCGCCGCCATCGTGGCGCTGGTCAAGGAGCTGTCTTATATCCAGACGGGGCAGGCCCTCAACTTCAAAACCACCGAGGAGGTGCTCGGCCCCGACATGCTCGGCGCCCAGATTGCCCTCAGGGATAGAATGCGCCCCATGCTGGCCATATTCATTTTGCTTACCGAAATCCTGGCCCTGGCCAGTTTGATTGCCGTTGAAATCCAACAGGGTACCGCCCGTGCCCTGCTGGTGACCACGGTGCGCGCCTCCGACCTCTTTCTGGCCAAGGGCATCCTGGGAGTTGGGCTGGCGCTGGGGCAGGCGGCGTTCTTTATGGCGCTGGTCGGCGGCTTCAACCACCAGCCCTTGATTATATTGACCACGCTTATCATCGGCAGCCTCATGGTGGTCGGCCTCGGCTTCCTGGTGGCCTCTTTCTCCCGCGACATCATGTCGGTCACGGGCTGGGGCATGCTTGTCTTGATTCTACTGGCCATCCCCGGTTTCGGCGCCGTCATACCCGGGCTTCTATCGGACTGGACCAAGGTTATTCCTTCGTATTATCTGACCGATACCGTCAGCCGCGTGGCTAACTACGGCGCGGGCTGGGGCGATATCGGCACTAATCTGGCCATACTGGCTGGTTTCACCGCCCTCGTCTTCTGGGCAGGTGTAGTTGTACTGAGGAGGCGCTACCAATGAACCCGAAGCGCGTCTGGACGCTTATAAAAAACGAGGTCCTTCACGGTCCCAAGGACGTTATCCTGGTCATGGCCGTGGCGCTGCCCATACTGCTGGCGCTCTTCGTCAACCTTGCTTTCGGCGACATCTTAACCGACCGCGCCAAGCTGGGTGTCTTTGACGAGGGGCAGTCGCAGCTGGTGTCAGTGTTGGAGTCATCGGAAAGCATAACCCTAAAGACCTATGAAAGCGAGGCCGAATTAAGGGACGCCACCGCCAGCGGTTCGGTGGATATGGGCATCGTCCTGCCCGCCGATTTCGACGCCGCCCTGGAAACGGGCAACATCCAGCTTAAGGCCTACATCTGGGGCGAAAGCCTGGCCAAGAACCGGACGGTCATCCCCCTGGTGCTGACCGACGCCATCCGCGAGATAACCGGTTCGGAGCTGCCGGTGGACATCAAGACCGTCGCCCTCGGCGACGAGTCCAGCCTGCCCTGGAACGACCGCCTGCTGCCCCTGACCGTGCTCATGGCGGTCTTCTTCGGCGGCATGATGCTGCCCGCCTCTTCGATTATTAACGAAAAACAGCGCCGCACCCTGGAAGCGCTGCACATTACCCCCGCCACCGTCAGCGACATCTTCATCGCCAAGGGCATCATCGGCGCCGTGCTGGCCACGATTATGGGGGTGCTCACCCTGGCCATCAGCACCAGCTTCGGCGGCTCGCCTTTGGCATTAGTATTAGTATTGGCGCTCGGCGCCATCATGGCCGCCGAAATCGGGCTCATCGCCGGCGCCTTCATCAGGGACATCAACACCCTCTTCGCCATCTGGAAGTTCGGCGGGCTCTTACTCTTCGGCCCGGCCATCGTTTTCATGTTTCCCCAGATACCCTCCTGGGTGGGCTATATCTTCCCCACATATTATGTCATCAGGCCCGTGGTCGATTTGAGCGTCTCCGGTCTGGGCTTCGGCTCGGTGATAATCTATGTGGGCATACTGGCTGGCATCATTGTCGTCATGGGGTTGGCACTTGCGAACATCACCCGCCGCCTCAACACCCATGCCCTGAAGCTGAGCTAATCCCCCTCATTGCGCCCCGAGTAATTAGCTGTTAAAATCAGCCCGACGAACGCTTCCGCGATAAGGGGGTTGCCATGACTGCCAAAGCACGCGACTACGCCATTCTCGATAAGCTCAAACTGGAAAGAAAGCCCGTCGGCGTCAAGTTTCTCTCCGTCAGACCCGAGGGCATCGAGAGGATAGGCAAAAGGCTTTCCTTCTGCGAGATGTTCAAGGAAGCCCAGACCTCCACCCCCTTCTACGTACAAAGAGAAGACCTCTTCTGCATCGAGCCCTTCATACTGGGCATGGAAGACCCCGACCCTATGCTGGTCGGGGGGCTGGTGGGAGAGGCCGACGAGCTCTTCGAGGAAGCCCGCGCCAACCGCAAGCTTTATCAATTCCTGCCCAAGATGGTCAAGGGCTCGGTTAACTATGTTGTCTTCTCATCTGTAGACCAGCTTACTTTTGACCCCGACGTCGTCGTCTTCACCGCCAACGCCGGCCAGGCTTATCATATACTGCGCGCCCTGAACTACTCCTCCGGGGATATGTGGTCGGCCCGGGGCACCTCGGTGGCGGCCTGCGCCTGGATTTACATCTACCCCGTCTTGAGCGGCGAGATGAACCTAACTATTACTGGCCTCAGCCTGGGCATGAGGGCTTTAAAGGTCTTCCCCGAGGGGTTGGTCATCATCTCCCTGCCCTGGCCTAAGCTGGACGAGACGCTGAAAAACCTGCGCAACATGAAATGGAAGCTGCTCTCCGACGAAATCACCGGCGAAGCCCACAAGAAACGCATTGATAAGCTCTTCAACGACCTGAGGCGGAAGATAGAAGATAGCTAAAGGAGGTTGTCATGCTCGACTACTCCATATTCAAAAAGTTCAAGTTCGAAAGAAAGCCCGTCGGTGTTAAATATTCGCTGGCCAAACCCAAGGGCATCGAGCCGCTGGACAAAAGCCTAGCCATCTGTGAAATGTTCGCCGCTGCCCAGACCAGTCCTCCCTTCTACGCCACCAAGGAAAATGTCCAGTGCGGCGAGCACGTGGTGGGCATGGTAGAGTTCCCGCCCATGATGTACAGCGGCCAGCTCGGCGAGAAGTTCTCCATGTTCAAAAACCCCGGAGCCAACCGCCGCATCTACGACTACATACCGATAATGCCCAAGGACTCGGTGAAATACATCATCCACTCCCCGGTGGATAAGCTCACCGCCGACCCCGACTTTTTGATTTTTACCGCCAACCCCACCCAGGCAGAGATAATCTTAAGGGCCAGCAGCTTCACCAGCGGCAGGATGTGGTCCTTTAAGGGGACGACCTGTCTCTCCTGCGCCTGGATATACGCCCACCCTTACCTCAACGGCGAGATTAATATGACCGTCAGCGGTCTTGGCTACAGCATGAAGGCCCGCGGCGTCCTCCCCGAAGGACTGTTGATTATCACCGTTCCCTTCGACCTGCTCCCCGGCCTAATTGATAACCTCAAGGATATGGATTGGGAGCCCTACTGGTTCAAGCTGGGGCGTGAAGGCTTCATCAAAGAGGTCAAAAGGGTAAGCGGCGAGCTGGCGCAGCAACTGGCTAAGGACTAACTTGCCGACGATGGTCAGCTTTTAGAGCTTTTGGCCATGGCGATGGCCCGTCGGCGGGGGCTGTCCAGAAAGAGCTTGATGGGGATAAAAATAAAAATAGCTATCGCATAGACTAACAAAAGCCACTGCTGGCTCACCGCTAGTATCGAGGCGATGACGGCGCCGCCGATAGCACAACTCAGGTTAGAACTTCTCGTGATTAAATAAAGCCCGCCGTAAAAGACCAGCCCGGCCAACGTCGGCAAGGGAAACAGGACCGCCATCGTCCCCAGCGTGCTGGCCGTCCCCTGCCCGCCTCTAAAGCCGGCAAAAACTGGGAAATCATGCCCTAAAATAGCTAAAGCGCCAGCCAGAAACTGCCAGCCCAGCTCCAGTCCCAGCAAGTAGGCCAGCAAAACGGGCAAAGCCCCTTTAAAGAAATCGATTACGGCCACCATGATGCCGAACTTGGGCCCTATGGAGTGATAGGTGTTGCGCGCCCCCATGTTGCCGTCGCCGATGGTGCGTATGTCCTCGCCCTTAAATCGTCGGGAGACTATCAGCGCCGTGGGCATCGAGCCCAGAAGATAGGCAAAAACCAGAACGGCGGCTATTTTTATGACTTCGCTCAGCTCCATGGCTCCCCGGCCTATACATAGAATTCCTATGTATTCTACCACTTTAGGTCAAATTTGGCTATTGTAATCTGGCGGCAAATGACCTAGAATTTGGGGACAACCAGCTATCAGGGGTTAAATCACTATCGAAAGGGGAAAAGCATGGCAAACAAATACGACAAGTACTTTTTTTCGGGTCCAGTTCCGGAGCGGGAGGCCGCCAAAATGATCGCCGACATTAATGGCGATATAATCAAAGGGAGCAACCGATATATGATTAACTGGGTATTCCCCTCCCCGAACGAGCTCTTTGGTGTGGACTCGTGGGACCAGATTTCCCACGGCCCCCACATCCACAAAAGCGCCGAAATCCTGATGCACATCGGTACCGACCCCGATAACCCCTACGACCTGGGCGGCGAGGTTGAGCTTTGCATGGGCCCGGAGATGGAGAAACATATCATCACCAAGTCCACCGTGACCTATATACCGCCCGATCTCGTCCACGGCCCCTGGACCGTCAAGCGTGTAGACCGGCCCTTCATCATGATACAGGTCAATCAAGAAGCCAGGCACACCGAAAAATCGATGAAGCACCTAGTTCCCGAAAAGGATAGGGACAGGATGATGTTCATCGACGAAGGCTATGATACCCCGGAGCCGGTCTGGCAGTTCCCCAAAGGGTCTAAACGGGGCCAATAGCTAAATAAACTTGCCCTTCTTTAGCGCCCCCTTTAGGTAGCCTAAAAACTCCTCCGCCTTATCCTTGGGCGGCTTGGTGGCTAAACTCACGATAACGAAAAGCGGCACGCAGACAACGAAGCCCCACACCCCCGGCCACCACCCCAGTGGCTTTTCGCCCGTCACCTGGAAGATAAGGACAATGATGGCGCCGACAATCATGCTGACCATAGCGCCCAGCGCCGTCCCCCGCTTCCAGAAGAAGGCGCCGAAGATGGTCGGCACCGCCATTAAAAGACCCGCCGAAGCCGCCGAGGAAAGCGGCGCAATCATACGGTTAAACACGCCCCCCGCCTGCTCAAAGGGGGCTAACCCCGCCGCCCACCAGGCGAAAACGAAGGCGATGACGGCCATAATGGGGATAACCCACTGCCCCACCCTCAGCTCCCTTCTCTCCGAGACCTGGCGGTTAATCAGGCCTTTATGGATATCGCGCGCCCAGACTGAGGAAAGGGTGAGCAGTATGGAATCTATGGTGGAGATGGCCGCCGCCGTGATGCCAATCATGACGATTATGGCCAAAGCGGTCGGTATTATGGACTGGTTGAGCAGTGTGGGCGTGGCCAGATCGGCGTTCTCCAGACCCGGCACCAAAAGCCTAGCGCTGAAGCCCCAGAGCACCGATATCAGGGTATAGAGAAAACCGAAGATGAGGAAACCGCCCAGCATCTGCTTCATGGCCGTCACCGACTTGGGGATAAAAAGTCGCTGGCTCACCTGCGGGTTGGATATCAAGAAAAAGAGCCAAGGCAGAGCCAGCCCGATAAACATATTAAGGTTCCACGACCCCGACGCCGTGGGCACGGTCAGCAGTCCCGGTACCGCCGACTCCAGCTTACCGAAAAAGGCGCCGAAGCCGCCCAGGGCGTTAATCACCACCCCCAGCACCGCCGCCGAGACCGTAATCATAATGATAGCCTGGAAGGCGTCCGTCCAGGCCACCGAGCGCAGCCCGGCAATACTCGACCAAGCGATAGCGCAAACAGCGGCGATGACGATTCCCCACCCCACGGCGATGGCGCCCCCGCTAACCCCACTCATCAGGTAGCCAACGCCCACCAGCTGCACCGCCCCGTAAGGGACGAGGAAGACCAGGGCTAAAATAGCGGCCGTTGCCCCCACCCCCCGGTTCTGGTAGCGGTCGCTAAGCAGTTCCATGGGCGAAACATAGCCGTACTTCTTGCCCACCAGCCAGAAACGGGGCAGGAAGAAGACCATCATAAACATGCCGCAGAGATAGGTCAGCTCGAAGCCCAGGGCACCAACGCCAGTCAAATAGGTCAGACCCGCCAGCCCTATCATCATAAAGGCGCTGTAGGTGGTGGCGCTGTAGGTTAAAGCCGAGATAAAGCCGCCGAGCTTGCGGTTGGCCAGGAAGAACTCGCTTACCCCCGCCCCCAGTTGCCGCCGCGCCATAAAGGCGATGCCCAAACCGGCGGCGATATAGATGCTGATACCAAACCAGACCCAGAAGGTGGCGCTCACGGCTTCACCTCACGCCACTTGAGGAAGATGAAAAAGGCGCTGGCGATAGCCGCCAGGACCCATATCGTCCAGAACAAAAAGGCGGCGCTCAACTTCTCCACGCTGGTAAGTACGTACCAGGGGATAGCGATATCCAGTACCAGCAAAAAGCCGAACCAGACCCAGGCCCAGGCTGTCTTAGTCATCTCGGAAACCCCCACCCAAATATTTAACCGCCATTTTACCACAAATGAATAATGCCGTCACTATTCGGGTATAAATGGCGGTTATAAAGACTGAACTAAATGATTTAAGCCTCTCTAACGGCTACAATCAAAGCCGCCGGGCCTATGTGCACTCCCAGCACCGGCCCTAGCCGGCTCATTATGATTTTCTCTTTATCAAACACAGAGCCGAAGCGCTCAGCCAGAGCCTGGGCTTCGTCGGGGGTGGTGCTGTGCACCACGGTCAATTCCTGAATATTAGCCATGCTCTGGACGAATTCGAAGAGGCGGTCCAGGCCCTTGGCGCGGGTGCGCACCTGCCCCGCCGGCACCACCTCGCCGTCTTTAAGCGTCAATATCGGTTTCACGCTCAGGATTGAGCCCAGCAGCGCCTTGGCCTTGCCGATGCGCCCCCCCAGCATCAGGTATTTGAGAGTATCAAGAAGAGCCAGTAAACGTATCGAAGGAATGGTCTGCCTAGCCACGGCCTCCACCTCGTCCAGGCTCTTCCCGTCCTTAGCCGCCCTGGCGGCGGCGATGACTACCAGTCCCAAGGCCATGCTCAGCGTCTCCGAATCGACCACCTCAACCGAGCACTCACTCGCCACTGTCCCCTTAGCCTGCAGCGCCGAGCTGCAGGTGCCGCTCAGCTTGGCTGAGAGATGAATAGAAACAATCCCATCAGCACCCTGGGCCAGCTTCTGGTACACATTCACGAAATCCTGCGGAGTCGGCTGAGTGGTGTTGGGGTGGACGGGGTCGTGCTGCAGCCTTTTGTAAAACTCGTCCTCGCTGATGTCCACCCGGTCGCGTAATACCTCATCGCCGAAACGAACGTACAGAGGAACCACCGTAATCCCCAGCGCCTTGGCCACCTCGTCGGGCAGGTCGGCGCTGCTATCGGTAACTATTTTTACCGTCATATTTTCCCCCTAAATTGACGCCCTCGCGGGCTGATGCTGAATTATAATAGACACCCCTGTCAACGTCAATTCCTATACACTCTAGGTATGTGATAAAATGTCTTAAAATGACCGTCGTTCTCTCCCGGCAGGAAATCAAGCGGCTGCTCAAGAAAAAGCCGCCCCTCGTCGAAGGCTATGTTGACCTCGAAGAGCAGGTTCAGCCCAACGGCGTTGACCTCACCCTGCGCGAGATAGCCCTCATTCAGTCTTCGGGCCAGATAACCGCCCAGAACGACCAGAGACTGGTCTCCGATTTGTCGCCGCTCGTATTTGATGGATTAGGCTATATCGACCTTCTCCCCGGTGCCTATATTATTACCTACAACGAGGTTGTCCACCTCCCCGAAGACATCATGGCTCTGGGCCGCCCTCGTTCCAGCCTCCTCCGCTGTGGCGTTACCGTGGGCACCGCTGTCTGGGATGCGGGTTACGAAGGCCGTTCCCAGTCGCTACTCGTGGTCTATAACCCCCGCGGCTTTCGCCTGCAAAAAAACGCTCGTGTCATGCAGCTCATCTTTATGAGATTGAGCGAAAAGACAGAGGGTTATAAAGGGGCTTATCAGGGGGAGAACATAGAGTAGCCCCACACCACCTTGTTGTGCAGAGGTTTTTCTTTCCCACCCAATACCCGCCCTAAATGGGGTGCAACCCCTTTCAGCCTCTCTCTTACCCCACTTCACTCATCTTTTCAATAAAGGGGATTTCATCATGTTTTGGGGGTTTTAAAGGGGGCTTCGCCCCCTTTTGAAAAGACCTTTGTGGGTGGGCTGGTGTGGGAAAAACAACCTGGGGGATGGGGTGGCGAACACCCCAAATAAGAGGTGTAAGAGGGGTCTAACTCCTGTCTTAAACCACAATACTCAACGCCTTGGGCAACACCCGAAAAGAGGCCGGGCACTCGCCCAACAGCTCCCCGTCGGCATAGACCAGCATCGGCTCGGCGGACTCAATGGTGACCTCAGGCGCCTTCCTCACGCTGACCTTGGGGTGATTGACATGCGTCCCCTTATAGACCGTGGGGAACTCCTTCAATATCTCCAGCTTGCCCATATTCCCGATAACCACCACGTCCAAAAGCCTGTCATCGAGCTCGGCATCGGGGGCGACGCGCATGCCCCCGCCCATGTAGTTACCGTTGGCCACGGCGATGTTGAGCACGCGGTGGTGCTCTTCTTCATCACCCAATTTAAGTATAATATCCTTGTTACGGTAGCTGACCAGTGTCCGTAACATACCCGCCACATAGGGTATGGTGCCGCCGAAGAACTTGGGCAGGCGCTCGGTCTCCTTGACCACGGCGGCGTCGAAGCCGACGCCCGAGGAATTAACGAAAAAGCGTTCCTGCCGCTTACCGTCGCGCTGATAGGCCACCACCCCCACGTCGATGGTCAATCTTTTGGTGCTGGTCAGATTTTTACAGGCGGTGGTGTAGTCCCGCGCCAAGCCCGTCGAACGGGCAAAATCGCTGCCCGTACCCGTGCTCACCACGCCCAGCGCCATGGTCTTGGCATTGGTGGAGCTAAGGATACCATTGGCGACCTCGTTCACCGTCCCGTCCCCACCCACCGCCACCAAGTAGCGGTAGCCGTTGCTGGCGGCCACCCTGGCCAGTTCCATGGCGTGTCCCACGCCCTCGGTATAGTCGAAGTCGAAACTCAAGCCGATGCCCTCCAGCAGTCGGCTGATGATGGGCCACTTACGGCGGGTGGAACGGGCTCCTGCCACCGGGTTGACGATTACCTTGGTCTGTAGTTTCGCCATTTAGTCAAACCATCCCTGGCTTTAAGCCAGCTGCCGCCGGTTGCTGAAAAAGAGGCTGGCGACGAAACACACCACTAGGTAGAGCGACATGGAGAGCGCGGAAAGGCCGGTGGACGGGGTCTCGAACTCGAAGGGTATATTGCCCATACCCCCGAATCCCTCCATGAAGGCCTCGTAACCACCGTAGACGGTGGCGATGCTGTCGCCGTTGGTAGAAAGCATAAACCAGTGCGGCTGGCCCGTCATGGTGAGGACGCTGTCGATAATCGAGGAAATGACCATGATAAAAACCAGTGTGAAGACGGTGGCGCTCATGGCCCCCTTCATTATCGAGCTGAAGAAGAAGGTCACGGAAAGGACGGCGCCAGCATAGAGCAGGCAGAGCCCGAACGAAGAAAGCGTCTCGATGGGCACGCTGCCGTATATCACCAGCAGGGAAATAGTCAAGATGACATAGCCTAAGATGATAAGCAGCAGCACCGAGGCGTAGCAGGCCAGGTACTTGCCGATGACCAGCGTGCTCCGCTTCACCGGATTGGTGAAGAGGATAAAGCCGGTCTTGTTCTCGAACTCCCCGGCAATAGCGTCGCCGGCAAAGAAGATAGCCCCCAGCGTGGCCATACTAGGCCCGATGGAGAGCAAAGCCGCCATCACCATGATATTATCGGGAAAGCCATCGCCCAGCACCGGCACCAGAATGAGCACGGCCAACTCAGCGACCAGGGTCAGCGCCAGGATGATATAGAGCCGTTTGCGGCGGATATGCTTTAGGAACTCGTAGCCGATAACTATTCTTAGCTTTTCAAATTCAGTCAATTGGTGCCTCCGTCAACTCAAGGTAAGCCTTCTCCAGCGACTTGTATTTCTTCTTCAGGGCAGCGATGCTGTCATAGGCAAGCAGACGCCCGTGGTCGATAATAGCCACGTGGTCGCATATCTCAGTGACCTCCACCAGCTGGTGGGAGGCGAAGAAAATCGACTTCTCCTTACCCGCCTTCTCGATTATCCCCCGGAACTCCACCACCCCCCTCGGATCCAGCCCCAGGGCCGGCTCGTCCAGGATGAGCACGGGCGGGTCGTGCAGCAGGGTCTGCGCCAGGCCGAGCCGCTGCTTCATCCCCCGCGAGAACTTCTCTATCTTTACCTTGCCCCACTCCCTTAGCCTCACCAGCTCGATGACCTCTTTGATGCGGCTCTTCAGGTGGTCCCCACCCATCCCCCGCAGTCGGCCCAGATAGCCCAGCGTCTCTTCGGGGGTGAGGAAGGGATAGAACTCAGGCGTCTCTATAATGGCGCCGATTTTAGCCAGTGCCTTTTCCGGCTTATTGGAGACATCAACGCCGTCGATATAAGCCGTGCCCGAGGAGGCGCGAAGCAGCCCGCACAGTATCTTGAGGGTGGTACTCTTGCCAGCGCCGTTGGGCCCCAGCAGCCCCACGTTCTCGTTGGCGGGCACCGTCAGCGAAAGGTTATCCAGCGCCAGGAACTTGTTATAGTATTTGGTCAGATTTTCGATGACAATAGGTTCACTCATTCCCCAATCCTTTAATTTTCATACCGTCGTCCATTCTACCACAAATTCAACTAATCCAGGTAACTTATCGCGGCGGGCGGTCTCTCCTTTATATCAACCTCTATGCCCGCTTCTTTGAACAGTTCGACAAAGGAATCGTCATTATATTTGCCGAAGCTGACAAAGCGCTCTATCTTGGCGTTGGTCAGCATCTTGGCGCAGAGCACGCAGGGAGTGTGCGTGCAGTAGATAGTGCTCCCCTCCAGGCTGACGCCGTGCAGGCTGGCCTGGATGATGACATTCTGCTCAGCGTGAATGCCCCGACAAATCTCCTGCCTCGTCCCTGACGGTATTTCCAGCTCATCCCTCAGGCAGCCCAGCTCCAGGCAGTCTTTTAAGCCTGAAGCCGCCCCGTTATAGCCCGTGGCCAGGATGTGCTTATCCTTGACCGCCACCGCCCCAATATGGTGACGACGGCAGGTCGAGCGCTCGGCGACCACTGAGGCTATCTTCAGAAAATACTCATCGATATGGGGGCGGACCGCTTTTTTCATTTCAGTAAGGCTACAATCCTCTCGGCTTCTTTTATTAGCTCCTCACGGGAGGACTCGTTGACGATGGTAAAGTCGGCCATGGCAATCGGTCCTCCCTTATTGATATCCTCTATTTCTTCCTTGTCACGGCTGACAGCCTCTTTCGGCGTCAAACGCCGATTTGACCTGTTAGCCAGTCGCGCATACCTCGTGCTGGGCGATGACCACACCGCTACCAGGTAAAGGTTCTCCCTGTAAAACTCTCTGAGATAGGTGTACTCCTCCCAGGAATAAAGCCCATCAATGACCACATCTGTATGCTCCAGCGCTGAGTCAATTCTAGCCCGGTTCAGTTTGGCGTAGGCTTCCATTCCATGTTCTTTTCTAAGAAGAAGCCTAACGTTGTGCTCATTTTCCTCGTTTAACGGCAAACCCCGCTTCTTTATCTCCTCGTCGGTAACATCGCCGAACCTGATTAGGGTATAGCCGTTCCGCTCAAAGACACGGGAAACCTCCGACTTGCCAGCACCGGCCATGCCCACGATGGAGACCACTTTCATCCACCCCATTATAAGATAACCCCCGATAAATGACAATAAGTCTTTAAGCCCCACTCCCAGCTTTTTCACCCCCACCTTGTTTAGCGCAGGTCTTATTTTCCCACCCAATACCCACCCTACAAGGGAGGCGCCCCTTATATATCCCCCTTTTAAAAAAGGGAAGACGGGGCGGGAAGTCCTCCCAGAAGGAATTCTAGAAGGAGAATCCCCTCTAAGGGTGGGCAGGGCGGGTCAGAAATACGTACGCTAGCCAAAACGGGGCGGTGGGTGGGAATAGATAAAATCGGGTGGGGCTGGGCGACATAAATCACCTGTGTTATAATCTAGCCAAAGATATGCCCAAGCGTCTTAACCTATCCCAGGAAATAGAAAAACAGCTACCCCCAGAGCTGGTCAACTTCATGTGGATGGCGGGCGAAATCGCCCACACCCGCGGCGAAAAGCTCTACCTGGTGGGCGGAGTGGTGCGCGACCTGATGCTGGGGCGGGCCAATCTCGACCTCGACCTGGTGGTGGAGGGCAACGCCATCGAACTGGCCCAGCAGCTCAAAAAGAACGTCAAGGGCAAAATCACCACCCACACCCGCTTCAACACCGCCAAGCTCCAGTGGGACAAATGGAGCGTTGACCTGACCACCGCTCGCACCGAAACTTATGAAAAACCGGGGGCATTGCCCACCATCACCCCCGGTTCCCTTGACCAAGACCTCGGCCGCCGCGACTTCACCATCAACGCCATGGCGCTGGGCTTGAACCCCGGACTCTACGGCCAGCCCATCGACCCCCACGGCGGGCGTGACGACCTCAAGAACAAGCTGATAAGGGTCCTCCATGACAACAGCTTCATCGACGACGCCACCCGCATCTGGCGCGGGCTGCGCTACGAGCAGCGTTTCGACTTTCACCTGGAGAAAAAGACATTGAGCTTGCTCAAGCGTGATGTTGAAATTCTCAAGACCATCAGCGCCGACCGCACCCGCTATGAGGTCGAGTGCATACTTAAGGAACACTACCCGGAGAAGGTCTTTATACGCGCCGCCGAGCTGGGGGTTTTGCCCCACCTCTACCCCAATTTAAGGGGAGACCAGTGGCTGGCGGAAAAGTTCGAGCAGGCCCGTAAGCTCAGCGACCCCGCCCCGCCCGAACCTGGCCTCTATCTGGCGCTGCTGGCCTACCCGCTGGCCAAGGATGAAACCGAACGCTTCATCTCCCGCCTACGGCTGCCCAAGGCGCTGGCGCAGATACTGAATGATTCCGCCGCCATCAAGAGTAAGATGCGCCTGCTTTCCACCCCCGGCCTTTCCCCCAGCGGCATCTTCCGCCTCCTCGAAGCCTACTCCTCCCCGGCCATGGTGGCCAACTCCATCGCCACCGAGTCCCCCGCCGCCTCCCAGAACATCCACCTCTATTTGACCCGCCTGAAATACATTGAAATCGCGCTTACTGGCGACGACCTGATAAAGATGGGCGTAACCACCGGACCCGAAATCAGGGAGATAATGGAACGTTTGCAGAAAGCGCGGCTGGACGGCGAGATTGCCTCCAGAGATGACGAGATAGAGCTGGTCAAGGGGTGGCTGTCGGAAAAGTAAGACTGTAAAACCGCTTAATCGCTTTTTCTGCCGCTAGATTCTTTTCCGCTTGTTGATACTGAGGCTTTCTTTTTCACTGTATCCGACACGATTATCCAGAAAAAAACAAACGTAATAACAAAAAACCAAATTAAAACCAGCACTAATGCAAAAGGAAAAACATCATTTTCTTTAGGAACAAGCGACAATGCTCGCAGGGAACTAATCGAAGAAACAATGAAGAAAATCACCCAGTACAACACCTTAAGCTGCTTTTTTAAAAGCTTCTTTAGTTGATTGCCCAACCATCTATAAAAAACCGCAACCATGAATACAAAAGATATAGCGAGAGCAATTGCGCCTGAAATAGTAAAAACCCAAAGAGGGAGAGAGGGAGCCTCAAACCACAAAACAGTAGCCTTTTCCGGCGGCTCTGTTGCCAGCAACAATAGACTAAAGGATAAGAACAAGACTCCATTAGGGGCCATACTATCTCGTATTCGTATTACACGCCTCACCCACGCCCATCCCGCTAGACGCGCTCTCGCTATCCAGTCTTTACATCGGGTCAACCAGCGCTTTAGACGATTAGCGCACAACCTGCCCCCTTTTCTCCTTTTTTACTTCACCTCAAAAAACTTGCTCCTCGGCGCGCCACAGATGGGGCACCTTTCCGGGGCTTCCCCGGCCACGGTGTTGCCGCAGACCTGGCAAACGTAATAGGACTCTTCTTTAGGCTCCTTGCCCGCCCTGAGTGATGCCAGCGCCTGCAGGTAAAGCCCGTGGTGGATTTGTTCCACGGCGTTGGCATGGCTGAAGCTGGTCTCGGCCTTGGTATTGCCCTCCGCCTTGGCTTCTTTGATAAAGGCAGGATACATATGGGTGAACTCTTGTTCCTCCCCACCTATCCCCGCCTCCAGGTTGTCGGCCGTCGAGCCGATGCCGCCCAGAACATTTAGGTGGTTGCGGGCGTGCACTGTTTCCGACTCCACCGCCGCCCGGAAGAGCCGCGCTATCTGGGGATGCCCCTCGCTCTCCGCCTTCTCGGCGAAGTAAAGGTAGCGCCGGCTGGCCTGGCTTTCCCCGGCAAAGGCTTCCTCAAGGTTTTTCTCTGTGTTGCTCAACTTACACCTCCAGCTATTTATCTTTCTTTTTCTTGGTCTGCCACGGCGTATATTCCCGGTCGAAGACAAGTCCCTTCTTCGTCTCCCCCGCCTTGGCCACATCCGACCTGAAGGCGGGTATCGACTTCAGCATGCAGAATACGGGCAGAGCTATGGAATAGAGGATAACGCTCAGCTCCCCACCGAAGGCCCAGATGAGCGGGGGCAGGAAAACGAAGCTCACTATCGCCGACAGCCTCACGTTGCTGGTAAAAAGCAGCGCCAACAGAAGGACGCCGAAGCAGATGGCAAAGGGTATGGGCGAGAAGACCACCAGCACCCCCATGGTGGTGGCCAGCCCCTGACCTCCCTTGAATTTAAGCCAGACTGGCCAGTTATGCCCCGACACCGCCACCAGCCCCACGGCGAAGACCCAGTAAAGGTGCAGCCCCAGCCACTGGGCGATGAGCACAGCCAGCGCCCCCTTGGCCATGTCGGCCAGGAGCACGCTCAGGCCGGGCAGGGTGCCAATCTCCCGCATGGTGTTGACCGTCCCCACGTTCCCCCCACCCACCTTCCTGATGTCCACGCCCCTTACCAGCCGCCCGATAAGGTAGGCGAAGGGAATGGAGCCGAGCAGATAACCGATAACCAGCGCCAGAACTATTAGTCCCGCCATAGCCACTCCTTAAAGACTTTATAGATTATTTTGCTTGGTCTGTTTGTTTCTTTGATTGTAGTAAATCTCCAAAAGTAACTATCGAAATTACAATAAACCACAAAAAGCCAATAACATAGACTATATCACGTATTATAGTCCAATCAATTTCCCAAAATAACGTTCCCTCTGTAGGAATGACCGACAGACCTTGCAGCCAACTACCGAGATAGACTAACAAAAAGATTTGCCAATATAAATACTTATACTTTTGGCTATTTATTCGTTTATCAATGCCAGCCGCCCATGGTTCACATAAAACCGCAACCATGAATGATAGAGATGCCAGAAGAGCAATGGTTCCAAGAATTATCCATAAAACGGTGAAAAAGCTAACAGGCACAGTCGGTATCAACCATAAGATAAATATTAGAAGTAAGCAAACGAAGGATTTAATTAAAGTCTTAAGCCATCCTTTCAACAAACTCGCGAGCTTATACTTATGCCATATAAAGTAAATGCCAAAAACGACTGCCAACGCTATTAGAATAAAGATCCAACCCCAAGCTGTATCATAAAAGAACTTATGCGGGAGAGGCGCAAACTGAAATACTACGATTTCATCGATTGGCTTTAATCCTAATAATAGCAGTCCAAAAATTAGCAATAGAGTTCCATGTACAGCCACTTCCCCGCTTAGCTTATGGAATATTTTAGTGTTCATAGAAGCATACCTCCTTCATACCCAGCTAAATAGCATTATAGCACCCCATTACAACCTATCCAGCGACGAAAGCGTAGCCGCCAGGTAGCACTGCATTTTCTGGTCCTGGCACCTGGTGTACAAGTCCTCGGCTTTGGACCTGTCGTCAACCAGACTAAAAAGGGTCGGCCCCGAGCCGGCCAGGTGGACGTTTCCCGCCCCCAGTTTTAGAAAATGCTCCTTATAGACCTTGAGCTTGGGGAAGAAGTCGTAGGCGACGTTTTCAAAGGTGTTGAAGAGCAGGGATTGGTTTACCTCCCCCCTGGTCAGCCCCACCACCATGCTGTCCGTAATCTCACCGTTACTGTAGTGGCTGGGCTTGAGTCTGTTGTAGAGCTGTTTTGTTTTCCCGGCCACCTCGGGTAGCGGGGGTACGAGCAGGACGACCCAGCTCTGAGACAGCGAAGGCAGGGGCGCCACCTTCTCCCCCCTCCCCTCCGCCAGCGCCGTGCCCCCGTAGAGGAAAAAGGCGACGTCTGAGCCCAGCCTCGTCGCTAACTCCAGCAATATTGCCGGCTTTAGCTCCGGCGGCCAGAGCTGGTTTAAGCCCAGCAGCACGGCGGCGGCATCGCTGCTGTCCCCACCCAACCCCGAGGCAAAGGGTATCCTCTTTTCGACTTTTACCCTGGCCCCCTTGGCACACCCCTTGACCTGACGCAGCAGGTCGGCGGCAGTGGCCACCAGGCTCTTTTCGGCATTGAATTCGGGGTTATCGCTAGTGACCTCGATTTCATCGCTCAAGCTGAAACCGAGGCTGTCGCAGAGGTCAACGGCCTGAATAACGCTGCGGATATTGTGAAAGCCGTCGGGCCTTTCGCTTAAGACTTCCAGCGTCAGGTTAATCTTGGCCGGCGCCTTAACCGTCAGCATGCTTTCTCCTCCAGGATCCGCCAGAGCTCCGCCCACTCCTCGATGGTCAGTGTCTCCGCCCGCCTTGACGGGTCTATTCTGGCTCTTCTCAGAAAAGGCAAGACCTCAGCCTTCTCCCGTCCCAGCCCCTTGGCCAGCGAGTTAGCCAGCTGCTTGCGCGGGGCGGCGAAGCCCGCCCGCACCGTATCGAAAAACCCTTCTTCGTCAACGGCGACTTTGGGCTGGGGGTAAACGTCTATTTTCACTACCGCCGAGCTGACCTCGGGGGCGGGGTAAAACGACTCGGCGGGGACGGTGGCTATTATCTCAGGACTAGCGTAGAACTGGACGCTGACGCTTAAGAGACTCATATCGCCCGCTGTGGCGGCGATGGCTTCGGCGACCTCTCGCTGCACCATGACCACCATCGCCCGCGGTCTAGCCTTGGCTTCAAGGAAGTGGCGCAGGACGGGCGAGGTAATGTAGTAAGGCAGGTTGGCCGCCACCTTATAATTCCGCCCCTTGGTTACCTCATTGGGCGCGATTTTGAGCACGTCGCCGTTGATAACGGTGACGTTATTGAAAGAAGCCAGCGTCTTTTTGAGCAGAGCCGCCAGCTTATCGTCCAGCTCGATGGCGATAACCCCGCCCGCTCTTTGAGCTAATTCCCTGGTGAGGATGCCCAGCCCCGGCCCCACCTCCACCACCAGGTCGTCGGGTTTGAGCTCGGCGGCAGCGATAATGGTCTCCAGCACCCCACCGTCGATGAGGAAATGCTGCCCCAGCCTCTTTCGCGCCTTAAGGTCTGACTGGCGCAGCAGTCTTCTCGTCTCGGCCAAAAGCGGATTCGGGCTCTTATCCATAAAATCAATGAGGCCGTGCACCCGCCCTCGACCCCGCCCAACAGCTTGCCCGCACCAGCCAGCTCCAACCAGGTAACCCTGCGGCACCCGGGGCCTCTATTTACCGCTGCTTCCTCTCGGACCTGACGGGATTCATAGCACTCCGCCGCGCAGGACCCGGCCTTCAACACCGCTTAGCGCGGGTAGTCCTACCAGACAAAGGCCTCAAGCGGGAATTCGACCCCGCTATAGCGGATTGCGAGTTCAGGGCACCGCTGGCTCCCCGTCTAGCACGACCTCACTAAAATGCTAACCTTCACCCGACGCTTTGTCAAGGGATGGTTTCTCCTCCCCACCCCACTTTGTTGAGCGTACGTTGTTTCTGACCCAACCCACCCACCCTAATGAGTAAACTCCTTAACCTGAAGAACACGCCCATCCACCCCGCCCTTTTGGGGGATTGAAAGGGGGCTTTGCCCCCTCTTAAAAACACCCCCGAATCCTACCGTCATTCTGAAGAAGCGTAGCGACTGAAGAATCTCAAAAGAGACCCTTCGCTACGCTCAGGGTGACCCCCAAATAAGGAATTTATAAAGGTTTAACCTTTATAGGGTGGGCATTGGGTGGGAAAATATTACGAACGCTAACAGAGTGGGGTGAAGGGGGGAAAGAAGGCCCCGGAGCTTTAACGCCCCGGGGCCTCTCACCCTAAATTCAATCTATTTCTACTGCTTTGGCATGGGCTTGCCCAAGACCGCCTCGAAAAGCTCCTCGTCCAGGGGGTGCCCCTCGGCAACCATCTGGCGGTACTTTATAAAGTCAATGGTGTCCTTGCCCGTTATCTTCTTGGTGTTGAAGGCGCCAAAGCCCAGGAAGGCTTCGCCGGTCATGTTGACCGCCAGCCAGTAGCGATGGTCGTTCTTGTTCATATCCCAGAAGAACTTTTTCTTCTCGCGGATGCCGATGATGGACTTCATCAGACAGCCCTCGAAGAGGTTGGTGAAGGTCCAGATTATCTTGTTGACCTCGTTATCGAGGGGGGTAAGGTCCACCTCCAGCGACTTGACCAGCTCGCGGGCTTTCTTGCCCTCTTCGCCGGTGATGAACTCGCCGTAGACAATCTCGCCGTCCTTGACGAAGCTGTCGGTATAGACCTGCGGGTTGCGGATGTACTTGTCACCCTGCTTGAGTACAGGCACCACCTTGCTCAGGTAGTTCTTGCGGTGCATCTTGTAGGCACTCCACATCTCGCAGGAGATGCAGTTCCACATGGCGTCCTCGATGGTCAGCGCCCAGGGCAAGAAGTCGGAAGAGCCCCCCACCGGCGCTGAGCCGTGCCTGGGACCCGCCTGCCCGAAGATAGCCAGGTCGGAGGCCACGGCGATATCGCAGGCCCCACCGATTTCCTGACCACCAGCCACGCTCATGCCGTTCACCCTTCGGATAACCGGTTTCTGGCACATCAGGATGGAATCGACCATACCGTTAAAGAGGTCCATATACTGGCCGTACTCCGTCGGTTTGGTGGAATAGTATTCCGAGTATTCCTTGGTGTTGCCGCCTGTGCAGAAGGCGTTGTGGCCAGCGCCGGTAAATACCACCGCCACCACCCTACGGTTCATCTGGGCGCGGTGAAAACCGGCGATAACCCCCTTGACCATCTCGGTGGTGTAGGAATTGTACTGGGCAGGGTTATTCAGCGTAATCCAGGCGCTGTAAATCCCCTCCACCGGCTTGCCGCTGGGGTCGATTATGGGTTTCTCCTCGTACATGGTGCAGGGCGGCTCGGTGCCGAAATGCTCCATGCCCCAGATGTTGTGGTCCTTGACACCACCTTCTCTAGGCATCCAGTCTAGAGCCATTGCTAATACCTCCTCTTTTGTTTTTTGGTTTTAAAAATCAGGGGTCAGGACTATCCTCTTGGTCAGCCCGCCCTTGTGGGCTTCCTCATAAGCCTGGGCTATGGTGCTCATCGGCCTCGTCTCGACGAAGGGTTCAATCTGTATCTTGCCCTCCATGACCATTTTGAGGACCTCGGGGTAGTATTTGGGCAGACAGCCCCAGGAGCCCAGAATGTCGGCGTCGAAGGCCATTAATCTTGACAAAGCGTATTCGTTCTTCTGCATGCCGAAGCCGCAGATGACCAGCTTGCCGATAAATGATAGCAATTCCAGGGCAATAGCCTGCCCCTCTCCCGTACCCGTCCACTCGAAAATCTTCCAGCCGTAGTTGCCCGGTATGCCCTTTTCCTTGCAGTAGGCGCGAAACTCGTCGCGTATGTCTCTGGGGCTTTTACCCACCGAGCTGATAACGTGGGTAGCGCCGTATTCCAGCGCCCTCTTCAGTTTCTCCGGGTTGCGGGCGATACCGATAACCTCTTTAGCCCCCAGCGCCTTACAGATCTGGGCGGCATAAACCCCCAGTCCCCCGGTAACCCCGACAACGATGCACAGGTCGCCCGGTTTGACCTCGGCTCTCATCGCCGCCTGGTAGGGCGAGGTCACGGCGTCGGCGATGACGGCGAAATGAGCCAGGGGAACGCCCTTGCGATCGGGGATAAGGCACAGGTCCTCGGCGGGGACGACGATATGGCTGGAATTACCGCCGTAGATGTCCATGCTGTTGCCGGGCATCTTTTGCGCCAGGCAGCGGTTGCCCCTGCCCGCAGCACAAATAGGGCACTTATTACAGGGCATCACGGCGGGGATAATAACCTCTTTGCCCACCCATTTTGAGTCGCCGGCGACCACGGTGCCGCTGATTTCGTGTCCCAGCGTCAGCGGTGGCTTGCTTACCGTGGGCACGCCGTCGTAGAAATAGCCCAGGTCGGTATGACAGACGCCACAGCCGGCAATCTCCACCAGCACCTCACCGGGCTTCAGCTCGGGGACAGCGATGCTGGTCTTGGCCAGCTTGCCCCCCTCCACCATCTGCCAGGTTTGAATTTGGTCCGGTATTTTCGCCATTATTTATCTCCTCCCTCTGCGAATAATAAAATACGAGGGGCGAAACTCAACCATTATCTTCGAGCTATCACCTCCTCGCTAGCGACTACAAGAGTCTGGGGAAAAGGGGGATACAACTAATTAGTTTATCGTCTGGAGATACCTCATGTCAACATTTTAACGCACCCGACAAAAAACGTCATACGCCATGACTCAGGCGAGCCACCAGGCGCATGGGCAGCTTTTCCTCCACCATCTTGGCCTGGGTAGCGGTGATGTCGTAAGGGACACGGTAGAGCCAGAACCGCTGCTTATCGCTGTCATAGATGGCGTAGCTCGCCCTGGGGTCGCCGTCCCGCGGCTGCCCCACCGCCCCCGGGTTGATTATCAACCGTGCCTTCTCTGGCACCAGCTCCTTCTCCGGGCTAAACGGGCGGAAGGAACAGGCGCCCCCATCATCGTAGGAAAAGGCGGCGGGCACATGGGTGTGCGCCAGCAGGCAAAACTGGGTCTTGAAGTAGGCAAAGTTCTCCCGAGCGCCGCTGATAGAAAGCACATACTCCCAGATGGGCTCACGGGGGCTGCCGTGCACTATGGTAAAATCGTCCCTGTCGATAACCCGCGGCAGGTTCTTGATGTAACTAACATCCTGCGAGGTCAACTGCTTAGTCGTCCACTCCGCAGCGGCCACGGCGTCGGGGTTAAACTCGGCGGTATCTATCTGCCCCACAGCCGCCAGGTCGTGATTGCCAGCCACGCAGATATGCCTAGTCTGGCGCATAAGCTCGATGCAATCGTGCGGGTCGGGGCCGTAACCCACGATATCCCCCAGACACCATATCTCCTCCACCCCTCCCCGCTTTTTAACATCGACCAGTACCGCCGTCAGAGCCGCCAGATTGGCATGAATGTCAGCAATAATGGCGCAACGCATATACTACCACTAATATAGCAGCTTTTGTGTCATATGGCTAGAGTAAACTATACCGGGACTTCCAGCTTCAGCGTTGTTCCCTTGCCCGGTTCCGACTGCAAACTCAGCTTGCCCCCGATGAGCTGAGCCCGTTCCTGCATGCCAGCCAGGCCCAGCTTGCCGGCCACGGTCAGGTCGTCCATCCTCTCCGGCAGCTCGAAGCCCTTGCCCTCGTCCTCCACGGTCAGGACGGCTTGACCAGTGCCGAATTTGAGCGTGACCCGCGCCTGTTTTGCCCCTGAGTGCTTCCAGACATTCCTCAGCGCCTCCTGGGCGATGCGGAAGACCACCAGCTCTGTCTCGGGCGAAAAACGGCGCACCTTACCCTCCACCTTCATCTCCACGGCTATGCCAAGGTTATTGGTCAGGTCGGCAGCCAGCCACTCCAGCGCCGGCATCAGCCCCAGGTCGTCCAGCACCGATGGCCTCAGATCCTGGCTGAAGCGGTGCACACCGTCCATTATCTTACTGGTTTGCTGGCGCAGCTTTTCCAGAAGCTTGGCGTCCGGCGGCGACAGCTTGTCGATGGCGGGCATAAGCTGGTCCACCTGGCGCAGCAGGATTACCATGTCCTGCGCCGTGTCGTCGTGAAGCTCGCGGGCGATGCGCTTGCGCTCCTCTTCCTGGGCACGGGTAATCGCCTGCAAATAGCGGCGCAGGTTCCTCTCAGCGTTCTTCCTCTCGGTAACGTCCTCCAGCGTCTCTATCGCCCCTATTATTTCGCCGCTGTTATTCTTTATTGGGCTGGCGGTAAAGTGAAGCCACCGCCCCTCCCCCCTCAGCGCCGGAAACCAGTCCTCGGCCTCATAGGCACCCTTAATCAAGCCGGACTTCTTGTATTTACCACCGTAGTGCGCATTTATCTTGGCCGGCGTGATCCCATCCACAATCAGGTCGGCCATAACCGGCCTCTTTTCGGGGTAAAACGCCCGCCACTGCTCGTCCGTTCCGATTATCTCCCCCTTCTTTATTGCCGAGAGAGACTCCAGCGCCGTGTTCCAGTGGGTAACCACGTGCTGCTTATTAACCACAAAGGCGGGGATGGAAGAGCCGTCGATAATCTTGGTCAGCATCGCCTCAGCGCTGCGGCGCTGGGCGATATCACGGCGGTGGAAGTAGAACCACAGGTTGACCAACCCGCCGATGACGATAATACCCGCGCTCTCGAAGATAGCGTCGGGCGGGCTTGAGGAGACCCAAAAAGCCCGGGGCAGCATAATGGCCAGCGCCACCCCCAGGCTGACCAGCCCCGCCTTGAGCCCGAAGACAAGGCCCACGTAGCTTATGGGCAACAGCAGGAAGACACGTTCCACAGCATGACGGGTCAGGCCCAGGGAGGAAAGCAGCGAAGCCGAATCCGTGCCCAGTAGCTGCTGCGGGTAGTGCAGGATTACGCCCACGGCAAACAGCACCACTACCAGCCAGAAACGGTAGTTGGTCAAAACTTTTGACACCCGACTTGACGACGGAGGCATATCTACGACCCCCAACTGGTTAAAGCTGAGCTCAGGGCAGGTCCTCCAGGCTAAGCCAGCCCTTGCGCAAGGCGTATAACACCGCTTCCGTGCGCGAAGCCACCCCCAGCTTATTAAATATGTTCCCCAAGTGCACCTGCACCGTGCGCGGACTGAGGAAAAGCTGCTGGGCAATATCCTTATTGCTCACGCCGGTGGCGGCTAACTTCAATACCTCCATCTCGCGCTCGCTTAAGGGCTCGATGGCCGGGGTCTCGCCGCTCTTGGGAGCTACCATGCGGTCTACCACCCGACGGGCGACGACGGGGTGCAATACCGACTCGCCAGCATAGACCGCCCTGATGGCGTCAATCAGCTCCCGCACCTTCACCCCTTTGAGCAGATAGCCCGCCGCCCCCGCCTCGAGGAGGGCAAAGATATACTGGTCGTAGTCGTAGGCGGTCAGTATCAGCACGGCTATGGAGGGATTAAGCTTCTTTATCTGCTTGGTCGCTTCCACCCCGTTGAGCTTGGGCATGGCGATATCCATCACTATTACGTCCGGCTTCATCTCCTTGGCCAGCCTCACCGCCTCTTCGCCGTCGCCGGCTTCCCCCACCACCTCCATGTCCGGCTCACGTTGCAAAAACTCACGGGTGCCTTCCCGCACCATCACGTGGTCCTCAGCAAGCAAAACCTTAATCTTATCCATTCCCGTTTCGCTGTCCCTCATTATAGACCACCTTATCCCCCACTTCAATAAATTCAATAGTACAAAATGCTTATTTGAAAAGCCCCCCAGATTAAGCATTTTCGGCAGTCATAAATAAGCCTCATAACCGATGGCAGCCGAAGGGCGATAGAGTAAGCTAGAAGAGGATGAGGAATAAACCAGGAAGGAGGCAAGAAAATGGAAACCAGGATGATAAAGGGAAAGGTAGCCAAACCAAAGGCAGAAGAGGAGCTGATTGTAGTCGCTCCGCAAGAAATCCAGGACCACCTTAAGTGGGGTCAGGCCCTCTTCGAGAAGGGTCACTACGAGGAAGCTCTGGCCGAATTCGAGGCCGTGCTAAGGACAGCCCCGGGCAGCATCGAGACCCGCATCTGGATAAGGAAGACCAAAGAGGTCATCGCCCAGCCCGAGGTCGAGCCAACGGCCGAAGAGGAAGCCGCTGCCGAAGCGGTCAAGCCCAAGGAGTGCGTCTGGATGAAGCTGGGTATGGTCTCCCACCGCATCTGCACCAAAGACTACGACTGTCTGACCTGCGAGTTCGACCAGGAGATGCAGGAGAAGATGGCCAAGGGGGACGCGGCGGAACTGGACGCTGCCCTGGAGAGGTTCAAGGCACTACCGGGCAACCAGAGAGTCTGCCGCTACGCCCTCAACGGCAACATCGCTTACCGGCTCTGCACCCGCCTTTTCCAGTGCGAGAGCTGCGAGTTCGGGCAGAACATGGAAGAAGCCACCCAGCGCAAACTGGCTAAGCTGGCCGCCCGACGGGAAGCCCTAGCCAAAAAGGTCAGCTAGTTGACAGGTGATACAGTGAGTGCGGAGTTTATCGCCTATCTAAAGGAGCTAATGCGGCGGCGAGGTCGGTTACCCAGTCAACTCGCCGCCGCTCTGGGTGTTAGCCACACCAGTATCAGCCGATGGCTCTCCGGTAAAGACAGACCAAGCTTTGCCTCCTGCGTAAAGTTGGCCAACTATAGTGGAGAGCCACTTCGGCGCGTATTGCAAATCGTGGGATACCTGACGCCGCTGGAGAAAACGACCGCCAGCGAATTACCGGCTTTCAAGGAATACGCGAAAAGGAAGTATCCAAAAGAGTTAGATGACGATATGGTGACACTGATAGAAGACCTTATTGAGCGGCGGAGGGAGAGAAACGGGGAGGTTTCCCAACTCAGAAAGTAATAGACTTTAATGAAGATAAGAGGCAGGCGCTCTAAAAAGCGCCCGCCTCTTTTTTCCCCAGTGTTTTCCCCCACCCCCCGTTTTATATCTTTTCCCACCCACCGCCCCTTTAAGGTAGAAGGGGGCTCTGCCCCCTTTCAAACCCCCGAAACATAGGGCGGGGAGGCGTAACCCAGAAGGAATTCTAGAGGCAGCGCCTCTAAGGGTGGGTAGGGCGGGTCAGTAATACGTGCGCTGACAGAGTGGGGAGGTTGGGTGCCCCCCAAGTTAAGGAGTCCATAGAGGTCTAACTTCTATGACCCCCTTCCCTTGTGACCCCAAATACGCCGTGCTATAATTTTTCCGTGAAGCTATCCGAGTTGGGTGAATTCGGGCTTATCGACCTGCTGGCTAAAATGGCAGGCGGTGGTGACGAGCGCCTGCTCATCGGCATCGGCGACGATGCCGCCGCCTGGAAAGGCGACGACTCGATACAGCTGGCCACCGTCGATTCCTTCATTGAAGGCGTCCACTTCATTCCCCAAACCACCCCCTGGCCCGATGTCGGCAGCAAGGCTCTGGCGGTGAATCTTTCCGACATCGCCGCTATGGGCGGCATCCCCCGCTACGCATTGGTTTCGCTGGCTTTACCCGATGACAGCCAGGTCGAGAATGTCGCCGCCCTCTACAATGGCCTGCTCAAGCTAGCCAAAGAATACGGCGTAACCGTCGTCGGCGGCGATATCAGCAATGCTCCACAGGTCGCTATCAGTATTACCATTCTGGGCAGCAGCCCGACCCAGCAGATACTGACCCGATCCTCGGCGAAGGCAGGCGAGATAATAGCCATCACCGGTCATCTGGGTGCCGCCGCGGCGGGCATGGAGGTACTAAAGAAAAAGCGTAAGCTCGACCCCGAAGCCGAAAACCACCTCAAGAACGCCTTTCTCCACCCCACACCCCGCATTGCCGAGGGGCTATTGCTCGTCGAGCAGGGGGTGAAGACAGCCATTGATATCAGCGATGGGCTGGTGGCCGACCTTAACCAGATTTGCAAAGCCAGTAAGGTCGGCGCCCGCCTTGAGGTCGAGCGCGTCCCTATTGAGCCGGCAGTTAAAACGGCATTTAGCGAGGGAGCGCTGGAACTAGCGCTATCGGGCGGCGAAGACTATGAGCTTCTATTCACTGCCAGCGCCGAGATTATCGAACGCGTAAAGAAAGCAGCCTCCCTACCAGTCACCGCCATCGGCGAAATCACCGCCGGCAAAGGCGTCAGCCTGGTCGATAAAACGGGCAAGCCCTTCGCTTTAAAAAAGGCGGGCTGGGAGCATTTCAGCCACTGATGAACAAGCTCGAGCTAATCACTCACAGCCCCGAGCAGACTCAAGCGTTCGGCACCCGCCTGGGCAAGATAGCCCAACCCGGTGACGTCATCCTGCTGGTGGGGAAACTGGGGGCGGGCAAGACCTGCCTCACCCAGGGCATCGCCTGGGGGCTGGGCATCGATGACTACGCCGTCAGCCCCTCCTTCGTGCTGGTCCGAGAGCTTTACGGCAGATTGCCCTTATATCACGTTGACTTTTACCGCCTTGACAACCTGGAGGAGATTGCCGAGCTGGGATTAGACGAGTACTTTTATGGAAAGGGCATCTCGGTGGTGGAGTGGGCGGAAAAGGCGTTTGAGCTTTTGCCCCCCGAAAACCTGCTCATCGAGATGGAATACCTATCTGATAACGAGCGCCGACTCAAACTTAAACCGACGGGCAAACACTACCGCGAAATGGTGGCGCAACTGAAATGATAGTAGCCATAGACAGCTCAACCGATACCGCCAGCCTGGCGTTAGCCCAGGACAAGGTGCTGGCTGAAACCAGTTGGCGCTGTGGCCAGAACCATAGCGTCGAGCTTTTGCCCCGCCTGACTAGGTTGTTGGAGGAGGCGAAGGTCAGCCTAAAGGATACCAGCCTCGTCGTCGTGGCTAAGGGCCCCGGCAGCTTTAACGGCCTACGCGTGGGCTTGAGCACGGCCAAGGGGCTGGCTTTCAGTCTGGATGTACCCATCATCGGCATCAGCAGCCTGGAAACGGAAGCCTACGGCCACGCCCATAGCGGCCTACCCGTCTGCCCCGTCTTCAATGCGGGCAGGGGCGAAATAGCTATTGCTCTTTATCAGAAAAAGGACAACGGCTGGCGGCAGCTCGGCACCGAACACATCACCACCGTCGATGCCCTACCCAACGAAATCGGCGAAAAGACGCTATTCTGCGGGGAATACGTAGCCACCATCGCCCACCAGCTCAAAAAAGTGCTCAAAGAAAAGGCCGTCATCGCCCCCGACCGGATGCGCTCGGCCGTCCCCTTGATTGAGCTGGCCAAACCGAGGATTGACGCTGGCGACTACGACGACCCCGCCACCCTGCAGCCCACCTATCTGCGGCGACCCCATATCACCAAGCCAAGACGCCGCCAGAAATTCACTAACGGAGGCGCAAAATGACGAACTGGCCCCGACCACCCGATGACGCCACCAAGGAATGCGACTACTGCTTTGCCTGCGGCCCCAAGAACCCTATTGGCCTCAAGCTCAAATTCGACTGGGACGGCCAGGAGGTCAAGACCAAATTCACCCCCGGTGAGTATCACCAGGGCTGGGCGGGATTGGTGCACGGCGGCATTATCAGCTGCCTCCTCGACGAGGCCATGAGCTACGCTGCTTTGTATTCCGGGGTCAACAGCCTCACCGCCCGGATGCGGACCAGATTTAAACGCCCCCTGCCCATAGACGAGCCGCTTACCGTCACCGGTTCCGTGACCCGTAAGACGAGACGGCTGGTCGAAACCAAGGCGGAGTTGAAGCTCGGCGACGGCACCCTGGTCGCCGAAAGCACGGCCACCATGTTCATCTTTCTGATGGGAAGGAGGACCCGAGTCGATGCCTGAAATCGCCGCTGTTATCTGGGATATGGACGGCGTCCTGGCCGACACCGCCTCCTACCATTTCCTCGCCTGGCGGGAAACCTTCGCCAGAAGGGGCATCAGCTTTACCGAGGAAGACTTCATGCGCGGCTTCGGTACCAGGAACGACGCCATTATCCGAAACATCCTCGGCGAGAAGACAACCGACGCCGAGATAGCGACCGTCGCCCAGGAAAAAGAAGCCACCTTCCGCCGCATCATCGGTCAGGACATAAAGCCCCTGCCCGGCGCCCTGGAGCTGATTCGGGCGCTCTACGACCGGGGCATAAGCATGGCCATCGCCTCCTCGACGGTGATAGAAAACATTCATCTTATCGTCGGCAGCCTGGGCATAGCCAAATACTTTAAGGCCATAATCACCGGTCACGATGTAACCCAGGGCAAGCCCAGCCCCCAGGTCTTTTCAGTGGCAGCTCAGAGATTGGGAGCCGAGCCCAAAAACTGTATCGTCTTTGAGGACGCGGTGGCGGGGGTAAAGGCGGCCAAGAGCGCGGGGATGTACTGCATCGCCGTGAGCAGCACCCATTCCAAGGAAAAACTCAACGAAGCCGACATTATCGTGGACACGCTGGAAGAGCTCACTGTTAAAGACCTGGAAAACCTGTTAAAATCCAACGGATAGGAGCTTAGGATGGAACGTTCCCTGGTCCTGGTCAAACCCGACGCCATGAAAAGAGAACTGGCGGGGGCTATCATCGCCCGCCTGCAAGAGCTGGGCTTAAAGCTGGTGGCAGCCAAAATGCTCCACGCCGATAAGGCCCTGGCCCGCAAACACTACGCCGTCCACAAGGACAAGCCCTTCTACGAAGACCTGGTCAACTATATCACCTCCGCCCCCATCGTGGCCTGCGTCTTCGAGGGCAAGGACGCCGTGGCCACTATAAGGAAGGCGATGGGCGCCACCGACCCGGCCCAGGCGGATAAAGGCACCATCCGCGGTGACTACGGGGAAAGTTTGGAACGTAACAGCGTCCACGGCTCGGACTCGCCCGACAACGCCGAGATAGAAATAAGCCTCTTCTTCCACCCCGATGAAATATACAGCTACTGAATCCTTAGCACCGGTTTCGCCTCTCCCCAGAGCTCATCGAGCTGGTAGTACTCGCGCTCGAAAGGGGCGAAGATGTGGACGATAACGTCGCCGAAGTCGAGCAAAAGCCACCCCGACTCTATCGTTCCCTCGCGGTGGTCGGGCAAAATACCCGCCTTCTTTAGGCGGTGCCCCACCTCGTCGTAGATGGTCGAAAGCTGCCTCTCGGAATCGCCGCTGCATATCACGAAATAATCGGCGAAGCTGCAAGCATCGCGGGTGTCGAGCAAAACGATGTCAATCGCCTGCTTGTCGGCGGCAGCCTCAACCGCCTGACGCGCCACTTCTAACGATTCCAGAAATCAGCCTCCCTACACTCAATATTATTATAGCATATTGACTCTTCCCTCCCCGTTTTTTATCTTTTCCCACCCACCGCCCTTTTAAGGAAATCCCCCTTTTTCAAAGGGGGAAACGGGGTGGGGCACACCCCCAAAGGGGGACATATAAGGGGTACCACCCTGATAGGGTGGGTATTGGGTGGGAAAATCATACGTACGCTGACAGAGTGGGGTGGCCGTATCCCCCCTTAAAATCCCTCTCAAACAATTCTATGCTATAATTATGTTAAGCACTCAAGGGAGGTGAAATGAAAGAACTCCTCTTCGGCACGGGGGGCACACCCCACACCGCCAAGACCGCCTCGGCCATAGACGGCATCAAGCGCATCGCCGAGCTCGGCCTGGGCTGCATGGAGCTTGAGTTCGTCTACGGCGTCAAGATGGCCGAAAACAGCGCCCGCATGGTGGCCGAAACAGCGCAGAGCCTGGGGGTAAAGCTCTCGGCTCACGGCCCCTACTACATCAACCTCAACGCCCGCGAGCCAGAAAAAATAGCCGCCAGCCAGCAAAGAATCCTCCAGACCGCCCGCATCGGAGGCCTATGCGGTGCCCAAAGCATCGCCTTCCATGCCGCCTTCTACCTGGGCGACCCCCCGGAAAAGGTCTTCCAGACGGTCAAGAAAAACCTGGCCGAGGTCATGAAAACGCTCAAAAAAGAAGAGAATGACATTTGGATCAGGCCCGAGGTTATGGGCAAGACCAGCCAGTTCGGCGACATCGACGAAATCATCAGGCTGGCCAACGAGCTGGACAGGGTCAGCATCTGCATGGACTTCGCCCACTGGCATGCCCGCGTCGGGCAGGCCAACTCCTACCCCGAATTCGTCGCCGTGATGGAACAAATCAAAAACGGCCTGGGTGATAAGGCCATAGCCAACATGCATATCCACGTCTCCGGCATCGCCTACGGCCCGAAGGGGGAACGCAAACACCTCAACCTCCAAGATTCCGACCTCAACTACCTCGAGCTATTACAGGCGCTCAAGGACTACGGGGCGGGGGGGCTGGTAATCTGCGAAAGCCCCAGCCTGGAAGCCGACGCCCTCATCCTCCAGGAAAGCTACCACCGCCTCCACTAAGAACGATTTCGCTATTGACAAAGCCTTCTGTTATAATATAGGGTAAGAGCCTAAAAATGAAATCAAACTGGATGCGCAACAGCTTAATATACATCATCATTCTGGTGGCGGCGGTCGTCCTCCTCTACCAGCTCTTCCCGACAGGGTCCTCGCCGACCGAAATCGGCCTGGACCAGGCTATCGCCATGTCGCAGGACGGCGAGATAGCCGCCATAACGGTGGACAACGAAGAACTTCTTATCACCGCCAACGACGGCCGTGAGCTCAAGACCTCCGTCGGCAATCTCACCCTGGTCGAGCTTCAAGAGCTGGGCCTAAACCTGGAAGGCGTGGACTACAACGTCAAGCCCTCGGGCTTTGACTGGAGCGGTCTGCTCATCGGCTTCCTGCCTCTAATTCTCTTCGGCGCCCTTATCTTCTTCTTATTCCGCTCGGCGCGGGGGGCCAACAGCCAGGCGATGAACTTCGGGCGCAGCCGCGCCCGCCTCCTGCAGGGCAGCACGCCCACAGTCACCTTTGACGACGTGGCTGGCGTGGAAGAAGCCAAACAGGAGCTGACCGAGGTCGTCGAATTCCTCAAGTCGAGGGAGAAGTTCCAGAGCCTGGGGGCACGCATCCCCAAGGGCATCTTGCTCATCGGCCCCCCAGGCACGGGTAAAACGCTCTTAGCCAGGGCCGTAGCCGGTGAAGCCAACGTCCCCTTCTTCTCCATCAGCGGCAGCGAGTTCGTCGAGATGTTCGTCGGCGTCGGCGCCTCCAGGGTGCGCGACCTCTTCGACCAGGCCAAGCGCAACACCCCCTGCATCATCTTTATCGACGAGATTGACGCCGTCGGCCGCCACCGCGGTGCCGGCTTAGGCGGCGGTCACGACGAAAGGGAGCAGACCCTCAACCAGATTCTGGTTGAGATGGACGGCTTCGACACCAACACCAGCGTGATTATACTGGCGGCGACCAACCGCCCTGATATACTTGACCCCGCCCTCCTCCGCCCCGGCCGATTCGACCGTCGGGTGGTTTTAGACCGGCCCGACATCACCGGGCGAACGGCCATTCTCAAGGTCCACTCCAAGGGCAAACCGCTGGCGGAAGAGGTCGATTTAGAGGTTTTAGCCAAGCAGACGGCGGGCTTCAGCGGCGCTGACCTGGCCAACCTAGTCAACGAAGCCGCCATACTGGCGGCGCGGCGCGGTCAGAAGACCATCAAGATGGAGGAACTGGAAGAGTCCATAGACCGCGTCATTGCCGGCCCGGAAAGAAAGAGCCGCCGCATCAGCCCTAAGGAAAAGGAAATCAGCGCCTACCACGAAGCGGGACACGCCCTAGTGGCCAGGCTTTTGCCCAATGCCGACCCGGTGCACAAGATTTCGATCGTGGCCCGCGGTATGATGGGCGGCTACACCCGCCTCTTGCCCACCGAAGACCGCTACATGACGACCCGCTCCCAGTTCCAGGACATGATAGCCACCCTGCTGGCGGGGCAGGCCGCCGAGGAGGTAATCTTCAATGAAATTTCAACAGGTGCCTCCGATGATATCCGTCGCGCCACCGACTTCGCCCGCAAGATGGTCACTGACTTCGGCATGAGCAGCAAACTGGGCCCAAGAACCTTTGGTGATAAGCAGGAACTGGTCTTCCTCGGCCGTGAAATCTCCGAGCAAAAGGATTACGGCGATAAGATAGCCGATGCCATTGATAAAGAAGTCGACAGGATTATCCGCACGGCTCATAGAGTAGCCAAGCGGCTGCTCACTGAAAACAAGCCAAGGCTGGTCCATATCGCCGAAAAGGTTACCGCCCAGGAAACCATAGAGGGCGAAGAACTGGAACTGGCTTTCACCGAGCCCCTATCGGTCAAGCCCAAGGCCAAAGAGATTCCTGCCGTCCAACCCGTTACCGAGCCGCCCAAGGCCAAGGAGACCACCCCCAAGAAAGCGGCTCCGCCCCAGATTATCCCCAAGCAGGCGCCGGCCTCCTCATAGGGAAGAGCCGTGATCGAGATTACCACCAAGCCCATCTTTCCCGATTCCCTAGTTAGCCACATCAAGACCTCCGGTAGCGGCTGTGTGGCCGTTTATGTGGGCTTAATTCGCGATAACTCCAACGGTAAACCGGTCGCCTCCGTGGAATACAGCGATCCCAAGGGTACAGCCAAGGTCCAGCTGGAGAGGATAGCCGGTGAAATCCGCCGCCGATGGCAGGTTGAGGGTATCGCCATCTGCCACCGCATCGGCAAGCTTGAAGTGGGCGACATCAACTTCGTGGTGGCTATCGCCAGCGCCCACCGCCAGGAAGGCTTTGCCGCCGCCCAGTACGCCGTCGACCGCTTTAAAGAGCTAATGCCCACCCGCAAAAAAGAGACATACCGCGACGGCAGCAGTCATATCGAAGGGGAATAGAGAGACGGGCATCCCCCTATTTCTTGCGGCTTATCACCAAATCAGCCATCTCTTTTAGTGCCTGTCGGCAGGGCTTATCGGGCAGCTCTCCCAAATCGCGGCAGGCCTTGATACAGTAGTCTGAAGCGACATCGTAGCACTGCTTGGCTATAGACGAGCCTGCCACCATCTCTATGGCCCGCCCGACTTTGGCCTGCTTGTCCTTCTCCGGCATAGTTGGATTTTGGAACAGCTCTTTTACCGGGTTGTCTTCGGGGTATTGCTCCAGCAGCAGCATGGCCGGCAGCGTCAGCGTCCCCTGCGCCAGGTCGGAGCCGATGGGCTTACCCATCTCCGCCTCGGTGCCCACGAAATCTAGGATGTCATCCACAATCTGGAAGGCGACGCCCAGCTTGAAGCCATAGTCCTCTAGAATCTTTATCGAGCTCTCGGGCGCCTGGCTCAATATAGCCCCCGAGGTCGTCGCCAGCGAAAAGAGCGAGGCGGTCTTGCTGGCGATTCTCGCCAAATAGTGGTCACGGGTCTGTTCCAATCTGAAGGCGTCGTCGCTCTGCACAATCTCCCCGCTGGAGATAATCTGCAGCGTCCGGCTGAAGAGTATAATCACCCGAAGGTTTCCCGTGTCGGCGGCGAACTCCCCCGCCCGGGCGAAGACATAATCCCCCAAAAGCACCGCCCTTTCCTCCCCCCACACCTCGTTTGCCGTGGGCTTTCCCCGCCGCACTGATGACTTATCGATGGCGTCATCGTGCACCAGGGTAGCGTTGTGCATCAGCTCGATACCGGTAGCCATGGGCAACAGCAGATCGAGGTTATAGTTATAGAACTTCCCCGCCAGCAAAGTCAGCGCGGGCCGGATACCCTTGCCCCCCACCAGTATGTGCCGCAGCATCTCGGCCAGAGGCGGGTATTCGACCTCGGCCACTGCCTCCAGCTGGCGCCTCACCTTAGCCAAGTCCTCCTCCACCAGTTGGTAGATTTCTTCCAGCTCCAACCCTATCTCCTTTATCTGATGGGCAGCTTGAACAGCTCTATCGTATTATTAGCCGCCGTCCCCGCCACCATCTCCCGCGGCACCTCCCTTACCTGGGCCACCTTCTCGGCGATAAGGGCTACGTAGGCAGGCTCGTTGCGCTTGCCACGGTAGGCCTGCGGCGCCAGGAAGGGCGCGTCCGTCTCCAGCAGCAATCTATCCAGCGGTATCTCCCGGGCCACCTGCAACAGCTCACCCGCCGAGGGGTAGGTCACCGAACCCGCCAGCGAGATGTAAAAGCCGATTTCGATATAGCGCTGTGCCATTTCGATATCCCCGCTGAAGCAGTGGATAACCCCCCGCCGCAGCCTCCCCGCCGAAAGCGTCGACCTCACCCAGTCGCTCAGCATGTTAAAGACCTCTTCATGGGCCTGGCGGCAGTGCACCACCACCGGCAGCCCCAGTTCCACGGCCAGGTCGAGCTGCTTTTTGAAGGCTTCAATCTGGCTCTTTCTTGCCGAAAGGTTGCGGTAAAAATCGAGCCCGATTTCGCCCACCGCCACCACTTTTTTATCTTGGGCAAGCTCGGCTAGCACCTTGAGGTCCTCGTCTTTCAGTTCGGAGGCTTCGTGGGGGTGAAAGCCGACGGTGCTGAAAACAACTTCGTATTTTTGGGCCAACTCCAACGAAGCACGGCTCGATTTTAAGTCCAGCCCCACGTTAATTATGGCTCTGATACCGCCTTGGCGGGCACGGGCGAACACCTGCTCGCGGTCCCTATCGAAGGTGGGCAGGTTGATATGGGCGTGCGAGTCTATCAGCATCACTCCCCCAGCCGCGCCGTCTCCTCATCGACCAGCTTCTCGTCCAGCTTGGTAAACAAAGGCTTCGGTTCGCCCAGTTTTTGACCAGGTGGCGGTGGACTTGGCTTCCAGCCATAATCTTCTACCTTACCCTCAAAACCAAGATATTCGTGCAGCTTTTGGGAGCTGAATGGCAGGAATGGGTAGAGCGCCGTTTTCAACGCCGAGATGACGCCCAGCGCCACGTACAACGATTTAGCGGCGGCTTCTTTGTTTTCTTTTATTATCTTCCAGGGCGACTTGTCGTCGAGGTAGCGGTTGGCTTCCTGCGCCAGCGCCATGGCCGCCATCACCCCCTGCTTGAAGTGGCATTGGGAGATGAGGTCGCCGACGGTATTAATGGTCTCCTCGGCCTTTTTCAGCAGCTTTTGGCTCTGTTTATCTAGCTCACCGGGTTGAGGCACGCACCCGTCGAAGTTTCGGTAGACGAAGGTCAAAACGCGGTTGACCAGGTTGCCGTAGGTGGCCACCAGCTCGTCGTTGTTGCGGCGGAAGAACTCCCGCCAGGAAAAGTCGGTGTCGCTGGTCTCAGGCATGTTTATTGATAACAGGTAGCGCAGCGGGTCAGGGTCGTAGCGTGATAGATAATCGGGCAGCCAG
Source organism: Dehalococcoidales bacterium (assembly GCA_034419075.1). Taxonomy (GTDB): domain Bacteria; phylum Chloroflexota; class Dehalococcoidia; order Dehalococcoidales; family BS750m-G39; genus E44-bin88. The sequence goes on along the minus strand of DAOULR010000017.1, from coordinate 63,227 downwards.
ACCGCCCAGTTCTGGCTGGTGGAAAGCTTTTTGCCTTCTATGGTCAAAAACTCGTTGGAGGGCACGTCGTAGGGCAGGTTCAAACCCCCGTAGCCCATGAGCATGGCCGGCCAGATTATGGTGTGGAAGGGAATGTTGTCCTTGCCGATGAAGTAATAGCTTTTTGAATCATCACCTTGCCAGAAAGCACGCCACCTCTCCCCGTCCCCGTTTATTTTGGCCCATTCCTTGGAGGCCGAAAGGTAGCCGATAACCGCCTCGAACCAGACGTAGATGCGCTTGCTCCCGTAGCCCTCCAGGGGCACGGGCACCCCCCAGTCGATATCGCGGGTGATGGCACGGTCTTTGAGCCCGTCCTCCAGGTAACGGACGGTAAAGTTGAGCACGTTCGTCCGCCAATGTTTTTTCGGCTTGACCCACTCCAGCAGCTTGTCCTGAAAGGCGGACAGCTTCAGGAAAAAGTGCTCCGAGTCTTCAAAGACGGGGGCGGCGGCGCAAAGGCGGCAGCGGGGACTGAGTAATTCAGCGGGGTTCATCGGCTTGCCGCAGCTGTCGCACTGGTCGCCCCTAGCCCCCGGAGAGCCGCAAAAGGGGCAGGTGCCCTCTATGTAGCGGTCGGGCAGGAAGCGCTGGCACTGCGGGCAGTAGGGCTGTGAGGCCTTGGCCTTATATATATAGCCTTTTTTAAGCAACGTAAGGAAGATATCCTGGGTCACCTCGGCGTGGTTTTTGGTACCCGTGGTGGTAAAGAGGTCGAAAGATATGCCCAGCTTCTGCCAGGACTCTAAAAACTCGCGGTGATAGCGCCCGGCAATCTCGGCGGGTTTTTTCCCCTCCTGCTCCGCCTTGATGGTGATAGGCGTGCCGTGCTGGTCCGAGCCCGAAACCATTAATACATCGTTGCCTTTGAGGCGATGGTAGCGGGCGAAGATGTCGGCGGGCAGGTAAGCCCCGGCAATCTGCCCCATGTGCAGCGAGCCGTTGGCGTAGGGCCAGGCGACACCAACCAGGATTTTCTCAGTCATTCTGATTCTCTTCTAGAGACTCGTCTAGGGACTCAGCCCTCTCCGGGAAGAAGGTCAACACCTGCTGTCCCTTTTCCTCAGTATAACGGGCGTAGCCCTTGCTCAAACAGCAATTGACACAGATACGCAACAGCTTGCCTTCCTCGTCGATAACCATATAGCGCTCGGGATATGGTATCGGGCGCTGGCACTCATCGCACTGGACATCCCCTAAAGATGTACAACCACGGCGCATTGTCAACTCACCTCCATACCCGAATGCTTCTAGCCCGACTTCAGCCAGGCGCGATACAACTCTTTCTTGGATAGACCCGTCTCTTCAGCAACCTTAGCCACCGCCTCCTTCGCCCCCACCCCACTCCGCCGCATATTTTGCAGTCGTTTTTCGACAGCCTCGGTCAGCTGTGGCTTTTTTGACTCTTTTTGTCCAGCGATAACCAGGGTAAATTCACCCCTCGGCTCGGTGAAGTGCTCGATGGCACCGCTTACCGTGCCCCGAAAGACCTCCTCATGGAGCTTGGTCAGCTCGCGGCAGACGGCGATTTCTCTATCGCCCAGGACCTCCAGTATATCAGATAGCGCCGCCGTTAAGCGATGGGGAGTCTCGAAAGCAACGATGGTGGCGGGCTCGTCAGCGATTGATTTTAGCAGTTTTTTGCGGGCGCTGCTTTTATGGGGCAGAAAGCCCAGATAGCGGAACTGTCCTGTATCCAGCCCCGAGACCGCCAGCGCTGTAATCACCACCGAGGCGCCGGGAACGGGGACAATGGGAATGCCCCTCTCTTGGGCAGCGACGATAAGCTCGTGCCCCGGGTCGGAAATGCCCGGCATCCCCGCGTCCGAGACCAGCGCCACGTCCCCCTCGCTCAAGGAATCTAGAATGTAGTCCAGCTTGGTCAGTTTGTTACGCTCATGGTAGCTGGTGGTCGGGGTCTCTATGTCATAGCTCGCCAGCAGTTGCTTGGTACGGCGGGTATCTTCAGCAGCGATAAGCTTCACCTCACGCAGAGTCCGCAGGGCACGCAGGGAGATATCTTCCAGGTTGCCAATCGGGGTCGCCACAATATAAAGAGGCATGGTTTTTATCCGCCCGATTTTTGCTATTATAGCGCATAGCCCCTCCCCCGTCTACTGTGAATCTTTAGCACCCCACCCACTTGGTCATTCTGAGAGAGCGCAGCGAACGAAGAATCTCAAGAGACCCTTCGCTAAAGCTCAGGGTGACAGGGTGAACTCTATTATGTCCCCGTCCCGTAGACCAAGGGCGCTACGAAGATGATGGGGGCTGATTAATTCGGCGTCGGTAGTCGGGTCGGTAACCCAGGTGAAGAAGATAATGCCGGCCGGGTACTTTTCAGCGACGAGCGCCCTTCCGTAGTGCATGCCAATTTCGCCGTCGTATTTAATCCCCTGTTTGGCGGGGTCGAATTCCCAACCCAGCTCGGCAAAGCTGACGTAGCTCAGCAGCGCCAAATCGAAAGGCTCGGTGAGGTCTATATTCAAAGTTCCGGGTATGACGTTAAGCCCGGTCAGGCGCCGGAATACCTCCAGGTCGTCGGGCGCCGACATCTCAACAGCACCCGCTCCCCGCCCCGTCTTGACTTTGCCTCGATAAACCCGTTCTTTGTCCATCTGATTCTCCACCGCCAGTGATTATACCACCCCCAGGTTAAGGAGTTTACTCATTAGGGCGGGCTGGGTTGGGACGAAAAACCAACGTTCGTCAAGGTGGCGAGGCTGGGCGGGAAAATACCCAAAAACCTCCTTGACTTTACCCGACCCCTTTGTTATAGTGTAGGTTTAACAGAGGTGGAAGATGGCTAAACCCAAATTCAGAGAGCTCCGACGCTCATACGGATTCGACGAGGTGGCCATCGTCCCCGGCGACATCACCGTCAACCCCGAACAGGCCGACATCAGCCTCGATATAGAAGGTATCAAATTCAACATCCCCGTTCTGGCCTCGGCCATGGACGGCGTCACCGACGTCAAGACGGCCATAACCCTGAGCAAGCTGGGGGGCTTAGGCGTAATCCACCTGGAAGGCGTCCAGACCCGCTACGACAACCCCGATGAAGTCCTAGCCGAAATCGCCCGCGCCCCTGCCGCCAAGGTCACCGCGATATTGCAAAAAGTTTATTCCGCACCGCTTAAGGAAAACCTCATCGGCGAGCGCATCAAGGCGATTAAAAAAGCGGGCGCGGTCTGCGCCGCCTCGGTGACTCCGGCCAACACCAAGCGCTTTGCTCCCTTCATCGCTGAGGCTGGGGCTGATATACTGGTGGTCGCCTCAACGGTAACCACCGCCCGCCACACCTCCAAGAGCTATGAGGGGCTTATCTTCACCAAGCTGCGCAAGCTGGTATCAATACCCGTTGTCGTCGGCAACTGCGTCAGCTACAGCGCCTGCCTGGAGCTTATGGAGACGGGCATCTCGGCGGTTCTAGTAGGAGTAGGGCCCGGCGCCGCTTGCACCACGCGGCAGGTCTTGGGCGTCGGTGTCCCCCAGATAACAGCCACCATGGACTGTGCTCAAGCCAGAGATGATTACCAGCGCCAGTCGGGCAGGTACGTACCCATCATCACCGACGGCGGCTTCCGCAACGGTGGCGACATCTGCAAGGCCATCGCCGCTGGCGCCGACGGCGTCATGCTAGGCTCGGTGCTGGCTCAGGCTAAGGAAGCTCCCGGACTGGGCTATCACTGGGGCATGGCCAATCCCCACCCCGCCCTGCCCCGAGGGACGAGGATAAAGGTGGGCACGACAGGGACTATGGAGCAGATTCTCTTCGGCCCGACCTCGGTCACCGATGGCAGCCAGAACCTGATGGGAGCTTTGCGCACGGCCCTAGGCGTCTGCGGTGCCATGAATATCAAGGAAATGCATAAAGCGGAGATGGTCATCGCCCCGGCCATAACCACCGAGGGCAAGTTCTGGCAGATGACTCAGGGCGGCTCTTAGTCCTCTTCTTCCTCTTCTTCCTCAGCAGTTTGCACCACCCCACCCATCCTCGGCACTAACGGTTCGGCTCGGCGCTTACTCGCTTTCGGTGCCGGCAGCTTATCAATCATCTGGCGCAGCTTGTCTATTTTATCCCCCGCCACCACCCCGTCCACGCCAGCCTGGCATAAGGCCTGCAATTCGCTGACGGTGATATCGGGCGATATCATAACCAGCAGCGGTTTGGATAGAATATTAGCCCCACGACGGAAGAACATGAGGTCCTGCCAGGTAAGGGAGGGCTTCTCCCCGGTGATGAGCACCGCGTCCACGGGCAGGTCGTCGATGGCCTTTAATAGCCCAGCATCGAGCGCGGACTCGACCTCGACTATCTTGCCCAACTTCTCATCTTCGAGTATAGCGCTGGATACACTGGCGGCGGGAAAGACGACAAAGTCGGCGCCCCCCTCCCCCAGCTTCTTGACCACCGGGGCGGTGACCTCCTTTAGCCAGCCCCCCCAAGGAATAGCGGCTTTGGACTTAGCTGAAGTTTTCGGGGGCTTCGCCCCCGTCTTGGGGATAGAGAGCAATATAGCATCGGCGCCGCTAGCAGCCTTAGCGCCATGCGCCACCAGCACCATCCTGGGTCTGGGCTTGGCGCCGCCAGCCCGAAAGCCCATAGGCGCCAGCCCGCCCGACGATAACGAATTCAACCTGTCGATAAATTTACTCATATCTTTATAAAGGGTTCGTGAAGATAGAGCCCCATCGGTAGTATTCAGGCTATTGTGTTACATCTCCATTATCGTGACACCCGGATCTAACTCGAACATGCTGTCGGGGATGTCGCTGAAATCTAGGTTCCTATACTCGGCTGTAGTCGTACCGGACGATGTCGTCATTTCGGCTCGAATCGGGAATCCATACTCTTTCCATATCCACATTTTTACCGTTGTCTGCTCAGCAGGAACAGTATATTCAACCACCAGGCATTCCTTGCCGTCCAATGTCTCGGTGCCGATAATCTGGTACTCGTAGTCGGTGATAGACTGGGCATCGGCTATGGGCAATTCCGTCGCCTGCTCGAAATCCATTTGATAAGCTATGTTCATAACCGGATAATACAAATAGGCGACCTGGGTATCAAAGTTCGCAATCATAACTATAGTCTGCCCCTGCTCGGTCACTTCGGTTCTAATCTTATCCTGCTTGAACCAGATTTGCATAATCTGCTGAGGAGCCCCAGGGGCAGTTATCACTGCCTCGTATTTCACCGAGACCAGCTCTTCCCCCCGCCCCAGAATATCTTCCAGGCTCTCCTCGCCACCGTTTCCGTTGCCACCACCGTTACCGTTCTCATCTCCGCCACCATTTCCACCTCCATTACCGTTGACGGTCTCAGCCCCACCGCCGTTAGTGGGCTGGCTGCCACCGTCATCGACCACCGCCCCACCGTCCCCGCCGCCACAGGCAGCCATTCCCAGACAGCCTACAACCACCACCAAAACCAGCAACAGGGCAATGATCTTTTTCATTTATTGCCTCCTTTCTCCTCCTCGAAGCACCATACTTAGTTTAAGCGTTTTTCTCGGCGAAATTGCCGGCTATGGGCACCTTAATCTTCTTGCCCTGGTAGGCTTTAACCATCAGTATTACCCACAGGATAAAGGTGACCATGATGCTGAGCCAGCCAAATATCCAACCAATAACTGGTATGAACACGAGGGCAAAGGCTACGGTAAGAGCGCCAAAGGTGACTACTGACTGTATGGCGTGAAAGCGCACGAACTTGTCCTTATTCTCTACGAACAAGAATTCCAGCCCGGTTAGCCAAAGCAGTAAGTAGCACAGCATCCCGGCTACATTGGGCTTCAGGCCGGTGCTTGATTTGCCCCTCTCTTGCCCCATGGTTCCACCTTACTTAAGCGTGTTTCTCGGCGAAATCACCAGCTATGGGCATCTTGAGCTTCTCGCCCTGGTAAGCTCTTATCATCAGCACAATCCAGAGGACAACGCCAAACGCCCAGAAAATCCAGCCGATTACCCAGATATACGGAATGCGGAAAACGATGAAGTAGGCCAGGTTAATGGCGCCGAAGACGACTATGGACTGTATGGCGTGAAAGCGCACGAACTTGTCCTTCGGTTCCAGGAGCAGGAAGACCAATCCGCTGACCCAGCCCGCAACGTAGCACAGCAAGCCAGCCACATTCGGCTCCAGACCGGTGCCTTTGGTGACCTTCTTTTTGGCCATAGCTTTCCTCCTTATTTAGCTTTGAGCTAGATATATCACTATTTACGTGGAAAGTCAATGACCCTTTCGACTTGACAAAAAGCGGACAATAGGCTACACTCCCCCTAATTGAATAGCGTAAAGGCTGGGAACGAGATTAGTAGGCCCCCAGCGAGGCTAAAGAGAGCCGGGAAGGGTGAAAACCGGCGCTGGCGCAGGGGTTGAATGGACTCGGGAGCCGCAAACCGAAAGCCTTACAGCAAGTAGGCTTTGCCGGAGAGGGTACCGTTATTAAAGCCCAGGGTATCGCTCCAAGATATTGAAGCCGTACCTGAAAAGAGATGGTTGCCATAAAAGCAATCAATTAGGGTGGCACCGCGAAAGATTTAACCTCTCGCCCCTATGGGCGAGAGGTTTTGTTTTTGGGGAGAAAAATGTACCATCCCGACCTAGAAGAATATGGAAAACTAAAAGACCAGAGCAGACTGGTGCCCGTCTACCGCGAAATAGCGGCCGACGGCGAGGCCCCAGTATCGGCGCTATTGAAGATAAAGCGCGGCGACTACGCCTTTCTCCTGGAAAGCGTCGAGGGCGGCCATGACGCTAGCTACAGCTTTATCGGCACCGAGCCCTACCGCCTGCTCAGCACTAGCCAGGATGACAGGACCAATCCTTTATCTTCCCTCGCCGCTGAGCTGGCTAAAAACAGGCTGGTCGAGATAGAAGGGCTGCCCGACTTCTGCGGCGGTGCTGTCGGCTACCTAGGTTATGAGACGGTGCGCCGTTTAGAGGAATTGCCCTCGCCGGATTCAGACCCACTGTACCTGCCTGAAGCAGTCTTTATGTTCGTGGATAGCTTCCTCGTCTTCGACCACGCTCAAAACAAGATAAAAATCGTTTCCCTGGCCCGCCCCGACGGCGATGAAGCCTATCGGAAGGCGACGGCCCGGATAGACGAGCTGGCGGCAAGGCTCCAGAAGCCATTAGAGCCAGCTCACCCCACACCACCCCCCGGCAAGCGTCCTGAAACTGTCTCAAACCTCACCAGAGCCGAATATGAGGCTAATGTGGCTAAAGCTAAGCAATACATCATCGAGGGTGAGGCCATCCAGATTGTGCTCTCCCAGCGCTTGAGCAAGCGCACGACGGCGCAACCCCTGGACATTTATCAGGCGCTGCGGGGTATCAACCCCTCTCCCTACATGTTCTTCCTGGATTTCAAGGGCTTTCAGGTCGTTGGCTCCTCCCCCGAGATTCTGGTCAGGGCCATTAACGGCAGGGTCACCACCCGACCGTTGGCGGGAACGAGGCCGAGGGGCAAGACGCCTACGGAAGACAAACGATTAGAAGAAGAACTGCGTGCCGACGAGAAGGAGCGCGCCGAACACATCATGCTCGTCGACCTAGGGCGCAACGACATCGGGCGGGTTAGCCTGCCGGGCACGGTCAAGGTCAGCGAGCTTATGGACGTGGAGAAGTATTCTCACGTCATGCACCTGGTGACCAACGTCGAGGGCAGGCTCAGGCCAGACCTGACGCCGATTGACGCTTTAGCCGCCTGCTTCCCTGCGGGCACGGTATCGGGGGCACCTAAAATCAGGGCGATGGAGGTCATTGCCGAGCTTGAGCCCGATAAACGGGGCCCTTATGCAGGCTGCGCTGGCTACTTCAGTTTCTCCGGCGCCATGGACACCGCCATTACCATCCGGACCATTGTTATGGTCGACGGCACCGCTCATGTCCAGGCTGGCGCCGGCATCGTCTATGACAGCGTCCCGTCGCGCGAATACGAGGAAACGATGAGCAAGGCCAGAGCCCTGCTCAAGGCTATTGAGCAGGCCGAGGCCAACGAGGCATAAAATGCTTTTAATCATTGATAACTACGACAGCTTCACCTACAACCTCTTCCAGTACTTAAGCGAGCTGGGAGAAGAGGTAAGGGTGGTGCGTAATGATAAGACGACGTTAGCCGAAATCGAGCGTATGGCTCCAGAGCGCATCGTCATCTCCCCCGGCCCCTCCACCCCCCTCCACGCCGGCATCTCCAACGACGTTATTCGGCATTTCGGAGGCATTTTGCCCATACTCGGCGTCTGCCTGGGGCACCAGTGTATCGGCCACAGCTACGGGGGCGTCTTCGGCCCGGCCAAAAAGATTATGCACGGCAAGTCCTCAATGATTTACCACAACGGCGGCGGCGTCTTTAACGGCCTGCCCAACCCCTTCCCTGCCATCCGCTATCATTCTTTGATGGTCGCCCGCCAGGGCCTGCCCGACTGCCTTGAGATAACCGCCTGGACGGAGGACGAAACGATTATGGGCCTAAAGCACCGCCAGTATCAGGTGGAGGGCGTGCAGTTTCACCCCGAGTCGTTCATGACCCACAATGGAAAGGATATACTGAAGAACTTTTTGGGAGGCAGGGCATGATTAAAGAAGCCATTAGTTTGTTAATTGACGGCAAGTCGCTAACCATGGAGCAGGCGTCCGAGGTTATGGAGGAAATCACGACGGGTAACGTTACCCCCGCCCAGTTCGGCGCCTTCGTCACCGCTCTGAGAGTCAAGGGCGAGAGCGCCGACGAGATTGCCGGTCTAGCCAGCGTCATGCGGGCCAAATCGGTGAGAGTGAAGACCTCCGCCCCCGTCATTGATATCGTGGGCACGGGCGGAGACAACTCCCTTAGCTTCAACATCTCCACCGCCGCTGCCTTCGTCGCCGCCGGCGCCGGACTCAAGGTAGCCAAGCACAACAACCGCGCCATGACCAGCCAGTGCGGCAGCGCCGATGTCCTGGAAGCTTTAGGCATGAAGATTGAGCTTAACGCCAATCAGGTCAAAGACTGCATCGAGAGGGTCGGCATCGGCTTCATGTTCGCCCCCATGTTCCACCCCTCGATGAAGTTCGCCGCCGCCCCCCGCCGCGAGCTGGGCGTGCGCACTGTCTTCAATATCCTCGGCCCATTAACCAACCCCGCCCTAGCGGAGGCACAGGTCCTGGGAGTAGCCAGCCAAGAGTTGGGCGAAAAGATGGTGCAGGTACTCCTGCGCCTGGGCACGAAGCGGGCGCTGGTGGTGCACGGCCTCAACGGCATGGACGAAATCACGACATCGGGAAAGTCCCGTGTCTGGGAACTCAGCGACGGCGAGATAACCGTCTTCGACATAGAACCAAAGGACTTCGGGGTAGCGGAGGCTGGTGTAGAAACGCTGGTCGGCGGCACATCTGAGGAGAACGCCAAAATCCTGCGCTTGGTTCTGGGGGGAGAAAAAAGCCCGCGCCGAGACACCGTAATCATGAACGCCGCCGCCGGCATCGCCCTGAGCCGAGATGCTAAAGGCGTCTCCGCCCTCAAGGATGCCGCCCTGCTGGCTGTGGAAACCATCGACAGCGGTAAGGCGCTCGATAAACTGGATAAATTAATCACGCTCAGTCGGAGCTACGGATAAGAAAATGTTTCTGGAAAAGATTGTCGCCCTGAAACGAAAAGAGCTGGAGGAAAGGCAAAAGGCAGTGCCTATGTCCCAACTCGAAGCCATCGTCGAGCGGAAACCAGCGCCGGTTGATTTGGCCGCGGCCTTAAGCGCCGAGGGCATCAGCCTCATCGCCGAGGTCAAGCGCGCTTCTCCCTCGCGGGGAGCGCTCAATCCTGGTCTGGACGCGGTGGCGCTGGCCAAGAGCTACGCCCGTTACGGGGCGGCGGCGATATCGGTGCTCACCGAGCCCAACTACTTCATGGGCAGCAGCCAGGACCTGGAAGCAGTCAAGAACGCCCTCCCCGATGTCCCCGTACTGAGAAAGGACTTCCTCTTAGACCCCTATCACATCCTGGAAACACGCGCCTGGGGCGCCGACGCCGTGCTTCTTATTGTAGCTATTTTAGATGATGTCTTGCTCAAAAACCTGATAACCCTGAGTCACAGACTGGGCATGCACTGCCTGCTCGAGGTGCATGATGAAGCCGAGCTCGAGAGGGCACTGAAATGCGACGCCCAGCTCATCGGCATCAACAACCGTAATCTGCATACGCTGGTGGTAGACTTAGACGTTACCCGGAGATTGCGCCCCCTCATCCCCCCCGGACGCCTCGTCGTCAGCGAAAGCGGCATCAAGGGTCGGGAGGATATGGAGAAACTAAAGGCCTGGGGTGTCGATGCGGTCTTAATCGGTGAGGCACTGGTTACCGCCAAAGACATCCCCGCTAAAATAAAGGAGCTGTTGTGACCCGTATCAAGATCTGCGGCATCACCGATGCCGCCCATGTTGAGGCAATAGCCGAGGCGGGCGCCGACCTCATCGGCGTCGTCTTCGCCCCCTCCCCCCGCCAGCTAACCCCCGAAAAGGCCAAGGCGATAGCTAAGGCGGCTAAGAAACAGGGGCTGCCCGTGGTCGGCGTTTTCGTCAACACGCCTCCGACCGAGGTCAATGCCATAGCCGCAACCTGCGGGCTGGATTGGGTCCAGCTCAGCGGCGACGAGGATACGGACTGCTGCCGCCATATGCAAAAGCCATTCATCAAGGCGATTCATATCGCCCCCGACTGGGACGAGGAGTACCTTTTACACTATCTGGAGAGCTACCAGAGACAGCTGCGCTATCACCACCCCATATATTTGCTCGACACCCACGTCGAGGAGAAGTACGGCGGCACGGGCCGGGTCTTCCCCTGGGATATCGCCAAGCGGGCGGCGCAAAGATACCCGGTAATCATTGCCGGCGGGCTCGACCCCGAAAACGTGGAGGAGGTGGTCGCCGAGCTCAAGCCCTGGGGAGTCGATGTCTCCAGCGGCGTGGAGAGTGGAGGGATTAAAGACATTAGAAAAATAGAGGCTTTTATTGCCGCCGTAAGGCGGGCTAAAGCCAGGTTATATCGAGCTCAAGGAGGACAGTGAGATGTTAGTAGTCATGAAAAACGATGCTACCGAGACCCAGGTGAAAGCGGTCATTAAGGAGATAGAAAGGATGGGCTACCGCGGCGTGCCCATGCCCGGTGCCCAACGCACAGCCATTTGTATCGTGGGCAACACCGGCCCCGTCGACGATTCCGGGCTGATAATACTGGAGGGCGTCAAGGATACGGTCAGGGTGACCAAGCAGTACAAGCTGGTCAGCCGCGAAACCCACCCCCAGCCCACCACTATCACCGTGGGCGACATCAAGATCGGCGAAGGCAAACCAGTGCTTATGGCCGGCCCCTGCGCCGTGGAGAGCGAGGAACAGGCGCTTACCATCGCCCGCCTGGTCAAGAAAAGCGGCGCCGAGGTCTTTCGCGGCGGCGCCTTCAAGCCCCGCACCTCCCCCTACAGCTTCCAGGGATTGGGGGAGAAGGGCTTGCAGATTCTGGCTAAAGTCCGTGATGAAACGGGCTTGTTAATCGTCACCGAAGCCATCGACGAAAGCAGCCTGGAGCTGGTGGATAGATACGCCGACATCATTCAGATCGGCGCCCGCAACATGCATAACTACTCGCTGTTGCGCCAGGTCGGCCGCGCCTCCAAGCCCGTTCTTCTCAAGCGCAGCTTCGCCGCCACTATCGAAGAGTGGCTCATGGCGGCAGAGTACATCAGCTCGGAGGGCAACAGCCGGGTTATCCTATGCGAGCGCGGCATACGCACCTTCTCCGACAACACCCGCAACACCTTAGACCTGGCCGCCATACCCTCGGTGAAGCAAGTCAGCCACCTCCCCGTCATCGTTGACCCCAGCCACGCCGCAGGCAAAAGAGAATACGTAATACCCCTCTCCAAGGGCGCTATTGCCGTCGGCGCCGACGGGCTGCTCGTCGAGGTGCACCACGACCCGCCCCACGCCCTCTCCGACGGGGCGCAATCATTATATCCCGAGCAGCTCGACGAGCTGGTGCGAGAGCTAAAGGGGTTAGCGCCATGAAAAGCGACCACGTCATTAAGCTTAAAACGTCACGCCAGTGCCCGATTACCGTTGGCGAAGGCATTATCGAGCATTTGGATGAGCACTTCGATTTCAGCGGCTACTCCGGGCTAGTACTCATCACCGACGCCATCGTCCAGCGCCTCTACGGGCAGACTGTATTCCGGCAGCTCGGTGCGACGGGCAAGAAGGTATCGCTGTTCACCCTGCCCACTGGAGAGAGGGCCAAGTCGCTAAGCACGGTTGAGCGCGCCTACGGCTTCCTCCTGGCCAACAACGTTGACCGCCAGGGCCTAATCTGCGCCCTCGGCGGCGGTGTCGTCGGCGACACGGCTGGCTTTATCGCCGCCAGCTACCTGCGCGGCATTGACTACCTACAGCTGCCCACCACCCTCCTCGCCCAGGTGGACAGCAGTATCGGCGGCAAGGTCGGCGTCAACTTTGAGGGCAAGAAGAATATGGTCGGCGGCTTCTACCAGCCCACGGCCATTATCACCGATGTCGCCCTACTGAAATCTTTGCCCCCCGCCGAGATGCGCCACGGCCTGGCCGAGGTCATCAAATACGCCGTCGCCATGGACGAGGAGCTGTACCGTATCTTAGAGCAGAAAAAGGACAATGATTTCACTAACAACGAGCTTAAGGAAATCGTGATGCGCTGCTGCCGCCTTAAAGGCGCTGTCGTTGAGATGGACGAAACGGAGCGGCGAGGTGAGCGCGCCATCTTGAACTTTGGCCACACCCTCGGCCACGCCCTGGAAGCCGTCACCGACTTCAGGGGCAACCACGGCGAGGCGGTGGCGGTGGGTATAGTCGCCGCCGCCAGATTAAGCCAGCGTTTGGGCAGGCTTGACTCCAGTGACGTTATAGCCATTAAAAGCCTGCTGCAGAAATTCGCACTGCCCGTTGCCTGCCCGGGGGTAAAGCCAAAGGCTCTAATCGACAAAATACGCTTCGACAAGAAAACTACGCTGGGCCAGACCCGCTGGGTTCTGGTAAAAGGCATTGGCCAGGGAATAATCGGCCAGGCGGTGGCGGAAGACACCGTCAGAACAGTGCTGGAGGAGCTATGCGATGAAGATACTGGTCATTAACGGCCCCAACCTCAATATGCTGGGCCGGCGGGACGCCGAGCACTACGGCACTGATACCCTGCCCGTCATAGGGCGTGCGCTTAACGAAGAAGCAAAGTCGCTGGGCTGCGAGCTTACCTTTTTCCAGTCAAACCACGAAGGTGCCATCATCGACTTCATCCAAGCCAACGCCGATGGCGCCGACGGCATCCTCATCAACCCCGCCGCCCTCACCCACTACGGCTACTCCCTCCACGACGCCTTAGTGGATGCCGGCTTGCCCGTAGTCGAGGTGCACCTGTCTGATATCAAGGCCCGCGAGGAATGGCGCCAAATCTCGGTCATAGAAGATATCGCCATCAAGCAAATCAGCGGTCTTAAAAAACAGAGCTATATCCTGGGGCTGGAAGCCCTGGTGGAACATATCAGGAGTAACCGAAAAAAGTGAGACTGAAGATAACGCCGTCATCGCTTAGCGGCCAAGTCGTTGCCCCGCCCTCCAAGAGCTACACCCATCGGGCGGTAATCCTGGCTTCGCTGGCCGAGGGGGAAAGCATTATCCAAAACTCCCTCCTCTCCGATGACACCCTCTACACTATTAATGCCTGCCGAACTCTGGGCACTGAAATTGAGCTGCGAGAAGATAGCCTCATCGTCAAAGGCACGGGCGGCGAAATAAAGCCCCAAAAACAAAGGATTTTCGCCGGCAACTCGGGCAGCACCATCAGGATGATTGCCCCCCTGGCGGCTCTGGCGCCGACGAAGATTATCCTCGACGGCGATAGCCGTCTGCGCCAGCGCCCCATGGGCGATCTGCTAAAGGCCTTACAAGGCCTGGGTATTAAAGCCCACTCCCTGAACAACAACGGCTGCCCCCCCATCGAGGTCGGGGTCGGAAACTTCAGGACGAACGAGGTCACCGTTTCGGGGGAAACCAGCTCCCAGCCCGTCAGCGGCCTGTTGATGATTGCCCCCTGTATCAGCCAAGGTCTCACTATAAAAATCGAAGGCGGGCTCCGCTCCAAACCCTATATTGACATCACCCTGGACGCTATGAAGGCCTTCGGCATTACGGCGGTTAATCGGGATTATAAAGAGTTCAGAGTCAAAGGCGGCCAGCATTATAAAGCCCGCCGCTATCGCATTGAGGGCGACTATTCCTCCGCTGCTTACTGCTTTGCCGCGGGCGCCATCGGCGGCCAGCCCCTGACCGTAACCAACCTCAAAAGAGACTCGGTGCAGGGCGACCGCCACCTCCTAAACATCCTTGAGCGGATGGGCGCCGCTGTTGAATATGATAAAGAGTCAGTGGTAGTCCATCGTAGTGGTGCATTAAAAGGCATTACTGTTGATTTAGGCGACTACCCCGACCTTGTCCCCACCCTGGCCGTAGTCGCCGCCTTCGCCGAAGGCAAAACTACCATAACCAACATCGCCCATCTCAGATTCAAGGAAAGCGACCGCATTAACGACACCGCCGCCGAGCTTAATAAAATGGGTATCAAGACCGAGGTCGGTGCCGATAATATGGTGATATACGGCGGCAAACCCCGGTGTGCCGAAATCGATAGCCACCAAGACCACCGCCTGGCCATGAGTTTAAGCATCGCCGCCCTCTTTGCCGATGGCGAATGCATTATTAACGGCGCCGAGGCCGTCAACAAGTCCTACCCCCGCTTTTTCCAAGACCTGAGAAAACTGGGGGCGAAGGTCGAGGAGCTGTGATGAACATTGTCCTTGTCGGCATGAGGGGTTCGGGCAAGACGGCGGTGGGCAAAATCCTAGCGAAAAGGCTGGGCCGCGAGCTTGTCGAGATGGACGAGCTTATCGTTCAGAAAGCGGGCATGACCATACCCGAAATCGTGGCCCAACACGGCTGGGAAGGCTTCCGCGACCTCGAAGAAGAAGTAGTAGCCGGGGTGGTTAAGCGCGACAATATCGTTATCGCCACGGGCGGCGGGGTGGTCGTTAAAGAACAGAACGTTGCCCGCCTTAAAGCAAACAGCCTGGTCGTCTGGCTCACCGCCGGCGTTGACACCCTGCTCCAGCGTATTGGTGACGACGAAAGCCGCCCCTTGCTCAAAGGCAAAAACCGCCGCGAAGATATGGAAATAACTTTAGCCGAGCGCCAACCGCTTTATCAAAAGGCGGCTGATATAACCATCGATACCGAAAACAAGACGCCACAGGCAATCGCCGATACCATCGCCAGCACCAGAATATGCTGCATCATCGGCGACCCCGTCGCGCATTCGCTATCCCCCCTCATCCACAACGCCGCCTACCGGGCACTGGGCTTAAACTTTGCCTACATCGCCCTGCGCGCCAGCGATGTCGGGAGGGCGATAGCTGAAATCAGGACGAACGGCATACGGGGGGCAAGCGTTACCAGCCCCCACAAGGTCAGCGTTATGCCCTACCTTGACCGCATTGACCCCGCCGCCCGTGAAATCGGCTCCGTTAATACCATCGTCAACGATAGCGGGAAATTGACGGGCTATAACACCGATGGCGAAGGCGCTCTCAGGGCATTAGAGGAGGTCACTGACCTCGATGGTAAAAAAGTCGTCCTCCTCGGCGCCGGCGGTGCTGCCCTGTCTATTGCCGCCGCCCTTAAGGAGAAAAACGTTGAGCTTATAGTTCTGAACCGCACCGAATCTAAAGCCAGAGAGCTGGCTAAAAAGGTCGGTGCCGCTGACTTCGGTAGTCTGGACAAGCTCTCCTTGATTACCAAAGCCGACATATTGATAAATACCACCACGGTGGGCATGGCCGGGGAGACCATTGTCCCCCGTCAGTTTTTGCACCCCCGCCTCACCGTCTTTGACATCGTTTACAATCCAAAAGATACCAGATTGATTCAGGAAGCCCGCCAGCGGGGCGCCAAAATCATTTACGGCTACAAGATGCTGCTCTACCAGGCCGTCACCCCGTTCCGCCTCTTTACCGGTCGCCCCGCCCCCTTAAAAATAATGGAATCGGTGCTGACTGAAGCAATGGGAGGAGGCTAGCTATGTTGCGCATTCTAACCGCTGGAGAATCTCACGGCCCCGCCTGCCTGGCCATCATCGAGGGTTTACCCGCGGGCGTTAAGGTCAGCACCAAGGACATTAATAAAGACCTCGAGCGCCGCCGTACCGACTTTGGTCGTGGAGACAGAAAACAAATCGAGGGAGATAAAGCCGAAATCCTGGCTGGCATTCGCTACGGCAAGACGATGGGCAGCCCCGTCGCTTTGATGGTCAAGAACCTCGACTTCGTCAACTGGCGGGAGGTGATGAGCCTTGAGGAGACGAAAAAAACCTCGCTCAAGGTGACCACCCCCCGTCCCGGCCACGCCGACCTGGCCGGCGCCATAAAGTACGGCCAGGACGATATCAGGAACATATCGGAGAGGGCCTCCGCCCGCGAGACGGTATCCCGGGTGATGACGGGGGCCGTGGTCAGGCAAATGCTGGCCGAGTTCGCCATTAGAATTGCCAGCCACACCGTCCAGATTGGTTCGGTGAAGCTGGACCGCACCGATTATGACTTCAACGAAGTGGCCAAGGTATTCGATTCCGACCCCGATATTCGGTGCGTTGACCCCGCGACCTCGAATAAGATGAAAAAAGCCATTGAGCAGGCCGCCGCCAGGAAAGACACGCTGGGCGGTGTCGTTGAAGTCATCGCCGCTGGTGTCCCCACCGGTTTAGGCAGCGTTATGCACTACGACCGCCGCCTCGACGGCAGAATCGCTCAGGCTTTAATGAGCATTCCTTCAGCCAAAGCCGTCGAAATCGGCAACGCTGTTAGCGGCGCGTCCAAGTTCGGCTCCGAGTTCCACGACCCCATTAACCTTAAGGGCAGCCGCCCCACCAACAATGCCGGCGGCATCGAGGGTGGCATGAGCAACGGCCAAGATATCGTCTGCCGCGTCTATCACAAGCCCATCTCAACGTTGGGCGAGCCGCTCGATACAGTTGACATCGCTACCGGTAAAGAGACCAAGGCCAGTGTGGAGCGCTCCGACATCTGCGCCGTCCCCAGGGCGGGGGTTATCGCCGAGGCCATGCTGGCGCTGGTGCTGGCCGAAGCCATGATGGAAAAGTTCGGCGGCGATCACGTCAAAGAAATGAAGCGCAATTTCAGCGCCTACCTTAAGGAGAAGAGCCTATGAGCGAAGAAAAGGGATACTTCGGAGAATACGGCGGCCAGTTCGTCCCCGAAACATTGATGCCCGTCCTCGACGAACTGACCAAAGCCTACGAAAAGGCGAAGGACGATAAGGACTTCTGGCGCGACTTTGAGAAGCTCTCCCGCGACTATTCGGGTCGGCCCACGCCACTTTATTTCGCCAGCGGTCTGACCGAGCACTGCGGCGGCGCCCGCGTCCTGCTTAAAAGGGAAGACCTGGCCCACACGGGTGCCCATAAGATTAACAACGCGCTGGGGCAGGGCCTGCTGGCTAAGAAGATGGGCAAGCGGAGAGTCATCGCCGAAACGGGCGCCGGCCAGCACGGCGTGGCCGCCGCCGCCGTCTGCGCCATGCTCGGCCTGGACTGCATCGTCTATATGGGCGAGGAAGACGTCCAGCGCCAGTCCCTCAACGTTTTTAGAATGAGATTAATGGGCGCCGAGGTCAGATCCGTCTCCAGCGGCAGCCGCACCCTCAAAGACGCCATCAATGAAGCCATCAGGGACTGGGTGACCAACCCCGGTACCTATTATCTTCTGGGCTCGGTGGTCGGCCCCTCCCCCTACCCCACCATGGTACGTGACTTCCAGTCGGTCATCGGTAAGGAGACCAAGGAGCAGATGCTGGCGGAGTACAAACGTCTGCCTGATTACATCGTGGCCTGCGTCGGCGGCGGCAGCAATGCCATCGGCATCTTCTATCCCTTTTTGGACGACAAGGAGGTTAAGCTCATCGGCGTCGAGGCAGCGGGGCGGGGCATCGCCAGCGGCCAGCATGCCGCCCCCTTGATGGCGGGGACGGTGGGCGTTCTCCACGGCACCAGGTCATACGTTCTTCAGGACGACAGCGGCCAAATCAGGGAAACGCACAGCGTCTCGGCGGGCCTGGACTACCCTGGCGTCGGCCCCGAGCACAGCTATCTTAAAGACACCAAGCGCGCTGACTATGTGGCCGTAACCGACCAGCAAGCCCTGGAAGGCTTCCAGCTGCTCTGCAAGACCGAGGGCATCGTCCCCGCCCTGGAGCCCGCCCACGCCATCTACCATGCCGCCGAGATGGCCAAATCATTGGACAAGGAGCAAATCGTCATCATTAATCTCTCTGGGCGCGGTGACAAGGACATGGATATCGTGGCCAAAGAACTGGGGGTGGAGCTATGAGCCGAATCACTTCGGTATTCGCCAAAACCAAGCATAAAACCCTCATCCCCTACGTCACCGTGGGCTATCCCAACATTGAAGCCACCCTCAAGGTAGTCCCTCTTTTGGCTGAGAACGGCGCCGACATCGTCGAATTGGGCATCCCCTTCTCCGACCCCCTCGCCGACGGCGTCACCATCCAGAAGTCCAGCTTCAAAGCCCTGCAACAGGGTATCAGTCCCCGCAGCTGTCTCGACATCGCCAAGCAGTTGAGGGCCAAGGTGGATATCCCCCTCGTCTTCATGACCTACTATAACCCCGTCTTTCACTACGGACTGGAGAAGTTTTGTAGCACCTGCGTCGCCTCCGGTGTCGACGGTCTGATTATCCCCGACCTCCCCCCCCAGGAAGGCGCCGAGCTGGAGGATGTCACCCGAAAACAGGACCTCGACCTGATATATCTGCTGGCCCCCACCAGCCCCGAGGAGCGCATCAAACTGGTGGGACAGAGGTCGCGCGGCTTTATTTATTTAGTATCGGTAACGGGCGTAACTGGTGCCAGAGACAAGCTGCCCGCTGATTTGGAGGTCTTCGTCAGCCGCGTTAAAGAGCTGGTCAGTCAGCCCCTCTGTGTCGGCTTCGGCATATCGACGCCGCAGCAGGCAAAGCGCGTCTCCCGCCTGGCCGACGGGGTTATTGTGGGCAGCCGTATCATTCAACTCATGGAGTCGGGGGATTTGCAGCCGGTGGGTGAGTTTATAAAAGGATTGCGGGAAGCGCTGGGATAGCTGAGGGTACAATAGGCAGAACTTTCCAAACATCCTTCAGGCTCAAGAGCTAAAAGAGCAGCTTCGCGGCAATAATCTACCCAATTTTTGACAAACTTTCCGCCTTCGGCTATGATGTTATTGTTGACCAAAATGGTCAACTATTTGTATAATTATTATATACAGATGAGAAGTGAGGTCGATGAAACTCTCTACTAAAGGCAGGTACGGAACCAGGGCGCTCACGGATATAGCCCTCCACCGCGAGGAGGAGCCAGTTTCGCTTAAAGACATCGCCCGGAGGCAGCAGATTTCGCTACCCTATCTGGAGCATCTGATTGCCCCCCTGGTAGAAGGCGGCATAATACGGAGCGCCCGGGGCGTCGGCGGCGGAGTTTCGCTGGCTAAGTCACCCGGAAAGATAAGATTAAGCGAAGTGGTGGGGCTACTGGAGGGCTCAATAGCCCCGGTGAAGTGCGTCACCGACCCTACCGCCTGTAGCCGTTCCAAGTCCTGCGTCACCCGCGATATCTGGAGCGAGGTCAAAGCCGCCATGGACGGGGTTCTGGAATCAACTACGCTGCAGGACCTGGTGGAGCGCCAACAGGACAAGGGAGAAGAGCTCTATGATTGAAAAGCATTTAAGGGACAGGTACTCAAGACAGACGATGTTCCCTGCCATCGGTGAAGAGGGGCAGGTGAAGCTGAGCCAGGGCCGCGCGGTCATAATCGGCTGCGGCGCCCTAGGCACCAATATCGCCAGTTTGCTGGTGCGGGCGGGGGTGGGTAAGGTCAGAATCGTGGACAGGGACTTTATAGAGCCGCACAACCTGCAGCGGCAAGTACTTTTCGACGAGGAGGACATAAAAGCCGGTCTGCCTAAAGCTATTGCCGCTGAAAGGCACCTGAGGAAGGTGAACTCCTCGGTTGAAGTCGAGGGGATAGTGGCTGACGCCAACTACACCAATATCGAGGGCTTCTGCTCGGGCGCCGACGTAATCCTGGACGGGCTGGATAACTTCGAGACCCGCCTCTTGATAAACGATGTCTCTCTCAAGCACAATATTCCTTGGGTCTACGGAGGGGTCATCGCCTCTCAGGGCATGACCATGACCATAGTTCCGGGCCAGCCCCCCTGTCTGCGCTGTATCTCCCCCAGTCTGCCCGACCCCGCAACCGTCCCCACCTGCGAGACGGCGGGGATAGTCGGCACCGTGCCCGCGGTCATTGGCGCCCTGCAGGCGACCGCAGCCATAAAGATACTGGTCGGCGCCGAGGTCAACCGGGAACTGATTACGATTGACCTCTGGAAGGGCATCTTCAATCATGTCAAGCCAGCCCGCCGCGAGGACTGCCCCGCCTGCCAAGGCAAGTACGACTTTCTTGACCAGAGGTTTACCCTTAAAACTACCTCGTTCTGTGGGCAGAGCCGGGCGGTACAGGTGGTCGATACCAGGGTGAAACAAATCGCCCTGGACGAGCTGGCGGCCAGGCTTATTAAAGATACCGACAGACTCAGCTGCAATAAGTACCGGCTGAGCTTCGGCGTAAATGGCCAGGAGATAATCGTCTTCCCCGACGGTCGGGCTATCATCAAAAATACAACCGACGAAGCGTTAGCCAGAGAGCTTTATGACCGCTACGTGGCCACCCCGACTATGGCCGCGGAGGCGGCTAGTTTCAAGGAGAGTTAAGAATGGCCAAGACAAGCATGCTCTGCCCGTTCAGTAATAAGCTATGCAGTGAGTGCCCACTCTACCGGGGCCGGCACTACTACCTCGGTTCGTGCCAGAAATACCGGGGTTACATAGAAAAACCGGAAGGCAAGACCGAGCCCGGTAATAACCACCGCCCGGTTGACTTCCAGGATATGTGGAGGATGGTGCAGCCTTGGGCGGAAGGTTCACCGCCGAAGAGTGAGCCCAAGGTTAAGCTGAGGCTGGTAGATGTAGACCAGGAAATCAGTCGGCCTTTTGAGCTCGAGGAGGCCAAGAGCTGGAACTGGGACGACCCGGATACGATGAGGATGATTGGCGACCTTCAGGTCACCAGCTGGGATAATCTGGTTGAGATATTGCGCTTCAAGGAGAAGAAGGGCTACCGGGAGGTAGATGTCTACGAAGCCCCCCGCTTCATGCTGCTGGGGGGAGGCTAAAGGCAAAGATAGTTATGGCGGAAGAAGACAGCCTCCAATACAAGACAATACGGTTAGCCAAGCTAACCAGAGGCATAGCCCGGGACTCCACCGAGCTAATCGGCAATACCCCCCTGGTCAGATTGAACCGACTAACCGAGGGAGTGAAAGCGGAGGTAGTGGCCAAGCTCGAGTCCTTCAACCCCCTGGGGAGCGTGAAGGACAGGATAGGGGTGGCCATGATTGTTGATGCCGAGGATAAGGGGCTCATCAATAAAGATACCGTTATCGTTGAGCCCACCAGCGGCAACACCGGCATTGCCCTGGCCTTTGTCTGCGCTGCCAGGGGATACAAGCTCATCCTCACCATGCCCGACACCATGTCCCGGGAGCGTAGGCAGCTTTTATCCATTTTGGGCGCTGAGCTGGTGTTGACCCCCGGGGCGGAAGGGATGCTGGGAGCGGTAAAGAAAGCCGAGCAACTGGTGGCGGAAAACCCCGGATACTTTATGCCCCAGCAATTCAAGAACCCGGCCAATCCGGAGATACACCGCCTGACCACCGCCGAGGAGATATGGAGAGACACTGAAGGCAGGGTGGATATTCTGGTCAGCGGTGTGGGCACCGGCGGCACCATTACTGGCGTGGCCGAGCTAATCAAGCCCAGGAAACCATGGTTCAAAGCTATTGCCGTTGAGCCAGTCGATTCCCCGGTACTCTCCGGGGGAAAGGCAGGGGCGCACAAGATTCAGGGAATTGGGGCGGGCTTTATCCCCAACGTCCTGAGAACTGACCTCATTGATGAAATTATCAAGGTCACTAATGAAGATGCCGGCATAATGGCCAGAAGGCTGGCCAAAGAGGAAGGCATACTGGCCGGCATATCATCAGGGGCCGCCACCTGGGCGGCACTGGAAGTAGCCAAAAGAGCCGAAAGCAGAGGCAAGCTCATCGTGGTCGTCCTGCCCGACACCGGTGAACGCTACCTCTCCACCTGGCTATTCCCGGAACAGGGTGAGCCAGGCGTTTAGGGAAGACATTATGGGAGAACAAGCCACGAAACGGATATACCTTGATTATGCCGCCACGACGCCAACACACCCCGAGGTAGTGAAGGCAATGCTCCCCTATTTCACCGATTTCTTCGGTAATCCCTCCAGTATATATTCCTACGGGCAGGAAGCGAAGGGGGCAATCGAAGAAGCCAGGGCCAAGGTTGCCGACCTCATTAACGCCCAGGATAAGGAAATCGTCTTTACCAGTGGTGGGACTGAAGCGGATAACTTCGCCCTGAAGGGGGTGGCTTTCGCTAACGAGAACAAGGGCAACCACATTATTACCAGCTCAATCGAGCACCACGCCGTGATAGAGAGTTGCCGGTTTTTGGAGAGAAGGGGCTTCAGGGTAAGCTATCTCCCCGTGGATGACTACGGCCTGATTGACCCTGATGATGTCAGAAGGGCTATTACTGATAAGACCATCCTGGTTTCGGTAATGCAGGCCAACAACGAGGTCGGCACCATAGAGCCGATTGCCGAAATAGGCAAGATTACTAAGGAGGCGGGAGTCTATTTTCATACCGACGCCGTGCAGATAGCAGGGCATATCCCGATAGATGTAAATAAGCTGGGCGTAGATTTGCTCTCCATATCAGCTCACAAGCTCTACGGCCCCAAGGGGACTGGGGCGCTCTATATCAGAAAGGGTACCAAGCTAGTCCCGTTTATGCACGGCGGTGACCAGGAGAGAAGACAGCGGGCCAGCACGGAAAACGTCCCCGCTATCGTGGGCTTGGGCAAAGCCGCGGCGCTGGCCCAACAGGAGATGGGTGGAGAGGCGGAGAGGCTGAGTCATCTTCAGGAAAAACTTATCAACGGTCTCCTTCAGGGGATTGACTATAGTCGGCTCAACGGCCATCCCATAATGAGACTACCCAATAACGCCAACATAAGCGTTGACTTTGTTGAGGGGGAGGCTATGCTTTTAAGTCTGGACCGGGAAGGGATTTGCGCTTCCACCGGCTCAGCCTGCAGCTCATCAAACCTGGAGCCGTCCCACGTACTCCTGGCACTGGGGCTTTCTCCCGAGCAGGCACACGGCTCGTTGCGGTTCAGTCTGGGGAAGTGGACCACCGAGGATGAGATAGAGCGAGTTTTGGACGTCCTGCCCCGAGTTGTCGCCAGGCTCAGAGCCATGTCGCCGCTGGCCAAGAGCCCTAGATAAGAGAGGCAAAGAGGGGTGAGGAAATGGCCAAGGTAATTGCCGTCTGCACCAGCCAGAAGAAGGGGACCAGCAAGGAAGCGGTCAGGGAAGGACTGCTTCAAGAAGGCTTTGGTCTTATCGGCGATGCCCACGCTGATGGTGGTACCCATCGCCAGCTAAGCCTGCTGGCTGTTGAGAGCATTAATAAAATGCGTAACCGGGGCTTTGCTATAGGCCCGGGAGATTTTGCCGAGAATCTTACCTGTGAAGGGGTAGAGCTGGTCTCGTTGCCGATTGGGACGCGGCTGGCAGTAGGCGAAGAGGTTATCTTAGAGATAACTCAAATCGGTAAGGAGTGTCACACTGGGTGCGCTATCTATCGTCAGATAGGCAAATGCATCATGCCCAGAGAAGGAGTATTTGCCAGGGTAATCCACGGTGGGCTGGTCAGGACGGGAGATACAATAAAACACTTTGAGAAGATAGGTCGGGAAAAAACAGAGGTTAGTAAATACAAGGGTTACAAAGGAGGACTTGGGTGAAATTAGATAGACGAATCAAACTAACGATATTGCTGGCTACGGGGTTGTTAGTGATTTTGAGCTTCGGGATGATAGTGTCGGCCTGTAGCAACCCTGCCGAAACGGAAGGGCTTGATACAAGCACAGAAGGGCTAGAGCCGAGCGCGCTGATTTGGGACGAAATCATCCCCGAAGAGGGGGCAGCGACCAGTTATGGTATCCCGCTTTCTCTGGAGAACACACGACAGTTTATTAACTGGTATAACTCGATAACGCTCTCCGCCGAGGAAGAGGCGACCCGAGAGCTGGCGTTGGGGCCATTGGCGGCCCCCTGCTGTGACCAGTTCCCGATGAGCACCTGCTGCTGCGAGTGCAACCTCGCCCGCAGTGTCTGGGGGTTATCGGCTTACCTGATCACTGATAAGGGCTACGGAGCGGACCAGCTCCAGGAAGCCGCCCTACAGTGGCTCCATTTCATTCGCCCCGGTTACTATGTGGCCAGCGCTCTGGAGAAGGAAGAGATCGAACCGGAACCGTTGGGGTTCACCACAGAAAGCTCGTGTTTTGCGGGCAACTGCGAACTTCCTTTCCATACCGAGACGACATCCGGTCACCTCGAGGGTTGCGGGGGGATGGGGGAACTCATCGAACTGGAGACATACTAGTGACCGGTGTCTAAGGCGTAACCTCTGTCCCCCCTCACTTTCTGGGGGGTGGAGGCCCGTCCAGCCACTTCCCGCTCTTTTTTTGCTTCCGGTATTCCCGGTAGATGACGCTAAAGCTCACCGCAAAGCTTAAGACGTCCGAAGCCGGCAGCGACAACCAGACCCCGTTCAGCCCCATAAGATAGCGGAAAAGGTACAACAGGGGGATAAAGAAGATTAACTGGCGCACCAGCGACAGAACCAGTGCCATGGTGCCGTTGGACAGCCCCTGAAAGGTGGTGATGAACATCACGCTCGGCCCCCCTAAAAGCATGGTGGCTAACATGATGCGCATGGCCGGCACCGTCACCGCCAGCAACTCTGGGTCGCTGCTGAAGATGCTCACAATCTGCGGCGCCAGGCCCTCAATAAGGAGCACGCCCACGCCGAGCAGCAGCATGATGCTCAACGAGGCCAATTTAACCGCCTTCCACAGCCGCTTGAAGTAGCCGGCGCCGAAGTTAAAGCCGACGATGGGCAGCAGCCCGTCGGATAGCCCGTAGACGGGCATAAAGGCCAAGTCGGCGATGCGCACCACCAGCCCCACGGCGGCGATAGCCACCGAGCCGAAAGAGGAAACCACCGTGTTGAACAGAATAAAGGCCAGGCTCTCCGTTATCATCAGTATGGTTGAAGGGGCGCCGACGCGGTAAATATCCTTCAGTATGGAAAAGTCAGGTTTAAGGTTGGCGATTTTTATCCGGTAAGCCGTCCGGCGCCCCAGCAGGAAGTAGAGAGCGATGCTCGCCCCCACCGACTGGGCGATAACCGTGGCCAGCGCCGCCCCACTCACCCCCATCTCCGGGAAGGGCCCCAGCCCCAGAATCATCAACGGGTCCAGGATGATGTTGACAATACTGGCGGTTATCATGATAATCATCGGTTTTACGGCGTCGCCCGACCCGCGAATCAGGCTGCTGGCCAACATGGCGAAGATTATCTGGGGGGCACCAAAAGCCACGATGCCCAGATACTGGGTGCCGTATCCCATGATATCCGGCGTGGCGCCGAAGGTATTCAGGATGCCCTCCGTGAACAAAGCCGCCCCCGTCATAAAGAGCAGCCCCCAGAAGGCGGCCACGCAGAATATCTGTCCGGCCACGTGATTGGTGGCTTGGGGATTATTCTCACCGAAGCGCCGCGAAACGAGGGCGGCCACGCCGATGCCGCTGCCGATACCCATGGCGAAAAAGAGAATCTGGTAAGGTAACACTATCGTCAGCGCGGCGATAGCCCCATGACCCAGTTTCGCCACCCAGAAGGTGTCAACGATGTTATAAAGACTGATGGTTACGGTAGCAGCTATACTGGGCAGGCTCAGGCGGAGCAGCAGCCTGCCCAGCGGCGCGTAACCCAACCGCTCGGTGTATTCTTGCAACGATTTCTCCTCTTAAAAATAGACTGAGAGAACGAATAACGCAAAAAAAGTGGGCCGTCGGGGACGATAGGTAAAACTGGCATCGTGTCCGTTGGCGGTGGGGCGTCTGGAGGTATCGGCATAGTATAAATCACCTTCGCGTTGGTATCATCCACATCAATCCTTTCTACGAAAGAACGTAAGAAGACTTTTTGTGATACTATTGAAGATTCTTCGAGCAGCGTCCTCAAGTCTTGTACATATTCATGAACTACAGCTCGATTCGCAAGCTCGACGGTATGGTACTTCAGAGCCTCTTCCGCCTCAATCTTTGCCTGCTGAAGTTCCTCTTTCTTCTCGAATAATTCCTTTATCCTCGGAGCGAGCTCTCCGCCTTTGAATTCGCCCGTTTCAAGGGCATCATAAAGCTTAGCCAATCTGCCATCCGTTTCCTCTAATTGAGCATTGATGATTTCCAGTCGGGTACTCTCACCATCACACTGTCGAGCTAAATCCACGTTTATCATCTTTACCAGGTCTTCAAGGTTTTCCTCAGTCAAGATAAACCGCTTCAGCCGGTCAATAACAAATTGCTCGATTCTGTCTTTAGGCAGCAGAGGGGTAGTACATTGACCGCGGCCTCTTTTTCGGGCATTGCCACACATGTAGTAAAAGAATTTCCCGGATTTCACCGCATGTCCTACCATAGCGGCATTACATGTCTTGCATCGTAACAGACCGCTGAGGATATATTCGCTATGAACCACCCGGGGGTGAGTTATCTTTGGTGCCCTCGCACTCAGCTTTGCCTGGACTTTTTCGAAAGTCTCACGGTCGACGATGGCAGGCCAGGCTCCTTCCACACGTATATGAGGCAGGCGATTTCCATTGTTCCCGTTTGCTGATTCTTGGCCCCATAGCAGTACTCCGGTATAAGCCTCATTCTTAAGAACTTTGTGTACAGTAGTCTTGCTCCACTCGTAGTTCTTACGAGTTTTCAGACCATCATGGTTAAGACCTTTTGTAATCTCCAGAAGACCGGTACCTGACAGGCACTCTTTGAATATCCTCTCCACGACCGGCGCCGTCACCGGGTCAGGTTCAAGCTTCACTCTCTGAACGCTACCATCTTGGATTTTCACTCTTTTGTAGCCATATGGCGGTGGTCCGCCTGGGTAAAAGCCTCTGGAAGCAGTCTCTCTCATCCCCCTGGTCACGTCCTGGGAAAGATTGGCTGAGTAGAACTCATCTATGACTTCAATAATTCCTTCAAGCAGTCTTCCGGACGGAGTATCTTCCACAGGCTCATTGATTGAAAGAACTTGAACTCCGTGTTTCCTCAGAAGAGACTTGTAGATTATGGAATCTTCCCTATTCCGGGCAAACCTTGATAACTTCCACACCAGAATGGCCGTAAACAATGGAGGTTTTTGTCTAGCCGCGGTGATCATTTGCTTAAAGCCAGGTCTATCGATAGACCGGCCGCTCTCTGCCTCGTCAATATATTCCTTAACTACTTTGTGGGCATTACGCGAGGCGTAGTCCCGCAGTGCTTTTAGCTGAGCCGAAATAGAAAGATCAACATCTTGACGGTCAGAAGATACTCTGGCATAAATTGCTACTTTCATGATTACCTCCCTTTCCCGCTATTAGCCCCACCCAATTCTAAACTTATCATCGGAATCAAATAATATCTCATTTTTTCATATTTCATATCATCTGATAGGATTCGTTAACCATTACAGGGGCAATGTGCTTAAGTTGTGTATTTAGCATTCCCCTATCCTTATACCGGACTCCAACCAAAACGACTTTGGCAAGTTTCCCAAACCATAAAACCGGTTGGGCTACGAACGTGAGGTCATTAGTACCCCACAAGTCAAAACCGGTGACTCTCTTCACGCAGTGACACTGGGCAGTATTAATCACTTCGCAGACGATAGAATTTGGCACTACGCCATCACCCGTCTTTGGTATAAGGTGCCATGGATATCGTGGTGCCCTATAGTTTGGCCCTCTTAACCGTCCACCAGGAAGCCACACGCCTCCCTTGGTTCCCAACTTTATTCCTTTCGTTCTGGCTGAGTATCTGACCTCGAACTTATCTGGCGTACAGAAACTCCATTTATCAGGCTCCCCTTGCTCCATTCGTTCATATATCATGACCATAAGATCAATCTTCTCTTCCTGCGCCAATTCCTTATTCCGCTCGTTAAGGAGATCCACAGCTCTAATTCCTACCGATGAATACGCTCTCCAGAAGCGATGATGCAATTGCACAGTATCGAAACCACTCTCGAAGAGTGCCTCCAGAAATACGTCTGTTTGCATCAGCGCAGCAGCGGCAAACCGGTTCGCACCTGGGCATATCTGAGGCACTAGGGGTGCCTTATAACCAGGGCACCATTTTTCACAACGTTCTGCGATGATCTCATAAAGCTCGTGCAGCATAACGTGCTCAATAGAGCCCGTCCATAAATCCTTTTCGTACATTACGGTATAGGCTTGCTCTTTGTAAGAAAAATGGTGCCCTTTCATCTTACCGGCCTTCATGTCGGCAGCTGTAATTTCAGCAACGCCATACCTGTGTAGGACAGAATGAAGTTCCATGAAGCTCGGGCTTGATGACAGGCCCGAGTGAGAAACGAAGACGCCAGCTAGGTCTCCAGGAGAAATAGCCTCAGGACTGCCATGATTTGATTGTATCAATTGGCAGAAATCATCAAGCTGGCTAGCCATTCTACAGAAGCTTCCTTCCCGTAGCTTTCTCGTACATTTCTATAATGAATCTTTTCGCCTCGAGCGTTAAACCCTGGGGTCCCAAACTTGTTCCGAACTTGTAATCTGGGTCAGAGAGCACTGCCTTATAGGCCCATTCAATGCGGTCTTGGTCACCCATTTTAACTTCCGGCTCATCCAGATATCCTGCTTTAGCCAAGAGATCTCTCACACTTGCGCTATAGGCTGGAGCTATTTTCCGCAGCAAATCGGCGCTGGGTTGTCGTTTGCCTTGCTCCACCTGCGATAAATAAGAACCCGAAGCGTCTGAGATTTTCTCAACCTCACGTAGGCTTAAGCGTTTTCGCGTTCTTAATTCCCGCAGATAATTTCCCAACTCACTCATATCCAACTCCTCTCCTTTCCTCGATTATGCCACGATTGTAACATATTTGTGTGATAAATGCAAGTGTTCAGCAAGTATTATTTTCTCACGCTTGCTATAGAACCATTTCTTGATTGACTAGAGGGGGAGTCTAGTTATATAATTGTTATCACTAGAGCAAACACCAGCAAACAAGGAGACGCCTTGTACCGAGTTCGTGTTAATCCTAAAGCGATCTGGGACAGCATAGCCAGGCATAACATGTCCCAGAATGAATTTGCCGGCAAGCTGGGAGTTAGCAGCGGCTATATGAGTCAACTTGTATGCGGAACTCGGAGTCCTTCACCCAAACTCAGACGTAAGATGCTGGAGATGTTGGCCCCTCTGACCTTCGATGATCTTTTCGTAGTAGAGGATAACGATGGTCATCAAAAATAACCTCAACGCTGCCCAAAGGCAGAAATTGGCAGAAGGGCTAAAGGAATTAGCCTCCATGATAGCTACATCCTACAGGCGCCGGGTATCCGGTGAAACCGACATCGATTCTGACTCCTCTGCGAATTACGATGCAGCCTTGGTTTTCGAAGAAAATACGGCACAGTGCGTTATTTCGGAAGACCATCGGCAAAGGGGAGATTACTCCGAAACTGTAAAAGTCGAGAACTTCTTAAGAAGAAAAGCCCCTCAGGTCAGGAGGTCAAGAACTCCTGAAGTGGTTGAAGTAAGTGAATAAGGAAGTTATCAAGTGGTCGAAGTCAACCTGGTATCAGGTCAAGAAGTAGTTAGAGTAGACAGGTATGAAGGTCCAGAAGTACCTGAAGTATCCAAGTCTCGACATATCAAAGTATCGCAAGTCAGACTTCACACTTCAATACCCATGCCTGCGTAAACGAGCCTGAGAAAAAAGAAGTCTTGAAGTCATTTTTTGGATCCGAGACTTCATAGTAACCATATAAATATAGCCAAGAAAAGGGGGCGCCAATGGATACTTGGGAACTTGATGATAGTAATTTGTCGCTTACCAGTCCCTTGTCCGTGCTGGTAGATCGCCGGCCCTACACTAGCAGTGAAGACAAGAAGGGACACGAAATATTCCTGGGAGCCAAGTTCCCGAAGTCTTTTCAGCGCTGGGTCACCGAATTAAAAGAAGACCCCGGCAGTGACTATCGAACCAATGCCGATGTGGTCCGTGACGCAATCCATCTCGGGCTACAGATCATCACGCTGCGAGCGAAGCAATCTGCCCTCTGGAGTGTGCAATCAGCCATCGCCCAGCAGAAAGCACGGACTTTCCAGCATACGCGGATATACAGGGAGGTGGAAGAGATAGTCGAGCAACTGGACATCATGGTCAAAGCTGGAGACGACAAGCAGGCTGAGTCTGACCTGGTTGATTATATTCAGGTGTTCATGGCCCATCCGGAGAGAAGTAAATACATGTCTGTTCTTCAAGAAAGGTTATCTGCCTATCGCCGCTTGCAGTCGTTACTTGGAGTACTGGAGAAAGAAGTTGATGAATACACCGAGTGAAACAGTCATCGATACATGGGAGCTGGATGAACCCTACCACGAATTGACCCTTTCTGAGGTACGGGAACAACTCATCGAGGAGTCCGGTTTCCGTCGCAGTATTGTCGAGCGCGGGATGAAACGGGTAGATGACGTGATTGATGCTGGCGACAACAAATGGATTGTCACGGGACACGTCGAGTTGGGAGATAACTTCCCCGTCTACACGGTTATCCTGGATGGCGGGTCTTATTCGTGCACTTGCTACTCCCATGCTTGGGGTGAAAGTCGTGAAAGGCGACTATGTTCCCACGCCATCGCTGTTATTGTAGCCCGGCGCCTGAACAAGGTGAAGGTAAAACCAGCCAGCCAAAGAATGGAACTCACCCCGGCCGATCTCCGGCTGCCTGCCAGGTTCAGTGAATTCCGACCGGCGCAACTCAAAGCACTGGAACGAATAAAGGCCAGTACCAAGCAATTCATATTACTGCAAGCACCAACAGGGTCCGGGAAATCGCTGATTGTTGCTGCCGCACAGCGTCTGCTTCGGACTCGATTCCTCTACACCTGCACGACTAAGCAGCTCCAGGCACAGTTTGTGGACGATTTTGGGTATGACCTGGAGAACAAGGAGTATGCGCTAGAACTCAAAGGGCGAGCTAACTATCCGACTCTCCGTTATCCTCATCTTTTCCCCAAGATAAATGCTTCGATGTGCACCGGCAAGAAAGAAGTCCACTGTCGCTGGTGCTGCGATGGTAAATGCGCCCCACCTGATATCGAAGAAGAGGATGAAGAGAAGTGTTACGCCAAGTTGAGCTGTCCTTACAGGATACAGAAGGCCAGGGCTGCCGGAGCAGAGTTGGCAGTGGTCAATACCGCTCTCTTCTTGAACGAAGCTAATTACATCGGTCAGTTTAGCGGCTGGCCGTGGTTGGTATTGGATGAGGCAGACCTCATCGAATCCTCTCTTATGAATTTCGTAGGAGTAGAAATCACTCGTCGCTGGATAGACCGTCTCGGGCTGGAACCTCCGGCACGAAAGACGGTACAAGAAGCCTGGATTGATTGGGCACGAAGCATCGCACTGCCGGCAGTTAACGCCGAACTCGACCGTCTTGCCAGTAGTTACGGTGTCGAGGACCTGAAACGTGAGCGAGAGCTTGAGCGAATGAAAGGGAAACTGGACTTCTTCCTGCAGGAAGTCTCACAAGTCGGAAAATGGGTGTTCCTGCCTGAGAATGAGCGCTGGACCTTCAAGCCAGTCTTCGTCTCGAAATATGCCGAGCACAATCTGTGGCGGCACGCTGAGCGTTTTATTCTCATGTCAGCAACAATAATCAGCCCTGATGAAATGGCGCACTCGCTGGGGATTCCGAGAGACGAGGTGGATTTCATTGACCTGCCTTCGACTTTTCCACCTGAGCACCGGCCCATCAACTTTCTCAGAGCAGCAAATCTGACGAAAAAAACCGAGAACCTGGAGCGCCCGAAGGCGATTGCTGCCCTGGACAAAATTCTTGACGAGCATCCCCACGAAAAAGCACTGGTACACACTGTCAGCTATGGATATGCCCAGCAGACGGTCAGCATGAGCCGACACAAGAAGTGGATGATTACCTACGACCAGGCGAAGGACCGGGAATCGAAGCTAGAAGAGTTTAAACAAGCACCCAACGGCACAGTGCTGGTAGCCTCAAGCATGGAGCGTGGTGTCAACCTGCCCGGTGACCTTTGCCGCGTTGCAGTCGTGATGAAAGTCCCTTTCCTTAACCTGGGTGATAAACAGATATCTACTAGACTCCACTCGGACAAGAAGAGCGGGCAACTCTGGTACAACGTCAGTGCCATTCGCACCCTCGTGCAGATGTGTGGTCGTGGCATCAGGAGTGCTGAAGACCGGTGTAGCATCTACATCCTCGACGCCCAGTTTGAGCGGTTGTACCGCGAGAATAAGTATCTCTTCCCTGAGTGGTGGCGAGCTGCCTTGAAAATGCCGGTGAAGGAGGTGGGAGCGTGAAGTAATAACCTGGTCATAACGGGAATCCAAAGAATCGGGAAAAACTTTAGGAGGTTTTATCAATGACAGATAAAGAACGTGACAGTTGGGACCTGGATAGCGGGTTACCTGATGATTTCGACTTCCACATCACCGGTGCCTCATTCGGCTATCGCCAGGAGTACATGGACGGTGAGGTTCCTCTCCTGATCTGGGAAGGTGAGAGCCCGGATGAGGATGTCGAGAGCATCATCTGGCCCTGTGGCCAGGGGTGGGAAGTGGTGAAGGGAGGCGCCGAGGTACAGCACCCCAAGCGCAACCGGTTTGTGAAGACCAGCATGATGGGCAAGCTCATTAGCCGTGTAGTGAACGAGCTCGGGGTTGACATGCGCAACCGTGGCCCGGCAACCAAAGCCGAAGTCTGGAAGGGACTTGGCTTCCACCTCAAACGTGAGGAAATCGAGTACGGGTCGGGCATACTGGAAGACCGTGGCGGCAAGACCACTCACCTTATGCCGGTAGCTGTTCTGGAGAAGGAAGCCAAGGGCAAAGCGAAGGTTTCAGCTGAGTCAACAGAGACAAAAGCTGAGAAGGCTTCCGATGACCTAACCATGAAAAAACTGGCGGCCTTAGCGACCAAGCTCAGCCGTGAGGAATGGCAGAAGAAGGCGATGGATATGCCCGAGGTGGTCGAAAACGACGACCTGCTTGGTCGGGTGCTGGACGACTCGGAGGAAGGTCTGTACCACGAACTAAAAAACAAATGACTTGCCAATAGGCGGGGTACAAGGTGAAAAAGCTTTGTACCCCGCCAGAAAGGAGATCCAATGTACCGTATTTCCAGTCTAGGGACCTGTCCTCGGGCACTTTCAGCGGCCAGGCTCGGCCATGAACCCTTGCCCGAACCTGAATTTCTGAAGTTAGCAGCCAGAGAAGGCGAGCGGCATGAAAAGTGGGTAGTTGAAGACCTTGAATCGGAAGGCTGGAAGGTAACCGACCGCCAGCGTGAGGTCAAGCTTAGCTATCCTGCCTTTGAGCTCGTCGGGCACGTGGACGGTCTTGCCAGGCGCAATGGTGAGCAGCGACTGCTTGAGATAAAGAGCATGTCCCGTTTCCGATTCGCCTCGTTCACCGGTGCCGGCTTTACCCGATTTCGTGAGTATGCTTTCCAGGTTACCGCTTATCACCAGGCAGTGAGTCTGCCTATTCTCTACGTGGTCAAGGACAGGGATTCAGGAAAGCGGGTAAACCTTGAACTGGATACTCCGCCACTGGACTGGCAGGAGGTATATGAAGCTGTCCTGAACGTTGAAATAGCAGTTCGTAAAAAGCAGCTATGTCCAGCACAGATGACCGACGATTTCACCTGCCGGATATGCCGCTATCGCTACCTCTGCCAGGAAGAAGAGAAGACACCGGTATCTCTATCCGGTGATGTCCTGCGGGCGGCCGGACTAAGACGGCGGGCTTTGGAGCTTGAGACTGAAGCAAAGGAATTGCGGGCGGAAGCGGATCCCACCCTCCTAATCGCTGCCAGGGAGAGGGGCAAGCTTACGGTCGATGAGCTGGCGATTAGCTATGTCCCTGCAGGTGAGAGCGTTTCTTATCCTGTGACTGAGCTAAGGAAATTGGTCTCCGCCGAAGTACTGGAGAAGGTGAAAACGGTCAAACCACGGGCTGAATATATCCGGGTCGAGGACTTGAGGGTTTAACAGGCAATGGCGAAAAAGAACGACACCAGTGGCGCAGCAAGCTCTAGACAATCTGTTCAATCGAAGATAGTAGCCAAGCACGGTGAGGAAGCTGTGAAAAAAGCCAGGGAAAGGCTTTGTAGCAGATGCCTTCAGGTACGGTCATGCCTACTGCTTCCACTATGCCTGGACGGAAGCGACTGCCCTTATTTTCGGAAATCGGAGGTGAAAAATGATGCGTGAAAGGATACTGGTCATGGGAGGGCCTGGTTCTGGTAAAACCTATAACTGGCTGAGAATGGCTAACCATTACAAGAACTCAACCTTCTACGTGATTGACTCGGAGATTGGCGCCGAGCGCTCCCTCAAGGAGTTTCCCCAACTGACCAACGTCCGTGTCTACCCTGTGGTCGACTGGTCCGAGTACCGAGACGCCCAGAAGAAAATTGCTAACCTGTGCAAAGAGAGCGATTGGGTAGTCATCGATATGGTGGACAAGGCCTGGTCTGCTGTCCAGAAGTACTACATCGGCGAAATCTTTGACCAGGACATGGGCGAGTACTTCCTTGAGGCCCGTAAGAAGATCAAGAAGGATGCTAAGAGCCTGTTCGCGGGGAGGGATGCGGCACTCAAAGGTTGGACAGACTGGCCCGTTGTGAACCGGCTCTATGAGGATTTTATCTTCTCATTGGTCTACCGGATTCCGGCGCACCTGTACATGGCTACCGCCGGGCAGGCAGTATCAGATGATGATGCTCAGGATATCAGGGACCTTTATGGCCCTCACGGAATCCGGCCTGCCGGCCAGAAACAGCTTGCCTATCAGCCAGACACTGTCTTTCTGCTGACATACCGTAAAGACGGCCATTTCATTACCACCGTCAAAGATCGAGGTGGGCGCCGGTACTTTGACCACCATAAACTTATCAACTTCCCGATTCAGTACGGAAAGGTGGCGGGCTGGTTATGATACTCATTTCGCCGACTGACCGCGACCTCTTGGCTCTGCTCGGAGATAGGGCGATGTCCCACTCCCTGCCGGAGCAGCATGGGGCTGATGTTCTGTCCGTAGTCTCTGGCCGCGGCAAGCTGGCAATTCAGCGGAAGGCGTTTCCAGACGATTTATTAGCCTCGATTGATGACGGACGGCTTGCCCGGGAGTTGGCGATGCTGGCTCGAACAGAATATCCCGTGCTCGTTGTAGAAGGACGACCCCAGTGGACGGCAGATGGTCACCTTATGGCTTCGTGGGCAAGCCGGTGGACACGGCAGCAGCTTCGTAATCTCCTGCGCTCCGTCTGGCTAATCCACGGGGTAATGGTTGAACATACGGATGATATTAACGATACGGCTACGGCTGTGCTTGAGATCGAAGCATGGTTTGGAAAGAAGGTTCATCGGAGTCTGCTCACTCGGCCGAAGCACACCGTGCGCGATACCTGGGGAAAAAGCAGCCAGGAAGACATTGCCAGATTTTTACTTCAGGGGTTCCCAGGTATCGGCACTATGCTAGCGGAGGCAATTCTTGAGAAGTTCGGGAAGGCACCTCTCTCCTGGAGTTGCAACTTTGAAGAGCTGAAGTCGGTTCCAGGTATCGGCGAGAGGAGGTCAAAAGCGTTATGGGAACTATTACAGTGACTGGGGAAGCATTAATTGCGGAGGCTGAAAAGCTGCTTGAGATCGCCGGGAAACTCCATTTACGAGCTTCCGATACCGGCAGCGAAGCTCTGGAAAAGGCTTACCGGCGCAAGATGCTCTACTACATGGAAAAGGCTGTGGCAATCGAAAAAGTAGACCCTGATTATATCAAGCGGTTACGTGATGAATCTCTCGAAAAAATGCATTTCCTTGAGCACAAGATGAACTTGATGGAGAAGGTGTGGCATGAGCGGTTCTACGAGCAATATGTGGAGTCTCTAACTGAGTATGAACTTGCGTATGACCAGGCAGTTGCCCTTGGCTGGGACCCGCCCCGCGATCCTCTACCCGAGGCCAAGCATGCCTGTTACAAAGATAGCGGGCTCTGCCGGCTCGCTCAGGATCAACCTTTAACCGCCTGTATCTATAAGTCTGATTTCTGTCGCTGGAGGGTAAGAGACCAGACGAAGGCGGTGAGCACGTGAAGAAATTGACACTGTACGAATGCTTCCACGCCAAGGTGAGAAGTGACCGCATTTATTGTGATGCTGGACTCAACCTTTCACCGACTTCGGTTGACGGCACCCTTGACGTTAGGCGCCTTGCTCGGGGTGAGCCACTGGCAATCAGCATCTGCCAAGGATGCGTGTATTTCGAGAGTATGGGACCGCCGCTCTGTCCGGACGAGCGCGGCTGGCTTAATGGAACAGGAGCGCACGTTAAATGACAAACACTTCCGGTGATGATATGGAAAATGGAATTACGAGATTGATGCAGGCGCAAGAGCGAATACAGAAAGTCGTTCGTGAGGAGGTACAGGGCTGGATGGACGCTATGTTCCGAGACGCTTTTAACTCGGAGAGCTTTCTGCGTCTCGTTGCGACTATGGGGTTAGACCTTTCACAGGTACCAAATATGGTCGGGAAACAGGGTGGCTTCGACCCCTACCGAGTTTTAAGTTTAGAAAAGTCCGCATCCGATGAGGAAGTCAAAAAACGCTATCGGGAGCTACTGATTAAACTTCATCCTGACACCGCCGGCGTCCGCGGCACTGACTTCCTGCTCCAGATGATGATAGCTGCTTACCAGCAGATCGCGAAAGACAGGGGGTGGCAATAGTGAAAGACGGTGACCTGGAACTACTTTTTGAAATAGCCAAGTTTGAAGATATGCAGAATATGCAAGAGCTGCGTATGGGCTGGTCCTGGCGGCACGTCCGTATCTGGCCGGCAACCCTAAGCCGTCTTTTCAAAGACGGTTACCTTGAGAATGTATTCCGCTCAAACTCTTATACTGGCTACCGTCTAAGTGACCTCGGGAAAATGCTTGTGAGCGGTGCCTCTGTTGAGACAGGTACCGAGGTGTCTAGCGAGCCGATTCCAGCTGACGGTCTTTTCGGGGACATCATTGGCCATGAGGATATCAAAGAGCTGCTGATAGCCTGCCTCTTAGCCGAGAAACCCGTTCACGTGCTGTTGGCTGGGCCTCCTGCGCTGGCTAAGACGCTTTTCCTCTGGGACATTGAACATGCTGCCGGCGAGAGAGCCATCTGGCTGGTCGGCTCGGCTACTTCCAAGGCAGGACTCTGGGACCTGGTGGCGGAGAGACATCCGCGAATTATCCTGATTGATGAATTGGACAAGATGAATGCTGCTGATACTGCCGCCCTGCTCTCTATGATGGAGGGTGGTCGGCTGGTGAGAGCAAAAAAAGGCCGGGAGCTTGACCTGTTGAATCCATTATGGGTGATTGCCGCTATCAATCGTCTGAATATGCTATCACCTGAACTGCGGTCTCGCTTCGCTATCCGACATATGAATCCTTACCAGCGCCAGGAGTATCTGACCGTGGTCAAGGGAGTGCTGATGAGACGTGAGAATCTGAACCAGGAGATTGCCGAAGAGATAGCAAACCGGCTGGATGGACTAAGCCAGGACGTGCGCGATGCTGTCAGGGTGGCCAGGCTCGCTCCTCAACTGGGGGTTGAGAAGGCAATAAAGCTTCTTGGAATAGGAGGGTGACCGATGACCCGTCCGGGGCTAAGGGGGAAAATCCAGTTGGCGTATTCACTAAGTGGTAACCACTGGTGGTAGCCACTGAGTGGCATTCACTGAGTGAGCGCCACTGAAGGAGAAACAATATGTTTACCTGTAAGATATGCGGAAAGAAATTCAAGGCATCGACTGAACTCGGCGGTCACATGTCCAGCGCTCATGGGCGGAATAGAGTTGAGAATGCTGAAGCCCAAAATACTGAACAGGCTGGAGAAGTCGTTGAGAGTACATCAGAGGATCCACTTGAGGAGCTGCCGGAAGAAGAGCAAGAGGATATCACCGACGAGGAACCCGGAGTCATGGAGAGTATTCGTGACCTTATGAGGCAAGGATTTACTCCCAAACAAGTGAAAGAGCAGTTCGGTTATGCTCGCCGTACCGTTGACCAGGTAGCTGCCGAGTTTGTGGAGCCCGAAGGGAAACCGGCCGAAAGCAGCAATGAGGGAGGTTTACCGGTCACCGTTAAAGGAACGGAGATCATCACGCCGGAGTCCATCATGCAGCGCCTTGCCAACGGCAGTAATGACTGGCACCTGAGGTTGGAAGGCATGTTGCTTTTGCGGGCGGCCCAGAAGATGAACCGTGACGATATTGAGATGGTGCGTATGCAGGCCGAGGCAGACGCCAAACTCATCGAGCCCATACTGAAACTGATGAAAGAGACCAGGGAAGAACAAGATGCGGCAGCTGCAAGGGCAAAGGCCTCAAGTGAAGAGATTGCTGACCGGACTGCTTATGAGACGGCCAGTCAACTCTCTCAGGTAATTTCGCAGAACAATGCTCGGATAACCGACTCGATAAGCCAGATTCGCCAGGAGTTGAGCGGCAAGCGGGATGACCCCCTAAGTCAACTCCTCGGCATGATGCAGTCCATGCAGCAGATGGCCCAGATGTTCGGCGTAGCGATGCCCGGCATGGGTTCCGGGGCAGCGCCAAGCGGAGGACAGCAATCCTGGCAACCGCCAGCAATTAAGCATCACAAGCTAAATGAAAAAGAGGAGGAATAAAATGTTTGACCAGATGCAGAAAATGCTATCAACACCGCAGGCTCGTGAGATGTTATTCAACATGGTTGCTCAGCAAGTAGCCCAGGCGCCTCCTGAAAGGAAGGAGGCACTTTCTCGTGTGACTGTGAGCCTTAAAAAACGGCAGAGAGGAATACAACTCGATGTTGGTCATTCGGATGATGAGCAGGTCGAGGCGATAATCCGTGATGCCATTGAAGGCTGGGCAGACATGGTCTCTCGGGGCTTTCAGTCTATGGGATTTAGCGTGGAGATTTATGAATAGCCAACCACCACTAAACTGGATGGGTATGCTATTGCTGGCTGCTCTCCTGCGCATGGGTTATGAATTGACCCATACGATACCTGCCAGCCGCAAAGACACGGCTATGCTCCCTAGCACTGGAACGGACCCCCCGGTGACAGAGTGGCCTGGTCTTTTACCTTGGCAGAGAAAAGCTTCAAAGAAGGCAGTTGAGAACTATGCTGCTGTTCAGGAGAGAAAATGGCATCGCTGGAATGAGGTGATGTTTGAACCTATCGGCGGTATGAAGCTTCATAGAAAGAAAATGTTAGAGAGGCCATGATGCCAATAAAGGTAGAGAGAACACTGTTCAAGATAGGTGAGGGCGGATTTGCAGTTACATTGCCCAAGGCTTGGATAAGGTTCTACGACCTTAAGCCCGGCAACAAGGTTGAAATAATTGCGGGACGTAACCTCACAATCAGAGTCAAAGCTAAAAGAGTTAAATCCAAAAAAACTCAATGTGACCTTGTGAAAAAGGAAAGTGTACTTAAAGGGGACGACACCGAGACAGGAGATAATGGCTCTCAATACCTCCCGAAGAACCTTTGACAGTTGTCCAAAAAACAGAGAGTAAAAGCTATTAGAATCCCGCCGAACATCTTATCTGGAAAAGGCAGTTTTTCACCAGCCGCTTAAATCACATCAATTCCTCTAGCTCTTGCATTGACCCTTGGTCGCAATAATACTATAATAACTCTATTAGTGGTTACTTATAGAGATGATGGTTAAGAAGAAGGACACCATTGAAAAGCAAGCAACCCTGTTCAGTGTATTGGCTGACCCGACGCGGTTGAAGTTGCTAAAACTTCTATCTCAACAAAAGGAACCGGATGCCCTCTGCGTTAATGCGTTAGCCTTTAGACTGGGAGTAACACAGCCAGCAATCTCTCAGCATCTTAAAGTGCTGAAGAATGCGGGTTTGGTTCAAGGGGAAAAGAGGGGATATCGTGCCCACTACTTTGTTAATCAGAAAGCCTTGAAAAAGGCTCAGGAATATATGTCGCAGGCGCTTGAATTTGGCGGAGATAAAAGTGAATCAAAACCAGAGAGACCAAACAGTGAAATCAGATAGCTCGCCAGCTATAGAGGTATCAAATCTCACCAAGCATTATGGTGAGGTCGTTGCAGTTAATGATATTAGTTTTCAGGTTGGCAATGGTGAGCTGTTTGGATTTCTTGGTCCTAATGGCGC
The DNA here is from genome assembly GCA_034419075.1 of Dehalococcoidales bacterium. Lineage (GTDB taxonomy): Bacteria > Chloroflexota > Dehalococcoidia > Dehalococcoidales > BS750m-G39 > E44-bin88. Next base: position 22,568 of record DAOULR010000017.1, on the reverse strand, counting down.
CGGTAAGACTACCACCATTAACCTCCTCACGGGTCTGGCTCGGCTAGATGCAGGAAAGATGAACATTAGCGGTATTGACTGCACAAGTAATCCTAAGGCAGCTCAACACCTAGTAGGAATCGTTCCTGATGAGAGTAACCTTTACCCTGAGCTAACCGGTTTTGAGAACCTCTGCTTCTGCGCAGCACTCTATGGGATGCGAAAAAATGAGCGCCAGAAACGAGCGCGAGAGCTTCTGGATACTTTCGGCCTGTCTGATGCTGCTAACCGCAAGTTCGCCGGCTACTCGAAAGGTATGAAGCGCAAATTAACCTTTGCCGCCGGGATTATCCATCAGCCGCCTATATTGTTTCTTGACGAACCAACAACAGGAATAGATGTTGCCAGCGCCCGCCAGGTCAGACATATCGTCGCCGACTTGCACCGCCGGGGAACGACAGTTTTTCTTACCACCCACTATATCGAGGAAGCTGAACGACTCTGCGAACGTATTGCTTTCATCGTGAAAGGGAAGGTTGTAAAAATTGACCGCACACCTGACCTTTTACAGCCCATCAAGGGTAAAAATGTCTTGATTCTGTCTGTTTCTAGCTCTGAAGCAGACCTATCTGAGGTTATGGCCACAGCTTTTTCACAGTACCACTTTCAAACTGCTAATCAGAACCAGATCCGTATTGAATCACCGGAGCCAGTCAATATCGGGCCGCTAACAAGGTTTTTAGAGGAACGAGACATCCAGGTAACCGAGGCACGCCGTCATTTACCATCGCTCGAAGATGTTTTCGTCCAGATTACCGGCATTGAAGCAGATTTGATGATGAAGGAGAAGGAAAAGACCGGTGGCGGAGGAGGCCAATGAAGCGCTGGATTGCCTTCTGGAGTATTCTGGCCAAGGATATGCGAGCGTACTATCTCAAGCCACCCAACATCAGCTGGGGGATTATCTTCCCGCTGGCATGGACGGGTATGTTTTTCATCAGATCCGGCAGCGGATTGGAAAGCGTGCTTGAGCTTCTGCCGGGCGTCATGACCATTTCCATACTCTTCGGGACCACTTCAATGCTGGCAGTAACTATCACCTTTGAGAAACGGAGCCGTTCATTCGAGAGATTGCTTTTAGCTCCGATTTCTTTAGAGCAGTTAATGCTGGCAAAAACCTCCGGAGCTATCCTCTTCGGGATTGCCAACGCCTTTGTCCCGATTATTATCGCGGCGCTTTTGGCTGACCTTTCGGGGATTACCTGGGCACTGGTTGTACCGGCTATCATTCTTATCGGTATCGTATCTACGTTCCTCGGTCTTTTTATTGCCGTTTCTGTTAGCGAGATCTTCGAGGCACAAACATTTTCCAACTTCTTCCGTTTCCCGATGATATTCCTGTGCGGGTTATTTTTTCCCATCATGTCGCTGCCCGTGTTTATCCGACCGCTTTCGTTCATTTTACCCGTAACCTATGGCGTTGATATCCTTCACGGAGCAGTCAATGGCGAGCATATATTATCCTTTTTGCTGGACTTCATAATCCTTGGAGCATTTTGCATTGTTTTGTTTGTACTAAGCCTGCGTAACATTAAGCACAGATGGATTCTATAAACAGCAATCATCCCATTTTATGGTACTCAACATCCTTATATAAATTCTTCTATACTTGACGGCCTCGAGATTATAATATACGCTTGAAGTATGAGCCTCGGAAGCTAGCCGATGAAAGTCGGCTTCCGAGGCTGATTTGCTTTCACCGGCAGCTTCAAGGCTGATAAAGGGGCGAGCAACCTTCGACCGGAAGGTTTAAGGCTCGCCCCTTTCCTTTTGGTCAGGGTTGCTCCTCCCGGTTGTCCGGCCGCGATCGGACGAAAAGAATTTCATGGAGGTGCACAGATGGCAAAGTACGCAAGCTGGGCTGAGCTGGAGAGGAACGTTCCCATTTCCTACAAGGAAGGTGCTACCGCCGAGGCTTTCCGCGGCGGCATGCAGGGTATTGCTCCTCCGGGGATGGCGGTCAGGGAAGGACGTGTTTCCAACTATCGCCGGGGCGTCGAAGGCAAAGCTGACCTGGTGGTCGAGCGCTACAAGCGCGCCATGTTCGAATAGCCTTGCCTCAGCTTGATGTCGTCTGACACCCTTATCGTCTGGCCGCTGTCGCGGCAGCGGCAGGACGAGTCTAAACCCAATCACCGGATGACATCAAGCATTCCACCTGGGAGGCAGAAAGGCTCTATAAATCAAGAACCTTGAGGAGGTAAGGAATGTACACAGCACAGCAAGTACAGGGACCAGTGGCGCCGGCGCCTTACACCGGTATGCAGGTGGCAGGTCCGTCTTCCTACTATCCCCTGCAGACCACGGACACTATGACGAGCATGATTTCCATGATGATGCCGATGATAATGATGATCATGATGTTCGCCATCATCAGCCCGATGCTCAGGGGCGTCACGGCCAAAGAGTGAACAAGGCAACCAATAATCTGAGGAGGTAAAAGACAATGTACGGAACTCAGCAATTCACGGGGCAGTACCGGCCCCAGCAGTATGGCCCCCAGCAGACGGTTGGCGGGTACTATCCCTTGCAGACCACCGACACCATGACGAGCATGATGTCTATGATGATGCCAATGATTATGATGGTCATGATGATGGGTATCATGATGCCCATGCTCAAGGGTGTTACCGGCAGCAGCAAGTCCTAGGCGGAGGTGAAATCTTTAAGGAGGTAATAGACCATGGAGAAGGTATATGCTCCACAACAAACAGCCCCGATAGCTCCGGGCTATCCCGGCGTGCAGCCTCCGAAGGGGTGGGTGCCTCCCCTGGGTGGAGTGCTCAACCTCATCGGCGTCTACGATTCCGATAAGGGCGTATGGGTAGGACTGCCGCTTCAGGCACTTACCCAGGCGCTAGTACTGGCTGAAGCCCTGCACGCGGTGGACCGCATCGATGAGCGAGACTACGTTGAGGTTACGGTACCGGATGCTTCGGCTGCGGGCACAGTCAAGACAAAGGAGCTCGAGGTTCCCGCCGGTGAGGTGTGGTTCATCAATCGCTTTAACTTGGTAACCGAGACCCAGGTAACAGGCAATGTCCGCGTCTCCAAGTTCCCCAAGGTTAGCGACGTGGACAAGAAGTACCTAGGAACGGACCAGCCGGCAAATGCCGATACCGATTACGACCTGGCCAGTGCCGGTGAACTCGGCGCTGAGCTACGGCTGGTCGGTGGTGACAAGCTCACCGTCGTGGCCACGGCTAGCGTTTTGACGACTGCGGACCGCACGGTAACCCTGAACCTCTACGGTCGTAAGGCGAGACGCCTGGCCGAGTAGAAGAGGATACCGGCTTGGCACAGGCGGGAGATGGTTGGGCCGTTCGAGGGGCAAGTATGGCTTTGATGATTGAAGTCATGGCGGGGATGTAGGTTTACATCTCGCACAGGACAGGTATTGCCTTCGACCCGCCTGATTCGGTGGGCGCTGATGGGGCTGAGCCGGAGTATTAACGGCACAGCCCCTTTCGATTTAAGGAGGGAAAATGCCGGACAGGCTAACACCACCCGGATACCAGGCAGTTCTTGTCGGTTCGGTGGGTAGTATAGAAGAACTGGGTGCTTTCGCTCCGATGGAGGAAGGCTCGGCCGAAGGAACACTCATGCTCATGCGCCTCGACTTAGCCGAATTCTTATCGGAGGAGATGCTGGCCAAGATTGAGCAAGCGTGCTTTGAAGCCGGCGTCGAACGCTGGCCAGGGTATGGCCAGATTGTCTATGCCGATATAACTACACCATCGGTGTATCTCGCCTGGCAGAAGGGTATTGCCTGGATACCCATAATCATCGGCATTCTGGCAACCACGCTACTGCCCCCGCTTCTAGGCGGCCTGGTCTGGCTTATCCTGCCGGACAGTCTGAAGCAGCTCATCAACGGTCTGATCCAGATGGGGATGATGATGCTGGTAATGTGGCTGATGATGAGCATCATCAAGCCGCTAACGGCGTCGGAAAGACCGAAGAGAATAGAGGAGGCGAAGTAGTGGACGAATATCAGCCTCAGCAGTATTACGGCTATTACCCGGCGCAGTACGAGCCGATGTTCTGGCAATCAGTGTTCACCGGGCTTGTCGGCATTGCCATCCTGGTAGCGATGGGCGCCTGGTCGCTTTCGCTCGTGAGAAAAGCAGTAAAGGGAGAGGAGGTGGAGTTCCCGCTATGAGTCCAAGCACTGTAATGGCAGGCGAGATGGGGGACATATTCTGGGATCTGCCACCCTGGTTTACGTACACTCCCGGTTATGATATCGGCTGCAGCATATATGTTGCTAATCATTCTGATGAGGAAAAGGAATATGCCCTGATAGGCAGGCTGACCAGAGAGACAACAGTGCTCAGTGAAGAAGCCTTGCCGGTCTTTGGCTTCACATGGTTCAAGGTAGAACCCAATGACTTCATCAGGCTTTATGGGGCACTGCGTTTCGCAGAGAGTGACTGCGATTTAACTGTCCTCCTCGTTGAGCGGGGGACCGAGGAAGTGACTGATTCCGTCGCAACCAGGCTTGTGGCACCCGCTACAGCTGGGGCTTTGCCGCCGTCCTGGCCGGGAGCACCTGGTGGGACCGGAACCGACTGGGCTTCGATGCTGATGCCGGTAATGATGATGGGCATGCTTGGTATTGTGACCGTATCAGCTCTTAAGCCGGAAGAGAAGAAAGAAAAGGCAGTGCTCCCCACCAAAGAAGAGAGAAAGTTGCTGCCCCCAGGGAGGGAAGGATAATGCCTGGCGAATTTTATGTTGAGGGTAAGAAGGGAAAGACCGACCTTTCTCAGATCCTGGCCAACCAGTCTCAGATACTGACCAATCAGGACGAGATTGAGAGCAGGGCTGATAGTATCAGGAACCAGACGGATAAGCTAGCAGGTGAAACTCCGGGAGAAGGCACGACTACTGCTGACTGGCAGACCGCTGAGGCTGATGTTGTTTCGCTCGGTGCTTCGGGCGTAAAAAATAAAATCCACGACCTGACCGTGAGTATTCACAACCTGGCAGGGACTCAGGTCACAGCCAGGCTTTATAAAACGGTAAATGGTGTGGAAAGAAAAGTATACGAGCAGCGCTTTGATACAACGACCGACCCGCCGGGGCTGCCGATTATCAACGGCAGCTGGGCGATTCACGGTGTTCTGCGCGTAACGCTACAAAGCAACGATGCAGCCGACAATGGCAAGGCGGTTGATTATGACTACATGCTGGAGGCGATGTAGTGGGATTGCTGAGACCAATACGATCATTGTCACCTTCCAGTTCCGCATACCCACAGGGTATCCATAAAGGACACCCTGCCGGATTGCCTGGAGTAGAACCCCGCCTTATGCCGGAGAACATCAAGTGGAATACCACTATTTTCGGCGTCATTGGTAGCATGGTCATCTGGCGTTGGACGTTCGACCAAAGCTTACCAGTGGTTGTCCCTCTTATTTCACTTATCGCTGCTGAAAACCATTCGGGGGGTAGTTTCCCAGAAAGCCTCGCACTGGCTATACCCGCGATTCCAAACATAGCGCGGGTATTAGAGCTATCTTACGTGGTGGCTGACGATTGCGAAACAGCCTGGGATGAGTCGGTTTCTCCCGAGGTAGTTTGTACAGTCGATAACGCCGATTATAAGTATGGGTCAGGGTGCAACCTGTTTACAGTTGGAGCCGATGCAACCGTAGGCCATCTGGCTACTAACGATTTCGGGCCGGTTGACGCAAGGGACTATAACTACGTCAAATTCTGGATCAAATCTTCAGTTGCTATCAACTCCGGGGACTTGAAATACCAGCTCGACGATACTCCAGGTTGTGTATCTCCGCTAAAAGAAATCGATATCGGGGTTCTGTCCGCCGGTGCCTGGACGGAAAAAGCCCTGTCTCTGGGAGATACATCCGGCCTCTCCGCGCTTTGCTCTCATGCTATCGCCATGGATATCGACAAAGGGGCCTTTACGCTCAGAATCGACCAGGTGCGCTTTACTAAAGGAGGCTGAGATTGAAACCGGTTTATATTGAACCTGTCGAAAGTGAACGAAAATACCAGCGGCTGGCCGAACTAGGGGCCAATCTGAAAATACCGGTTACCGAGGCTTTTTTGACTCTCAGAGTCCTGGACCGGAACGGCCGGGTTATTCACCATACCAAGCAGCGGAGTCATTCCTGGACCCGCAACGCTTATCAGATGCTGGCTACAGGCATAGGGGGAATGAGAAATTCCGGCACCTTTGCCGATGGGAGCCTGGCTACCAGGAATACGACCGGATCGGTAATCTCTAACGTATATCTGGCCAATACTGGAGGGGTGTCCAGCAACTTCAATGTCGATTCTGAAGCGGTTGGTAAGGCTTACCGGGGACCGAATGGTGAAAATGTTTCCGGGATTGTTGTCGGGACCGGAGACATGCCGGAATCGTTTGACGATTACGCTTTGGCTGCCGCACTGGCCGAAGGGACGGGTGCCGGACAGGTCAATTACATGGCTGGTGAGCCGGTGGTTAAGAGCTGGGATACTGGTACACGGACCCTCAGCGTAGAACATAAACGCTATATCAACAACAACAGCCCGGGCACAATTACCATCAAGGAAATTGGATTGATTGCCGCCGGGTCACAGGGGACAAGTCTCCGGGCTTTGATGTCCAGGGATATTTTGGGGACTCCGGTGGATGTCCCGGCATCCGGTCAGATCCTGGCAATTTATACTATCTCGCTGATTTATCCGAGCTAAAGGAACTAGAGAATGATTTATTTAGAACCTGCTGAAAGTGAAAGGTTGTATCAGGAGCTTGAAGGCCTGGGGGATTATCTTAGAGTTCCAATCCCCCGTTGTTTTCTTCAACTGAGAGTTGCAGACCGGACCAGCAAGATTACTCACCACACTAAACGGCGAAGTCATTCCTGGACCCGCAATGCTTATAACCTGATAGCTTCTTACCTGTTGGGGATTAATGCGGTTGGCAGTTGGGGAGACGGGACTGGGACTCCTATCAGAATCACCTCCGGCTCTGTCATCTCCGGGAGCACTCTGGCGGCATTATGCCGGGCTACCATAACTGCCAGCGGATATTCAGAAGACCCTCAAGAAGTGGGAAACGCCTATATTGCCGCTTCCGGAGACATTACCCACGGAATAGTGGCCGGGATCGGAAGCGGTGTGGAGTCCTTCGATGATTATGCTATGAGTTCCATTTGCGCCGAGGGTTCCGGTGCTAACCAGTTACATTACGTTCTGGAAGAACAACCGGCCTTGTCCTGGGATGCGGGCACGCGTACTTTAACCATCACTCATAAGCGTTACATGAACAACAACAGCTCATCCACAATCACTGTCACTGAGATCGGGATCATCGCTAATGGCGCTGTTGCTGGCGGGTCTGGCCGCAGGTTTATGACTGCAAGAGATGTCTTAAGCCCTTCGGTGGAAGTTCCGCCTTCCGGGCAAATTCTGGCCAGCTATATTTTAAGTCTGGTTTATCCTTCATAAACGGGAGTGAGAACAGTGAGGATTTGGCTATGAGATACTCAGTAATTTCAAAAGGACTAACACAGAGCCAACTCGAAATAGAAGCAGAGAAGGTTGGAGCTAAAGACGTCAAGCCTGCGAGGCTTCTGGGACAACTCTTTTGCGATTTAGACGAGGGGCAAGCCCAAAAGCTATCTCAAATACCCGGGCTTCAGGTAAAGCCAGTGAAAGAGTTTCGAGCACAGCAGCTCCTGATGCAAACCGCCTTGCCTCCTGCCGAGTCCGTCTCCGATGTCTTCAACCTCTTGCGGTCTTACTTCAGTCCGCCTCTCACCGGAAGTGGATTGACGGTAGCCGTGCTCGATAGCGGGGTTCGCAAGAGCCATGAATCCCTGAGAGCAAAGGTGGTCTATGAGGCCAATTTCACCGACTCGCCCGGCGCTGGTGATGTCTTCGGGCACGGTACCCAGGTTGCCTTCTGCGCCTGCGGTGGTGTCCATGGAGGAAAGGCGGGCGCTTCACCGGGTGGCTCAATAATGAATATCAAAGTAATTAATGACGAAGGCATGGGTACTGATGAGACGATTGCCCTCGGAATCGACGAGGTTTGCAGCATGGCACTGAAAGCCAGGACCCAGGGGCTTTACCCGACAGATGAGATGTATCCGAATATCATCAACCTCAGCCTGGGGGCACCCGATGACGGCGATCCGGACAATCCAGTCAGGGTAGCTTGTCGAAAGGCGATTGATGAATACGGCCTTGATGTTATTGCCGCCGGGGGAAACTTCGGCCCGAAGATGACCACCATCACCGTTCCTGCCTGCGATCCCGAGGTTATCGCCGTCGGCGGCATCCTGACCCTGGGAGATATAGCGGTGTGGGAGAAATCATCACGAGGACCAACCGTGCAGGGCGAGACCAAACCTGATTTTGTAATCTGGGGTACTGATGTAGAGATGGCCAGTGAAAAGGCGGACGACCAGTATGTCACTAAATCAGGCACTAGCTTCGCTGCTCCCTTACTATCAGGTCTGACCGGCCTTTTATGGGAGAGCGGGCGCAGGGCTTATGGGGAGGCCTGGTATTTCCGCTGGACTGAGGCCAGACAAGTTGCTCCCTATTTCTGCACCAAGCCGCAGGATGCTGCTGTAAATAAGGATAACGCCTATGGCTTTGGACTGCCGGCAATGGGAACCATGCTGGGACAAATAGCGACGCCGACAAGTGGGTCGGATCAGCAGATGACAGAGATGTTCCCGATGCTAATGATGATGAGCTTAATGGCCAACATGGCCGGAGGTTTTTAGATGGACGCTAATGATTTCATTACATCGATAGTGGCACTGGGCGGTGTCCCTTTGATATTGGGGCTTGTCCAGCTTTTCAAGCCCTTTATCTCCGACACCCGTTTCTATCCGCTGCTGGCGCTGAGTTTCGGACTCGTTATCAACCTGGTCGCTGCTTGGGCGCTGGGTGCAAGCGCATCCTCGGACTGGGTTACCGCTTTGTTTAACGGGATTATCGCCGGCATGGCTGCTAGTGGTCTTTATTCGGCTGGTTCTACTTTGAAGGAAGGAGCGACCGCGGATAGAGAAAATCCTCTGCACGGAGGAGATAATCGTGAAACTGACTAGAAATCTGGCCATTGCCCTTGAATCGGTGGGGTGTTGCGTTACTGTTGCCGGTATCGTTACCGAATGGGCTACCGGCGCGGATTATGGCTACTGCATCATCACGGGCGGAGCTCTACTGATAACGTTCGGCACCATGGTTTTCGCCAAGTGCATGCGATCGTGGAATGGTAAAAGCGAGAGGTAAGGAGAAGTAATGAGCCTATTGCTTATGAGGGGAGTCGCAAAGCTCTCTCAACTCGAAATTGACGCCAATAAGGACTGGCAGGCCAAGGAAATAACCAACCTGAAGACCATCGCTGGCGCTATGGGTCATGGAGATATCGCCTTCCGCGGCGCTGGTGTTCTCGAGAAACTGGTGGCAGATGCCGGCAAGGGATACAACTTCTTGAAGAGCCGGGGCCCAGGCCTATCACCGGTCTGGGAAGATATCGAGGAACTCATCCAGTATATGACCGGAGCTGCCAATCGGGCGGTAGCTTTCAACCTGGCAGCTCCAATACCGTTTGTTACGAATGCCCATGTGAGCCTCTTTGGAGGTGGGCAGGTGTATGCACCCCAAATGAATATCCCGGCTCCATCACTGGCCGGGACTGCAGGGGCGACATTGATCCGGGCGGTGGCCGGTGCGGTATCGCACAATGAAGATGTTGGTGACATTGATGAGACTGCTGAGACCAACAGCGCAGACCCGAACGACGTGACCTTGTTGCCGTCGGATGGAGCTATAAATGATTACTATGCCCTCGGTGATTCCGACAAGTTCGATGCCGTCTGTTTCTTGGTGGGTACAGCAGGAACCGATTATAACTTGGCCTATGAATACTCAAAGGGAGCTGGGGCCTGGGGTATTCTGGATATACTCCACGACAGCACCAATGAATGGGGAAGTACCGGTAAGGGCTGGCTAACTTTCTCCAGACCCGCCGACTGGGCTACTGATACAATTGCCGGCATAGCCGGCGTGTACTGGATCAGAGCCAGAGTGACTAGCGTCGGGGTTGGTTTCGTACAGCCGCTGGGTAACCAGGCGTGGATACTGGTCTATTCGTAGGGGGGAATTATGGTTTTTAACAATACTGAGTCGGAATATGAAGAATTAAGAAAGCTCGCCAGGAGGTTGCATATTCCTGTTGCGGAGGCCTTCTGGGAATTCGAAGTCAGGAACAAGGAGGGAAAAGAAGTCCGCAGGCACCGGCAGCATAGCCACAGCTGGGTAAGAAATGCCTACAACCTGATGGTCTGTCAGATAGGGTCGGTTCCTAATAACTCGTCTGTTGGCCTGGCTATTGTTGATACCGGCGGTAGTACAAAATCGGAATCTGGGACCCAACCAGCAACAGGATGGTCAAGCAACGGGTCAGGGAATATGAGCATCTATGTTGGCCCAAGCTATGGATTCTACGCCCAGTCCGGTGTAGACAACATGGGTATTGTCGTCGGCACCGGCAGCGGAGTTGAAAATTTCGATGACTATGCCCTCGGATCGAAGATTTCTAACGGTAACGGCGTGGGGCAGCTCGCTTACAGTGCCATAAACGCTCCGGACATCTCCACGATAGGAATCCAGAAACAGGTATCCTGGTTGAGGTATTTCAACAATAACAGCGGTTCCTCGATAACGGTTTATGAAGTTGGAATCTACACCAGAGGTACTGTAGGGAACGCTACCGTTTATTTCATGTTATGCCGCGATTTGCTATCGGGAGGAGTTGTCGTAGCCGATACTGGTCAGTTGAAGGTGACCTACACCCTTCAGCTGACTTATCCGGCCTAGGAGATCATGATATGGCCCAGTATGCAGATATTGTAGAAATAATCGCTCCGGCTGAGGCATTAAACGGCAGCCGAGTGGATATTACGGTAAGGATTAAAAATACCTACTCTGCCGCTATTGGCATCATGGTGGGAGGCGCCTTGGAGTATGGTGTGTCGCCCTGGCCGGGTATTACCTTCCCGGAAAACAGCGCCAATGTTAACGGCGGGGCTACTCATTCTTTCAGTGGGTACTTCACGATGCCGAATAAGGCCGTAACTATCCACGCTTACAGCTACTGGTACGGAGCAGATGGTGCCTGGCATTTCGATGATGAAAAAACTAAAAATGTGGCTCTGGCCACCCTGACGCCGCAGATAAGCGAATTCAAGATAGCAGATTTCACCAGAGTGTGAGGAGGTAAACATGGAAACAAAAACACTGGCAATGGATCTCGGGGTATTTGGAGTGCTCCAGGAGGGAGAAAACCAGCAAGAATACACTGCCGGCTGGTACATTGACCCGCAGACCGGGCAGCGCATCTTCTATGACCCAAACACCCAGAAGTTCTACACGATGGCCGGCGGGGTATACATCCCTTTGGGGTATATGAACCCATCGCCGAAGCAGGTAACACTGGCTATAGGGGATAAGCTCAGGATAACGATGTCCTTCAAGTACTCAGGACCTGCCATCAGCGGCGCCGTCTGCTACTACTCCATCGGAGTCTATGGAACGTTCGGCTTCGATGAGAAGATGGTGGGGCAGAACTCGAAGAGTATTCCCCAGTACGTGACGCCTACCCTGGTAACCGACTCTTATACTTTCACCATACCGTCAAGTGTGGGTACGAACTGGGATGACATCTATTGCAAGGTATATGGCGGTTCACCGGGTGTCCCCCAAAACCTGTTCGGCTACCAAAACGCTTTACTTATCGCCGGTACCGAGCCAGCTATCACCGAGTTTCAGATCAGCGACTTTGCCAAGGTCTAGGAGGGTCACGTGGTACTGGATATAATCCTGGCGCCGCTGGCGCTGGAACCGCAGAACTTCAATGTGGGGGACACGGTCAGGGTGACCGTTTCCTTCAAATACGTTGTGGGCGTCAATACTACGCTCAAGCTGTTCGCTGGCCCTTACTCCACCAATATCTTCGGCAAGCACCTGGTGAGCTCGTGTGTGGGCGAAGCGGAGCTGGCTCTTCCGGCCACTAGTACGCCGACTCCCCAGACGGCCTCGGTGGATTTCATCCTGATACCTAAAGCCAATGGCGGCATAGATAATGGGACCTATGGCCTGAGGGTGTGGATTGAGGACACCAACGCGGTTGCAGAGCAGGACAACGTCATCATCGTCTCGGGCAATGCCGGCAGCACTGACATTTTCTCCAGCATGATGCCCATGATGATGATGCTCATGATGCTGGGAATGGTCATGCCGATGGTTACCGGCGGAGAAGGAGAAATCGAGTGACAACCAAGGCTTATCTCGAGGCGGAAGATGTTGAGCTGCTGGAAGGCGGCGCCATGGCCTACGACCGCAGGGAAAGAACGTGGAAGCCGTGCCTAATGTACCAGTTGCTCATCCGCCTGCTTTTTCGTCTTGGTTGCCGTGTCTCGGAAGTCTTGGGAATCAGCGTTGACGATATCGACTTCAGGCAGAAGCGAATCACTATCCAGCACCTCAAGACTCGGATTAAGCTCTCCTGTCCTGACTGCAGCGCCAGGTTGAGCCGCACCAGCAAGTTTTGCCCGAGCTGTGGTGTCAGGGTAGAGAAGGCAGTTGCTTCAGAACTTGAGCACCGCCGCCAGCGGACTTTGCCTGTTGACGACCAGACTCTGAATATGCTCAGAGAATATGTCGAAGCTGGTGGCCCGGTGGGCAACAACGGCAGTCAGCTTCTCTTCGGTATCGACCGCAGGCATGCCTGGTACATTGTCAGGGAATGCGCCGCCAGGGCCAGGCTGGGCATGCTGGTGAATCCTGAAACAGGTGAGGAAAAAGGTATCAGTCCACACCGGCTCAGGGACGCTTTCGCCGTTAATGCCGTTAAAAAGGATGACAGCGCCGATGCCATTAGGATGCTCCAGGAGATGCTGGGGCACAAGAGCATTGAGACGACCATGAGATATAGAAAAGTGGCCGGCGAGGAACTGGAGAGGTGGTACCAGGGGTTATGGGAAACAGAAGGAGGCGAATCAGATGGGAAAGAGTAAATACCAGAGTCATGAGGAATTCGGGGCTAATGCTCCGATCAACTGGAGAGAGAAGACGACCAGCGAGTCTTACCTGGCCGGTATGTCTGTCATTGCACCGCCGGGGATGAAACCCAAGGAACAGAAGGGCACTCGATTCGAAGCGAGGACGGAAGAGAAGAAATCGGCCAAGTGGCACCGGAACTATGACATCGCCATGTTCGGCGGTACGGATATTCCATTGCCCTCCAGTGAGACAAAGCAGATGAGTCTGGAAGGGCTTATCCGTCAGGGCACCATTGAGAGAATACCGCAGGTGCGACGGAGGTAGTCGGTATGTCAGGACAAGCTGTCGTAACCATAGGGAATAAACAGTGGCAGACCGGCATAGCCGCCACGCCCTGGGAGCTAACACAGGGCCTAGGAGGCCTGGCTGAACTTGCCCCGAACACAGGCATGTTCTTTGACACAGGCTATGAGCAGATAATCCAGGTCACCACCGTGCCCATGCTGTTCCCTATCGACATCGCTTTCTTCTCCGAATCCTTGGCGGTCACTGAGGTTTATCCGGACGTTGAGCCAGGCTTTATTGTCACTCCAACTTCACCCGCCCGCTACTTCCTTGAAGTCAATGCCGGTGAGCTTGAAGGCATCGAGGTGGGTGACATCGCCCAGGTCGAGATACTGTCACTGGCGGAGACGCCTCCGTCAAATGCCGACTGGACATCAATGATGGTTTCCATGTTTGGCTTCATGGTTATGGGCGTGTTCATGGTCGCCATTGTTAAGAACGTTGTTTCAGGAGCCATTGAGCCGGAGAAAAAGCCGGTGCTTTATGGCCCAAGGGGAGAAAGACTTCTGCCACAGACCAGGTCGGTAGCCAGATATGAAATAGAAACCGACAGGATGGGCAATATCATTATTACCCGCTCGGATGACCCCACCAAAGACGTCCTCCTCCAGTTCGAGTCGGACAGGGCACTTATCTATGACTTGCTCAGGAAGGGAGAAAAGAAAGACCTGGACGCCGGGTGGCCTATCTGTATTAAGCGAAGTGAACCCAGGGCTTCAGTCCTCGACGAGCTGTGGGAATGCTCGGCTCAGCCTCAAAAGTCGGTCATTCCTGCCGTAGTGAAGCCCACCGGCACCTGTTACGCTGACGCCTGGAGATTCTTGATTAAGGAAGGTGAAGGTGAGCTGATACACGGCACGGTATACAGCGACGGCCGTCGCCTTGGACATGCCTGGATAGAGACCTCAACCGGTTGGATATGGGAGCCGGAGACCGGCAGGTATTTCACCAGGTTGGGCTTCCGAGACGCTTTCGCCCCTAAGATAGAAAGGCGATATACCGCTGAGGAAGCCGCCATTATGGCAGCACGCACCAAGAATCTCGGCCCCTGGTCTGAACAGGAGAGACACCAGTATTTGAAAGGGAAATCCCCTGCCGTTATTCCAATTGAGCCGAGTAAACGGCGCCCGCAGGCTGACGAGCTTGAGTTTCTTCCTGACAGCCCGGAGTTTCTGGCTTATACCATCGACGATATCGGGTACCGCGACAGGATTGATTCAGCCTTCCTGAGCGCCATAAAGAGGGCTAAAGGGAGGCAATAGTGGCAATAATCACGGCACCGCCCAAAGTCCTCACTATTGATGAGTACCAGCAGGACTGGCAGCCTCATGGCTGGCAGCTTATTATCATCGGCCCGACCTCCACATGGCGGCAAGACTGGGGGGAATGGGAAGCGATAAGGGACATTGTTCAGAACGCTCTGGATGAGTGCGAGTATTATGCCTACAGCTATGACGATGAAGGACTCTATATCCGCGATGTAGGCAAAGGCATTGCTGTGGCCGACTTCCTGCTCGGCCCGCCAAAGCTCAAGCCGGATTACGCTAGGGGCAAGTTCGGCGAAGGCATGAAGATAGCGGCTCTTGCCCTGCTTCGGCTGGGGTACTCGATTCGGGTGGAGACCAAAGACCGGATGCTCTGGATTATCTTTTTGCAACAGAAGGTCAACGGCCATGCTGAAACCCTGGCCGCTTTGTGGAAGCCGAACGGACGGAGGTCCGGCACAAACTTCCACATCATTGGATATCACGGTACCGCATTCGAAGATAGATTCTCGGTAAACCTGCCGAAGAAGTCCATCATCACTGAGGGGCCGAGTTTGCTCAGCCAGCCCATTCGTCGCTTCAACCAGCTTATCCAGCATGAGTTTGCGGTATCTCCTGCCAGTGGCTGGTATGAAAAAGGTGCTGGGGCATCACGGATATTTGCCCGGGACATTTATATGAGAGATATTAACTCGCCATACTCCTACAATCTGTGGAGCTTCGATATGGCTCCTGACCGCCACGGGCCGAAAAACGAGCCTGACCTCTGGACGGATATGGGCAGGCTCTGGTGTTGTGTCACGAAGGTTGAGCATCTCCAGGTATTCCTCCAGATGGTGAAGGAACCGCCAATACTGGAGACTGAGGAAGCCCGCTATATCAACATGGGTTCCTGGGATATGGGCCGGGAGCCACTGACGAGTAAGGACTATGCCGACTTTGTCCGGGAGAATGCTCCGGTGTGGCGTGAAGCCTGGCATCAGGTCATGGGGGAAAATGCGGTGATTCGCACCAACGAACGACTCGACAGTATGGTAAGGCATCTTGGCTACGAGTCAGTGAGTCTCCAGCACTCGGTGAGAGATACCCTGGGCAGGGCTATCAACACCGACCGGGACCTGGTTAGAGACTCACAGGCACGCCTGCGGGAGGTAGAAGTAATCCCTGATGATAAACTAGATTCCCGTCACCAAGCCCACATCAAACTGGCCCGGGCACTTACTGCCAAAGTCTACCCGTATTCACCTCCTGCCGGAGTTCACGTAGCTGTCATTCCTCCTGCCAGTGACCTGAAAAGAACCGCTGGCATGTACAGCACGGGCAACGGAGAGGTCTATATTTCGCTGGAAATGATGAGTCGGTGTAAAAGCGTGATTGACACCCTGGTTCATGAACTGGCTCATCACCGGCAGTATCGTAGCTACGGAGAGGCCGATGACCTGACGCCGGTACACATGGAGGCCATGCAATGGGTAGCTGCTGAGGTGGTCGAGGCAATCGCTGGAGGTTCTCTCGACGAGTTACTAAAGGAGGTGGCCTGGTAGTGTACCAAACATCGCAGCAGCAGACAAACGATGTTATCGGATTCGGCCTGTTCCTTATGTTCATGGGAATTACGTTCGGACTGGTAAAGAACCTGGTAACGGAATCAGAGCCAGCCAGAGGGTATTTGCCCATGACACAAGATAAAAAGACTCTGGTTACCGTTACCTGCCCGATATGCCACAAGGTGATAGCGGTCCCCGATTACAACTCCATGACCAGGACGGATGCTTTGAGACGGCACATCGACCTGGTGCACAAACAAGGGAGGTTTCAGCCCCAGGTTCTCATCGAGGGCGGCGAAAAAGTGCCCGCGGAGTATCGTGAACTTATCGGCTTCCTCCGAGGATCTCTACCGGAGTATAGCCTCATGACTATACTACCGGCTGTGGAGGTGGAAACAGGAGAGAAGAAGATTGATGCCGTCATGAAGCAGCTGAAGGCCGGCGTTGAAGGCATCCAGAACAGCTATCAGTTTCGCCTTTTCCTTATAACTATGGCGAAGTTTCATGACTACTCTATCGGCAACCAGATCCTCATCATGCTGCAGAAGCCTGATGCCACCAGGGTCGCTGGATTTAATACCTGGAAAGACCTGGGGCGGTTTGTAAAGAAGGGTGAGAAGGGTATTGCCATGCTGGCGCCGGTAATGCCGCCGAAAGCGAAGGCGACCTGCCCCGACTGCGGTGCTGAGGTGCCCCGGACGGCCAAGTTTTGTCCTGAGTGCGGACACGGCCTCGGCTCCGGGACAGAACTGGAACTTGAGCAGCCACGCTTCTTTAGAGTGGTGTATGTTTTTGATCTGAGTCAAACCGAGGGTGAGCCGCTCCCTGAGTTCGAAGTGCCGGTGCTCACTGGTGAGGTCAATGAGGGACTTTTTACCAGGCTGCAAGACCTTATGAAGTCAAGAGGTGTGCGAGTAAGCTTCGAGCCACGGCCGCATCAGGACTCGGGCATAAAAGGGCAGTATTCACACAGTGAGATATGGGTAAGACCAGAGGAGCCAAGGGCACAGCAGCTTAAAACTTTAGTTCATGAGATTGCCCACTATTATTCGGAGGGCGTTTTTAGGATACCAAGGCAGGATGCGGAAACCATCGCCGAGAGCGCTGCCTATGTGGTTGGAGCCCACTATGGCTTTGATACCGGCGTGCGCTCGTTTCCTTACGTCGCTTTGTGGGCGCAAGACAAGAAGGTACTTGATCAGAACCTGAGCTCCATACGTGAAGTGGCCACTAGGATACTTGATGACTTGGAGAAGATAAGTTGACGATGTCGTTGATTCAACACCAGGAAAATTCGAATCTGCCGACATACCAGCCACAGCAAGAAGAAGTGGTGGTTGAGATAGCAAGGGCGATGGAAGACGGGCGGCTGACTCCACTGGAAGTTCAGAGCATAACAGACGCTGGCCTTGCCTTTGGCTTGTCTCTTATATTCGGCACGGTTCTGGGATTGCTGATGAGGTCTATTGTTGCTGAAGCGCTTGAGCCAAAGCAGGAAGAGGTGGTCCAGCCGGTGATTGACCTGATATTACCGGCCATGGAGGTCGGTATCCTCGACAGGCTGATCAGGGAAAAGAAGAATGACCTGAACTGGGAGAAATGGCCTGAGGGTTCGGCCAGCGATGCCAGAAAAGCGGTCTACAAAGACATCCTTGAGGGTTTTCGTACCCTGGCCGAAGCCAGAGAATATGTCGAGGGATTGCCCGATGATAATGTAATCTACACTGCTCGAGGTAATGAGATACCCTTTTCACTTATCAAGACCATCATTTCCGATATCGAAAGAAATCCCTGGTTGTCTCCGTTCAGAGCGGAGCGAGTGGAGAGAAGCTGGCAGCCGCCACTTTTGCCCCTGGTAGTCAAATGCGCCTGGTGTGGCAAGTACCTGGGCGAGAAGGAACCTTACGAGGATAAATCTGTAACCCACGGCATATGTCCGGAATGTCGGGAAAAATATTTTCCGAAAAAGAAGGATAACTTATCAGCCCAAACCCACAATTCCATTCCACGAGATGATCTGAAACGGATAGCCGTGAAGTACGGCTGGTGGGCAGCCAGGCAAGCCGAGGCCCTTTGTCCACATAACGATGTGGCCTGTGTGGAGAGAGAGGCAAAGAGACTATATGAAGTAGTCAGGCGAAGGATGGCAACATGACGATGCTAAGGCCAAGCCGCGGTGGATACATCAGGCCGTTTGGCTGTGGCTGGTTCATCAGGGAATTTCTCCTCGGACATGGCCCAGGGGAGACCATCACCATCAATCCAGTTGCTGGTGCCTGCCAGGAAGATATTTTCTATCACTACAAACTTGCATTGCACCGGGCCTTTGCCGAGGATACCACCGCTCGCGAGGATGAGGCCAGAGTTAAGGCAGGATTGCCAGCATACTCCCCAGAAGAATACGCTGAGTGGGTTGACTGGCACTTTCGGCACATCCCTTACAAGCTAGTAAAGTCCCGTTACCACAGCTTCCAGAGATACTTTCACTGGCTTAAACAGCTCAAGTGGGTTGAACCGACCGGCGAAGAGGAAACTTCGAGTGTGCAGGAGGTGACTGAAAACCATCCGGACACTCACCCCCGCAAGCTTTATCGCCTCACCAGGGAAGGAATTGAAGCTTCCGATGAAGACTGGTCTCACCCGCAGCGTTTGTTTTATCCCACGATAGATGAAGTGCCGATAGAGGATTACTTCAAGGAGAAGAGAAAGGAACGGAAATACCGCCGACCCAGGAAAGAGGAAAAATTTCTGAGGCCATTCACTGCCGGACAGTTTATTCGAGACTATCTAATGGGACTCGGTCCGGAAGGAGCACCGAAAATTGACCCGAGCGAGGGTGACTATGGTGAACACATCTTTGCCTGCTACAAGGAAGCACTACGCCGTGTCTATGCCAGGGATGCTGTCGCCTGGGAAGATGAGAAGAGGCAAAGGAAGAACCAGGAGCCTTATACATTGATTGAATATGCCGAGCGTGTAGAGTGGCACGTGGAGAGGATACCCTATAAGCTTCACCGAGCCCGATACCACAGCTTCTTTCGTTATTTCCATTACTTGAAGCAGCTTGGCTTCATAGAGCCAACTGGTAGGGAAGAGGAGTCTTATATTCAGGGTCTAGCGCATCCTGATGCTCCGCCACGCCGATACTACCGATTATCGGCGAAGGGACAGGAAGCTCCTGAATGGGAATGGTATCGGCCGCAGTTGACACTCTATTCTGAGTTAAGACCACAGTATTTTGCCCAAATGAATAGAGAAAGGTAATACCCATCCCTAACGACATTATGATAGCGGCCGTTTCTGAGTTCCGTAATCGGCTTTCTCAATCGGGCATCTAACCACCACGCTATCTAACCACAATGTTCTGCGATGAATAGCACGAAGTGCATCGCAAATTGTATGTGGGTCGTTGGGGTCTAACGCATTCAGGATGTCTCTTATTTGGACTGCCTCTTCTGAGATTTGGCCATGGGAAGTTGCCATCCCTTGGCGAAAGCGTTGAAAAGTACCTGGAGAAGCATGTACAAGGTAACTGGCTATTTTTGTACAAGTGGGGATAAAACGTGCATCACTGGAATCGATTGTGTGGTTTAACCGCGTGAAGCCTCTCCAGATTGAGTCTACAACATAATCGGAAACGTCCTGGACTGACAAGCCTGCTTGGTCTCGAACCATACTTGCATGAGCCCAATAAACCGCCTCCGTTGTGGTTTGGGCTACCATTTGCAGAAGTCCATGTATCAAAAAGTCCGATGTGTTTACCCTCAGATGAGGAAACCCTCCACCATATCGAGAAGAATCGTTAGTTACGATGACAAGTGTAGCGGCGACCACTTCATCAATCCCTTCAGGTATTCGTATTATGAATGAATTGTCTGCTCTCTCGAGTTGAAACCAATAGGTTAGAGGATCAGGAGGCTGCTCATCCTTTAACCTGACAACTACAAGACTACCTTCCTTGGCGTCGAGGAGCTTAGAAAAGTCAAAACTAGCTTTACCAAAATGCTCCACCCAAGATTGATATTCGAATGGCTCAGATGGCCGCGAGGAAGGAAGTCGAAGAGCATTTAACACAAAACCAATCGTGTCGAGAGCCGTTCGCGCCTGGGATTGAGATAAGCGGACGCCCCGATGCGTGATGACATTGCGTAACTTCTGCGCATTCCTTGCCGACTGGGCAAGGGATCCAGCATCGTAACCCGTCCCGGCCAGTTCACAGCAGACTCTGACTATAGCCAGAATCGGAGCCTTTTCAACGACTTCTTCTGTCGAAAACGGAGGCCTTCGCGGAGGCTTGCCTCTTATGCGCTGCTCTATTTCAGAAGGTGATACTTGGGCAGCCCGAGCCAAGCGTGGTGTTTCGGTGCGACAAGCCATTTCAAGGGCTCCCCAGCCAAGCAAGACGGCTTCTTCATATCTGCCCAAACCGAAAGCATCTTCGGCATCCAACTGCAAAATTCTCCATTCTAGAACTTGCTCACTAGAAGCAAGCCGTAGTCGTAATCTTTCCTCTGCCTCGGCTGTAAGCCCAGTGCAGCGTAGAGTAATCCCACCGGTGCGCCCCCAGGAATAAGTTTGAGCCCCATCAGTCTCCGACTCTAATGACACTTGATAGAGACCCACCTTCTCCAAGTCATACAACCAAAAACAACTCATAATATCCCGTAAGTTTCGGATTACTTGATTGAGGCAATCTAGAAACGTGGCTAACGGATGAATCGAAAGGTTCGGTCTAACATCACCAGAGACACGAGAATAGGAGGCCCAACCGTACCTATCTACGTTGAAATCAAAATCACCCGTGTCTATTTGCAACCGTCCATCAAATGTCGTCTGCGGTACGGTTTCAAAAGAAAGGTCCGCTTTACCTAGATTTCCGACGACGTTATATGGGCCACCTTGTAGTCGAAGGGGATATGGCAAACTTGCAGTTACTCTATAAGATACTTGCTCCATTTTGCCCCTATTATACGCGCTTTATTACCTGTATAAAAACTCAGCGGCCAAGCTGGAGGGGAGAAGGGAATCGTGCTAGGTTGTCAAATATCTCAAAAGCTCTTTTTGTCGGACAATGATACTGAAAGCACGCACTTTAACAACTGAATAGCTGAAGTCCAGAGCCTTGCCTTGTGGCGGAAGTAAAAGCGCCCTGGTCTAGCGGCAACTAGTCCAGGGCTAATCTAACAAAGGGAGCGTGTCCACAATGCTAGACTATCAGGACTATACCATAGGAGATAATCACCATCAAGGCAACGGCAACGGTAATGGCAACGGGAACGGGTATACCCACCTTCACGGCGACTGGGCGTTATTCTATAAGGTAGCCAAAGGCTTCACTCATAGGGTAAAACCAGAGGATAGACAGGACTTCTTACACGACCTGTTACTCACTATGGCGAAAGTCAAAGCTAAGTATCAGGCAATCGGCAAAGAACTGACGGAAGCGGGGTTGATACGGGTAGCCTGTTATGATGTAGCCGAGTATTGGAGACAGAAGTTCAGGCGGATAAACGGGCACGATTGCGGGCGGTGTAACAAGGAGCAAAGGCACAAATGTAAGGAAAAAGACCTGTATCGTGAGTGCCCAAAACGTATCAAGATTGAAAGCCTTGATAGGCTGATAGAGGATGGCGACGGCAACCAGATTGAGCTTTGCCAGATTATAGCCGATGATAACGCCGTTGACATTACGGCTAGGCTTGACGCTAGACTCACCTTACAGGGCTATCCTCACCGCTTTGTCAGGATTGCCTATAAGAAGTATGCTGGATACCCGCTTACCACCAGTGAGCGAAATTACCTTTACCAGCAAAGGCGCAAAGCCTTACAAAAAAGATTGGTTTTTGTCTAACGTTTTTCAGATTTTCAGCGACTTAATCAGTGAGAGGGTTAGAAACCTCTTGCAGGACTTGACCAGTGCTAGCGTATCGCAGATTGGGGCAAGGCTCTGGACAATTGAGAATATCAGGCGTCTACTCACGGGTAACATTTATCTTGCTAATGGGCAAGAGATACCCCTACAGGTGAGCGCTCACGGGGCAACGTGGGCGCTCACAATCAATAGTGCTAGCGTATCGCAGGCTATTGATATACTGGGCGGGGTAAGCGACAAAGCAAGGTGATAATTGCTCGGTTTGATATAGGGGAACATTTACCCTGAAGTAGATAGCCACCCACGATAACGGGGGAGAAAATAACAGGCAAAGGGACTTCCAATGCAGTAGGAGTTCTTTTGCCTTTTTTCGTGTCCATTTTTAGGGGGATAGTCCGGGGATGACCTGGGCTCTTCCCCTTTATTGTTTCTGGTAAACTACCCCACAGTAAGCTGTTGGGT
>DAOULR010000016.1:0-78778 GCA_034419075.1 Dehalococcoidales bacterium | reverse complement strand
AGAAGTGCAAGTTGATATACTAGACGCAGGCCCCCAGGCAGGTCTCACGCGATATTCTTGTACCGCGACTTCAGAAGATGGAAAGGTGGCAACTGGCAATAACGGCCCTTCGATAGATATAGTTCTTGCAACCCTACATTGGGAAAGCTTAGACGGATAAAAGAAAATCTAAGAGGGGCGTAAGCCCCTTTTTTCTTAAAAACCCCCAAAATCACGGTGGGGAGAGAAGTATATAGAGGTTACACCTCTGTAGGGTGGGTATTGGGTGGGAAATAAAGCTTGGGGAGGGATGGTGTAATTCCTGATTGACTTGAACCTCTAGCACTGCTAACATTGAGTAAATGATAGCTAAGCTGGTTTTATTTCCCTCAACGGCTGAGGTTGACAGTAAGGGACACCTGCTTATCGGCGGCTGCGATACCATGAAGCTGGCCGCTGAGTTCGGCACGCCGCTCTATGTCTTCGACGAGCTTGGCATACGCAACAAGTGCGCCGAGTTTAAGCAGGAGTTCAGCCGGCGCTATGCCAATACCGCCGTTAGCTACTCAGCCAAGGCTTTTATCAACACGGCGCTGGCGCGTCTTTTCAACGAGGAGGGGCTGGGGCTGGATGTGGTCTCCGCGGGCGAGATGAGCATCGCCCGGGCCGCTGGTTTCCCCATGGAAAGGGTCTATTTCCCGGGCAACAATAAGTCGGCTGAAGAGTTAAAGCTAGCCCTGGAGTGGGGGGTGGGGCGCATCGTGGTCGACAACTTCCAGGAACTTGAGCTGCTGGGCAAGCTTGCCAAGGAGCAGGGTAAGAATCCCGATATACTCTTAAGGCTCTCCCCCGGCGTTGACCCGCATACCCACAACTACATCATCACCGGTAATCTCGACAGCAAGTTCGGCGTGCCTATGGCTCAGGGTGAGAAGGCGCTGACGACGGCGATGGCTATGCCCCAGCTTAAACTGCGGGGGTTGCACTTTCACATCGGCTCGCAGATTGCTGAGGTTGAGCCTTACCAGCAGGCGATAGACATTATCCTCGGCTTTGCCGCTAAGATGAAGAACAAGCACGGCTTCGAGATGGAAGAACTAAGCATTGGCGGCGGTTTTGCTGTTCAATATACCCTGGATTCCCCCGTCTCACCTATCTCCGCCTGGGCGGAGGTGCTGACCTCCAACATCAGTATCGGCAGCCGGATGTTAGGGCTGGCCCAGCCGAGGCTTATTGTCGAGCCGGGGCGGGCAATAGTCGCGCAGTCGGGGGTGGCGCTCTACACGGTGGGGGTGATAAAGGATGTTCCAGGCGTCAGGCGCTATGTCTCGGTTGACGGCGGCATGGCCGATAACATCCGCCCCGCCCTTTACGGGGCAAACTATGTGGAGGTGGTGGCCAACAAGATGAGAGAAAAGGAAACGGACAAGGTTACTGTTGCCGGAAAGTTCTGCGAATCGGGGGACATAATCATAAAGGACGCAATGCTGCCCCCGCTGGCCGCGGGCGATATTCTGGCGGTAGCCGACTGCGGTGCTTACTCTATACCGCTGGCGAGTAACTACAACGCCTCGCTTAAACCGGCTATTGTCCTGGTCAAAGAGGGCAAGGCAAAACTCATTCGGCGCCGTGAGACCTTTGACGACCTGACCCGCCTTGATTTAGTTTAAGGAGATTCTATGTGGCAGCTAGTCGGGCAGGATAGGGCGATTACCCTGCTCCAGCGCAACTTGGAGCTGGGGTCAATAGCTCACGCCTATCTTCTGGTGGGGCCACCTCATGTCGGCAAGATGACGCTGGCGCTGGAGCTGGCTCAGGCGCTCAACTGCCAGGCGGCGGAGCCCCCCTGTGGTGAGTGCGAGCCCTGCCAGAAAGTGGCGGCGGGCAAGCATGCCGACG
The DNA here is from genome assembly GCA_034419075.1 of Dehalococcoidales bacterium. Lineage (GTDB taxonomy): Bacteria > Chloroflexota > Dehalococcoidia > Dehalococcoidales > BS750m-G39 > E44-bin88. Next base: position 76,900 of record DAOULR010000016.1, on the reverse strand, counting down.
TTCAGGTTATCGGCTTGAGCTCCAACGGCAATACCAACGATAAGCCGCGGGCGGAAATCAGCATTGAACAGGTCCGGGAGATGCAGCATTCATCTAACCTGCCTCCCTTTGAGGGTAAGCGCAAGGTTTTTATTATTGACGGCGCCGAGTTGATGTCCAACGAGGCGGCTAACTGCCTGCTCAAGACGCTGGAGGAACCATCGGAAGGGGTGGTCTTCATCCTGCTCACCAGCAACGACCTGTTTCTGCCTGATACCGTGGTTTCTCGCTGCCAGCGATTGGAGCTGCGTCCTCTCCCTACCTCCCAGGTTGAAGCCGCCCTCAGTGAGCGCCGCAGCCTTGAGTCAGCCAAGACCGAGCTTCTCTCTCGCCTCTGCCACGGGCGCTTAGGCTGGGCGTTAACGGCGGCGGACGACGATAGCCTGCTTGAGCGGCGTGACCAGTTAATCGAAAAGCTGCTCGAGGTTATCCAGGGCGATAACGAGCTACGTTTCGACTATGTAGCGCAGCTGGCGGCACAGTTCAGCCATAACCGTGGTTCGGTTCAGGAGGTGCTGGACTTGTGGCTTGACTGGTGGCGCGACCTGCTCCTGGTCAAGCTCGGTGCCACTGATACCATAACCAACGTCGACCATGAGGCGGAGCTGGCTGAGATGGGGCGGGATTACAGCCTGGCCCAGATAAGGGCTTTTATAGATAGTCTTCAGGCGGCTGAGGAACAGCTGGGACAGAATGCCAACCCGCGGCTGGCGCTGGAGGTGCTGATGCTCAGTATTCCGGGAAGGAGTGCTGTATAGATTATGGCTGAGATTGTAGGTATACGTTTCAAGAGGGCGGGCCGGGTCTATTTCTTTGACCCAGCGGGCATCGAGATGGACGTTGATGACTGTGTAGTGGTCAATACGGCTCGCGGCCCGGAGCTGGGCTGGGTGGTTATCGCCCCCAGGCAGGTCCTGGCCGACGAGGTGACCGAGCCGTTAAAACCGGTTTTACGCAAGGCGGAGAAGGAGGATATCGAGCGCGCCCAGGAATTCGAAGCTAGAGAAGCCGAAGCCCTGGAAGAGTGTGGCCGATTGATTGAAAAGCTGGGGCTACCCATGAAGCTACTCGGTGTGGAATACAACCTTGACGGCAGTCGCCTTACCTTCTACTTTAGCGCTACCGAGAGGGTTGATTTCCGGCAGCTGGTTCGAGAGCTAAACAAGCGTTTCAAGGTGAGGGTGGAGCTGCGCCAGCTGGGCCCCAGGGATGAAGCCAAGCTGGTGGGCGGCTTCGGAAGGTGCGGGCGTCCCCTCTGCTGCGTAAGCTTCTTAACTGAGTTCTCCCCGGTTTCTATCAAGATGGCTAAGGAGCAGAACCTGCCGCTTAATCCGCTCAAGATATCGGGCGTTTGTGGCCGCCTGCTTTGCTGCTTGGCCTATGAAACCGAGCAGTACCACGCCATGAAGGAGAAATTGCCCAAGCCAGGCCAGATAGTGTCCACGCCCATGGGGGAGGCTAACGTGGTGGGGATTAATCCCCTCAAGGAAACGGTGCTGGTCGAGCTGGAGAGCCAGGCAACGGTAGAAATACCGCTCAGCGATATTACCTTCGAGGAGCAGTCGCCCCGAAAAAGATAGTCCTCACTGGGGCAGGTATTTTTGCCAGCGGGTCTGGCTCTGGCGGTAGCGGTAGGGTATGTAGAAGAAGCGGTCGCCGTGGGGTTGGGTGGGGGTGTGGAGCAGTTTCATGCTCGCTTCCCTGGGCGTTCGGCCCGCCTTGCGCCGATTACAGGGTATACAGGCACTGACCACATTCTCCCAGCAGTGTTCTCCACCCCGGTAGCGCGGTATGACGTGGTCCAGGGTAAGCTGGCCGGTCTGCTTGCCGCAGTACTGGCAGGTAAAGTGGTCGCGGTGAAAAATCTCGAGGCGGGTCAGCTTGCGCTGGGGGTGGGGGCGCTTAATCATGTAGCCCAGGCGGATTACCGAAGGCACGGGAAAGTCGAGGCTGGTGGAGTGGATGAAACCGGTGCCGTTCTCCAGCATCTCCGCCTTGCCATCCTGCAGCAGCACCACCGCTCGCCGCACCCGACATACATTGAGTGGCTCGTAGTTCTGATTGAGCACCAAAACGGGAAAATTTATCATGACTTAAAGGCTTTCCCAGCTAAAACTACCCCATTGTAGCCAAAAACGGCGGGCAGTGCAAATCAAAGGTTTAGCTAGGCTTCTTCTTGCGGGTTGGACTCTTTCGGCTGGCGGTGGCGTCGGTGCGGTAGTCGGGGGCGTTGATGTTCCAGACGACGCCAATCTTGGGGTCGGCCAGTCGAGAGCTTATCGGGCTGTCAATCTCGTCCAGCGAGCAGTTGGTGGTCACTACCGTGGGCAGCTGGTGGTTATAGCGGTGGTTGATAATCTGGTAGAGCTTCTCCTCGGCCCAGGGGGTGGTTGACTGCTTACCCAGGTCGTCCAGGATGAGAAGGGGGGCGTTCTTGACCTCTTCGAAGAGATGGTCGTAGCTCACCGGGCTCTGCGGGCTGAAGGTGGAGCGCAGATGGTCGAGCAGGTCGGGCACGACCACGAATTTGACCGGTCTGCCTTCTTTGAGGCGGTGGTTGGCGATGGCCGCCGCCAGGTGGGTCTTACCGCAGCCGTTAACGCCCAGAAAAACAAGCCAGCCTTCGGGCGATTTGGCGAAGTCAAGCGCGGTGTCGAACGCCTTTTTCAGGTTCTCGCGCTGCTCCGGGGGCAGGTTGACCCGCTTCCAGTCGAAGCTTTCAAAGGTCATGCTCTGCAGTAGCTTGGCTTCAAGGCCACTGTAGCGGCGCAGGCGGCTCTGCCGCCCCTTTTCCCGTGCCTTCAGCGTACAGCTACAGGGCACGGTGCGGCTGTAGTCGGGCTCACCCGAAGGCAGCCGAGGGTGCACGACCCCCGCCCCCTTGCAGATGGGGCAGGTCGCTTCTGTCGCTGCCTCGGTCGCTTTTTCAGCGCTGGACAACGTGTCCATATTTGCCCTTGATGTATTTATCCGGGCCTGTCTTTTTAGAATCTCCCCGATATGTTCCATCATTCCTACCTTCGGTCGTCCAGCGTTCTAAAATGGCGGAGATATAGCTCCACTTGCGCTTGTTATGGCTAACCGCTTCTTTGATGGCGTCGCTAATCCAGTTTTCGGGGTATAGTTTCAGGGCGTCGCGCAGCTCTTCGGCAATCATCGGAGTGAGCATGCCGATGTTCTGTTCGTAAAGACTGAAGATGTCGGGCGGCTCCTCGGCGTCAACCAAAGCGGGCTCTTTCAGCTCCAGTCCGCTTAGTTTAAGCTCGCCGCTTTCAATCTTGGCCACAGCCTGTCGCTCCGACTCGGTGTTGAGCAGATAGATGTCCTCGGTCTTACCGTCCCTATCCAGTGCCAGGTGCAAGATTGTGCCCCGTTTGGCCGCCGTTTCCAGGGCTTGGCGCAATGTCTCTTCGTCTTTAAGGCTGCTCATCAGGCTCTTATTGCTCAAAAGCTCCCGGTAGCTGGTAAAGCGGGGATAGCCGCGCTTCTGGTAGAGCGTCTGAAAAATGTGAAGGGTTGTTTTCAGCTCGGCGATATCGCTAATCTGCGGCAGCAGCGTGCTGAAGAAGGCGTTGGGCACGGCGGTAAACTGCGACTTAGCCGGGAAACCCTTGAATTGTTCCATAGTTACCTAAACCATACGAGCCTTATAGCAGGCTCAGTTCTTCGTTAGTAATATTCTCAAACTTCGCCATCTTGGGCTTGAAAAGCAGCTTGACCTCGCCGGTGGGGCCGTTGCGGTGCTTGGCGATAATGATGCTGGCCGGCGGCGGGTAGCTTTCCCCGGGGTGTTCCCGTTCCCAGTCCTCTCGGCTGGGGTAGTAGTACTCATCGCGGTAGACAAAGACGACGACATCGGCGTCCTGTTCAATGCTGCCGCTCTCGCGCAGGTCGGAGAGCTGTGGTTCGTGGGAGGCTCTGCCCTCGGGGGCACGGCTGAGCTGCGATACCGCCAGCAGGGGCACATTAAGCTCGCGGGCCAGCCCTTTCAGGGATCGGGAGATTTCGCTGACCTCCTGGACGCGGTTATCAAACCGCCTGTCTCCCTGCATCAGCTGCAGGTAGTCAACGATAATCAGGTCGATGCCCCGCTCAAAGTGCAGGCGGCGGGCTTTGCTCCTCATCTCTACCACCCGCAGCTGAGGGGTATCGTCAATGTATATCTTGGCTTCGGAGAGCTGGCCGATGGCGTCCATAATCCTTTTTTCCTGGTCTTCGGTATGAAGCCCGAGGCGGATGCGCCTTGAGTCGACCTCGGATTCGCTGGCCAGTATGCGCCAGACCAGTGGTTCCCGCGCCATCTCCAGGCTGAAAAGAGCCACGCAGGCCCCCTGCTCCACGGCGGCGTTTCGGGCCAGGCTCAGGGCCAGGCTGGTCTTGCCCATGCTCGGTCGTCCGCCGATGATAATCAGGTCGGAGCGCTGAAATCCGCCCAGGAACTCATCCAGCCCAGCGAAACCGGAGAGCACGTAGGGCAGCCGTTCCCGGGGTGCGCCTTCCTCCTCAGGGGTGGTGGTCTCGAAGTATGTGTCCAGCACCTGGCGAATATGGGTCAGGTCTCGGCGGCTGCGCCCGTGGCGCAATCGGAAGAGAATATCCTCGGCGTCGTTGAGGCTGCGTTCGACATCGGGGTCAGCCCGATAGCCGATATTATTAATCTGTCCCGCGGCATCAATGAGGCGGCGCATTACCGCCAGGCGATAGACAATCTGGGCATAGTCTTCGATATCAAGTGAGGTGGGGCATATCGATATGAGCCGACTCAGGTAGGCGGCGCCGCCGCAGGCCTCCAGCTTCCCCTGCCTGTCCAGTTCCTGGGCCACCGTTATCTGGTTTATGGCTTCGTCGCGTTCGTAGAGCGCCAGGCAGGCATCATATATCGCGGCGTTGCGCTCAGTGTAAAAAGCAGACTTGTTATCCAGCGGTACCAGTATGGGGGCGACCTTGAATATCGCCGACCCGTCAATGAGCAGTGAGCCGATTACCGCTTCCTCGGCATCGACATCATGCGGCGGCAGCTTCTCGCTGGTCATGTTAAGCCTTCTCCTTCTTGGTCGTCTTGGCCTTGGTCGTGGTCTTCTTCGTTTTCTTGGGGGCCGTTTCTTTCTTAGCCGGCTTCTTTTCCTTGGTCGCCTTGGTCTCCTTCTTCTTGGTCGTCTTGGCCTTCTTCTCGGCGGCGGGCTTCTTTTCCGCTTTCTTTGTCTTCTTGGCGGGCTTGGCCTCTTCTTTGGTCTCCTCCTCGATGACGTTGACCTTTATCTTGGGTGTAATGTCTTTGCCCAGCTTGATGGTCAGCTCATAGCTGCCGAGCTGGTGGATAGGCTTGTCCAGCTCTATCTTCCTCTTGTCGACGACGATGCCGGTGGCGCTCTCCAGCTCGGCGGCGATATCGGCACTGGTTATGGAACCGTAGAGCCGTTCTTTGGCGCCAGCGTGTGCCTTGAGGCTGACCTCTTTCCCTTCAAGCTGCTTGGCCAATTCGACCAGTTCCTCGTCGCTCCGGGCCTGGATTTTGGCACCGGTCTTCACCTGGCTCATTGCCTGGGGGCTGGCCAGGGTGGCCAGTTTGCGGGGGATGAGGAAGTTACGGGCGTAGCCGTCGGCTACCTCTTTTAGCTCGCCGGCTGTGGCTACGTTGGGCACGTCCTGGAGGAAGACAACCTTCATAATCTCTCCCTTGTTTTGTAATTATACTGTAGTCGGATGGTCGAATTAAAGACTTGGCGAAGGGTGATTCGGTACTAATTTTTAGATATTGGTGCCGCGCTCGCTCTCCCGGAATTTCACCCCACCGTCAACGTAACCGCTATCTGTGACCTAGTCCAAGACGGGTTCCAGACTGCGCTTCAGTTCTTCCTTGGGCTTATAACCGACGATTTGCGATACTGGCTTGCCGTCTTTGAAGATAATGAGGTTGGGTATAGCCATTATGCCGTACTGGGCGGCGGTCTTGGCGTTCTGGTCAACGTCCAGCTTGGCGATGGTTAGCTTACCGGCATACTCCTTAGCCAGCTCTTCCAGCACCGGCGCGGTCATGAGACAGGGCCGGCACCAGGCCGCCCAGAAGTCCACCAGCACCGGTGTCTTTGCCTTTAGTACTTTCTCCTCGAAGTCAGCGTCAGTTACGGCTATCGGTTTGCTCATGATTTCCCTCCCTGATTATTCGGCATATGTCACTTTCTACTGTTTGTTTGGCTTGTCCTATGGCGTTCTTTATCGCCTTGGCCTGACTGCGGCCGTGGGCGACGATGATGGTCCCGTTCACCCCCAGAAGACAGGCGCCACCGTATTCCCTGTAGTCGGCCTTCTTGGCCCAGGAACCCAGCCCGATTCCCTGGAGCAACTCTCGTCCGCGCAGATGATAGGCGGTGGCGACGACATAGCCCACCTGGCGCGCCGCCCCCAGGAAGGTGTCGCCCACCCCTTCTATCGTCTTGAGCACGATATTACCGGTGAAGCCGTCGGTGACGATGACGTCGGCGGTTGCCTTGGCTATGTCCTGCCCTTCTATATTACCGACGAAGTTTAGCTTGCTTTTTTTGAGCAGCTCGTAACTTTCTTGGGTCAGGCGGTTGCCCTTGGTCTCCTCTTCGCCCGTGCTGAGCAGGCGGACACGCGGCTCGGGGATATCCATAAGGTGTTTAACGTAGGTCGAGCCCATCTGGGCGAACTGGAGCAGGTGGCTGGGCCGACACTCGGCGTTGGCGCCGGCATCGATGAGCAGGGTGGGGGTGGTGAGGGTGATATCGAGGAAGCTGCCCAGGGCGGGGCGCTCAATACCCTCTATCTTCCTCAGGTTGAGCAGGCCAGCGCCTAGCACCGCCCCGGTGTTACCCGCCGAGACAAAGGCGTCGGCGGTGCCGTCCCTCACCATGTTGATGCCGATGACTATTGAGGAGTTGGGCTTATTCTTCACAGCTCTCATCGGGTGCTCATTGGGGCCGATAACCTCGGTGGCTTCAATAATCTGGAGGTTCAGCTTTTTAATATCGCGTCCGGCCAGAACGTGTAACACGGCTTTATCGCCCACCAGGGCGATATCAATCCCGTATTCCTGGACGGCCTTTATGGCCCCCTTTACTACCTCCCGCGGGGCGTTTTCGCCACCAGCGGCATCAACGGCAATTAACATATCTTTCTCACCAGCATTGTTAAATGTTCAGGCTTTTCTGCCAGAGGTCGCAGCGGCCTCCCCACTGGGCCAGAATCTTGCCTTCTACGGAAAGCTGGGATATCTCGCACAGAGTAGGGCAGGCCCGGCATTCGAAAGAGGAGGTACGGTAATCTATCTCGCTGACGCCAAATCCCTTAAACTGGCTTTCGTTCCGACCGCTGGTCATCTCTTCGTGCGCCAGTAGGGCGGCGCCTATCGCCCCCATTACCTCGTGGTGGGGGGGAACGATAACCTCAGGGCCGAGCTCTTCCTGTAGCGCCTTGACGATACCATGGTTGAAGGCAACTCCACCCTGAAATACTATCGGGGGTTGAATGTCCTTGCCCAGGCCGACATTGTTGAGGTAGTTGCGCACCAGCGTCTGGCAAAGGCCGTAGACAATGTCCTCGGTGCAGTGCCCCGTTTGCTGTTTATGTATCATATCCGATTCGGCAAAAACGGTGCACCGCCCCGAGATGTGCACCGGCGTCGTGCTCTCCAGCGCCTTTTGGCTGAACCGCTCAATGCTCATATTGAGGCGCATTGCCTGGTGGTCGAGGAAGCTGCCCGTGCCCGCGGCGCAGACCGTGTTCATGCCGAAGTCGGTGACAATACCCTCACGTATGATGATAATCTTGCTGTCCTGGCCGCCGATTTCGATGACGGTCTGGCTCTGGGGGAAGTAGTGCAGGGCGCCCAAGGCGTGGCTGGTAATCTCGTTCTTGACCAGGTCGGCACCGACGATAACCCCAGCCAGGAAGCGGGCGCTGCCCGTGGTGGCGACACCGCAGATATTCATACCCGCCGGGAGTTGCTCTTTGATTTGCTTTAGGCCCCGCTGCGTCGTCTCGATGGGTTTGCCCCGGGTGGGCTGATAGAGGTCGGCGACCAGCTCATCTGCCTCATCTATCACGGCTAACTTGGTGGTTACCGAACCGACATCAATACCCAGATAGGCTTCCATTAGTTCTCCTAAGCGTTAATATAATCTTAGACCACGGTGCTTGGTTTTACAAGGCTTTTAGCCGCCTGTCCGCCGAAACTCGGCTTCTACTTTTTTAACTGTTTCCGCGCTGGCCGTCAGGTCAACCACCGTCATTGCCAGCGCCTTGGCGGCATCGAGCATACCCTTGATGCCTGCCTCAGAAGCGGCTACTTCGGCAAACTCCGGAGAGTGTATCACTATCGTTTCGGGCGCTATGCCGATGGTGGGGTGGATGCCCGGTACGAGCTGGCTGACGTTGCCCATATCGGTGCTGCCGACCCGGCTGGCGCCGACAAGGGGCATCTGGCGCCCCAGCAGGTTTATATTTTGCCGAAAGAGCTCGGCCAGCGTCAGGTTGTTAAGCAGCGGCGCATAGACCCAGTCGCCCCAGTGGTATTCCAGACGGGCGCCGGTGGCGGCGGCGGCGCCAGCAAAGCAATCGAGCACCCTTTCTTTTAGCTCGTCCAGGTAGTCGTTATCCTCGGCGCGCACCAGAAAGCTGCCCGCGCTGTGGGCGGGGACGACATTGGGCGCCTCTCCGCCGTCGGTAATAATGCCGTGGATGCGCGCCTTGTCCAGGACATGCTGCCTGAGGGCGTTAATGGCGGCGAAGGAGAGGAGCATCGCCTCCAGGGCGTTGATGCCCGTTTCGGGCCTGGTGGCGGCGTGGGCCGCTTTGCCGAAGAACTCGACCTCCAGGGTGATGCAGGCCAGGGCCTGGGTGGTGGCACTGTCGTGCGCCCCCGGGTGCACCATCATGGCTATGTCTACCTTATCGAAGGCTCCCCGCTCCGCCATCAGCACCTTGCCCCCGTAGAACTCCTCGGCGGGCGTGCCGATAACCAGGACGCTGCCCCCGCATTTGTCGATGGCTGGCTTGGCGGCCACAGCGGCGCCGACGGCAGCGCCAGCTATCAAGTTATGGCCGCAGGCGTGCCCTAATTTGGGCAGGGCGTCGTACTCGGCTAGAATGGCGATGGCTGGTTTGCCCTTTCCGTAGCTGCCGCGGAAGGCGGTGTCTAGCTTACAGATGCCCCGCTCTATGGCGAAGCCGTTTTCTTCAAGGTAGTGGGTAAGCAGGGCGGATGCCTTGACCTCTTCAAAGCCAATCTCGGGGTTGGCGTGGATTTCAAGGCTTAATTCACGGAGCTGGCGGCGGTGAGCCTCTACTGCTTTGATAACCGAGTCTTTTAGCGCTTTAATATCCAAGCTTCTCATCTTGCGGCTGTTTTTAATTATAGCTCAGCGCCATTAGAATTGCTAGGTGAAGGTATTATCCTGAATATCCCTTAGAAATGCATATAGGCTATTGCATCCTGTCGCCTGTTGTGGTATACTCTACACGGAACACTAAATTAGATAAGTTCTTGTTAAGTGGGGCAGAGAAACCCACTTTTTTGTTGTAGGGGATAAATATTTGGGGGAGGAATATATAGGGGATGAAGAGCGAATTTATGCTGGCCATAACCCAGCTCTCGGCAGAGAAAAACCTGCCCAAAGAGGTGGTGCTATCCGCCGTGGAAACGGCGCTGGCATCGGCTTACCGAAAAGATAATTTTGCCCCGAACCAGGATATTTCGGTCAAGATTGACCCCACGACGGGGCGGGTTAGGGTGTGGGCAGGAAAAACCGTGGTCGAACAGCCTGCGGATACGCGCCGTGAGATATCGCTGGCCGACGCCGTCAAGATAAACCCCGATGCCAAGCTTGAAGAGACGGTCATGGTGGAGGCCACCCCCCGTAACGCGGGGCGTATTGCTGCCCAAACGGCCAAGCAGGTTATCCTGCAGCGTCTCCATGAGGCGGAGCACAGCGCCATCTTTGAGGAGTATTCCGATAAAGAGGGCGATATCGTCACCGGTGTCGTGCAGCGCATGGAGCCCCGACAGCTTTACGTCGACCTGGGTAGAGCCGAAGCGATACTCCCCGCCGCCGAGCAGGTGCGCAATGAGAGGTATCGCGTTGGCCAGAGGCTCAGAGTCTATCTCTTAGAGGTATTACGAACCAGCCGCGGACCTCAGGTGGTCGTTTCACGCTCTCACCCCGATTTGCTGCGCCGCCTCTTTGAACTTGAGGTGCCCGAGGTCTTGAGTGGGGTGGTGGAGATTAAGGCGGTCGCCCGCGAGGCGGGCTATCGCAGCAAGATAGCGGTGGCGGCACGCCAGGAAGGCATTGACCCCGTCGGCTGCTGTGTGGGCTTGCGCGGCATCAGAATACAGAATATTATGCGGGAGCTGAACGGCGAAAAGCTGGACGTGGTCGCCTGGAGCGATGATACCGCCGCCTTCATTGCCAATGCCCTGAGTCCGGCGCAGGTACTGAGCGTGGAACTGAACGAAGACGAAGGGATAGCTACCGTGGTTGTCCCTGATAAGCAGCTTTCCTTGGCCATCGGTAAAGAGGGGCAGAACGCCCGACTGGCGGCCAAGCTCAGCGGCTGGCGGATTGACATAAAGAGCGCCTCCATCGCTGAGGAAGAGAAGCTGGTTAAGGCCGAGCCTGCGCCCGAAGCTAGGGAAGAAGCGGCGCCTGAGGAGCTAGTCCCCGAAGAGGTGTTGGCTCCGGAAGAAGTCGAAGTACCTGAAGAAGAGCCTGAAGCCGAGCCCGAACCTGAACCCGTTCTCGAGACCGAACTGGCTCCCCCAGAAACTATCTTGAGGCCACCGGTGGAGGTGGGGGCGGAGTCGTCTTCCAAGCTCCGCTTTGCCGAAGACGTTTTGGGCCCAGGCCCGACTAAGGCAACGCCCAAGTCAAAGAAGAAGAAAAAGAAGGGGGCTGCTGAGCGGAGCGCCGACGATGGCGTCAGGGGCCGGCGGCGCCGTGAACGAGAAGTCTATGATGAGGAGGGTGAAGACTATTAATTCACCTTTATTGAAGCGTATACCGCAGCGGACCTGTGTCGCCTGTGGCAGAGTAAGACCCAAGCGGGAGCTAATCAGACTGGTGCGGATTGCGGACGGTGGTGTTGAGGTTGATAGTGACGGCAGGAAGGCGGGGCGCGGTGCCTACCTGTGCCCGGCGGGAGACTGCTGGGTGGTGGGGCTTAAAGAAGGGCGGCTGGAGCACTCCCTGCGCACTGCTATCGCTGCCGATAATCGAGAACAGCTTATCAAATACGGGCAGGAACTGGGATAAGGAGCGAATTATTGACCCAGAAGAAAGCGGGTGAACCGGAAGCCAAGTTGGTCGAGATTCCTCAGTCAATAGCGGTGAGGAGTCTGGCCGAGCTTTTGCAGATCAGCGCCGTTGATGTCATCAAACAGCTGATGCGCAACGGCGTTTTTGCCAATATCAACCAGGTCATTGACTTTGATACGGCGGCGGCGGTGGCGACTAACCTCGGCTATGAAGCCCACCCCGAGCCCCGAGCCACCCGTGCCGCCGAGAGCAAGCGTTATCAGCCCCAGGAGGAAGAGGCGGGCGGGCTGAAGCTGCGCCCACCGGTGGTTACCATTATGGGGCACGTTAACCACGGCAAGACCCGACTTCTGGACGCCATCCGCCAGACCAATGTTATGGACACCGAGGCGGGGGGTATTACCCAGCATATCGGTGCCTATCAGGTGGAGGTTGATGGGCAGAAGATTACCTTCCTCGATACCCCGGGCCACGAAGCCTTTACCGTGATGCGGGCGCGCGGCGCTCAGGTGACCGATATCACCATTCTGGTTGTTGCTGCCGACGATGGGGTCATGCCGCAAACCCTGGAAGCCATCGACCACGCCCGGGCGGCGGGAGTGCCCATCGTGGTGGCCATTAATAAAATTGACAAACCGGAGGCTAACGTTGAGACGGTTAAGCAACAGTTAGCCGATGCCGGCCTGGTTATTGAGGAGTGGGGCGGGGAAGTGGTCTGCGTTCCCATTTCGGCCAAGGAGAAAAAGGGCATCTCCGAGCTTTTGGAAAACCTACTGGTGGTGGCCGAGTTGGAGGAGCTCAAGGCTGACCCGTCGCGCCCCGCGGTAGGCGTTGTTATTGAAGCTGAGATGGACAAGAGCCGTGGCCCGATGGCTACGGTGCTCATCCAGACCGGAACGCTTAAGGTCGGTGATACCGTGGTCGTGGGCAGCACCTGGGGCCGAATCAGGGCCATGTTCAACGATGTCGGTAAGCGGGTGCGGAAGGCCGAGCCCTCCATGCCCGTGGCCATACTGGGTCTGGACAGCCTGCCTCAGGTGGGTGAAACCCTGAACGCCGTGGCCGGCGAGCACCAGGCACGGGCTTTGATACAAAAACACCAGCGAGAAACGGCACCCAGGGCGGTAAGCCTGGATAACCTCTTCGACCAGATAAACACGGGAGAGGTAAAGGAGCTTAACGTTATTCTTAAGGCCGACGTCCAGGGCACCATCGAGCCGATAAGGAGCTCTCTGGAACGGCTGGGCACGGATAAGGTTCAGGTCAGGATTATTCATAGCAGCAGTGGCAATATCACCGAGAGTGACGTCATGCTGGCTATTGCCTCCAAGGGGCTCATTATTGGCTTTGGCACTGGTATCGAAGCCGGAGCCAAGCGTCTGGCCGAAGTCGAGAGCGTTGATATCCGCTCCTACGACGTGATTTATAACCTGGTGGACGATGTGGAAAAGGCGCTGAAAGGTATGTTGGAGCCCACCTATGTCGAGGTTGTCGAGGGTAGGGCGGAAGTAAAGGCCATCTTCCCTAGCGGTAAGAAGCTGAAGGTAGCTGGTGTCGCCGTTACCGATGGCAAGGTGACCCGCGGCGCTTCGGTAAGGGTGCGGCGCGGCGACCAGGTCGTGGTTGAATCTACCGTGGCTAGCCTGAGGCGCTTTAAGGACGACGTCAAGGAGGTGGCTTCCGGCTACGAGTGCGGGGTGGGGCTCAAGGACTTTGAAGACTTTGAGGTCGGCGATATACTGGAATTCCTCCGCAGAGAGAGGTCCAGCTAGAGGCCAGTTATGGCACATCGTATCGAGCGGGTCGACAGCCTCATGCGCCATGAGATTAGCGAGCTGCTGCAGCGCGAGGTCAAAGACCCCCGGCTGAGCAAGTTCGTCGCCGTGACCGAGGTCTCTACCTCCGCTGACCTGCGCCACGCCAAGGTATTCGTCAGCTGCATAGGCAGCGAAGAGGAAAAACAGGAAATGTTAAGCGGGCTCGAGGCGGCGGCTAACTTCATGCGCAACCAGCTGGCCAAGCGTCTGCGCCTGCGCCGTATTCCCGAGCTGAGCTTTCACTGGGACGATTCCATTGAGCGAGGAACCCACCTTTTGCAGCTCATCGACGATCTCAGCACTGGTACTCCTCCCGACCAGAGTGACTGATGGACGGCATACTCAACATAGATAAGCCCTGGGGCAAGACCTCCTTCAGCATCGTCTCCCTGGTAAAGCGCCTGAGTGGAGAGAAGCGCGTGGGGCACGCCGGCACATTAGACCCCGCGGCTACCGGTGTTCTACCGGTCTGCCTGGGTCAGGGAACACGCGTTGTCGAGTTCCTGGTGGAGGCGCCCAAGGCTTATCGGGCTCAGATTGAACTTGGGGTAACTACCAATACCCACGACGCCACCGGCACCGTTGTCGGTCGGGGAGACCTCTCCGGTGTCAGTCGGCAAAAGCTGCTCTCAGCCCTAGACTCCTTTCGCGGCCTGATAGAGCAGACCCCGCCAATGTACAGCGCGGTCAAGCACGGCGGCAGGCCGCTTTACCAGCTGGCGCGTTCCGGTATCAAAGTAGCCAGGAAGAGCCGAAAGAGGTGGGTCTATCGCCTGGAGCTTACCGACTGGCAGCCGCCCGTAGCCACTATAGAAGTGGAGTGTGGCAAGGGCACCTATATCCGCTCGTTAGCCGACGACCTGGGTCAGCTCCTGGGCTGCGGGGGCAGCCTCAAGAGCCTTGTCCGCCTCAAGTGCGGCATCTTTACCATCGAAGACGCCATCGCTATACCCCGGCTCGAAGAAGGCTTCCGCCATGGCTACTGGGAGCGGTTTCTCTACCCCATAGACAGTGTGCTGACGCAGTGGGGGGTGGTGGTGGTTGATGACGCCGCCGCGGAGGACATCAAAAACGGGCGTCCTTTAGCTCTGGCAGACGATAATCTGCCCGAGCCTGTCGCGGGCAACCGCTGCCGTGTCTATACCCGTGATGGCGGTTTCTTGGCGGTGCTTGGCTTTGATGCTGAAAAAGGGCGGTGGCATCCGGAGAAGGTCTTTGCCGACGGTAGATAGTATCTCTAGCCCTTGACAGTCTGCCCCTAAAGGGGTATAGTTCAACCGATATCAAAAGGGGGTGATCTAGGTGCAGGCGTATTGCTTCAAGTGTAGACGCAAGGTAGAGATAAGGAATCCCCAGAAGGTTACCCTGAAGAATGGCCGACCAGCGACGAGGGGTGTTTGCCCTTCCTGCGGGACAAAGGTATTCCGGATCGGCCAGGGCTAACCAGTCTGCCCTGATTACGTCGTAGAGGTGGAAAACAATCCTCTTTAAGTTATAACTATCGAAGTTTAGCAGGAGTGTAAGCTCCTGCTTGCTGTGCCAAAGGGTTGCTTTTGGCCGTAAATTCCAGCGAAATGTTAGTGAGGTGTTATTGGGTGTGGTTGGGCCTGTCTTTCCCGTAAGTTTTGCTGTTGAAAAGGAGGATATCAGACGTTGGGTAAAATAAATGTAGCCATAGTAGGCGTGGGCAATTGTTCCTCTTCACTGGTTCAGGGAGTCCACTACTATGGTAAAGCCAAAGATAATGAATTCGTTCCGGGACTGATGCACGTCAACCTGGGCGGCTATCATATCAGCGATATCAATTTCGTGGCTGCCTTCGACATCGACAAGAACAAGGTGGGCAAGGACCTGGCCCGGGCCATCTACACTGAGCCCAACAATACCTTCAAGTTCTGTGAGGTGCCCACCAGCGGGGTCAAGGTCCAGCGGGGCATGACTCACGACGGGCTGGGGCTTTACCTGTCCAAGATAATAGAGAAGGCGCCCGGCCCCACCGCCGACATCGTTAAAATCCTCAAAGAGACCCGTACCGACGTCGTCATTAACTACCTGCCCGTGGGCAGCGAGGAAGCCACCAAGTGGTATATCGAGCAGGTGCTGGCCGCTGGCTGTGGCCTCATCAACTGCATTCCCGTCTTCATCGCCCGCGAGAAGTATTGGCAGCGGCGCTTCGAGGAGCACGGGCTGCCCGTTATCGGCGACGATATCAAGTCCCAGGTGGGCGCCACCATCGCCCACCGCGTCCTCACCCGGCTTTTCGGCGACCGCGGGGTTAAACTGGAGCGAACCTACCAGCTCAACTTCGGCGGTAACACCGATTTCTACAACATGCTGGAGAGGGAACGACTGGAGTCCAAGAAGATATCGAAGACCACCTCGGTAACCTCCCAGCTGGACTACGAGATGGACCCCAAGGATATCCATGTCGGCCCCAGCGATTACGTCCCCTGGCTCCTCGACCGCAAGTTCTGCCACATCAGGATGGAGGGGCGGACCTTCGGTGACGTTCCCCTGAACCTGGAGCTGAAGCTTGAGGTCTGGGACAGCCCCAACTCAGCAGGTGTGGTCATTGACGCCATAAGGTGTTGCAAACTCGCCCTGGACCGCGGGCTTAAGGGGGCCCTGATATCCCCCTCGTCCTACTTCATGAAATCGCCACCCGTCCAGTATACCGACGACCAGGCTCGCCGCAATGTGGAAGAGTTTATCGCGGCCAATAAACCTGTGGAGACCACGCCCGTTTGATTGATTCGCCACGGAGGTTCGGGTAGGGCAGTGAAGATAGCGTTGGTTTCGCCGTACGACTTCGCCTATCCCGGCGGCGTCTGCATTCATATTTCCTGCCTAGAGCAACAATTTACCCGAATGGGCCACGAGGTCAAGGTCATCGCACCGGCCTCTAAGGCCATTTCCGGCTTCGGCGACCGCTTCATTCCCATCGGCAAGCCCCGTCCCATCCCCACCAGCGGTTCCATTGCCCGCCTTACCCTGTCGCTGCGACTTTCCTCCCGGATAAAGGAAGTACTGGAACGGGAAAAATTCGATATCATCCACCTTCATGAGCCCTTGATGCCCATGCTCTGTACCAGCGTGCTGCGCCTTTCGAAAACAGCCACCGTGGGCACCTTTCACGCCACTAACGGTCGGCCCGGTTATAACCTGGGGCGACCCCTTAGCAAGTTTTTCCTGAAGAGGTGGTTCCGTAAGCTCGACGGCAAGATTGCCGTGTCTCAGCCAGCCCGGGAGTTCGCCCACAGCCACTTCCCCGGCTACTATAATATTATCCCCAACGGTGTCGACTTAGAGCATTTCTCCCCCGAGGTGGCTCCTATCGAGGAGTTCCAGGACGACAAGCTGAATATCCTCTTTGTTGGCCGCATGGAGAAGCGCAAGGGATTGAACTATCTGCTCGATGCCTTCGTGCGGGTTAAAGAGGAGCTTCCCAATTCAAGGCTTATTGCCGTCGGCCCCGGTACTAGGCTGCGGCGCAAGTACGAGAAGAAGGTGGACAAAAGCGGACTAAAAGATGTCGTCTTTGTCGGCTTTGCCAGTTATCAAGACCTGCCCCGCTACTATAAGACCGCCGATATTTTCTGTGCCCCCGCCACCGGTGCCGAGAGCTTCGGCATTATTCTGTTGGAGGCGATGGCGCTGGGCAAGCCGATTGTGGCTTCCAACATAGAGGGTTATGCCAGCGTGATAAGCGACGGCGTTGACGGGGTGCTGGTGCCACCTAGAGACAGCCAGAGCCTGGCCGAGGCTTTAATCTCTCTCTTGAATGACGGGCCGCTTCGCCAGAAGATGGGGGCAAAGGGGAGGACTAAATCCCTGAGGTACGGCTGGGACACTATCGCCGGCACTATACTGGATTATTACCATCGGGTGCTCAGTGAACCGCCCTGGAAGGACAGGCTTCCCCAGTCTAAAGCAACGCCGATTTTAGTTTAGCAAAAGCGGGAGTAATACCATTTCAGAAAAATCGGACTCTAATGGTGGGCTGTATCGATTCCGCCGTACCATAGCCACTTACCTTACTCAGCCGATGGCGCGGGTCTTGGCCCGAACACCGTTAACCCCCGACATTATTACCTGGTTCGGCTTTGTCATAATCCTGGGGGCGGCGGCGCTTATTGCCACCGGGCACCCCTTTGCCGCTGGCTTTGTCGTGCTGGCGGCGGGCTATTTCGACATACTGGACGGAGCGCTGGCCCGCCATACCGGGCGGGTTACCCCCTTCGGCGGCGTCCTTGACTCCACCTTCGACCGACTGGGCGATGCGGCGCTTTTGGTGGCTATCTTATTCTTCTTCGAAAACACGCTGTGGCTGGTGATTTTGGTCTTCCTGGCCTTTGTCAGCGCGCTGCTGGTGAGCTATGTCCGGGCGCGGGCGCTGAACGCCGGGCTGGAACCGGGGAGGGGAATCTTTACCCGTTCCGAGAGAATCATCGTGCTGGCGCTGGGTCTTTTGCTGAGCAGCTTGACCAACGCTCTAGTGATTGCCTTGGCCGTTATCGCCGCCTTTAGCTTCTTTACCGCCGGCCAGCGCCTATTCTATGCCTGGCGCAGTCGAAGGACTAAATAGCCCTTTTATTTGGGGCAGTATTTGTGTTATAAAGAAAGCTTGGAGGAGATAATGCCGGTTATCGCGGTTATTGGCGCCCAGTGGGGGGATGAGGGGAAGGGCAAGGTGGTCGACATGCTGGCCCAGCAGGCCAGGGTGGTCGTCCGTTTTTCCGGAGGCGACAATGCTGGTCATTCCGTGGTCAACCCCCACGGCGAGTTCAAACTGCACCTTATTCCCTCGGGCATCTTTAACAAGGAAGTGGCCTGTATCATCGGCAACGGGGTGGTCGTCAACCCCAAGGTGCTCATCGGCGAGATTGACAATCTAAATGAGCGCGGCGTGACTACCGACAACCTCTTTATCAGCGACCGGGCTCACCTAATTATGCCCTATCATCTCCTCCTCGATGGACTGGAGGAGAAGGCACGGGGGGGCAAGGCCATAGGCACCACCCTGAAAGGCGTCGGCCCCGCCTTTACCGATAAGACGGCCCGTCTGGGCGTCAGGGCTGGCGAACTCCTCGATAAAGAGGCGCTGCGGGAGAGGCTGAGCGCCTTAATCGACTACAAGAATACTATACTGACCAAGGTCTACAAGGCAAAACCACTGTCGCTGGACGAGGTCTATAAAGAGTACTGCCAGTACGGAGAGCGCCTGGCGCCCCATATCCGCGAGACTACCATTATGCTCAACGAGGCGGTGAACAAGGGAGAGATGGTGATACTGGAGGGGGCTCAGGGCGCTCTGCTTGACCCTGATTTCGGCACCTACCCCTATACCACCTCATCATCGCCGCTGGCGGCGGGGGCCTGCCTGGGTGCGGGCTTAGGTCCCACCAGGCTTGACCGCGCTGTGGGCGTCTATAAGGCTTACTGCACCCGTGTCGGCGGCGGCCCCATGCCCACCGAGCTAAATGACGAAATCGCCGAGCTTATCAGAGAGAGGGCGCATGAGTACGGCACCACCACGGGACGGGCGCGCCGCTGTGGCTGGTTCGACGCTGTTGCCGCCGGCTATAGCAGTCGGGTTAACGGCCTGACCGGGGCGGCCATTACCCGCCTCGATATCCTCGATGTCCTGCCCAGCCTCAAGATATGCGTCGGCTACGAGCTGGACGGGGAGAAGATAGACTATTTCCCCGCCAGTATAGCGGCGCTGGCCCGGTGTAAACCCATCTACGAGGAGCTGCCCGGCTGGCAGGCTGACACCACCGATATTCGGGATTACGACCAGCTGCCCGCCGCCGCTCGCCAATACGTATCGCGGGTGGAGGAGCTTATCGCCTGCCCGGTTAATCTGCTCAGCGTGGGGCCGAGGCGGAAACAGACTATAGAAAAGACGCCTATCCTTTAGGAGGAACTAGATGGCGACGGTGAGACCAGCTGTCGAACAGGATATACCGCGGATCCTGGAGCTTTACGAAGAGCTGACGGGAGAGCGCCACGACCTTACCCGTCATGAAACGGAGCCAATTTTTGCCGAAATCAACGCCATGGCCGGCCACGAGCTATTGGTGGCCGAGGAAGACGGGGTGGTGGTCGGCACCATGGTACTATTAATCGTGCCCAACTTTTCCCACGGCGCTCTGCCCTGGGCGATTGTGGAGAACATGGTCGTTGACCCCGCCCACCGCCGCCAGGGCATCGGCCGAATGCTCGTGGACTATGCCATCGCCCGCGCCCGCGAGGCGGGCTGTTACAAACTCCAGCTCTTAAGCAGCACCAAACGCCGTGAGGCTCACTGGTTCTATAAGAGGCTGGGCTTTAAGAACTCTGCCTACGGCTTCCGCATGTATCTCTAGCCGAAGCTCTACACAGGTAGGTCAATCGTCTGTTCTTTGAGGGCCGCGATTATCTTTTCCGCCTCTTTTTCAGTAGGCGGCACCAGGGGCAGCCGCGGGTTGCCTACCCTGAAGCCGATGTAGTTGAGGGCGTATTTTATCGGCGCCGGACTCGTCACCGAGAACATGGCGTTCACCAGCGGCACCAGCTTGCGGTGGATTGCCGCTGCTCCCTTTATCTTATCGGAGAGAATCAGGTCAACCATTTTCTTGTATTGTTTACCCGTCAAGTGGGTGGTTACCCCGATGACCCCGTATCCCCCCAGCGCCATGATAAGGAAAGTATCGTTATCGTTACCGCTCCAGATATAGAAATCCTTCCTTATTTCGCCGACGCCGCTGATGGTCTTGGCCACGTGTTCCATGTTGCCGTTGGCTTCTTTGACGCCGATGATGTTCTTTATCCGGCTCAGCCGGATGATGGTATCGGCATCCATGTTGACGACGGCACGCCCGGGTATGTTGTACATAATAATGGGCAGGCTGGTGCTTTCGGCGATGGCCTTGAAGTGCTGGTAGATGCCTTCCTGATTAGGTTTGTTATAATAGGGCACTACCGAAAGGCAGGCGTCCACCCCGATTTTCTCCGCCTTTTCGGTATTTTCCACGGCTTCGGTGGTGCTGTTGGAACCGGTGTAGGCAACAACCGTACCCTTATTACCCACCGCCGATTTCACTTCCCTAAACAGGTTCAACTCTTCCTCCCAGCTAAGCGTCGGCGCTTCGCCGGTGGTGGCGGCCACCACCACCCCGTCGCTCCCCGAATCGAGCAGCGCCAGCGCCAGCTTCTTGGCCTGGCCATAGTCAACCGCCCCCTTTTCGTCGAAGGGGGTTACCATAGCCGTCAGTAATCTACCCAGTTCCTTCATTTGCCTGCCTCCCCGGGTTTTAGCCAGTCCCTCTTAATCATCTCCTCGGCAATCTGGACGGTGTTGAGGGCGGCACCCTTGCGCAGGTTGTCGGCGACGACCCACATCACCAGGCCGTTGGGGTGAGAGGCGTCGCGGTGAATGCGCCCGACGAAGACCTCATCGGTGC
This sequence comes from Dehalococcoidales bacterium, assembly GCA_034419075.1. Lineage (GTDB taxonomy): Bacteria > Chloroflexota > Dehalococcoidia > Dehalococcoidales > BS750m-G39 > E44-bin88. The sequence continues at coordinate 56,323 of DAOULR010000016.1, read as the reverse complement.
CCACCGCCGACCAGGGCTGGGGATAGAGGCTGATGGCAGGGTCGTCCAGTATCTTTATCCCCGGCGCCTTGGCCAGAATGCGCTTGGCTTCTTCGGGGGCCATCGGTTGGGAGAATTCTATATGTACCGCTTCGCTGTGCCCGGTAAATACGGGCACGCGGGCGCAGACCGCCGAAATGGCGATATCGGGGGCGTGCATTATCTTCCGTGTCTCCTCCACCATCTTCCACTCTTCCTTGGTGTATTCGTTATCCAGGAAGACGTCTATCTCGGGCAAGACGTTGAAGGCTATCTGGTGGGGATAGACGTGGGGCACAGCCGTCTGTCCGTCCAGTACTTGCTTGGACTGCTCGGTCAGCTCCTCCACCGCCGCCGAGCCGGTGCCTGATACCGACTGGTAGGTGGCGATGACCAGGCGCTTGATGGGGTTGACCTTATGCAGTGGGTTCAGTGCCACCACCATCTGAATGGTGGAGCAGTTGGGGTTGGCGATAATCCCCTTATGCCACTTAATGTCTTCGGGGTTTATCTCCGGCACCACCAGCGGCACCTTAGGGTCCATGCGCCAGGCCGAGCTGTTGTCAACGACCACGGCGCCTGACTGGGCGGCTATGGGCGCAAAGTAGCGGCTGGTCTCCGACCCCGCCGAGAAGAGGGCGATGTCTATCTTCTTGAACGACTCGGGGGTTGTCTCCTTGACCACCACCTCGTCGTGGTTGACAAACATCTTCTTGCCCGCGGAGCGGTCCGAGGCCAAAAGCTCTATCGAGTCCATGGGGAAGTCGCGCTGCCCCAGGACCTTGATGAACTCCTGCCCCACCATTCCGGTGGCGCCGACTATAGCTACTCTGTATCCCTTCATCATGTCTTCTCCAAGCCTAGTAAACTATCCAGGCCGTAGGTTATCCCCTTACGCTTGACCACTTCCTTAATGGCCAGCATAACACCGGGCATAAAGCACTCACGGCCGCTGGTATCGTGGCGGATGCTCAGCGTTTGCCCTGCCCCGCCCAGGATTACCTCCTGGTGGGCGAGAAGCCCGGGCAGGCGCACGCTGTGAATACTAATACCTTCAACCTGTTTCCCTCTGCTGTCCAATTTCTTATCCGCTGGCGGTGTCGAGAACGGCTTGCCTCTAGATTCGGCCATGCCTTTAGCCGTGGATAGGGCCGTGCCCGAAGGCGCATCCAGTTTGCCCTCATGATGCAGCTCGATGATTTCGGCATGGTCAAGATATCTGCCAGCTATCTTGGCCAGGTGCATCATCAACACCGCGCCCAGGGCGAAATTGGGCGCCATCACTATACCAACGCCTTTGGCTTTAGCCAGGCGGTCTATTTCCTTTATATCTTCGGCAGCCAGTCCGGTGGTGCCGATTACCAGGTTAACGCCGTGCTCGGTTGCCTGACGCACCAGGGGCATCACGGCCTGGGCGGTGCTGAAGTCTACCACTACCTGTGGTTGGCAACTATCGAGAATCGACTTAAGCTCTTTAGAAAGGGGAATTCTACCCGAGCCGTCGGGCAAAGTCAAGTGGTCTTCCGTCGCCTTGATGTCGGTAGCGCCGACGATTTGCATCGAAGGTTCACGGCACAGGGCGATAATCAGTGTTTGCCCCATCTTGCCCAGCGCGCCGTGAACGGCTACCCTTATCGGCTTCATCGCCGGCGTCCTCGGTCGGGCCCCCGGTTGTGGAAGCCGCCTTTATTTCGGGGAGGGTGGGAATCGCGCTGCGATTTGAAGGGATAATTTTTAGTCGGCCCCGACGGCCTGCCGCTGGGTGTGTGTGCTCTGGGCTCCTTTTCGAAGACCGCCCGCCGCGACAGGTTTACCCGTCCCATATCGTCGATGTTGATAACCTTGACCGTCACCTCGTCGCCGATTTTAACCACATCCTCGACCTTGTCCACCCGGTAATCCTCCAGCTCGCTGATGTGGACCAGCCCCTCTTTGCCGGGAAGAATCTCCACCATAGCGCCGAAGTTCAATATCCGCGTCACCTTTCCCATGTAGGTGGCGCCGACCTCCACCTCCTTGGTCAGGCTTTCGATAATCTCAATGGCCTTGCGGGCCGATTCCTCGTCGGCCGAGCCGATAATCACCGTGCCGTCGTTATCGACGTCGATGGTCGTCTTGGTTTGCTCGATAATAGACCTTATCGTCCTACCGCCGGTGCCGATGACGGCGCCGATTTTATCGGGGTCAATGTTTATCTTGTACATTCTGGGCGCGTATTTGCTCAGCTCGGGACGGCTGGCGCTGATGGTCTTTTGCATCACTTCCAGTATTGACAGGCGAGCCTGGCGGGCTTGAGGCAGGGTCTTGCCCACAATTTCCAGGCTTATGCCCTTGAGCTTGGTGTCCATCTGCATGGCGGTGACGCCCTTGGCCGTGCCGGCTATCTTAAAGTCCATGTCTCCATAGTTATCCTCTATGCCCTGAATGTCGGTCAGAACAACGTATTTGCCGTCCTCACCGGTGACCAGCCCCATGGCGATGCCAGCCACAGCGGCGCTGGTCGGTATGCCCGCGTCCATCAATGACAGACTGGAAGCGCAGACGCTGGCCATAGAGGTGCTGCCGCTGGAGCTCAAGACCTCGGAGACGAGGCGGATGGTGTAGGGGAAGTCCTCATCTTTGGGTAGTACCGGCTCGATGGCTCTCTCTACCAACGCCCCATGCCCGATTTCACGCCGTCCCGGCGAGCCGATGCGCCTGGTCTCGCCCGCGGAGAAGGGAGGAAAGTTATAATGGTGGATGAATCGCTTCTTTTCCTCTATGCCCAGTCCGTCGAGCATCTGCTCCTTACCCACCGAGCCTAGGGTGGTGATGGTCAGGACCTGGGTCTGTCCCCGGTTGAACAGGGCCGAGCCGTGGGTGCGGGGTAAAAGCCCTACCTCACAGCTGATAGGCCTGACTTCGTCCAGACCCCGCCCATCAATACGCTCCCCCTTATCGAGGAGGAGGCCTCTTATTTCATTCCTGATGCGGCTATCCAGGGCGCTGGCTATTTCTTCTTCGGCGAAGGTCTCACCCAGGCTTTCCACCAGCTCCTTCTTCAAGCTGGCCATGGCGTCTTCTCGCTGCGACTTCTCCGGCTGCTTCAGCGCCGGTACCAGCTTCTGGTCAACTACGGGCGCGATGGCCTCCAGCGCCTCGGGGTTGACCTCGCTTTTCGGCGCCTCCAGCTTGGGCTTGCCGCGGGCCTGCTGGAGTTGCTCCTGGAGCTTTATAATATCCTGGTTTATCTGGTGGCCAAGCTCTATCGCCTTGAGCACGATATCCTCGGGGGCCTCTCTGGCGCCAGCCTCTACCATTACGATAGCTTCCTTGGTGCTGACGACAACCATGTCCAGCTGGCTGTCCTCCAGCTGGGCCAGGGTGGGATTCACAATGAGCTCGTTATTTATATAGCCGATATGAACCGCGCCTACCGGCCCGTCGAAGGGCACCTCCGAGATTGATAGCGCCGCCGAGCCGCCGATAACGGCCAGTATATCGGGGTCGTTTTCCTGGTCGGCGGAAAGGACGGTAATGATAATCTGGATGTCGCGGCGCCATTCCTTGGGCAGCAGCGGGCGTATGGGACGGTCGGTCTGACGGCTGGCCAGAGTTGCCTCCTGGCTGGGGCGTCCCTCCCGGCGGATAAAGCCGCCCGGAATCTTGCCCGCGGCGTAGAGCCTCTCCTCGTAATCTATGGTCAGGGGCAGAAAATCTACCCCTTCCCGGGGCGTGTCGCTGATGCAGGCGGTGACCAGGACTACGGTATCTCCGTAGCGGGCGGTTACCGCGCCGTCGGCCTGTCCAGCCAGCTTGCCGGTGTCGATAATAAGCCTTCTACCACCGACCTCACACTCGAAAGAAGAATTAGGTGTTATCAAAATAGCCTCTCCCCAGATTTACTTACGCAGACCGAGCCTGGCAATCAGGCTGCGGTATCGGCCGACATCCTCTCGACTCAAGTAGGCGAGTAGCCTTCTTCTCTGCCCGACCAGCTTCAGCAGCCCCCGTTGCGTGTGGTAATCGTGCCGATTTGCCATCATATGCCCGGTCAACTGATTTATCCTTTCGGTGAGCAAGGCTATCTGAACTTCAGTAGAGCCCGTATCTCCTTCACGGAGCCCGAATTTGCCTATGATTTCGGTCTTTTTCTCTTTGTCCAAAATTACAACCCCTCTGTTGCTTCTTTATTCTATCAGATACGAATTATACTCTGAATCAACAGATTATAACACAACCAGTGACGACTGTAAATTTATCGGGCTAAAAATTTAAGCCTGCTTGACTTTACAAAAAATAGTGATTATAGTTAGGGCTGTAGTTGAAACCTTGGTTAGTGTTGCTTCCCAGCTTGACCTCTGCCTAGCAGAGAGCCCTCGGGGTAAATAGTATTACAAACTATAGGTCCGACAAGGGTTTTTAGAGCCAGGAGACTGCAACCAGACAAGGGACTAACAAAAAATGAGGAGGAGCAGTACATGGCTCTGGAAGACAAGACCCTCGTGTGTCGTGACTGCGGGCAGGAGTTCGTTTTCAGCACCGGCGAGCAGGAGTTTTACCAGTCTCACGGTTTGCAGAACGAGCCCTCTCGTTGTCCGGAGTGTCGGGCAGCCAGGCGCAAAGAGCGCTTTGGTGATTATCGGCAACCGCGGCAGATGTTCACTGTAGTCTGTGCCGAGTGCGGCGTCGAAACCACCGTGCCTTTTGAACCCAGAGAGGGACGCCCGGTCTATTGCAAAGAGTGCTACGTTAAGCAAAGAGAAGGCAGTTAGGCCTTCGCTTCATATATACCATGAATGTTGGTGCCTGTCGGGTTAGGCTCCGTTTCCCAGAGAATCTATCGCTTAAGGGTAAACGGCAGATAGTTAAGTCTATTACCACTCGCCTCAAAAGCAAGTTTAATGTCTCCGTGGCGGAAGTGGATGACAACGACCTCTGGCAGGTAGCGACCCTGGGCATTTCCTGCGTCAGCAATAATAGGCGATATACCAATGAAGTCCTGTCTAAGGCGGTGGACTTTATTGCTAACGGTCGCTTTGATGTAGAGATGCTGGACTATGAGATTGAGATTCTGCCCGTTTTCTGACCGGGGTTTTAATGGATACCGCTGCCTTTCTGCATCACCTTATCGCCCAGCCTGCTTACAGCGGGCAGATAGCTCACCAGGAGCCCATCCCCCGCCGTGACGCCAGGTGCGCCGAATTAGATAGCCCACTTGAAGCCGCCCTTGCCGAAAATCTCAGCCGGCACGGCTTGCTCCCTTTCTATACACATCAGGCCCAGGCCATCAACCACGCCCGCGGGGACAAAAACGTGATGGTGGCTACCTCCTCGGCCAGCGGTAAGACGCTCTGCTACAACGTCCCCGTCGTGGAGACGCTCTTAACCCAGCGGGGCAGCTGCGCACTCTACCTCTTCCCGACCAAGGCCCTGGCTCAAGACCAGTTGCGCACCTTATGGGAGCTCTTCCACCCCAGGATTCTATCTACGGGATATTTTTCTACCTTCGACGGCGACACCCCTAAAGCGGAGCGAGGGGATATCAGAAGGCGGGCGCGGCTCATCCTGAGCAACCCCGATATGCTCCATGTGGGCATACTGCCCAACCACCAGCAATGGTCGAGACTGCTGCGCCGCCTGAAATACGTGGTGGTAGACGAAGCCCATATCTATCGCGGCGTCTTCGGTTCCCATGTGGCCTGTGTGCTCCGCCGCCTGCGGCGGCTCTGCCGCTTCTACGGCGCCAATCCACAGTTTATCTGCTGCTCGGCGACCATCGCCAACCCTGGCGAGCACGCCGAAAAGCTGGTGGGCTTGCCCTTTAGCGTGGTTGATGACGATGGCTCTCCTCGCGGCGGCAAGGAATTCGTCTTCTGGAATCCGCCGCTAATCGATAAAGCCAGGAGCGTGCGCCGTAGCGCCAACGGTGAGGCCTCCAATCTCTTCGCCGAGCTGGTAAGCCAGAATATCCGCACTCTGACCTTCGTCCGTACCCGCCAGCTCACCGAGGTTATCTATAACTACACGCGGCGAAAGCTGGCTGAAATCGACGCCGAGCTATCTAAGAAAATAAAGCCCTACCGGGCGGGCTATCTACCCGAGGAGAGGCGCCAGATAGAGAAGGAGCTTTTCAGCGGTCAGCTTACCGGGGTAGTGGCTACCACGGCTTTAGAACTGGGCATAGACATCGGCGACCTGGAGGCAACCGTGCTCACTGGCTACCCGGGCAGCATCGCCAGCACCTGGCAGCAGGCGGGGCGAAGCGGGCGGAGCAAGGAAAAATCATTGAGCTTTCTCATCGGGTTGGATAACCCCCTCGACCAGTATTTTATGCGCCACCCCGAGTCATTTTTCGGGAAGAGCTTCGAGAACGCGCTGGTCAACCCCGATAACCCCTACATCTTACGCGCCCACCTCCTCTGCGCCGCCTGGGAGTTGCCTTTAACTAATCTAGACGAAGAATTTTTCGGCTCGACTTTCGTTCAGGAGAGAAAAGAACTGGAGGAGCAGGGGCTACTGCGTGAGGTCAGGGGCCGCTGGCACGTTGCCCCCTCCATCGCTTACCCCGCCGAGAGCGTTAATATCCGCGCCTCCGGCGAGAACTACGCCATCATCGACACCGCCAGCGGTACTCTACTGGAGACCATCGATGCCAGCACGGCTCTGTTTTTTATCTTTCCCGGCGCCATCTACCTGCACCAGGGTGAGTCCTACCTGGTCGAGGAACTGGACCTCTCGGCGCGCACCGCCTACGCTAAACCTGTCGAGGTCAACTACTATACCCAGGATAAAGAACTCACTGACCTCCATATTATTAAAGTGCTCAAGGACAAGGAATGCCGTGGCACCAAAGTCTACCTGGGCGAGGTTGAAGTTACCACACGGGTAGTCGGTTTCAAGAAGAAAGCACAATTTACCAAGGAAATAATCGGCGAGGAGCCCCTCGACCTCCCCCCGCAGCACTTTCCCACCATCGCCCTCTGGTTTGACCTGCCCAAGGAGGCTGTGAAGCGAGTGGACGAGGATGAGGTGGGGCTCGACTTCGCCGGCGGGCTGCACGCCGCTGAGCACGCCGCTATCGCCATCCTGCCCATGTTCGCTCTCTGCGACCGCAACGATATCGGCGGCGTTTCCACCCCTCTCCACCCCGACACGGGCAAGCCCCAGATATTCATCTACGACGCCTACCCCGGGGGCATCGGCATCAGCGAGAAGGGTTTTGACCTTATCGAGGAATTGTGGCAAACTACACTTAAGGCTATTGAAGAGTGCCCCTGCGAGGATGGCTGCCCCAGTTGCGTTCAGTCGCCCAAGTGTGGCAATAACAATAAGCCCCTGGATAAAAAGGCGGCCCAGATACTATTAGAGGGGCTGCTAGCTAAAGAATAGATTGTTTTTCCTTCGAGGAAATTAGTGAGTAAGACGAAAACAACGAATAAGAAAACCGACATCGACGGGTGCCGGGAGAGTGCCCCAGGTGTTTACTGCCTGGAGGTGGGAAAAGGCATCATGCGGTCCAACGTGTACTTCGTGCGGTCTGGCTCATCGTGGGTTCTGATTGATGCCGCCTCGGCGAATTGCGGCCAGTTGATCCGGAAGACCGCGAAGTCGTTGTTCGGAGCGGACACGCGGCCAGCTTCAATCCTGCTGACGCACGACCACCCTGACCATGCGGGATCAGCGCTAGAGCTGGCGCGTATGTGGGACTGTCCGGTTTATCTGCACCCTGACGAATTGCCCCTCGCCGTTAATGGGAATCTGGCGACTATCAAGAAGTATGCCAACCCGCTCGACCGCTGGCTCATCCTTCCGATGCTACGCTTGATGCCGCGGCGGCGGGTTGAGTCAATGCTCTCGAAAGAGAGCCTCAAAGACGTGGCGAGGGCGTTCGAGCCGGGCGCGGCCGTTCCCGGTCTTCCCGACTGGGAGTGCGTGCCTGCACCGGGCCACACACCAGGTCAGGTAGCTTTCTTCCGGGCCAGTGACCGAGTCTTGATCGCCAGTGACGCTATCCTGACCGTTAACTTAAACTCGCTCTGGGGAATGCTGTTGTGGGCTTTGCGGATAAACCGGCCGAGGGTCTGCGGCCCGCCGTGGTACTCGACCTGGGACAGGCGAGCGGCGAAGCAGTCCGTGGCTGTCCTTGCGGGGCTCGAACCGCGTGTGCTGGCGTCCGGCCACGGCGTGCCTATGACGGGCAACGGAACCGCACGTGAATTGCATGCCTTCGCCGAGCACTATTCTGGTTCCGGGAAGGTTTCTAAAAAGTCGTCCAGCAGGAGGTAAGATTGGCCGATATCGAAAAAGCCTTAAAGCCCAGCCGCGATAGCTGGTTCAAACGGGCGATGAGCCTCTTTGACCGCGCCGCTGTTGACGAGACGGTGTGGGCGGAGCTGGAAGAGCTGCTTATCTCCGCCGACGTGGGCTTTAGCACTACCGAAAAGCTGCTGGAAAGGGTGAAGCAGCGCGCCAAAGAGGAGAAATTCAGCGAAGGCTCGGCGGTGCGAGAAGCCCTGCAGCAGGAGATGGTCAAAATCCTTGATATCGAAGCCCCGCCGCCCGTTTCTCAATCACCCAAAGTGGTTATGGCGGTGGGCGTTAATGGCAGCGGCAAGACTACCTCCATCGCCAAGCTGGCCTACAAGGCCAAGAAAGAGGGTAAGAAGGTCATACTGGTGGCGGCCGATACCTTTCGCGTGGCGGCTATCGACCAGCTCCAAAAGCTGGCTGGGGAGGTCGGCGTTGACATCGTCGCCCACCAACCGGGTGGGGATGCTGGGGCGGTGGTCTTCGACGCCCTGGAGGCGGCGCGCAGCCGCAACGCCGATGAGGTTATTATCGACACCGCGGGCCGTCTGCACACCAAGTTCAACCTGATGGAAGAATTAAAGAAAATCAGGCGGGTGGCGGCCAAGATCGACGAAACCGCCCCCCACGAGGTAATACTGGTGCTTGATGCCACCACTGGTCAGAATGGCCTGACCCAGGCGCGGCACTTCACCGAGGCGGTGGGGGTAACCGGTATCTTTCTGGCCAAACTGGACGGCACGGCCAAGGGTGGCATAGTGCTGGCTATCTGTGATGAGCTCAAGATACCCATCCTCTTCGTCGGCGTTGGCGACGGGATGGAGGATGTGACTGCTTTTGACGCCGAGAGCTTTGTGAGGGCATTATGCTCCTGATGATTGGAGGCAGATATTGATTGAGATAACTATAAACCCGATAGCCTTTACTATAGGCTCGTTCAGCGTCAGGTGGTACGGCATTATGGTCGCCCTGGCGGTGGTGGTGGTGGTACTCTGGCTGTTCTGGGAGATTAAGAAAGGGGCCAAGATTTCCTACGACCAGCTCTTCACCGCCGCCCTCATCGGCATCCCCTCGGGAATAATCTTCTCCAGAGTCCTCCACGTTATCGACCTGTGGGACTATTACAGCGCTCACCCGGGTCAGATAGTCGGCTTTTCCGGTCTGACTATCTACGGGGCTATTCTGGGCGCGGTGCTGGCCGTCTGGATTTACAGCCGGTTCAGCCGTTTCCGCTTCGGTTACGTCATGGACCTGTTGGTACCGGGCGTTCTATTGGCTCAGGCTGTGGGTAGGGTAGGCTGTACCATAAACGGCTGCTGCTACGGCTCCGCCGCCCCGTCCTGGCTGCCCTGGTCGGTGGTCTATACCAATTCCCAGTGCTATGCCCCGCTGGGGGTAGCCGTCCACCCCACCCAGGTTTACGAGATTGTATTCCTGCTCATAGCCTTCGGCGTGTTGTTCCCATTGAGAAAAAGGTTTCAGCCCGATGGTTCGCTGTTTCTCATCTACCTGGGCACATATTCCGCCTGGCGGGTGGGTGTCGGCTTCCTGCGGGATGGGACGTCCTTCCTCTTCGGCTTGCATCAGGCGCAGGTGATAGGCATAATCGTCCTGCTTATCGTTATACCGATACTGATTTTGCGCACGCGATGGCTGAAGAAGGGTGAAATAGGGAAGGCTTAGAGTTCTTCCGAAGCGCAGATTTTCCACTCGCCGTCTATTTTCACCAGCTCATAGCTGATGTGCCTGTCGGGCAGAATGGGGACGTCGAGCTTTATCTGTATCACCACCGTGCCTTCGGGGGTCACGCTCGGCTCGGCTTCCTCTTCCAGCTCTAGGGTAACCCCAGCGGCTTCCATCTGGCCAATCTCGCCGGGGATTTCCTCGGCTCTTTCCTGTCGGTAGGATTCTTCTAAACAGGCCAGGGCGCCTTCGGCGTCATAGGCGTTGAAGGCTTCCCAGTAATCGTAAACGACCTGCCGGGCGGCGTCTATTTCCGCTGCGGGGAGGGCGGATGCTACGGCACCATTGCCCGCTGGTTCACCGTTGCCTACGGGTTCTTCAGCAGCCTGTGTACAGGCGGCAAAAAACACCAGTAGTGGAATCAATAAAAGAATAAGAGCTGATTTCATGATGGCCTCCGTAAAATACCTAGAGAATCTATGTATATTCTAACGGTTGACCATCATTTGTCAAGAGTGGTAGCTAAAGGTGAGGTAAATGAAGTTAAAGTAATGCGGTAGTTTGACTGGGGGGAGTGGGGGGTATTAATTACTTGCCGATGCGTCGGCGTCGGGCGTTCTTTTTGGCTTTCAGGCGTGCTGCTTCTCTCTTGGATACGAAATGGCGGCGTGCTTTGGCTTCCCTCAAGACGCCGTCCATCTGTACCATCCTCTGGAAGCGCTTCAACAGGGAGTCTTCGGTTTCTCCTTCTCGTTTAGATACTCTTAATGGCATAATAAATCAACTCATTCTACTAACATACATAGGCCAGGTATTCCCCGGCCTATGTACGTTTTTTAGCTTAGACTAACCTTATCGGTTGGTTCTAATCTTACTGTAGCAATCGCTACAATATACCGGTCTGCCTTCTCTGGGCTCGAACGGGACTTCGGTTTCCTTACCGCACTCGGCGCACGTCGCCGGGAACATCTGACGCCGGGACCTGTAGCCGTAGCTATCATTACCGTAGCGTTGCGATTTCCTGGCTTCGCGGCAGGCGGGACAGCGCTTGGGCTCGTTGGTGTAGCCCTTGGATTGGAAGAACTCTTGTTCCTCGGCGCTGAAGGTAAACTCGGCTCCACAGTCGGAGCACTGGAGTTGCTTGTCCTCAAAACTCATTGAATGACCTCCTCTCTTGTTATTAGTTGGCTAGAGTTGCGGTCATCCAATACTTGAGTAAAGCTATTTAGGTTTAACTAAGTTTGTGATAACCTGAACCTTAAACCACTGAAAGCTATTGTACACTGTGCTTTTGCAATAGTCAAGTTTTGGCTGGCTGGTCGCACGGGGCAAAGTCAATTACGTTCAGTCTGAGCCTCTCCCTGTCCCCCCAGCGGTCTATTTCCAGGTTATAGACGATATCTAGTCGGGGGGATACCTGCTCACGGTAGGCGCCCAGCCGGAAGCCCACTCCGTCCCAGACCGTGTCCCCCTGCCTCAGTCTCAGCCTCAGGTGCTGGGCGCCGTTGCCCATGGTGCGGCAGTTGATTACCTCGGTTCGGTGGCTGAGGAAGGTGGGGGAGGGGTTGCCCCGGCCGAAGGGGGCCAGCTGTTGCATGATATTAAATGTGTCACCGCTGAGGTCGGGCAGGGCGACCTCGGCATCAATATCCAGCTGGGGGCGGAGGTCAGCACCAGCCAGCTGCTCTGTAGCCATCCGGGTGAGGTTTTCCTGAAGCTGGGGCAGGTTCTGGGTGGGCAGGGTAAAGCCCGCCGCCTGGGAATGACCACCGAAATGGGAAAGGAGCTGGCGGCACTGGGTCAGCGCCTTTATGATATTAAACTCGGGGATGCTGCGGCCGCTGCCGCTACTTACCGTCTCACCGGTGTTGACGACGATAGCCGGGCGATAGAACTCCTCGGCCAGCCTGCCGGCAATCAGCCCAGCGATGCCGAGGGGATAGTCCTTATCAGCGGCCACCAGCATGGGGCTAATACCCTGAGCCACTACCTGCTCTCTGGCTATAGCTAATACTTTGGTGGTCAGCCGCTGCCGTTCGGCGTTTTTCTCCTCCAGCCAGCTCGCCAGGTCACGCGCCTCCTGGGGAGATTCCGTCATGAGCAGTTTATAGCTGGTCATGGCGTGCGCCAGCCTCCCCGCCGCGTTGAGGCGGGGGGCGATAGCCCAGGAGATGCTCTCGGCGTTGATGCTGCCCGGGGCCAGGCCTGCCTGGGCTATAATCTCCTTGAGCCCGAGGCGGGGGGTGGTGTTTATCAGCTTCAGCCCCTCTTTAACCAGATAGCGGTTTTCCCCCGATAAAGGCGCCATATCGGCTACCGTGCCCAGGGCGGCCAGGTCCATCAGCTCCTCCAGCTGCCCTTCTTTGCCCAGGTTATGGTATAGAGCCTGAAGCAGCTTGAGGGCGACGCCGGCGCCCGTTAGCTCGGAGAAGGCGTAGCTGGAATCAGCCCGCTTGGGATTTATTGTAGCCAAAGCGGGCGGCATCTCGGGGAGGGGGGAGTGGTGGTCAGTAATGATTATATCCAGCCCCAGCTGGTTGGCCCGCTTGACCTCGGGCAGGGCGGTAATACCGCAGTCAACGGTGATGACCAGGCTGATGCCCTGCTTGTGGAGGTTCTCCAGGGCGGTCGTGTTGAGCCCGTAGCCCTCGGTGAGGCGGTGGGGGATGTAGGGAACAGCCTTACCCCCCAGGCTCGTCAGCCCGCGAACGAGTATGGCTGTGCCGGTGATACCGTCGGCATCGAAGTCGCCGTAGATGGCGATACTCTCTCCAGAGAGCAAGGCACGGTAAATCCTGGCTACCGCTGGCTCGATATCGGGGAGATGGGAGGGGTCGCCAGCCAGGCGCCTGTCACCGCTTAAGAACGGCTCTAGCTGGGAGGGCTCGGTAATACCGCGATTATAGAGCAGTTGGGCGATTAACGGGGAAAGGCCGCTGGTTGCCGCCAGGTGCTCCTCTGGCGCTGGAGGCAGAATGTTCCAGCGGTAGCGATTCAAATCTACTCCTCGGAGTATTCTCGGAAGATAAGGACTGAGTTATGCCCGCCAAAGCCAAAGGAATTGGACAGGGCGGTTCTAACCCTGGCCTGGCGGGCGGTATTGGGCACGTAGTCCAGGTCGCACTCGGGGTCGGGGTGGGTCAGGTTTATTGTGGGCGGTATAACCCCGTTTCGGATAGCCATAATGCATATCGCCGCCTCGACAGCACCGGCGCTGCCCACCAGGTGCCCCATCATCGACTTGGTCGAGCTTACCGGAACCTTGTAGGCATAATCGCCGAAGACATTCTTGATGGCCTTGGTCTCCATCTTATCATTTAGTTCGGTGGAGGTGCCGTGGGCGTTTATGTAATCAATCTCGTTGGGCTTGATGCCCGCCTTGTCCAACGCCCGCTGCACGGCTATAGCTGCGCCCTCACCGGTCTCGAGGGGGGCGGTAATGTGGTAGGCGTCGGCGCTGGTGCCGTAGGCCAGCATCTCGGCCAGTATCTCAACCCCCCGCTTTTTAGCGTAGTCCAGGCTTTCCAGTATGAGGATGCAGGCTCCCTCGCCGATGACAAAGCCGTCGCGCTCGGCGTCGAAGGGGCGAGAGGCGAGCTGCGGCTCGTCATTCCGGGTTGAGATCGCCTTCAGGGCGTTGAAGGCGCTGACGCCCACGGGGTTGATGATAGCCTCGCTGCCGCCAGTTATCATGGCTTTGGCGTCGCCGCGCTTGATGGTCTCGTAGGCAATGCCGACGGCATCCGAGCCGCTGGAGCAGGCCGAGGTGGTGCAAAGGTTGGGCCCCCTGGCACCCAGCGTGATGGACGCCTGCGCCGAGGCTATGTTGGGCATCATCATCGGGATGAGAAAGGGGCTGACCCTGTCGGGGCCCTTTTCCAGCAGGACCTTGGTTTGCTCAAAGAGGGTGGTCAGTCCCCCGATGCCGCTGCCGATAATAATGCCGATTTCGTCCTTGTTGCCGTCGTCTATCTTTAAGTCTGCCTGTTTGGTTGCCTCCAGGCTGGCGGCCACCGCCATCTGGGAAAAGCGGTCGTTGCGGCGGGCCTCCTTGGGGCTCATGTAGTTGCTGGCGTCGAAGCCCTTTAGCTCGCCGGCAATCTTGGTCTCAAAGCCCTCGGTATCGAAGAGGGTGATGTGGTCCACCCCGGATTTGCCCGCGATCAGCGCTTCCCAGCTTTCGGCTACATTAAGCCCCAGGGGGCAGACAACCCCCATACCGGTAACTACGACTCTGCTGTCTCGATTTGACATAACATTAAAGGGGAGCAAGTTTTTGATTAGCTATTTTTACCATAAATCGGACTTATCTGCAAGGAAGGTTTATATTTGACCAGCGTTAAATCAGGCAATATAATTTTTGTACAAATGGTTAAAAGTTCTGAAGCGCCCAGCATCGCCCTGGATACGGTGGGCTGTAAGCTCAACCAGGCGGAGAGCCAGCTTTTCGCCCGCCAGTTGGTCCAAAGAGGCTATCGGCTGGTTCCAGCCGATAACGGTGCCGATGTCTATATCCTCAACACCTGCACCGTTACCCATGTCGCCGACGGCAAGTGCCGCCGGCTTTTAAATCAGGCCCGCCGCCGCAACCCCGAGGCGCTGGTGGTGGCTATGGGCTGTTACGTGGAACGTGCCCGCCAGGATTTGGCCAAGCTCGACAGCGTTGACCTCGTCTTGGATAACAATCAGAAAGTGAACCTGGTGTCCCTTCTTGAAGAATCGGGGCGTTTAAGCTCTCCCTCGTTGTCGGCTCCAGCTAACGCCGATTTCAGGACGCGGGCCTTTATCAGGGTTCAGGACGGATGCAACAACCTCTGCACCTACTGTATTGTGCCTCTGGTGCGGGGTAGGGAGAAGAGTCTGCCTGCTGACGGTGTTATATCCGAAATCAAGAAGCGCGTCGCCGAAGGCGATAAAGAAGTGGTGCTCACCGGCACCGAAATCGGCGCCTATAATCACCAGGGCGTTGCTCTATTCGGGCTGCTAGAGCGCATCCTGAAAGAGACGGAGATTGCTAGATTGAGGCTCTCCTCACTCCAGCCTCAGGAAATAACCCATGAGCTTATTAAGCTCTGGCGAGATGAAAGGCTCTGCCGCCACTTCCACCTCTCGCTACAGAGCGGCAGCGACACCATCCTTGAGCGGATGGGGCGGCGCTATAGCGCCGCCGACTACAGGCGGGCGGTGGAGTTAATCAGGGAGGCTGTGCCCGACGCGGCCATCACCACCGATGTTATCGTCGGCTTCCCCGGAGAGAGCAATGCCGAGGTCGGGGAGAGCTATGACTTTGCCAAACAAATGCGCTTTGCCCGCATTCACGTCTTTTCCTACTCGCCGCGTCCGGGGACAAAGGCGGCGGCTATACCGGCTAGAGTTGACGATAAAATCAAGCAAGAGCGCAGTCGTAAGATGCGGGCGCTGGGTAGGGCGTGCCTGCGCAGTTTCAGACAAAAATTCGTCGGTCAAACAGTGATGGTCTTGTGGGAGAAAGAGACCTGCGGCGTCTGGTCGGGGCTTACCGATAACTACATCAGGGTGTTTACTAAAAGCGATAAGGACTTGACCAATAAGCTTATGCCGGTGAGGCTGGTCTAGTCCATCTCCACCCCCAGCACCACCGAGGTCTCAACCTGGCGCTGAGGAATGTCCCAATAAGTCTTTAATAGCTCATCCTTATTTGGCTCTAGCTTAAAGCCGCGCTTCTCGTAAAATTCTATCGCCCAGGTGGCGTCGGCCCAGGTGCCCACCAGGAGGCGGGGGGTGTTAACCAGCCCTTTCATGTAATCAAGCAGCTTGGTGCTTATCCCCTGTCGCTGCCACTGGGGCAAAACGTAGGCGTGGCGGATGAGGGTGGTGTCCTTAATCGGCTCCAGCCCCATAATGCCCACCAGCTCACCGTTTGCCTCCCAGCCGTAGAAGGTCACCCGCTTCAGCTCCGCCTCCAGCTCGCTCATGGGCATGTAGGGCTGTGGGTAACAGTCGGCGGGTATGGCGCCTTCGTAGGCCCGGGCGGCTTCGTTTATGATAAAGTACATACTCTCGGTGTCCTGCGACTGGCACTGACGAATCATCGCTTTTTATCCTTTCGCTAAACTTAATGACACAACGGGCAATCGCTCTTACAATATCACTTGCGGCTTGGCTGTGGCAAACTTCCCCAATATGTCGAGCTGCGTTTGTCGCTTGAGCAGTACGCCGAATTTACTACGACGTTATTATTGAATCTCCGAGAGGCCAGACCAGAGTTGTCTGAATAAAACTCGGGCTAGAGCCGCTAGCCGCTTATTTTTTGTTGGGGCGCTGGAGCTTTAACGCCTGCCCGAGGTAGCCGGCCAGCTTCTTGGGCTCCACGGCGAAGGGCCTAACCCGCTTTATCCGCCGCCGCCCCCAGCTTATCCAGTTACGCGCCCAGAACCACCATATGGCGCCGATGATGACGGCCGCGATTACCCCCAGCACGACGAAGTAGCCCCAGTGCCAGGTCAGCTCGGGCATATACTCGAAGTTCATGCCGTAGATACCGGCCAACAAGGTGAGGGGCAGGAATATGGTGGCGACCATAGACAGCACCTTCATCGTCTCGTTCTGGCGGTTAGCCACCGAGGAAAGGTAGGTGGCCAGGGCGTTATCAGCACTGTCCCGTATTGACTGGTTCAGGTCCTCGATGCGCACCAGGTGGTCGTAGATGTCGCGGTAGAATATCTGGGCTTCCCTTTTGATGAGGGGGAACTCGCCCCGGCTTAAGCGATTTAAGACCTCGCGCTGGGGCGCCATAACACGGTGTACGCGCAGGGTGGAGCGCTTTAGCTTGAGGATAGCCTCCAGCGTCGCCTGCTGGGGTATGCGAATCGACTCCTCCTCTATCTCTTCTGATATCTGGTTCATTTTATCAATTGTAGGTGAAATGTTATCAATCAGGGTATCAATCAGGGCGTGGGCGAGGAAGTTTACCCCCCGCTTCATCAGCCGCCCGTTATCCTCCACCCCCCGCCTGACTGCCTCCACGGAGTACATGGGGTAGTTATGGTTACTCACCATAAAGTGGGGACCGATAAAGATGGCCAGCTCGGCGGTCTCCACAATCTCCGACTCAGCGGCGTGGTTGATGCCGTGAACGATAATAAAAAGGTAGTCGCCAAAGTCATCAATCTTGGGTGGGTGGATGTTCGGGCTTATACAGTCTTCGATGGCCAGGGGGTGCAGGCCCAGGGTCTTTTCCAGTAGTCTGCCGTCTTCGGGGCTGGCCTCCACGATGTCTACCCAGAGCAGTCCCTTCTTGGACTCAAAAGCGGTTTTAATATCGGCTTCGCTGAGGTCGCGCTGAAGGTTGCCCTCCGGGCTCAAATAGTACGCTGTGAACGGCATATCGCACCTCCTTAACGGCACGGTATTTTACCGCTAAGCTGCGGAGCAGAACCTGATTACCTCGGCGAAGTTGTTTATTCGGGTCAGATTGTTGGTTTCCATAATGCCGTCGTAGGTGAGGCTTATCCAGGGCTTGTGGTAAATCTGGCTGAGCTTCTCCGACATCGCCGCCACGATGCCCCCGGGCATACAGCCGTGGGGCATGACCGATATGACGCCAGCGAAGCTGGGGTTCTCCAGCCACTCCACGCCCGAGCCGATGCTGAGCACCGCCTCGCTGCCACACCGCGGCGACAGGTAAAGGCTTGACCTCGATAGCAGTTGCTTTATCGAAGGCTCAGGCTCGTCGGAGAGCTTCTTAATACGGCCCAGCATCTTGTGTTCGTTGCTTTCCACGACGCGGTTCTTGATGTAGCTGCCCAATAGCTTCTTGGCTTGTCTGAACCTGATGCTATCTTCAAGGTGTCGGTAGGAGGCATATTTTATCCACTCTCCGGCCGAGGACACGACGGCCTCCAGCCCGGCCGCTTCACAGACCTTGACCAGGTTGTTGTTGCTGAAGCGGTTGGAGCGCAGGTAAATCTCGCCGTTGATACCGACCAGCGGTCTTCGGGGCAGGCTGGGGTCGATAGCCGCCTTGAAGGCACCGGTTGCCCGCTCGATAACATCGCCAAAGTCTTCCTTGCGGAGGATGCGCTGTTTAATCTGTTCTAGGTAATCATCGAACAGCCTGTCGGCCAGCCCCTTCTCCTTTTCGTAGGGGCGGGTGCGCCAGACCAGCTTGTCCAGGCAATCAGCGGCAAAGATACCCCGCATGGCGATACGCTGGAAATCGGGGCCGAATTCCATATCGCGGTAGGCGTTGTTCGATATCGTGGTCAGCATAGGCACGTTAAAGCCGACCTTCCGCAGCACTCGGCTCTGTTCCAGGGCGTACTTGCCCAAGCGGCAGGGCCCGTAGGCGCTGACCATGCCCACCTCCACGTTTTTGGCGAGCTCCGGGTTCTGGTGAAAGAACTTGAGGAAGTCGCCCAGGGTGACGCGGTAGGGCAGACACTCTGTCCCCGATGTCAGCTGGTTGCTGTAGAAGAGGCTGCGCTCGTCCGGTTCGGGCAGTACGATAACCCGACTGCCGCAGGCTTCCATGGTGGTGCCGATGACTTCGACAAAGGGCGCCATGTGGGGTATAACCAAAGTCTTATTGTTGTTGATTATCGGCGTGGTGGCACGACGTATCTCCTCAGCGGCCACCTCTTGAGCTTTGGCCGTCTGGGCGTAGCTGGTGATGGTATCAACAAAGGCTTCGAGACGGGTAACGAGGCCCGCCTCGGCGGCGTGCTCGTCTATTTCCAGCTGCCCCATGGGCTTGCCGCTCATGATATCTTCCAAGAGTTTCAGTATGAAGGAGTTGGGGCCGCAGCCGAAGTTGGTCAGCGCCAGGCCGTAGAGCCGGGGGTTTTGGGCGATAAGCTTGGCGGCGGCGATAAACTTGCCCTCATAGGACCAGTAGGGGCGGTCAGAGAACTCCTTGGGGTTGACCGTTTTTAGGGGGAGGAAATCGAGCGGGATGGGCACCACGCCGAGTTGCGCCAGCTTCTCGGCGATACCCAGGTTGGCCCCGGAGTCCTGAGACATGTAGGAGCGCGCCAGCAGGACTACGCCCAGCTGGTCGCCTTCACCGAGCTGCTTCAGTAGTTTGGCACCGACCTCGGAGAGCCCTTTCTCGAATCTCTTCTGGGCGGCGGTGCCGGCCAGGGCCGCTTTTTTACCACGGCGATGGCTGAACCCCATTTTAGCGGCGACATCGGCCAGGTTTTTGATGACCTCGTCTTCGCCCAGGCTGAAGTCGAGCAGGGGTGAGAGCAAGCGGTCACCCATCTCGAGCACGGTGCGCACGATAAACGGTGACGCCTGAACCAGTGGGCAGGCGTATTGCTGGCTCTCATCGCTTTCTTTTAAGCCCAGCCTGATACCGCAGGGGTAGAGGATGTAATCAACCTTATCTTTAAGCGCCTCGACGTGGCCGTGCACCAGCTTCATGGGGAAGCAGCTGTCGGTGTAGGCTAGCTCCACCGACTGCTCCATGATTTCCTTGGTGGTTTTGC
Source organism: Dehalococcoidales bacterium (assembly GCA_034419075.1). Lineage (GTDB taxonomy): Bacteria > Chloroflexota > Dehalococcoidia > Dehalococcoidales > BS750m-G39 > E44-bin88. The sequence continues at coordinate 36,863 of DAOULR010000016.1, read as the reverse complement.
CGGAGAGGACAATGCGGGCGTCGAGCGCATTCAAGAAGCCGATGAGCATCGGGGCGAAATCATAGACCAGCAGCGCTCGGGGAATGCCCACCACCGGCCCCGTACCCTTCTCCGCATCGAACTCCTTGAGGAGCAGTTTTTCTCTCTGCTCGAAGAAGGTCTCCCTTTTTTCCTGGGTCAGGGCGCTGTCATAGCGGTCGCAGCGGCTGCCGTAGAAGGTCGGCTTCTCACCGGCCATTCTCATCTGGGTGATGGTGCAGTTGTTATCACACCCCTTGCAGACGAAGGTGGTCAGCTTGCACTCGCTGTCGATTAGCTTCTGGAGACCCTTGAATCTTGACTTCTGCCCGTCCATGGCCTCTTTGACCAGCAGGGCGGCGCCGATGGCGCCACTGACCTCGCGGTGCTCGGCCACGACCAGCGTCTTGTCCTCAAGCTGCTCGCGAAAGGCGGCGACGATGGCCTCATTGTGAAAGACGGCGCCAGTGAGGACGACCTTACTGCCCAGCTTGCGGTTGCCCAACACCTTGGAGAGATAGTTTTTGGCGATGGAGTGGGACAGGCTGGCGGTAATCACCTCCAGGGGCACGCCTTCCTGCTGGGCGGAAGCCACAGACTGCCCCATGAAGGCGGCGCACCTGGTGCCCAGGTCTATGGTATGCGGCGCCGAGAAGGCCAAGCGGGCAAAGTCGCCGTTGGTTACACGCACCCCCATCATCTCGGCCAGCTCGTCGATAAAGCTACCCGTGCCCGCGGCACAGGCCTTGTTCATCTGGTAGTCAACCACGACGCCGTTTCTCTTGATGACCAGTTTGGAGTCCTGGCCGCCTATCTCAATAATATCGGCTTCGGGGTCTATCTCGGCGGCGGCTCGGGTCTGGGCGGTGATTTCGTTTTTAATCAGGTCGGCGCCAACAAATCCGCCGACTAGGTATCGCCCCGATCCGGTAACGCCCACCCCCATCACCTTGACCTTGGCGGCGCCGTCGGCGAGCAGGTTCTGGAATACCTGCTTGACGGCATCAATGGGCCGCCCCGCCGTCATCAGGTAGTTCTTGGCGATGACCTCTTTGCCCGACTTATCGAGGATGACGGCCTTGGTGCTGGTGGAGCCGACATCAATGCCCAGATAGCCTGTGCAGGGCTTCTTAACCAACAGGCCAGCGGGGCTTTCTGGTACAGAGGTCTCTTCCAGTTTGGCCGTTTCGAAGTAGCTCTGGCGGGAATCAATTTCCGGTAGGAGGCTAACCGAGGAACGCTGGTCTCGAGAAAGCAGGGCTGCCCCCAGCGCCTCAATATGCAGGCTGCGTTCGGGTACGTTTACTTTCACCGGGTGCCCGTCGCGGGCAGTGAGCATTTCGCCGAGCGCCTTGGCGATGGCTTCGTTGGCGGCAACACCGCCGACGAAATAGACCGGCTCTTCGAAGGCGCCCTTTTGCAGGGAGACGACCATGCGGGCGATGCTCTCGCAGAGGGCGTAGAGCATGGCCGATATGGAAACGCCCTTTTGCTGGAGGTGAATGAGGTCGCTCTTGGCGAAGACGCTGCAGCGGGCGGCGATGCGCGGCGGCCGGTCCTGGCACTGGAGGGCCAGATGGGCGAAGTCTTCAATGCTGATGCCGAGCCGATAAGCCTGTTGCTCGACAAATCGGCCGGTGCCGGCGGCGCAGAGCGGGTTAGAGGCCACCTTCCAGGGCTTTTTCAGCCCGTCCTCAAGCCCGATGACAAAGGAGCTTTGCCCTCCGATCTGAATAATGGTCTTGGCGTCGGGGTGGCGGCTGAGCAGCCCGGAGGCAATTGCCAGCGAACTGCTGTAGTCACCCCAGTTGAACTCTCTGGGGATAACGGCCTTGCCGGAGCCAGAGACGCCGGCGCCAACAATGTTGCTCAGGTCACCCAGCCTGCCTATCAGTGAGTTAACCGCCGAGCGGGCGTTGGCGGTGATTTTCTCGACATCCAGCCTGACAACCCTGCCGTCCTCGTCAATCAGGCAGAGCTTAGCGTTAACCGAGCCAATATCCAGCCCCAGGAAGTAGAACACTGTTTATCCTCCTTTGGGGGTTTAAAAAGGAGCCATTATCGCTTCGGGGCCGCTGCTTCGGCGCTGTTCCAGGACTTCCTCGTAATAGTCCATAACCCGCTGGGCAATGTGGTCCCACCCGTATTCGGCGGCCTTGACTTTGCCCCTGGCCCCCATCTCCTGCCGCAGTTTGGCGTCGGTGGCCAGCATAATCAGGGCCTGAGCCAGACTCTTCTTATCCTTGGGCGGCACCATCAGGGCATCGCCGCCATGAGTAGCCACGCTGGCGTAGCCGTCTATATTGGAGGCGACGATGGACTTGCCCATGGCCATCGCCTCCAGCAAAATCAGCCCAAAGCTCTCCCGCCCCGTAGCTGGCGAACAGACGATATCCGCCGTCTGGTAGTACCGGGGCAACTCGTCCTGAGGCACCCAGCCCGTAAAAACAATGTCCTTCCAGCCCCTCCGTTTCACCTGTTTTTCATGGTTACGGCTCCATCGGGTGCTGGGTCCGACCAGGATAAGCCGGCAGTTGCCCACCTCTTTCCTTACCTGATTATAAGCGCCCAGCAGGTAGTCCACTCCCTTGCGCTTCTCCAGGCGGCTGACGAACAGTATGTTTATCTTGCCGTCGTGGAACTTCTCTAATGGCGCCACTTCGGGGGAAAAGTGCTCTAGGTCGACGCCGTTGGGGATAATCCGATAGTTTCCAGGGAAATGCCCGCTGATGAAGTCTCTGGCTGGCCTGGAGACGGCAATTCTGCCGTCGAGCTTGCGGAACCATTTCTTCAGGAAAAGAATAGTAAGGGGCTTCCACTGGGTGTAACCGCGGCTGTCCATGGCGTGGAAGGTGCCCACAGTGGCAGCGCGGGAGAGGCGCAGTATGGTGGTGCACAGCATCGGGACCAATGGTTCGTGAAGATGGATGACATCGAACTTTTCGCGTTCGAGCACCGGTTTCACCATGCGGGCCATCCAGGGGGTGAGGGTGATGCGGGCCACCGAGCCGCTGCTGGGGGTGGGCCAGGCTCTGCCCAGGCAGATGAGCCTCTCATCGGAGTTGGCGCCCCGGGCGGCGGGAGCGATTAGCTTGACCTCGTGCCCCATTTTGATGAACTCGCGCTCCAGCGCGAAAATATGGTTAGCCACCCCGCCGGGATAGGCAAGGTCGTAGGGAGATACCAGCGCTATCTTCAATGCTCTTCTCGGCTCTCCTTATTCAAGGGGTGGTGGCTTAAAATATAGACGGTTGGGAGGCGATTGTCAATGTTGCTGGTGGAGGTTTGCAGTCATGCGCCTAGAGGGATTCGAACCCACGACCCTCGGTTCCGAAGATGAAGATTAGTTGTGCCACCTAATCCCTCTAGGTATGATTTTGTGCTAATTTATTTGGCGTCGGTAAGCATTTTGTATCTAGATGTCCCACCTGATGCCAGCGGGTGCTAAGCAGTTTGTTGGCAAAATGTTGGCAAACGGCTTCGTAAAATGTAGAAAAACGCAATGGTTTTATCGCCCATTTCTCTAGGACGTGCTAAGAGTAACAAAAGCCTCTTTTGTGACGTAGAGTAATAAAACAAGCTTTAGTACGCTACCCATACACAGTGAAGAAAACGGAATTGTGCATCAGTGGCAGCTAGTACTTACAAAAACCAGTAATCATCTGCGCCAAATTCTAGCTACGCTCCTTACGTGTTGTATTGTACGTCTATCGATAAGACCCTGAGGTCGAAGAAGGAGGAGGAGAATGAGTAATGTTCCATAAAGAATATTGGTGTATTCAGCAACAGCATGAGGAACCCATTGGGGTAGACCCCACAGAATTGGGGCGACAACTATCGCCCCCCACATAGTATAACGGCCACCAACAAACAACATGGTCCACGTATAAAGTAGCAGGGAAAAGCCAAAACTGTCAGGATGGATGGTACCCAAGGTGAACGCATAAATGACCCCAGATAGAGCACCTATTGCTGACGAAAGTGTCAGGGTAAATATGCTAAGCCGCATTACGCTTATACCCATGGTAGCACCCAGCTTAGGATCGACGCGAATTGTTTCAATGGCCCTCCCGAGGCGAGAGTTGTCAAGCCGATAGACAATAATGCCGACAATAAGGACAATTACATAGGTTATCGGTAACAGGTAATCCACTTTTGGAATATCCCAAAAACCCCTTGACCCGCCAAGAAATTCCAAGTTCCTCAACACCGATTGAATTATGAAGATAAGGGCTATGGAAGCCGTAGCTGTAGCTATGCCAGTAGTTCGCGCAAACCCGAGGGCTGGTAGGAAGCCGAAGATTGCCCCCACTACTACAGCACCAATAAGTGCCAGCCCGAAAGGCCAACCCAAATCCCGCACAACAAAGGCAGAAAAATAGCCACCAATAGCCATGCAATAGATAGGCCCATTATAGAGTTGTCCACCGCGAAAAGGTATATAGAAAGCCCAGGTCAGCAGAATAAAAACGGCTGCAAACTGAAGGTAATATACCGCGTACAGCGACATCGCTCGTGAACTCCTTTAACTTGTTACCAAGGGTCACACCTGAGCACCAAACAACCCCTTTGGCCTCAATATTATTACTATCATTATCGCCCCAAAGACTATAGCCTCCGTCCATTGTCCTGGCAGATAAGCCATCGTCACAGCCTCAGCCAAACCCAAAAGCAAGGCACAGATCAGCCCCCCTTTTAAATTACCCATGCCAGCGAACAACATCAATACCAGCGCTTTGATTGCTAGAGTATTACCGAGGGAAGATGAGGCCATGCCCAGAGTCATAGCCATGAACACACCGATAATGCCTGCCAATACGCCGGCTATAGCGAAGCTGTAAATGCCTGTCCTATTAACGGGAATACCCAGAAGGCGTGCTACGCCAAGGTTTTGGGCCATAGCCCTAAAGGCTCTACCCTGTTTATGGTGGTACAGCAAAAAGAAAAGACCGATCACAACACCAATACTGCCAAGTAATGAATATACGTGTGCTAAGGAGAAACTAATCATACCCAATTGCACCACAGCCCCTCCCCCTGTTATGCCCGCCGGAAAGCTAATAGGCAGGCCGCGGTGGAGGAAGTGAGACATTATTTCACTAAGTATTATGCCTATACCCATGGCTACTATTATTGTTTCCAGAAGGGCTTCCCGTACAGCTAGAGGTCGGAAAATAAACTCAGTGGCAGTGGTTAGCAAGATAGCGGCGATAAAACCCGAGAAGATTGCTAAAGCTAGATTATTATTCGTCTGTCCTAATACCATCCAAGATACGTACATAGAGATCACCATAATGTGGGCATAGGAGAAATGCACAACCCCCCTGACCAGAAATATTAGGTTAACACCCACAACGACCAAGGCATAAATACCACCCATCGCCAGACCGTTTATCAACTGAGCAACAAAGACTTCCATAAAATCTTCTCTCGTAAAAAAGTTAATCAGCGCCGCCTAGATAAGCTTGACGCACTTTCGGATTACTGGCTAGCTCTTGAGCAGTGCCCTCGAGCACAATACGACCGACTTCGAAAACATAAGCTCTGTCAGCAAATTGTAATGCCTTCTGGGCGTTCTGTTCGGATAAAAGTATAGTGTACCCCTCCTTATTTAGGTCTTCCACTATATGAAAGAGTTCAATTACTACCAATGGCGCTAGTCCTAGAGAGGGTTCATCCATCAGCAGTAGCTTAGGGGATCCCATCAACGCTCGGCCGATGGCTAACATCTGTTGTTCTCCACCGCTTAAAGTTCCTGCCAGCTGGTTCTTCCGCTTAGCTAAAACTGGGAATCGGTCAAACACCTGATTTAAGTGCTTATTGATATCACCTTTGAGATGAAAAGCCCCCAATTGTAAATTCTCCATCACCGACATCATTGGCAAAATCCCACGTCCTTCAGGGACTGCAGATATGCCAGAGGCAACGATACTGTCAGTTGATTTCCGCGTGATATCCCGTCCCATGAACCAGATGGTACCGCTACTGGCACGAGTAATACCGAGCACAGCCCCTATAAGAGTCGATTTTCCAGCACCATTGGCCCCAATAAGAGCGACAAGCTCACCATCGTTAATTTCTAGGTTAGCCTGCTTAATGGCACAAACATGCCCATAAGACACGGAAAGATCCTCAACCTTGAGGATACTTCCCCTATTCTTGACCAAGATAAGCCTCCAAAACCGCAGGGTCGTTTTGCACTTGTTTCGGCGTCCCTTCAGCGATCTTCTTGCCAAAACTTATAACCGTAACCCAATCTGAGATTCCCATGACTAGCTTGACATCATGGGCCACTAAAATAACTGTTATACCCATGTTGTCCCGTATTTGCTGGATTAACCTGTCAACCCTTTCGGTTTCATCAGGTCCCATCCCCGCCGTGGGCTCATCAAGTAATAGGAGCTTGGGCTCGGTAGCTAGGGCACGAGCTATTTGCAGGAGCTGGTTCTCTATCCATACTAGCTCATTGCTCCAGCGCTCAGCAGAGTCTGCCAGACCAACAAACTGCAAAAGCTCCATCGCTCGCCGTTTCATTTCGGTTTCTTGTGCCGAGTGAGAAAAAGGTAAACGGAAGAATGTACCTAATATATTTGCCTTAGTGCGACAGTACATTCCTGCCATCACATTCTCCAGGCAACTCATCATCGGCATAAGAATTGCTCTCTGGAAGGTGCGTCCGATACCCATCTTGGTGACAACATGAGAACTGAAGTTAGTGATATCTGCAGAACCGAAGTAAATCTTTCCTTCTGTAGCCGGCAGCACCCCGGAAACCACATTAAAGAACGTCGTTTTTCCAGATCCATTCGGGCCAATAAGACCATGGATCTGGCCTTCTTCGACAGTGATATTTAATTTATCGAGAGCATGAATGCCAGCAAAATGCTTGCTCAATCCTGAAGTTGAAAGTATGCTCATGACCTCAAATTACTATATTAGTATCCTGATTAGTATCCTGCAGTTTTTTATACCCTAATAATCTTACCTTCAGACAACTACGGCAGGAAATCAGCCCAATTTCTGCCGTTTCCGGAAATCATCGGCTACCTCACCCATCCGGGCAAACCAGACACCATCATGCTCTAACATATAGACAATAAATCTCTCCAGCATCCGCATCCGGTGAAGGCGACCTATGACGAAAGGATGCATTATCAACATAAAGTAGATATCACCCCCCTCTTCGTAAGCACCTTCGAAATCCTCACGCCATATCTCCTCGACTTTAGACGGCGCGCTCAGCCCCGTCATATAGTGTGGTGGAAACATGAAGAGGAAGTGGGTAGTATCGGCTAGTTGTGGCGATGAAGGTAATTCAACAATATTGGTGCGTTTCCCTTTATATTCCAGCCAGTAAGGGCGGTCGGCTCCCATCTCACTAGCATCATATTCAAAACCATACTCAAGCAGGAGTTCAATTGTCACATCAAAAAGACCCATAGCTGCTGCGCGGTAACCGCGCGGCTTTATACCTACTACCCGTTCCAAAGCTTCCAGTCCTCTCACTATCTCAGCCTTTTCTTCCTCAGGCTTCAGAGCGGGCGATGGCCTGTGTGAATAAGTGTGATGGGCTATTTCATGTGCATCGGCCGCAATAGAACGCACGATATTCGGGTAGTGGTCGGCAGTATAGCCCGGGACGAAAAACGTTGCCGGTAATTCGTACTTACTTAACAATTTTAGAATCCTTGGCATACCTTCCCGCGCACCGTATATTCCTCGCGATTCCATCCCACCAGCACCAAACATACCCGTAAAGACAGATTCGACATCAAAATCAAATGTAAGTGCCACCGTCAAGCGGTGATTCTCGGCACTCCCAGGCTTTCCTGCCATTCAATAACCTCCTTCTAAAAGACCGATTATAATTCGTATCGTAGTGTCGTCCAGCGTCTAAAGCGATATTGGGTATTTGCCATACTTGTGAATAGCCTTGACCATGGCTTCATAGTTTTCCGGCTTGGTTCCGTACTGAATTGTGTTGCTGGACTTACAAATATAGCCTCCACCTATTGCTGCCTGTCGGATGCATCTCTTTACCTCGTCTCGCACCTCGTCCACCGTGCCATGTATAAGGGTTGAACCGCAATCGATGTTTCCCATCAGACAGACACGGTGTCCATAGTTCTTTTTCATCTCACCAAGGTCCAGCCCAGCTAACCGGTCAATCGGGTGCAAAGCATTAATGCCAGTATCTAGAATAAGGTCAATTATCGGCAGGATGTTTCCGTCAAGGTGGTATATAACAGGGACACCCAGGCGATGGGCTTCATCAACCAGGGATTTCAAAAAAGGCATGACATGCTTGGCAATGAGTTCCCGGGAAATCAAGGGCCCTTCCTTACCGACATAGAGTGCACCGAAATACCATATGTCCACCCCAAGCTCAACGGCATTCCTCATCTCTTTGATGTAGTGGTCGCGGATTATGCCAGTCAAGCGGTCTGCGAAATCCGGATTGCGAACGAGGTCCATGTAAAAGTCGGCGGTGCCACGCACATAGCTAGCCATCTCGAAAGGGTCGAGGCTAATGCCAATAATGGCTCTCTGTCCCTTATACCTTCTTACCTCCTCCTTTACAGCCTCGTATCTCTTCGGATTGTCCGGGTCGGGTGGGCTCCAGGTCTTAAGGTCTTTCTCCGACTTCACTGGCGGCTCAGTAGGAAGGGGGCGCTGCGTTCCTGCCGCCCTCTCAATGTAGCCCCATTCTGACAGAAAACGTTTCCCTGACTCGTCCACAGGCTTGGACAACTCACCAATCCATGCCAGCATTCCATCCCAATCAAAGTATTCAACCCAGTCAAAGAATGAACTTCCCGGGAGTATCGCCTGCCCCACCGAAGGGTCAAGATAGAGCTCAAAATGGGGAACCCTGTCTGGCTCCTGTAGTCGCATCACCTTCAACATACGCTCGGTACCAGTCATTTCGCTCATATTCTGCCTCCAAAATAACGATAGCTTTCTCGGGCTATTAGCTAACCATATCACTTGCCTATCAGTTCATTGAACTTGGCGGCTGCCTCTCCGGCATTGGCAGCATAAGCATCAGCGCCAATCTGGTCAGCGAAGGCCTGGTTTACAGGGGCGCCGCCAATGGCTACCTTGACCTTGTTCCTTAATCCTGCGGCTTTTAGCGCTTCTATGGTTTGCGCCTGGGCGACCATCGTTGACGTGAGCAGAGCCGACAGCCCCAGAACCTGAAAGTCGTTCTCCCTCACTGCTTGGCAGAATTCTTCGGGAGAGATGTCAACCCCTAGGTCGATAACTTCCCACCCATTCCCTTCAAGCATCATAATGACGAGGTTCTTGCCGATGTCGTGAATGTCACCCTCAACAGTGCCTATCGCCGCCTTGCCGACAAAACGTTTAATGGCACCCTCTTTGGTCAACAACGGTTTAAGCAATTTCATAGCTGCTTTCATGGCTTCTCCGGACATTAATACCTCCGGCATGAAGAGTTCACCATCCCGAAAATGTCTGCCCACCACCTCCATTCCAGCAATGAGCCCGTTTTTCAATATTTCCTCAGCGGGTATCTTTGCTTTTAGGGCAGCCTTGGTCAGTTCCTCAGTCGTGCCAACGTCCATGGCAATCACACTCTCGGCTATCTTCCTAAGGTCAAGCATATTGAATCCCCTCCCTTTTAACCGGGGCACTAGCACTGACGAGAGAGTGTTTAGTGCCAGTGCCCCTCGCATAACATTTCTTTCAATTCCAACTTCTGGTTCTTTAGCGAAACTGGCTAATCAACACCACTTCGTTGTCCTTTATTTGGAACATGTATAGTGGGGAATCTTTTAGGCCATCCGTATAGCCCCACTCACCCTGGAGACCAGGAATACCATCTGAATTTCGGAGATAGTCTCTTATCGCCAATCTCTCCTCGGCAAGCCTGTTCGGGTCACCGGTTATCCCTAGATTTTCAATGGCCGTTTTTATGGCATAGACAGCCTCATAGTAGTCGCCAATAGCTATGGAGTATGGCAATCCACCGTCATGGTCAGTCTTATAGGCTCCGACATAAGTCTGCCAACGGTCACCTTGGTAATCCATATCGTAGGAATTCCAAACATATGTATCCTCCAAGTATCCTGCACCTATTTCAAAGAATGGCACTGAGATACAGGCTCCACCAGAGACTATCCGCCTTCCTTCAGTCATACCTCGCTCGTACAGAGCTTTAATGAACATAGCTTGTTCAACTCCGTTAAGAGCACTATAGTACCCGTCAGCGTTTAGGCCTAAAGCCTTTACTGCCGCGGCTCCTGCGTCTAGACCACCCCAAGAAACCTCAACCCTGCCTTTCACTTCTATACCCAGGGCTGCAAGTTCTCTCTCTGCAACCGCAATGCTCTGGAGATGGGATGTTTCTCCTGCAACAAGGGCTAAAGCCACAGATTTGATGTCTGGATTAAGCCTGAGCCATTCCCCTATAGCTAGGGTGTTTGCATTATCCCAATCGGCGTAAAGAGAGAAACCCCAGGGTGAAAATTCATCGCGCATTGACGGAAAGGAGAGGTCGGTGAATATAGGAATGCCCTGGCCGATGACCAGGTCTTTGCACGATTGCACCTCGAAGGCACCCATTGGCCCAAGGATTACCAACGGGTTATTCTCAAGTGCCTGGGCCATAACTTGGACTGTTTTGGTGGGGTCGAAAGCTGAATCATACAAGGTCAACTTGAGCGGCAATCCTCTGATGCCGCCAGCATCGTTTATCTCCTCCATTGCACGCTCAGCCCCCCATTCTGCATCAAGGCCAAATTGTGCCGCATAACCGGTTACAGGTACTATTAGAGGGATATTCCACTCTTCAACAACGGCTTCGGGCTCACCACCGCAACCCAGCATGCTAAAAGTGGACATAATTACTATTATACTCAAAATCGCAAATACTATGGTTAACGTTCTCGTTTTCATCTTTCCTCCTTACTGAAATTTGTTGATGTTTATTTAACCATCTTTCCTAAAATTTGTTCATGTTCATCCCTCCCCTTGCACCTTGGTAAATGCAATCTTGACCTGATGACCGTGACGTAACACACAATACGGCAGCTAAGTATATGACTATATTCCACTAAATAGCTTAAAAAAATATGATATTGGTAAGTAATTTGTAAATTAGCATACATTTTTCCTATTGTCAAGAGGTATATTGACAATTTCGTGTCTTTCTGATAGGATGATTTGGGTCAAAATAGGAGATGAAAAGGTAAAAAATGGAGAAAGCACCTGAAGAACTATACCAAGAAAGGGAAAAGAGGGTCAGTGATGCTGTCCAGTTGAAGGTGCCAGACAGGGTTCCTATTGCGCCATTTGTGGGTTTTTTTCCCGCCAAATATGCTGGGATGACTCTCAAAGAGGCAATGTATGATTACGACAAAGCCTATATGGCATGGAGGCAAACATGCTTGGACTTCCAGTGGGACATGATTACGCCGCTGCGTTATACTAATACAGGTCCCACCTTTGAGCTCCTTGACTATAAGCAACTCAGGTGGCCTGGGCATGGAGTTAACCCCAACTATTCATTCCAGTTCGTTGAAGAGGAATACATGAAGGCCGAGGAATACGATGCCTTCCTTGAAGACCCTTCCGATTTTATGATAAGAACCTACTTTCCTCGCATATTTGGAATATTAGAGCCTTTAAAAAAGCTTCCTCCCATACACCAGACGTTTGCCTATTATATGGGATTATACCCCAGCCTTGGCGCGATGGGCACACCGGAAGTTGCTAGTGCTATCGAGTCCCTTCTGAAAGCGGCGCGCGAATGTTCCAGATGGATGGCCACCGTTGGTCCATTTCACAAGGAAATGACCGAATTAGGATTTCCGTCCATGTTTGATTCGGGGACGCAGGCACCTTATGACACCGTCGGGGATTTCCTCAGGGGTACACGTGGGATAATGACGGACATGTATAGAAGACCGGATAAGCTTCTCGAGACCATTGATAAAGTAACACCGTGGATGATTCAGATGGCGGTATCCGCCGCCAAAACATCTGGAAATCCCAGAGTAATCATTCCTCTCCACAAGTGCCCTGAGTCTTTCATGTCACCGGAGCAGTTTAAGACCTTTTACTGGCCAGGACTAAGAAAGGTCATGCTGGCATTAATTGACCAGGGACTCACACCTTATTTACTACTTGAGGGTAAATGGGGTTCGGGACGCCTGGAGGTAATTAGTGATATACCTAAGGGAAAGGTTATATATCACTTTGAGGCTGTAGATATGCATGAAGCGAAGGAAATCCTGGGCAAGATTGCCTGCATCAAAGGAAATGTGCCAAACTCGCTCTTAGTTACAGGTACGCCTCAAGAGGTTAAAGATTACTGTAAGAAGCTCATAGATGTCGTCGGCAGGGATGGAGGCTTTATCATGGATGCCGGGGCGATAATTGATGAAGCAAAGCCTGAGAATATCAAAGCGATGACAGACTTTACCAAAAAGTATGGGGTGTACCTGTGATGAAAGCTGGGTATCCCATAGTGTGGGAGGAAACCGATGCCTATTCGTCGGGTAGATAATTTGGGCAAAGGAAGAACAATATGGACCAGATAGACAACAAAATACTGCGCGAATTGGAAGTCCAAGGGTATCAGAAACCGGCTGTCCTAGCTTCCAGCCTCGGTATCGGAGCAGAAGCCATACGCCGGAGGATAAATAAAATGATAGCTTCGGGTGATATTTTTGTAATTGCCATGCCTAACCCTATATCGCTAGGGTACAAAACGTGGGCCCACATCGGCATAAAAGTGGAATCTGGCTACTTGGATAGGGTTACTTCTGAACTCTTGAAATATGCCCCGGTGTACACCATAGCCCATTCAATGGGTCAATATGATATTTGGATAGGGGTACTTCTTGATTCTTTAGCCAGGCTAGGGTTCTTTGTCAACTCGGAATTGACGGGAATCGAGGGAATTATAGCCACAGAAAAGTTAGTGTTTACTTGTGTTAGAAAGTACTACCATTTTTCGTGGCCCGCTCCTACTTTCAAGAGGATGGACACTGAATGGGCGCAGTATTCAGATGCCACTAACGAAAAGAACTACCAAATTGACGAGACAGATAGGACGATACTTGATATTTTAACTGAGAATGGGCTCACCAGTACTGCTAACCTGAAAGCAAGGCTTGGTATAGGAGAACGTGCGATACGTAAACGTATTAATAATATGTATAATAGACGGCTATTTAGTCTTGAAATAGTACCTAATCTAGAAACACTAGGAAAAGGTCGCATGGTCTTTTTGGGAATTGTAGTAAAGCGGCAATCCGCTCATGAAGTCGCAGACATAATAATCAAAAAATCGTCTGTCTTCTTCGCTGCGGAGGCGTTAGGCAGATACAATCTTATAGTAATGGCTCGCTTTGAAAACGCAGATTCAGCAAATCGTTTCGTCAATGTGGAGCTCCCAGAAATAAGTGGTATTGCTTCTGTAGAACCGTTCTCGTACACCAAGGTCATCAAGCTACGAGGTATCCATTTGCCTTACTCTCGAAGATAGCGGTGGTTTTGGTGAACGCGGGGGGATGGAATTACTACTTGATGTGAAGGCGATATCTCCAGACCATACCATCTGGTAAAAGGGCGTCACTATCAACTGAATACAGATTATTAAATGAAGAGCCAAATGACTAAGGAAAGTATCGCAACCAAGATACAAAGGCTAAAAGACACTGTAATCGCTAGCATAGATGCGCAGGGAGAGAAACTGACAGAAATCAGCATAGAAATTCACAATAATCCCGAACTCTGCTTTAAAGAATTTCTGGCTTCTAAAGTGCTCACGGACTATTTAAAAGAAACTGGATTTACTGTTGAGTACCCGGCCTATGGTCTTGATACTGCTTTTAGAGGGACCATCGGCAACTCGGGTCCGAAGATAGCTATTCTCGCAGAGTACGATGCGGTGGCTGACCTAGGTCATACCTGCGGACACAACATTATAGGCTCAGCGGCAGTTGGTGCTGGGGTCGCTTTAACATCGGTCATAAATGAACTTGGCGGAACGGTGGTTGTTTTGGGAACCCCAGCGGAAGAGGGAGGCAATGGCAAGGGTATAATGATAAATAACGGTGCTTTTAAAGATATTGATGCTGCTATGATGATACACCCCAACACAGGCCAGGATAAGGCATGTTCTGATAGTGTCGCCTTTATCCTACTGAAAATTGAATACTTCGGTAAGGCAGCTCACCCCTCGCAGCCAGAAAAAGGCATTAATGCACAGGACGCAATGCTTATCGCCTTTACTGCCTTCAACACTCTGCGCATTGCAACCCCATACCCAGCAATAGACGGCAGTATTACGAAAGGTGGCATTGAGCAGCACACCGTCATCCCTGATCACACAGCCGCCAACTGCCATATCCGTGCTATAGATGATGAAGATTTGAGGAACCGGCTGGAAAGAGTGCTTAACTGCTTTAAGGCTGGCGCTTTGGCCACGGGTGCCAGTCTCGAATACCATTATGATTGGGAGAATAGATACCGGGCACAGCGCAGTAACAGGGTTATGGCCGAACTCTTCGATACCAACATGAAGATGGTGCGCAAGGACTGGGCCCCGGTCCCGCAGCTACCCGGCCAACTAATGGGTGGCACAGATATGGGTAATGTTAGCATGGTTACACCAGCAATCCAGCCTCTAGTATCAATTGCTCCTGCTGATGTCGCCCTGCATACGCCAGCGGCGACCAAGGTAACCGCAAGTGAGATAGCTCATCAGGCAATGGTGGACTCAGCGAAGGCGATGGCAATGACGACAATTGATCTGTTAGTATGCCCTGAACTTCTGAGGAAAGCGCGTGCCGAATGGGAGACTATCCCGAAATAAAAGTAGGCGGTTTAGAGACCTGTTCCCTTAATTACTTCCTCCTAAATAACAACCAAAGGAGTTAAGAGGATAAGCTACTGAATAAACTCTTAAATTCTTTGTAAGGGGATTAATATGGCAGTTAAAGATGTTGAAGTCTGGCTAAAAAATGTAAAGAAGGTAGCGGTAATTGGTGGGGGAAGTATGGGACGGGGTATTGCCCTGGCATGTGCCTTCGGTGGCTATGACGTCATTCTGCAGGACATAGGGGAAGCTATCTTAGAGAAGGCAACATCTCTCAATGCTTCCCATGTGGATACTTTCATCAGTGAAGGATTAGCCACAGATAAAACAAAGCGGAAGGTGTTAGCCCGAAGCAGGACTACCACCGATTTGGCGATTGCGGTGAAAAATGCTCAGATTGTTTTTGAGGCCATCACAGATAACCTACCGCTGAAACAGAAGCTTTATAAAGATATGGAGTCTATAAGCCAAAAGGACACTATACTGGCAGGCAACAGTGGCCCACTGCCAGCTTCTCAGGTTGGAGCGTTATGCGAACGGAAGGACGCTATTATTGTGGCTCACTGGTTCAACCCACCCTACATCGTGCCTGGAGTGGAAGTGGTGCCTAGCCTAGAGACTTCTATGGAGACTGTAGCGCGAACCTGTGCCTTTCTGGAACAAATAGGTAAGGTCCCTATTAAGATTGATAAGGAAAAAGATGCCATCATTGGTGGACGGCTGATGTTTGCCGTTCTCAATGAAGCTGCGGCGCTCTGTGAAGAAGGCGTTTCCAACGCTGAAGATATCGACACGGTGATGCGCACTACTTTTGGTTTCCGTCTACCGGTGCAGGGACTTTTTGAGCGGTTTATGATGGCTTATGCTGACCAAGTCAGTAATCGAAGCGAAGAGCAGCGTCTGGCTAGCACAGAAGTGTTTGAAAAGGAATGGGGACCGGGTAGGGTTCGGCAGGTAATAAAAGAGATGATGGTAGACTACAGGATAAGAATTGAGGGCAGGGGCTATTATAGCTATGCCAAGGGCGGTACACACGAAAAAGCAGTCAAGGATAGGGATGCTAAAATGCTTAGAATTCTTAAAGCGCTTTACCCTGACAATCTCAGGAAGATGCGACTCGGATAAAATATTAAGCGCTGGTGA
This sequence comes from Dehalococcoidales bacterium, assembly GCA_034419075.1. Classification (GTDB taxonomy): domain Bacteria; phylum Chloroflexota; class Dehalococcoidia; order Dehalococcoidales; family BS750m-G39; genus E44-bin88. The sequence continues at coordinate 20,851 of DAOULR010000016.1, read as the reverse complement.
GATTTAAAGGTTAGCTGAACAAGGCAAGAGGCGCCTAATATGCTAAATAATGCGGAGAGCATGAAGTGGTATGAACGGGCACTGAAGGTTATGCCAGGGCCACAGAGCAACCTTAGGAGTCCATTAAGCGCAAAACCCAATTTCATTATCAGAGGTGAGGGAGCCTATCTCTGGGATGTTGATGGGAACAAATATATCGATTTCATGTGCGGGGCTGGTCCAGGCATCTTCGGCTATAGCAATCAGGAATACATCCAAGCTTTAAAGGAGCAACTGGACACCCTTTACTACCTGGTCTCCGGCGCCGCCCAAACCCCAATGGAAGTGGAGCTAGCCGAGAAGTTTATACAGCATGTCCCCTGCGCCGAGAAGGTCCGTTTCTGCCTCTCGGGGACCGAGGCGGTTCAGTTGGTTATCAGACTTGCCCGCGCCTATACCAAAAGGCGCTATTTTATCCGTTTCGAAGGGCACTACCATGGATGGCTGGATAATGTCCTAGGCGGAGTGGTCAATGATAAGACCACCGGTATGCCCTTTGCTGCGGAAAGCGACTTAGACCCCTTAGTAACCGAAGGCAGGTATCCCGGAGCTCTCAAGCAATCTTTCAAGTTGCCCTGGAACGACATAGAAATCTTAGAAAGGGTCCTTGAGAGGTATGGAGAAGAGGTGGCCCTGATTATCATGGAGCCCATCATGTGCAATAGCGGTTGTTGCCCACCTCAGCCCGGTTACCTGGAGAAGGTCAGGGAACTATGCACCAAGTATGGCATTGTGCTCTGTTTCGACGAGGTTATTACCGGTTTCAGGGTAGCGCTTAACTGCGCCCAGGGCTTGCTCGGCGTAACGCCCGATATCACCACCTTCGGTAAAGCCCTGGCCGGCGGTGTGCCCATGGGGGCCGTTGCCGGAAAGAAGGAAATTATGGACCTGCTTCTCGAGAGGAGGGTTATCGGGGCGGGGACTTTTAACGGGTACCCCTTCGGTATCGCTGCCTCTCTGGCCAGTCTGACCATCCTCGAAAAAGATAATGGTGCCTACTATCGGAAAGTCGACGAGCTCCAAAAGCCTCTGATGAATGGTCTGAAGGAGATTAGCCGGAGGCACGGCATACCAACACTCATCCAAGGGCCAAGGGGAGTATTCTACTTTCAGTTCATAGACAGAGAAATCGTATACAGCGTCCGGGATTTGAAGGAGGCGGATGTGGAGAAGCAGAACAAATTCCGTGTTCTGCTGGCCGAGGAAGGGGTACTCATTATGTGGGGTGGCAGGTGGTACGTCTGCAGCGCCGTCACGGAGGCGGATTTGGACAGGGTGCTGGAGTGCGTCGACTGCGCTATAAGCAGGCTATAGGGAGAGGAGGAAGAGGTGAACGATACCAAAGCGCTCAGAGAGAAGCTTTCCCTACCTCCTATCGAACATATAGGTGTGGTGGTTAGGGATATGGAAAAGGCGGTGGAGTACTATTCATCTGTGTTCGGGCTGGGCCCCTTTGATGTGTACGAATTCAAGCCAGAAAGGCAATGGTTTAGGGAGAAGCCTTCTTCTTTCAGGCTAAAGCAGGGCAAGGCCATGTGGGGCGATATCGTGCTGGAGTTAATCCAGCCACTGGAGGGGGAATCACTCCATAAGGAATTTTTGGAAGCTCAGGGCGAGGGCGTGCAGCATATTGGTTTTCTGGTCCCCGATTATGAAGAGACGTTCGACAGATTCGTAAAAGCTGGTTTTGCCCCCCTGACCAGAGCGGAAATGTACGTGGAAGCTCACAAGGGAGATATAAAGGCCTGCTATTTCGACACCCGAAGGGTGGGGGGGATTATCTTTGAGATAGTCTGGAGGTCGTGGGTTAACACATGAGGCTTAGGTTGCACCATATCGGACTGGTTGTCCCGCACCTGTCAGAGCTGGCCGAGGTATTTCGCAGCCTAGGTCTTAAGCAGGCGACGCAGCCTGAATCGGACCCCATCCAAAAGGTTAGGGCCAGCTTCATCGCTCCCGAAAAGGGAGATGAGATATACATTGAGTTGTTGGAGCCCCTTTCCGATAACTCTCCCGTAACAAAATTTCTGGAAAGAAAGGGGGGTGGGCTACACCACCTGTGCTTCGAGGTTGACGATATTGATAGCGTGGTGGATGAGCTGGTGGAGAGAGGTTTTAAGCTGGTGTCTCCACCGGTGGAATGCGCGGGCTATGACCGAAGCTTCAGGCCGGGAAGCACCCAGCCCTCCAAAATTACCTTTTTTCTGCTGGACAATAAGGTCTTAATCGAGCTTTTACAAGAAGGAAAAGAATAGAGTGAAGATACTAATCCTCGGTGGTTTCGGCATGTCCGGTGTCGTCATTGCCGGTGACTTAATCGCCAAGCCCGAGGTCAGCCAGGTCATACTGGCTGACAGGGTGATAGACAGGAGCAGGTTGGAGGCCTCCTTACGCCAGAACCAGAAGATAAGGGCGGAAGAAATCGACGTCACTGACTATGAAGCCCTAGTCAGGCTGATGAAAGACAAGGAGCTGGTAATCAACTGTGTCGGCCCCTTTTATAGATACAGCATCAGTCCCATGAAGGCGGCCATAGCGGCCGGCACCAACTATATTGATATCTGTGATGATGCCGACGTCATTCAAGAGGCATTAACCCTTGATGAGGTAGCCAAAGAAGCAGGGGTGTCCATTTGCCTGGGGTGTGGCAACAGTCCCGGATTCAGCAATGCTTTAATCAAGCATACTGCCGATAAGCTCGATGAGGTTGATGAAATCCGTATACTGGTAGGGGTCGGTCTGGGAGGTGGCTTCGGCCGGGCTGTCATCTACCATATCTTCCATTGCTTAATGGATTCCAACCTCCAGTTTATTGATGGACGGCTGCAAACACCAAATGATTGGGGCATGGAGGAGATAGACTTTGGTGAACCAATCGGCAGACAACGAGCCTTCTATTTTGGCCACCCGGAGCCAGTGACACTGCCCCGATACATAAAGGGGGTAAAGACGGTGGTCTTCAAGCTATGCAGCTTGCCCTCTCAGCTTAATGACTGGTTTATAAAGTGTATTGAGCTTGGCTTCGCCGACTCGGAACCAGTGAAAATTGGCGATAGCTCGATAGTGCCCAGGGACTTCATTGCCGAAGGGCTGAGCAACTCAGCCCTCATGGAGACGGAGAGGAAACGCTTTACCACGGCCAACAGATTTTTCATTATCAAGGGTAAGGAAGGCGAGAAGGATGTCACCTACACCCACCACATAACCGGGCTGCCCAGCGGCATGACCGGCCACAACTGCGCCTTCGCTGCCGAGATGCTCTACCGCGGGGAGGTCAAGGAGAAGGGAGTACTTTGTCCGGAGGCCTTCCTGGATGCCGAGCGGTTGCTAGCATACTGGAAAGAGCGGGGCTTGAACCTCCGGGATACTAGCGTGGAAACCTATGCGCGCACGGGTAAGTGCTGAAGTTTATAGAAAATATGTTAAGCAAAATTACAGCTCTAGGGAGATAGAAAATGGAGAAATTGATCATAACCTGCGCTCCTACGGGCAGTCTGACCGTGCCCACTCAAACCCCATATTTGCCGATAACCCCAGACCAGATTGCCGATGAGTCGGTAAAGGCGGCCGAGGCTGGGGCTGCGGTGGTGCATATTCACGCCCGCGACCCAAAAGACGGCAAACCCACCTCAGACCTGGGGTTGTTCCGAGAGATTATCACCAAGATAAAAAAGCGCAGCAACGTGGTTATCGGCTTGACCACGGGCGGCGCTGGTGGCATGACCCCAGAAGAGAGAATAGAGGTTATTCCCACCTTTAAACCTGAGCTTGCCTCTTTCAACATGGGGCCGATATGCTTAAGCCTTCGTGGTATTTACCAGAGATACAAAGACGAAGACTACAAATACCCCTGGGAGAAGGACTATCTGCAGAAGCTGGAGAGCTTCATCCAGCATAACACCTTTGTCTCTTTGGAAGTATTCTTGAAGACGATGCAGGAGAACGATACTAGGAGTGAGTGTGAGTGCTACGACGTCAGCCACATCTACAATATCTACCATCATGTCAGGCAGGGGATGATAAAGCCCCCCATCTGGTTGCAGTTTGTCACTGGTGCTGTTGGTTCTATCGGTTCGGCGCCTGAGGACGTGATGTTTATGAAGCAGACCGCCGACAGGCTGCTCGGCGCCGACAATTACCGGTGGTCAATCATAGGTGCCGGCCTGGGTTACTTTAACACGGCGCCGCTGGCTATTATACTTGGCGGTCATGTCAGGGTTGGCCTAGAGGATAACATCTTCGTGAAGCGGGGAGTTCTGGCCAAGGGCAATGCCGAGCTGGTGGAAAATGTAGTACGACTGGCTGAGAAGATGGGGAGAGAGATAGCCACGCCGGATGAAGTGAGGAGTATGCTCAAGCTTAAGGGGAGGGACAAGGTTAACTTTTAGAATTTGCCGAAGTGTTAGAGAAGAGGGAGTAGCGATTCAATATATTTACAATTTCCTAATGGCGGGCTCTGCCAGGGGAAACTGAGGTACCAGGAGTTCTAAGTTTCTTCCTCACTGGTTTAAATTTTTGTCCCTCCCCCTCCCGTGAGGGTAGCCTCAGCTGCAATCGGGCAAGTGGCATCCCGCCTTTATAATTATAAATCCCCAAATCAACATTGCACAATTGTCAGTATTGTACAATTTCAATTCGGTGTGTCATAACAGTGACCCGAGTGTAAAGCAATCGCTCCTGTGCGGCTTCAATTAGCTTTGAGCCAAGAGCATCCCAAAGCTGTTGGAAGGTTGGGGAATCCGGTAAAGCAGGTGCCCTTTGTTTCATCCTTTTTAACCTCCTTAACATTGGATTTATCCTCTCAAGGGATTGTAGCTCTGGTAATATCACAAATCAAGATACCATAGTCAACCCTAATCATTGATAGCTACCACCAGAGACCGGGAAATGGCTCCGCCGGGACACCTATATAATCCGCTCTAATGAGGATAATGCCCTTTTACTAGCTTTGGGATAATATATTGCGGACCTCGGCAATGGTAAACCATAGGTTTAACCGACAACCGCGTAACTTACGAGGGCAAAAGTGCTCTGGTTTTGTATTCAGCTGATTCCCCCAATAATATCTGCCCTAACCTCTTAATAGTAGTAGACCCTGACCTCCTGTAACGTTGGCGTGTTGGCTGTACCCGAAGTAGTTAGCGTCACCCGCCACTGCATGTAACGTCCCGAAGGTAGTCCCGAGCTAACCGGAGAGCTACCTCCCACCGGAATCCAGGCGGCGTCGGGATAACCGCCGTTAAGACTATCGGAGGCCCTTACCTCAAAGGTTATATCAGTAGCCGACTCAAGGATTTCACTCCAGAACAGGGAATTCCAGTTGGCCCCCGATAGCCCGGTATCAAGCACCGTGGAGGCAAGGGTGCCGGGGGAGATATACAAGCCCTCTTCCGAACCTACGTTGGCTACTGGATCTGAGGAGGCGTATTGGCGAACTCTTATATCGTCAGTGTAGAACTCATAGCCGCCATGCACCACAAATCTGTCGAAGCTGTTATATGAAGAATTGGAGGTTGATATCGACTCAACCAGACTCCCTGAGGAATTATACAGTTCAAATTCAAGGGTGCTGCCGTATCTTCTAAACTTGACCGTCATCCAGCTATCCCATTGGTAAGCTGAAGTACTCTTTGCCGTCAGGTTGGTGCTCAAGCCACCAGTCCTTCTCTCTATGGCGAAATTTGACGGCAAGCTATTGAAATCGTACATTCTGGAACCATAGCCGTTAAAGCTGCCATTTTCTATCCCATATCGGTTCTGGGCACCGCCGTTTTCGTTTATCCTTTTCGTCTTAAAGACAGCCTCAAAACCGCTTATAGCGCCATTGTTAAACAGGGAATAGCCTCCATGCGAATCATTATAAGCCGTTTTAAGCAGGACGTAGTTGCCGCCGTCATTGGCGATTTGCACCACCCCACTGCCGTATTGGTACCAGTCCGAGATATCCCCATCCCCAAAGTCATCGAAGAACTCAAAGGTGGCGTCGCCATCGCTGGCAGTACTGGCGGCGCTGTTGCCGTAATACATGTAGATTATCTTGTCGCCCGAAGGAATGGAGGGGACTTTAACCCAGAAGGTGGCCGAGGTGGAGGTGACATAGCTTTCCCGCCAGTGAGCCAGTTCGGTTGAGCCGTCGGAATCGGTAAACCTGATATCGCCGAAGTCAGGCCGCATGTTACCGTCGTAGCTGACGTTAACCTCGACCTGATAGTCGGTCAGGCCGGAGCCAGCGTTATTTATAGTTATAGGTGCCCGGCAACCCCAGGACGCATAGTACCAACCAGACACGGTTACCAGTTCCAGGTCGTCTATATAGAGGTAATCATCAGCACCTGACATCTCCGTATCAAAACAAACGTAAAACTGGTTCGACATGTTAAACGAAGAAAGGTCTATATCGCAGAAGTGATAGATATTGTCATCTTCCCCATCCACCCACGTCTCCACCACGTTCCAGTCGACGCCGTCATAGATATAACACTCGACGAACTCACCAGGCTCGAACGAATCAGCCTTGGCCCAGAACTGCAGACGCACGTCACTACGCCCCGAAAGGTCCACGGCCCGGTCAACGTAGGCATCAGAGGAAGTCATCAGGAGATGGTAGCTGCCGTCGTGAGGAGACCCGCTGGTGGTGAGCGACGAGCTTCCTTCGTGCCACCATCCCCACAACCAGCCCGAGCCACCGGACCAGCCTTCTTCAAAGCCATCAGTGGCGATAACACTCTGGCTAGCCTGCTGGGCGAGCTTAACATCCCCAGGGCTTGAGGAAGTATCGACGTTACTTCCTACCCCAGCCTCAAAATCCACCTGCGTAGTCTGCGTCCACACCCCGACCGTCCAGGCCTGAAAAGCGTTACCAGTGGAACTCTCCACGTCAACCAAGGTGCCGCTGGTCATACCAATATTACTGGCCAAGCAGACTACCAGCAGGCTCGCCATTAGAACTAGCCACTTTTTACCCCTCATCAACCTTCATCTCCTTACTACATCCCGTATTCCCTCTTGCTTCGCTCCTCCTTTATCGCACGGAATACCTTCACTACCTCCATCACTATAATGGCGAGGCCGGGCAGGCACAGCGTCAGTATCAGCCCCAGAGGGCTTTTAATGAACTGGGCAGCATAGCCCAGATAAGGCATATGGAAGCAAACCTCGCCCGCCAGGTTCTGAGCCGGCACGACAAAGGGGTCAACATGAGCATTGGCGTCCCCTTTTGTCTGGAACTGAAGCGGTGAGCCGTCTTCTATGGCCACCTCACCGTCTTCCACGGCTACCACACCGTCTTCCACGGCTACCACCCGGTGACTGGTCAACTCATCGTTCAGCGGAGAGTGGAAGGTGATAATATCCCCCACCCTTATCTCTTCCGCCGCCACGGGGCGCGTTACCACCACACCCCCCACTTTAAGCTGGGGTTCCATACTGCCTGAATAAACAGTATCCACGCTCCAGCCGAAGCGAGGCGCTAAAAAAGTGAAGGTGGCCACCGCCATAAGCAGAATTACTAAGGCAACGCCAATACCCTGTATCGTCTTTTTCATAACCGTCTCCCTTTACTAACTCAGGACTAAACAGACCCTGCCGCCTCCTTAGTCTACCCGGGACAATTTGGATTCCTGGGGCGGCAGGGATTGAATTTAACCCCACCGCCCCATAAATCCTGGCTGGACTCTAGACTAATTAAGGCGTCTGACCATCTTGCGCTAGATAGAGCTCGATGGTAAAGGTGCTCCTATCGCCCTGATATTCATTAGCAGCGCTACTGCTAAGCGTACCGCCTATAGAAAGCGTAATACTGGTAGCACTTAGGCCGTCCTTTATCAGCGTCCAGGTGCCCGGCAAGGCGCTGAGCAGTACGCTGTCCAGGCCCGCTACCGGACTACTATCGACCTGGCAACTGAAAGTAATCTGGGTGCTGATGTTGTCAACGGGCGTGTTGCCGTTACAAGGTCCGCTGGGGCTGGTCCATGCCCCACCCTCAGCGACACACTCAGGCTCGTTTATGGTCTCACCGGTGTCGGTAACACCCGTTATCCTCACATACAGGTCGCCAGTCAGGCTGCCCACATTTTCGCAGGTGATATCAACGGGGGTGGCTGCTAATCCTGGCTCCATGTCGGAGATAGTCACCGCTGTGCTCGTCCACGGATTCTCGCCATCGACCTGTAGGTCAAGCGTACCCGCGGTAAAGGTGTTACCAGCGCTAGTCTCCGTGTCGCTAAAATACGCGTAAATGCCACCACCGATTAGAGCACCTACCAAAGCAATGGTCATAAAGCTAATAAGTACACTTTTCATTCCTATTCACCCCCTTCCTGAATTGATTTATCTTCTTCTCTATGGTTCATAATTGGTAACCCTCCATTTCTACCTCCTGTGGCATTATTTAATCCCCTTGGATTTCTAGCATTCTTCACCATTTAGTTAATCTCTCCTCAAGAATAAAGGTCCTCGCTAGCCGGTTTTAATTCATCCGGCTCGCCTCCACCTCTATTCTCTCGATATCGGCTTTCGAAAACAGCCGCCAACCCCACCTGTCCCGGTGGGCGGCACCCTTAAGTATGCCGCTCCTGAGCCAGCGCAGTAGTGTGGGCCGGCTCACGCCTGCCATCTCACAGACTTCCCAGGTCCGGTAATATGTTTGGCCCTTAAACACGACCGACATAACTTAATCCTTTCTTAAATTTCCTAGATTTTTCTTAATATTTTCTAAACACGACTATATTTGATATGTGTCAGTATGCCTCATTGAAATCGGCATGGGAATCCCCCAAATGTATTAATTTAGGGAGTAATTTAGTACTATGAACTAGGAAGGAAGTACTTAATTATGGCTAAATACGTGATGCTCCTGGGATACTTGCAGTACAAAAGTCTCCGGAGTAGAATCTTCTACAACGAATAATTCGTAGGTGTAGGTGTCAACATGATTACCAAAGATGAACTTTTTAAAACAGGGAACCAAGAGAGAATCTGGCAGAAGTATTGTGGCTTTCTAGACTTATCTTTAGCCGAGTTTATGGAGATACAAGAACAACTGCTTATGGAACAGATTGAGCTGGTCTATGATAGTCCTCTAGGCAAGAAGTTCATGCCTAAAAAACCAAAAAACGTATCCGAATTTCGTCAGCTTGTTTCATTGACCACCTACGACGATTATGCTGCTTATCTCAACGAGAAGAATGAGGATGTTTTAGCTGTCAAATCTTACCGTTGGGCTTGCACTTCGGGTAGAGGGGGGAAATCAAAATGGGTGCCGTATAGTGAAAGAGCTATCGAAAGGTTTAGCGCATTCAGTGTTGCCATAGTGATCTTGGCTTGCGCTACTAGAAGGGGTGAAGTCAATATCAGTGATGGTCTACGGGTACTACATAATTTACCTTCACCTCCATATCTGTCCGGGATTATCAATCAGCTATTAGCTCCACAGTTAGGTGCCCGTCTTATCCCACCTTCTGAAAAATATGAAAACGCGGACTTTGAAACTAAAATTCGGGACGGCTTTGCAATAGCACTACGCACAGGTGTTGATATGCTGAGTTCTATGACCAGCGTTCTAGTAAGAATGGGCGAACGCTTTACAGAAAGTTCAGGGCAGTTTAAGTTTAATCGACATATGTTACACCCCAGAATAATATTGCGTCTGATTAGAGCCTGGTGGCGCTGCAAAAGAGAAGGTAGGACTATATTACCTAAAGATTTATGGCCTTTGAAAGGGCTTGCCTGCTATGGGATGGACACCAGTATCTACAAAGAGCGGATAAAACATTACTGGGGGAAAGAGCCTCTCGAAATGTACGGTGCCACAGAAGCAGGGGCGATTGCAACTCAAGCTTGGAATAAAAAAACTATGACCTTCTTCCCCTCCTCCTGTTTTTTCGAGTTTGCTCCCGAGTCGGAGTGGCTTAAAAGCCGAGAGAATAAAGGTTACCAGCCAACCACCATATTACTGGATGAGGTTGAGCCGGGTAAGCGTTATGAGATAATCATTACTAGTTTCTACGGTATGCCCCTTCTGAGATACAGGTTGGGTGACCTTATCAAAGTCGTTGCTCTGGAGGATGAGGAAACGGGGATTAATCTACCCCAGATGATTTTTGATAGTCGCGCTGACGACCTAATAGATATCGCCGGTTTCCCCAGGCTGGATGAAAAAATGATCTGGCAGGCAATAGCCAACACAGGGATAAAGTTTGAGGATTGGTCCGCCCACAAGGAATATGAGAAAAACGAGACCGTTATACGTCTTTATTTAGAGTTAAGGGAGAAGAAAAAAGCCAAAGAGGTGGAAAGGTCAATTCACCGAGAACTCTCAGCAATCAATCAGGATTATAAGGACTTGGAGCGTATGCTAGGCATCCGACCGCTAAGAGTGTTCCTATTACCACCAGGAAGCTTCCAACGATATTATGAGAAAAAGAAGGAGGAAGGTGCTGACCTAGCTCACCTGAAACCGCCTCACATGAATGCCGCCGATACTGTTATCCAAGACCTTCTTGAGCAGGTAAATACGGGAGAACTATGACCAGCTACTTATTGTTGCCGTTAATCCAAGCTCTTTTTTGTCTAGTGCTGGCAGCTATAGTGCTAAAAGGGCACTTCCGGAGCTTCACTCACCGTTTGTTCTCTCTTTTCCTAACGGGTCTGGCTATCTGGGGCATTGTTGTTTTCGGTATGCGGGCAAGCCCAGATATTGAACATGCCTATTATTGGGAGAGATGGCTAATACCACTAGGAATATTCATGGCGGTAATATTCTACCATTTCTCAGTGCGTTATACCGTTACTAGCATAAAGAGGCAGATTCTTCCAATTCTTTATCTCGCATGTTTCCTTTTCATCCCCTCGGCTATGACCCGGCTCTTCATCAGCGGTATGCAAATCAAGCCCTACGGTTATGCTCCTATCCACACCCCACTAGGGATTATCTGGATGGTACTCGCTGGCGGAGTGGGAATCATGGCACTTTATAACTTTATCAGAGCCTATCGAACATCACTTTACGCTGAGGAACGGAACCGGATTGCCTATATCATTGTCGGAATAGCCTTTATCATTATCGGGGGAGTTTTTGATGTTCTACCGCTATTGGGGTTGCCCTCTTACCCGGGTCTTATAATTGGCACCATATTTTTCTGTTTGTTAACCACAGTGGCCATTGTGAGGCATAATCTTCTAGACATTCGCATTGTCCTGCGTATAAGTATCGTCTATGTCTTAACCAGCGCCTTGGTCGCCATTCCTTTCGTAGGCGGCTTTCTCATATTTGCCCCTCTTGTTGAAGTAACTGTCTTCCCTCTATGGGCTCGCTTGCTCCTCCTCATCGCCATGGCTTTCACCCTGCCACTGTTATGGCGATGGGTTCAAAAGCGCGTTGATAGATGGTTCTACCGGGATAGATATGACTACCTCAAAGCATTGGAAACCTTTAGCCAGGAAACTAGTAGTGTCACAGACTCCTCTAAGTTGGGTGCTACTATGGTCAATCTACTCACTGGAGCATTGCGAGTTTCAAGCGTCTACATTTTACAACCACTGCCTCATAGTGGTGATTTTATCATCGCATTTTCCTCCGATTCATATCCCTCTAATTCCCACGTAATTCTGAAGAGAGAAAGCCTTTTGGTCAAATGGCTGGAACGCCCCAGGGAAATACTTTCCTACGAGGATATCGAAATCATCCCGCAATTACAGGGCATTACTTTCAAAGAAAAGAACTACCTGCAGCAGTTGCAGACAAAGTATATTACCGGGTTGAAAACACCTATGGGTCAATTATCAGGGTTGCTGGTCTTGGGACCAAAACTCTCTGGCCAGCCTTATACCATTGAGGATAAGGAGCTAATTCATACCATATGCAATCAGATTAGCACTAACCTGGAAAACGTCCGTCTATATGCAGAGAGTCAGCGAGAAGTGGCCATTCGTAAAAAAGCGGAGGAAGAATTGCGGCAGTCGCGCGAGCGGTTGCGCAACCTTTCGGCACATATAGAATCTATGAGAGAGGCAGAGAGGACGAGTATCGCGCGCGAGGTTCACGATGAGTTGGGCCAGTCCCTAACAGCCTTAAAAATGGATCTGGCCTGGCTACACAAGAGACTTCCTGAGAAACCAGAAGCACTAAACAAGAAGGCAAACGAAATGGCAGAACTCATAACTACAACAATCCAAACGGTAAAGAGGATTTCTACAGAATTGAGACCGGGGGTATTAGATGACCTTGGTCTCATAGCCGCCATCGAATGGCAAACTCAGGAATTTCGTGAGCGGACCCAAATCCCTTGTGAATTTATTACTGAGAGTGAAGATATCGATCTCAGCCGAGACATATCAACAACGGTTTTTCGAATCCTTCAGGAAGCACTGACTAATATCACTCGCCATGCCAATGCGACAAGAGTCGAAGTAATTTTAAGAAAAGGAGACGGGCAACTGATGCTACAAGTCAGAGACAACGGCAAAGGGATTACAGAAGAACAGATTACCGATACTAATTCGTTTGGGATAATCGGGATGCGTGAGCGCGCCCGTTTGGTTAACGGAAGCATCACAATTAAAGGTATTTCGGGTAAAGGGACTATAGTAACAGTAAATATTCCCATTACGGGAAGGGGGGAGCGCAGTGATAAGAATATTAGTCGCCGATGACCATGCCATTGTTCGTGATGGGCTGAAGCAGATCGTCAGCGATACTTCCGACATCGTTGTATCTGGCGAAGCGAGTAATGGACGGGAAGCGTTAAATAAAGCACTGAAAGATGATTATGACGTTGTACTATTAGACATTACAATGCCCGATAGAAGTGGGCTCGAGATTCTAAAAGAAATCAAAGGCCAAAAGCCCGAGCTTCCCGTTCTAATACTGAGTATACATCCGGAAGAACAGTATGCGGTGAGGGCTCTAAAGGCCGGCGCCGCAGGGTATTTAACTAAAGAAAGCGCCTCAGAGGAATTGATAAGGGCTATGCGAAAGGTATCAAGCGGTGGTAAATACGTCACCTCGTCTCTCGCTGAAAAGTTGGCTTCTATTTTGAAAACTAATACCGAAGAACCTCTTCACCAGTCTCTTTCCGACCGAGAATATCAGGTACTGTGCATGATAGCCTCTGGTAAACGTGTGAAACAGATTGCTGATGAATTATTGTTGAGTACAAAAACTATCAGCACTTACAGGTCACGCATTCTTCGGAAAATGAACATGAATAATGATATAGAATTAACCCGCTACGCCATGCAAAATCACCTTGTAAGCTGAATAGTCGTAAAGTAATAAACGAGATTCCCTATTTCCCGTAACACAGGCAGGGATAGTCTAGTCGCCATTGCGATGAATGCTGCTTTTTAGTCCACCTCACCACCGAAGCTGTTATCCCCATATCATTTAAATCTCCTTTGTAGGGCAAACGCTTACAAATTAATGAGCCAAAGTCCTACATAAAGTCTAGTATTCGGCCGACAGCCATTCTATTTATACCGTTGGATAGTATGGATAATATATGGGTAAATAATTGATAAAAGTCAGGTATACGATGAGATACGCACTGATAAAGTGTTAGGCGGAAGTGTGACCTTTTTATGGAACTACCTATTGTTACTGATAGGAAGGGAGAAAAAAATAAAGAGAATTCTAATAGTTGAAGATGAACCAGCTATCTGCCAGATGTGTCTACGAACCCTCACCGCCGAAGGTTTTGAGGTTGATATCGCTGTCAATGGTACCATCGCCGGCAGGATGCTGGGTGAGGTGGACTATGACCTCTGTCTCATCGACCTCAGGACACCGATAATGAACGGTAAACAGCTTTACCAAGTCATAGTTGAAAAAAATCAGAAGTTAATTGGTGGGGCAATTTTCACTACCGAGGACAGGGCCGATGTAGCTACCAAGCACTTTTTAGAGTCAGCAAGTAGACCGTCCTTGAGGGTACCATTTACGCCTGATGAGTTAAAGAATATAGTCCAAGAAACACTAAATCAACAAGAACGAATGCCGGCTGTTGACGGCAAAATGTGAAACATGTAAAGCAGTCCTTAGCAGTTCGAAAGAGGCTTAGGTTATGCCAGTTATAATCAATGGAGAGACCTATTACAGAACCTCAGAAGCCTGTCGAGTGGTGGGTATAGGCAGGTCTACCCTGTTACGATGGTTTAAGGCTGGTATCCTTGACGATGTACCTCATAAGGACAAACGAGGATGGAGATTGTTCGCGGAGGCTGACATCAAGAGAATTGAAGCAGAGGCTCACAAGGTCAAGAGCGTGGTTAGCCATTTTTGACAACGAGCCAAAATGTATCATCGCGTAAATGAGGCTAACAATTATCTCAACTTGCAGGCAGTTAGTTTGGTTCTTCAAGTATTTTCGTGAGTACGGTCTTTACAGAAGGACTCTGGGGAGCGTCCCCTGATTTATAGAGTATCATACCACCCCTCGCCGGTCTTACCGTAATTGTCCCTTCATCGGCCAATTGCTCAATCACCGTTGATGGATCAAGTGCCGGAAAGTAATCCCTGAATGCCGCATCAAGCCCCGAGAACACGCTGTGAATACACTTGTACGGTGGTGTTCTTAGCCTCTCTATAGCTCTCAGAACAAAGCCCTCAGGTGTTAAGTTAGGATTGATAGCCGTTAATCCTTGTGATAGTGTGGACCCTCCGAGACCAGTAGATAAGGAGATGAAATTCCTTTGCCCGGATGAGGTGGATAAGTTTTTCTCGACTGCCCGAGAGGCGCCTTGGCCGTATTATTATCTATTCTACACTATGTTATTTACGGGTCTACGCCGCTCTGAGGCATTAGCCCTGATCTGGGGCAATCTTGACCTTGATCTCTGCGCGCTTTCAGTATCTCAAACTCTGTATAAGTTAAGCGGCGGGCAGTATGTTATACAGCCACCAAAAACTCGCAAAAGCCGACGGCAGGTGACTATGCCACCATCTCTGGCACTGTTGCTTCGTGGCTACAAGGAACAAGTAGAAACGCGGAGGTTTTTACTGGGTAGGCCTTTAAGTGACACTGACTTTGTTTTTGCTCATCCTGATGGCAGACCATTAGACCCTAGCTCCGTCACCCATACATTCTTGAAGACCGTCCGTAGAGCTGGGCTGGAGGGCTTAAGGCTACATGACCTACGCCACAGCTACGCTTCATTGATGATGGCGGCAGGAGTAAATATCAAGGTAATTAGCCAGAGTATGGGGCATGCTAATATCGGGATTACGCTTGATACCTATGGTCATCTTTTGCCTGGCATGGGTAAGACAGCGGCGGAACGTTTTGATAAGCTTCTTAAGCCTTGGCTAGGCGAGGGAAATGTTGGCAAAATGTTGGCAAACAGCGATGACTCAGGCATGCGCCTAGAGGGATTCGAACCCACGACCCTCGGTTCCGAAGACCGATGCTCTATCCGCTGAGCTATAGGCGCACGGAAGATTTGGTAGCTAATTTTAACCGCTTGTGGATAAAATAACAAGGGCGATTCCATTTTTGCTAACGGATAGCGGGTTTTCAGGAGGCCATTGAGAGACCACATACTTCACTGAATTTTCTCTGCAATAAATATCATCTCTGGAGAATCATGGGAAAATTCTGACTTATCAAAATCACCGAATAGACTAACAACTCTAAACCCACATAGACTTAGCAAGTGCTCCACTTCATATCTGTAAAAATATCGCATACGGAACGAATGAACTAGTCTCTCCATATTACCATCAGGTTCAGTGACATAATATATGATTTCAACATCATTGCATTGTTGGTCACGATGAAAAGCAAATATCCTACTAGTGCGTCGCAATTTTCTGCCGTCAGGCAACTCAGTTTCGGGCATGTCTTCTATTTCTGCCATATACTCTGGGTTGTGAACTAGCATAGGAGGGAAGGGATGGAAGAAATGGAGAATAATAAGTCCACCTGAAGTGAGATGGCTGTGTATACATTCTAGGCAAGCCTTTTGTTTTTCAACTGAAACTAGAAGCTGAAAGGACCTGAATGGTATTGTCACTAACCGATACATTTCACCAGTCTTAAAATTGGTCATGTCTCCCTGAACTAGCCTCACTCGCTCCTGTGCCTTTTTCGGTTGTCTATCAAGTTTATCTTGACATTTGTCAAGCATATAAGGAGATAAGTCCAATCCGGTTATTCGGCAACCCGAAATAGCTGTTGGGATAAGAACCCGACCAGTTCCACAGCCCAACTCTAGAGTTCTACCCCCTGCTTTCTTAGAATAGCCTATATAGAAATCAATATCCTTATTCCTCCAGAGTTGTCCATATGCCGAGTCATAGAACTCGGCAACGAACTCTTGGTCTTCGTATTCACCAAATCTACTCGACATTTTCAAGTATCCTTTATCCTAATTTGTCTATATTATACAACAGAGTAGACACATTCTAGAAAGACTCATTAAAGGCGAAACAGCGGAGCGTTGACGAAAGGTTATCTAACTAATACAATAGTCTTAGGACTAATAAATGAAATCTATTTTGGGGCAATCACAGCACCACTTAAAGTGGGCTAGCGGGTGGAAAGGCCGTTTGCCGGTTATTCTTCTGGTCATCTTGCTGAGCACCCTGTTATTCGCCACTCCGGCCGCGGCAGCACCCAGCATTGTCCCAACAGTCTTGCCCGTAGGTCAGGTTAGCGTCCCTTATCCAGCAACAACCCTAATACCCTTCGGGGGCACTCCACCCTATTCCGGCTGGACCGTTGTCAGTGGAGCGCTACCAACCGGTCTAACCCTTAACTCAGCCACCGGCGTTATCTCGGGGACGCCAACCCTAGCCGGTACCTACACCTTCTCTGTAACGGTTACTGATTCAATACCTCAGACTTCTGCCCCCCAACCCTTCTCCATAACCATAACCGCGGCGCCGATAACCTTCACCACCACCGCTCTGGCCTATGCAAAAGAAGGCGTCAGTTATTCAGCATTTATCTACGTTAGCGGCGGTACCCCACCCTATAGTTATAGCCTGACCAGCGGTACCTTACCGTCAGGCCTGACCCTGAACCCAGTTATTGGCGTTATCTCTGGCACCCCGAGTAATGGTTCTACCGGCACCTATAATATCATCATCACTGTCACCGATAGTTCAATTCCACACCTCTCCGCCCAGCAGGCCTACAGCCTCATTGTTCAAGCGGGCTACTTCCAATCGGTGATTATGGTGAGCGTTACTCTAGCTGCCGGCGAGACCAGTATCTATGTGGATGGCGTACTGACAGGGACGCTGGAGGGTGGGGAGACACTCACCCGTAGCTTTGCCGTGGACGACGAACCGGTGATAACCGTGGACGCTACGGTCTTAAGCCCGACCCGTTCCGACGTCAGGTTTACCGCCGATGTAGACGAAATAGTGATTGACGAGGATAATCCCGATGCCACGTTTACCTATACCACTGAGTATTACATTGACCTCAAGACCGACCCGCCTCAGATAACAACTTTGACCGGCGCCGGCTGGTTTGAGGTCGATGATTTCATAGAAGCCACCGCTCCAGTCCAGATTGAAGAGTCAACCGATACCCGGTACGATTTTGTCTACTGGGTATTGCCTGATGGCGATGAGGACGTCAACGAAGACCTGAACTGGAAAGTCACTGCACCGGGAAAGGCAACCGCCACCTATGACACCTATTACCTGCTGACGATAAACTCGCCATATGGCGAAACGGATGGCGGCGGCTGGTACAAGGCCGGAACTGCAGCTGATTGGAGCGTTGACCCGCCCGAGGTTCCTATGTCGGGCTTTCTGGGTTTCTTCAGGGGCAAGCTGAAACCTGAAAATGCCACCGGCACCGAGGTCATGAATTCCCCAAGGACAATAACCGTAACCTGGAACACTGACTATACATGGCCGGCAGTATTTATCTCCCTGCTCGTTCTCTTTCTAATCGGGGGTGCCCTTGGACTCTACTATCTATTGCGTCCTCCGCGACCCAAACCAGTGGCGCCAGCAGCGGCACCCGCTACACCGACCATAGTGCTTATAGATGGGAAAATAGGCCCCGGAACCACCAAGGAGCAACTCGTGGATCAATTCAAGCAGCTTCTTCAAAAATATGAAGATGAAGTTGGGGGCACCTCGAAAGGTGAAGGGGTTTCTGAGGCAAAACTCATAACGGCGGCACCAGCCAAAGGAGAGGCGGTCTGTGGCTACACTTTTAAAAAGCTGCTGCGGACGGTAGTGAATAAGTGGCATAAGATCGAGGAAACAGTCGTGCCCCCCGACGAAGAGACGGACACCAAAGGCGTTTCCATCAAGACAACCTGGGCACGGGATATTTACAAAGAATGGGACGTCTCCGTCTGCTCCCTACCCCAGGGACATAGTGGCGAGCATCATGGTGCCACCACTAAAGGCTATACTCTAGAGGATACTGTCACCGAAGAACTATCTTACAGTGCCAAGCAGAAAACTACACCCCCAAAGCCTCACTTCACCGATGAACTGCCAGTAGTAGCTGTAGCTCCCGACCAGGTTATACCGTCTGACCAAGATGTTACTGATGGCGAGGTTATTATCCCTGACGAAGAAATTATACCCCCAGACCAAGCAGAAGAAGATTAGCCTTAAACCTGGATTTTAAAAGGGCGGATAAACATTACCGTTGCGATTTTAATTGAATTTGCCGAACGCGGGTTAACCCATAAGGAATAAAGGCAGTTCTCCAATGTCTACCCCTCGTTCCCTGGGGGCACTATGTGGCCACCACTATTAACCTAACTCTTCATGCTACTTAATACCAAATAGTGCGCCCTTTGCTTACCCTGCAACTCACCTAAGCTCACTAAACCTCGCTGTTGCTTTGGCGGTTAGTTGTGCCTATACTTGTTATCGATAGTAATTTAGAGGGGGTTGATATGGATTACGACAGCTTTCTGGAACTAGCCAAAAACAGGCGGAGTATTCGCCGCTTTAAGCCAGACCCTATACCCGATGAATATGTGGACAAGATTATTGAGGCGGCCCGCTGGGCCCCATCGGGCTTTAACTCGCAGCCGTGGGAGTTTGTCGTCATCAAGGATAAGAAACTAAAGGACGACGTTATGCGAATTATCAGGCCGCCGCGTCCCGCTGGGGCCTCGGGATTCTCCAAATTGGAAGACATGTGTGAGCCCTGGATGCGGGTGAAACTGCAGCCCTGGCTTGACCCGGAAATGGAATTCCAGAATGCCCCAGTGCTTATATTACTCTTTGGCGATACCAGAACTCAGCTGGGGTTACCCATGGTGGTGAGATGTGACCCGCATATAAAACAGTCAATATACCTTTCCAGCCTGGCCAACGCCTTTCTGTATATGCACCTGGCGGCGACGACGCTGGGGCTGGCCAGCCAGTGGGTATCTTTGGTGGCATCGCCTTATAACCACTGCTTATTAAAGAACCTTCTACACATACCTACTGAGATGGAGGTCTACGATATGATTGCCTTGGGCTATCCTGCTTACAAATCGAGGCCCAAGCTGATGAGGCCGCTGGACAAGATGGTTCATCGTGACTACTTTAGTGAAGAAGACTTTCGCACTGATGGAGAGGTCAGAGACTTTATCAAGAAAACCAGAGCCTGGGTTTTCGCCAACCACCGGCGCGGGGCGGATAAGAATATGGTGGGGTGAGTGGAGGGATTTGAACCCTCGATCTCCAGGGCCACAACCTGGCGCCTTAGACCACTGGGCTACACTCACCACAGATAACAATACAATTATAGCTGAAATACTGTTGGACGTTCAATTGGTAGAGGGTCTCTTTAAGAGCTCAATTTCCCTGTCCTCAGGTTCTAAACCTGGGTTACCTTATTGCGATTTGTGGTGGGGTCTAGATAGCTCTGTTCAGCCTATTTATTATTTCTCGGCCAGTTCTACAACGGTAACCCCCTCGCCCCCCTCCACGTAATCACCAGGGCGAAATGATTTGACCAGGGGGTGGCTGGCAAGCTTTTTCCGCACCATCTGTCGCAGAGTCCCTGTTCCCTTACCGTGGATTATCCTGACCTGATACAGGCCAGCCATGAAGGCGTCATGCAGGTACTGGTCAAGCCTGGGCAGCGCTTCATCTACGGTGAGGTGGCGAAGGCGTACCTCATTGGCTGGTGATGTCTTGGCGTGGCGGTTATTTTGGCACACGTTAGTAAAAGATTTTAGCACTTAAGGCTGGGCTGAGGCAAGCGGACCGAGGGAGGTTGTTTCGTAACCCGTCCCCTGATCCTCTTCGTTTGTTATCTATTCCCCCCCTACCCCCCTCGCATCATCGCCGGCTTATCTCGTAAGATATAAACCCCACCCCCGAAAGAAGTAATAGATGAGTGCTAACCTCTCTTTCAATTTCTTACCACTCCTCTTAGGAGGGATAAAGGGGGTAAGGTTAATAAACACTCTGCTGGGGGAGAAGGGACTTTGACCTATCTGTCCGGTTGAGGAATATTTATGGTATTTCCTACTTGTAATGGCGGAAGATAAGCACCGAATTATGTCCGCCAAAACCGAAAGAATTGGACATGGCAGTCTTTATCTTGGCCGGCCGCGCCTCATTGGGCACATAGTCCAGGTCGCAATCAGGGTCGGGATGAGTCAGATTGATAGTTGGCGGTGCCACTCCATGCTTCAAAGCAAGGACGGTTATTACGGCTTCAATGCTCCCTGCCGCCCCCAGAAGGTGTCCGACCATTGATTTTGTGGCTGATATAGGGATTTTCTTGGCCCTGTCCCCGAACACTCTTTTAATTACGTTGGTTTCCGTGCGGTCGTTGAGCAGGGTGGCTGTGCCGTGAGCATTGATATAGTCGATTTCGCTGGTATCGAC
>DAOULR010000015.1:0-24394 GCA_034419075.1 Dehalococcoidales bacterium | reverse complement strand
ACATGCTGTCGGTGTCTTTGTAGGAGAAGCCGTACTTGACGCCGTCGTAGCGGGCCAGGTTGGCCGAAGCCTCCGAAGGGGCGATGATATAGTAGACGGGCAGGGCGTAGGGGGTGCTGGGCAGCGATACATTCCAGTCCACTTCAGCCCCCAGTTCCTCCAGCTTTTTGATAGCGTCTTTTAAGGCCTTCTCGACCTCGGGCTGCATCCCCTTGACGAAATACTCTTTGGGCACGCCTAGGCGAAGTCCTTTGATGTCGCCGTCAAGGCATTTGGTATAGTCGGGCGTCGGCTCGGGCACCGAGGTCGAGTCCCTGTCATCAAAGCCAGCTATAGCGTTCAATACCAGCGCGCAGTCGGTAACGTCCTTGGTCAAAGGCCCAATCTGGTCGAGCGAGCTGGCGAAGGCGACCAGCCCGTAGCGGCTGACCCGCCCGTAGGTGGGCTTCATGCCAACCACGCTGCAAAAGCCGGCGGGCTGGCGGATGCTGCCCCCCGTATCCGAGCCCAGAGCGAAAATACATTCGTCGGCGGCTACTGCCACCGCCGAGCCGCCGCTAGAGCCACCGGGCACCCGGTCCAAGTCCCAGGGGTTGTGGGTGGGGAAAAAGGCGGAATGCTCGGTGGAGGAGCCCATGGCGAACTCGTCCATGTTGGCCTTGCCCACTGTCACCGCCCCGCAGTCATTCAGCTTCTCGACGACGGTGGCGTCATAAGGGGGGATGAAGTTCTCCAGCATCTTTGACGAGCAGGTCGTCTTTATCCCCTTGGTGCAGAGCACGTCCTTGAGCACCACCGGTATGCCGGTTAGTGCGTTGATGTCGCCCTTGGCGAGGCGTTTATCGGCTTGCTCGGCCTGCTTCAGCGCCAGCTCATCGGTTGTGCTGACCAGGGCCTTGAGCCTGGGCTCGACATCTTTAATGCGCTTCAGGCAGGCTTTGGTCAGCTCCACTGAGGAAAGCTTCTTATTTTTAAGCAGTTTATGCGCCTCGTGGATGGTCAATTGTGTCGTCATTCCAGCACTGCCTTTACCCGGAAGTATTCACCCTCTTTGCGCGGGGCATTGGCTAATATCTGCTCCTGGGGCAGGGAGGGGTCGACCTTATCGTCCTTGGTCACGTTCTGCAAGGGGATGGACTGGGTGGTGGGGGGAACGTCGGTGGTGTCCACCTGTTTCAGGGCTTCGAAGTGTTCCAGGATGTTGGATAATTGCTCACTCAGGCGGTTAACGTCCTCTTCGGTTAGGCCCACCCGCGCCAGACGGGCGATGTGCAGCACTTCTTCACGGCTCAGTTTCATAATGGGGTCATTATAGCACCCATATCTGAGGAGGGGCAACAAAGATTATTCTGCCCCACCCCGACTTTATCTATTCCCGCCCGCCGCCCTTTAAGGAAAAGAGGGGGCAAAGCCCCCTCTTAAACACCCCCTACAGTGGTAGGGATTGCTCCACCCTTTACCCCCAGTAATACCAGGCGGTCAACCCCCCAAATATCACTAGGTATAAGCCCATAATCCAGGCTATTATCTTCGGCTTGAGGAACAATGAAAACAAGGTGCCCACCACCCCCCAGAATAATACGGAAGCCAGCACAGGTCCCGCGAAGACTTCGCCAATCAAATAACCTGGTAGATTAAGGAAAAGCGGCGTATCATAGTGGGCGTCATGCCAGCCGGTAAGGAAACCCACCCCCAGCCCGAAGGCAACAAAACAGGCGATATAAATAATCTTTCTTTTCATAAGTTCATTTTCCTCTGATTGTCAATATAGTCCAGCTGTTCTGGCAAGTCAACGCTTCCCCAAAATTCTCCCCATCCTGCTATAATAACACCATGATACCTACCCGCCTCATAATCGCTATCATCACCACCGCCCTCGAGGAAACCGCCATCGCCGTGGTGGGTCTCTGGCTGCTGCCCAAGATAGACATAAATCTGCCCCTGTTCGCCATCATACTCATCATGCTGGCCTGGGCGGGCTTCGCCGTCTTCACCTACCACATGGGCAGCCGAGCCTTGAGGAAGAAGCCCGAGGGCGGCTTATCCGATATGCTGGGGACGAGGGGGGAGGTGGTCAAGCGCCTTGACCCAGAGGGCATGGTGCGTATCAGGGGTGAGCTCTGGAAGGCGAAATCGGCGGGTAGGAAGATAGAAACCGGTGAAGAAGTGACCGTGGTCGGGCAGAAGGGCCTTAAGCTCATTGTGGAGAGAGAGGGGAAGCGGAAAAAGCCTTAATAGTAGAAGTCGTACTCGTCCCCGCCCCCCTTATAGACGAAGGAGATTACGGTCAGGGTTATGCCCACCACCAGAAGCCCGATGGCGTATATGCCCAGCGGCATAAGCACGTCGGTGACGACATCTGGTGCCCACGTCTGCAGGGTGGCGGGTATATCGCCTCCGGTCAGCAGGCCGTTGATTACGCTCCTAGCAATGAAGGCACCAGCCAGGCTGACGGCGCCGATGGCGAGGAAGGTTATCCCCAGATGGCGGGTGCTACCCCTTACCGAGAAGTGCGTCAGTATAATGAGCAGTATCATCAGCAGGCTGAAGGCAATCAAGGCTATGAAAGTCTTGTTGAAGTAGCCGACATAATGCCGAGCATTCAGGATTTGGTTCATGACCTCGGCGTCGAGCATGGTTTCATCGAGTTCCAGCGCTGACGGTATCTCCTCGTCAATCTGGCTCCAGTGTTCGTTGAACTGAAGCTCTATTTCTTCGGGGGTAAGGCCGGCCAGCTCGGGCGGCGGTGAGGCTAATATGGCCGCCAGCAGGTTGGTGCGGAAGCTCTCCTTCACCGTATCAAGCGATATTATCAGGCTCAGGGTATCGCTTTTACCCTTGATATAGTTATAGAAGGTATAGATGCCTTCTTGTGCCTGCTCCTGCATCCAGTCCTCGACGTCGGCGATGGTATCCACCAGGACTTCATCTAGAGACTCGCCCATGAAATCCGCTGCTTCAGAAGGAATCTGGTCGATAACTACTTCTTCAGCTACCGCCGCTATATCGAGCCTCTCCACATGCTCGGCAATGAAATCGGGATTGAGCACGCTCTGATTAAGCATCAGCGCCAGGCCGAAGACTAATAGCGATAGGCAAAGGAATATGCCCAGTATAACCAGCAGTATTACCTTAAAGACCTTCATCGGGGGGCATTGTAACACCCGACCTGCGGCAATGCAAGGGCTTAGCTGCCGAAGGGGCAGAAGCGGTTCAGGCCCTCTAGTTCGGTAGTACCAGCAATGGTAACGCCGTAGAATATTACTGGCTTGTCGGTGAGGAACTGGTCAATGGTATCGTTGACGATGGTAGTGCCGGTCACTAGGGCGAGGTCGCACCATTCCAGGTTCTCTTTGGTGCGGCTGGGGCCGTCTATCTTCACCCCGAACTTCTCCTGGCCGATGTTGGCCTCGTCCAGGTCGGTTACCCTGAGCTCGAAGTGCTGGGCCAGCGCCTCCACCATGCGGGGCTGAAAGCCGGCCATGGCTATCTTGGGCTGGCCATAGTTTTGCTTAATATAATCTACCAGCTCGGCGGCACATTCTCGGGGCTGCTTATCCTTGCAGTGCACCGTCCGCTCGGCCAGACCGAGGTAATTCATCACGGCGTTGAGGCTGGCGATGAACACCGCTCGGCGAAAGTTGTTATTCAACTCCATGTTGGCGATATCGGCCAGCCGCCCGCTGAAGTTGCCGTACCTGTCGGTAAAGGCCTGCCCCTTAGAGCCCCTGAACTCGGCCTGCATCAGCCGTTCCTGCCCCTTCACCAGCGGGTAGTCTTTGTCCTCGGGGCTGCCGATGGCCTGCTCGGGAGAAAGGGCGGCCGCCTTGACGATGACCTCTTCCCCCTCAAGCCCGTGCTCTTTTATCAGCTTTTTGAACTTTTCCCGGATAGTTTCGTGCAATCTATTCTCCTGCTACTATTTTACTATAATAATGTTACTAGATAGGGGGCTATGATGTCTATTATAGCTGGTTTGCTTTAGAACTCTGTGGTTGCTATCATACCAGCGTGACTAAGCGTAGAATCGATAGCTTGCTGGTGGAAAAGGGTCTGGTGGAGAGTCGGGCCAAGGCTCAGGCTCTAATCATGGCTGGGGAGGTGAGGGTGGAGGGGAAAGCCGCCATCAAGCCGGGCACGCTGGTAGCCGAAGAGGCGGCGATTACCCTACTTAAACCGCTCCCCTTCGTCAGTCGTGGCGGCATCAAGCTCGACCACGCCCTTGAGCAATTCCGCCTCGATGTATCCTCAAAAGTGGCGGCTGACATCGGCGCTTCCACCGGTGGCTTTACCGACTGCCTGCTACAAAAAGGTGTTAGCCGCGTTTATGCTGTGGACGTGGGCTACGGCCAACTCGACTACCGTCTGAGGCAAGACGAGCGGGTGGTGGTTATGGAACGGGTCAACGCCCGTTACCCCATCTCGCTGCCGGAGAAGATAGATTTAGCTACCATAGACCTTTCCTTTATCTCGGTGGAGAAGGTGATACCATCAGTAGCTAAGCTGCTCAAAGAGGACGGCTATCTGGTGGTGCTACTCAAGCCGCAGTTCGAAGCCAAGCGCAACGAGGTGGGGAAGGGGGGCATAGTCAAAAAGCCCCTGGTTCACGCCCGCGTCTTGGGTCGTTTTATCGCCTGGGCGGTAAAGAATGGCTTCAGGGTGGGGGGATTGATAGCTTCGCCCATCCTGGGCGCGGAGGGCAACAGGGAGTTTTTCGTGCTCTTGAGGTTGACATAATGCGTATCAAGCCAGTGAACTTGAAGGTGGACGATATCAATATCTCCGGGCAGCTCTATCTGCCCGATGACAATGCGCCTTATCACACCGTCTGTACCTGCCATGGTATCCCCGCCGGACCCCCCGACCCCAGCGCTGTAGGCTACGCCTCGCTGGCGGAATATCTCGGCACCAACGGCCTGGCTGTCTTGATTTTTAACTTTCGAGGTACGGGCTTAAGCGGTGGCAACCTGGATATGCTCGGCTGGACGAGAGACCTGGAGGCAATGCTCGATTATTTATACGCCTTGCCCGAGGTGGACAAGTCCCGCCTATCACTGCTGGGTTTTAGCGGTGGGGCGGCGGTCTCGGTATACGTGGCGGCAAAAGATAATAGGGTGACATCAGTTGTTGCTGGCGCCTGCCCCGCCGAGTTCGGGCTTTGGACAGATGAAAAGCCGTCGTCCCTTATCGAGCATTTCCGCGATATCGGCGCCATCAGGGATAGTGATTTCCCCACCTCTGCTAAGGAGTGGCTCGACGGCTTTAAAATAGTCAGGCCCATCGACTATATAGCCAGTATTTCACCCCGCCCCCTGCTCATCGTGCACGGCAGCGCTGACGATGTTGTCAGCGTTAATGACGCCCGCAGGTTGTATGCTAAAGCTGGCGAGCCCAAGAAAATGGTCATTGTTGAGGGAGCCGGGCACAGGCTGCGCCATGACGAAAAGGCGATGGCTATAATTCTGGGCTGGCTTAAATCTCTGTCCCCGCCTCACCTTGTTTAGCGTACGTCTTTTTGACCCACCCTGCCCACCCAACAGAAGTCTTTCAAAGGGGGACGAAGTCCCCCTTAAAAACCCCCTAAATCATTCTGTCATTCTGAAGAGCGAAGCGACTGAAGAATCTCAAGAGACCCTTCGCTAGAGCTCAGGGTGACAGTGGACACCGTCCTTTAAGTGGCAGACCGCTCGCTGTTTTTGTTAGAATTATAGTAAGGATAGCATTTGCCCTTGGACGGGAGGTGCGAAGATGAAGAGAAAAACTGCCCTTATTCTGGCCTCCGTTTTGCTTATTCTACTGGCCATCGGCGGCTGTAACGGCGGAGGCAACGGCAACGGAGATGGCAATGGCGACCTGGGCCCGGTCGAGGTGAGGGAGTATCAGGGCGAAGACCTTTCCTCGATAAACGACTTCAGGGAAAACTCGATAAAGGGCCCTCAACACGTGGATATAGAGGATTACCAGCTCCAGATTACGGGCCTGGTGGAGAGCCCTCAGAGCTATAGCTATGACGAGGTCCTGAACACTTTTACGGGCTATAAGAAGGTGGTTACGCTTCACTGCGTGGAGGGCTGGGACGTAACCATTCTCTGGGAAGGGGTGCTGGTCGAAGAGCTGCTGGCGGCAGCTGGCCCCCTGCCCGAAGCCAAGATAGCCATATTCCACGCCTACGACGGCTATACCAGCTCGCTGTTCCTCGACTACATAACCGAGCACGATATCCTGATGGCCTATAAGATGAACGAGGTGACGCTGCCCCCGGAGAGGGGTTTCCCCTTCACCCTGGTTGCCGAGAGCAAGTGGGGCTATAAGTGGGTGAAGTGGATAACCGAAATCGAACTCTCCGACGACGAGAATTACCAGGGTTATTGGGAGAGCCGAGGCTACTCTGATAGCGGTGACCTGGGCGAGAGCTTCTTCGATTGATGATGAGCAGGCTACGCTTAACCAGAAAGATAATACAGTGGCTGTTGCTGACAGCGGCCCTGCTGCTGCTTATCACTGGCCTGGGTATCACCGAGTTCCGCATCGTAGAGACGGCCACCTTCGGCCTGCTTAGCAAGGCCTTGGCGCAGCAGATTCATACCGCGCCGGGGCTGTGGATTTTCTTCTTGGCGTTATTGGCAGCGCACATTTCCCTCTCCTTTATCATACGCAAGAAAAATTGACCTCTGGCTATAGATTAGTTATAATTTAGGTGTGAGGTTAGTTAGGGTGGATTTAAGAGGCAAGTAGCTTGCAAGAAAGTTGCGGCGTTTTTGGGGTCTATGCCCCCGGAGAAGATGTAGCCCGACTTACCTTTTTTGCTTTATTTGCTCTTCAGCACCGCGGCCAGGAAAGTGCCGGTATCGCTACCTCAAACGGTAAACGGCTCCAGGTTTATGCCAATATGGGGCTGGTCTCCCAGGTCTTTACCGAGGATTCCTTAAGCCAGCTCAGCGGTGATTTTGCTATCGGTCACAACCGCTATTCCACACGTGGTTCCAGCCGCATAACCAACGTCCAACCCCTCGTCGTAGGCAAGGGCGCCAATACCATCGCCGTCGCCCACAACGGCAACATCGTCAACGCCGAAAACCTCTATCAAGAGCTCTGTGAGGAGGGCTATAACTTCCGCGGCTCCACCGATAGTGAGGTTTTGGCTAACCTTATCCTCTCTTCCCCGGCTAAAGACTGGGTGGAAAAGATACGCTATGCCATGCACCGCCTGCAGGGGGCGTATTCGCTGACTCTGCTTACCAACCGCAGCCTCTATGCCGTCCGCGACCCGTTGGGCGTGCGCCCGCTCTGCCTGGGGACGCTTAACGGTGGCTGGGTAGTTGCCTCAGAAAGCTGCGCCCTGGACCATATCGGTGCCAAGTTCCTGCGTGAGGTCGAACCTGGCGAGATAATCTCTATCGACGAGAACGGCCTCAAAAGCTACCGTGAGAAATCAGAAAGGCAGGCCCTCTGTGTCTTTGAGTATATCTACTTCGCCCGCCCCGATTCCGTAATCGACGGGCGGCTGCTCTACCCCGCGCGGCAGGCGATGGGCGAGGTTTTGGCCGAGGAACACCCCGTAGAGGCCGACCTGGTTATGGGCGTGCCCGATTCGGCTACCATCGCTGGCATCGGCTATTCCCGCGCCTCGGGCATCCCTTTGTGCGAAGGGCTGCTCAAGAACCGCTACGTGGGGCGCACCTTCATCGAGCCCGACCAGCGCATCCGTGACCTGGGCGTTCAGCTCAAGTTCAACCCTCTCCCCCAGATGCTGGACGGCCAGCGCCTGGTGGTCGTCGACGACAGCATCGTCCGCGGCACCACCACCCCCAAGGTGGTCAAGCTGCTGAGAAGGGCGGGGGCCAAGGAAGTCCATATGCGCATCTGCGCCCCACCCATCCGCTACCCCTGCTTCTTCGGTGTCGATATGGCCAGCCGCTGGGAGCTGATTGCGGCGCAGAAGACCATACCCGAGGTTAGGGACTACATCGGCGCCGACTCGCTGGGCTATTTGAGCATTGACGGCCTGATTAAGGCCATCGGCTTACCCAAGGACATGTTCTGCCTGGCCTGCTTTACTGGCGACTACCCCATACCGGTGCAGATTGAGATGGATAAGCTGGCGCTGGAAAGCAAGATGTCGGCTGAGGAATACAACAGCCCCTTTGGCATAAAGCAAGGTTAGCTTTAGCTGGCTATCCTGCTTGACACCCAGACCTTAATCCATTATTAATAGCTGGTATCCGACTGGTTATTCAGGGAGGTAGGGCCGATTAAGGAAAGCTACGCCAAAGCTGGCGTCGATATCGATGCCAAGAACGTTTCCAACCGCCTTATCGGCAAGCTGGTTGGCGCTACCCACCGTCCCGAAGTCCTCGGTGACGTCGGCTTTTTCAGCGGCATGTTCGAGTTCAAGGGCTACGAGCAGCCCGTCCTCGTCTCCAGCACCGACTCCGTAGGCACTAAAATCAAGATTGCCGTGGCCTTAGGCAAATACGATTCCGTCGGCATAGATATCGTCAATCACTGCGTCAACGATATCTTCACCTGCGGCGCTAAGCCCCTCTTCTTCCTCGATTACATCGGCATCGGTAAGCTCATACCGAAGAGGGTAGAGGCTATCGTCAGTGGACTGGCTAAAGCCTGCCGCGAGGTCGATTGTGCCCTTATCGGTGGGGAGACGGCGGAGATGCCCGATATCTACAGGGGCGATGATTTCGATTTGGCTGGCTTCGTCGTCGGGGTGGTGGAAAAAGACAAGATTATCGCCGGTAAGTCTGTCGTTGCTGGCGACACCATTGTCGGCCTACCCTCAAACGGGCTGCACACCAACGGCTATACGCTGGCCCGTAAAATTTTTGGGGACACGGCGTCGGCGTTGAATAAAAAATACCCCGAGCTGGGCAGGACCGTGGGCGAGGCGCTGCTGGAACCGCATACCTGTTACTACAACCAGCTAAAACCGCTGCTGCCGAGCCTCAAGGGCATGGCGCATATCACGGGCGGCGGCCTGATCGATAACGTGCCCCGTATCTTACCCGAAGGCCTGGCGGCTAAATTCGACAGCCGAAGCTGGTCGGTGCCTCCCATCTTTGAGCTTATTCAGCGGAAGGGTAAGGTCGCCCGCGGCGAGATGTACCACGTCTTTAATATGGGTGTCGGAATGGTTATAATCTGTTCAACCGAGAACGTTAACAATATCATCAAAGCCCTGCCGGAAGCCAAGGTTGTCGGTGAGGTGGTAAAGCGGAAGGGGGCGGGGGTAGTTATCGACTAGGGGACAAGAATATGGCAACCGCGAAAAGGTCAAAAAAGGACTTCCTCTGGTCAGTACTGCTGACTGTCCTGGGTATCGCCTGTTTCCCGGTAAACCCTCTTGTCCTGACCGGCGTCATCGAAGCGGAAAGCTACACGCCGCTTTACATCATCGGCTGGGTCACCTTGGTGGGGGGTATGGTACTGGTTATGGCGCCGATAATAATGTTCCCGCGGCGGGGTGGGGTGAAAAAGGGTAAGTCCTTCGTCGAGACCACCAAATTGGTTGACAGCGGGATTTACGCCGTAGTCCGCCACCCCCAATACACGGGCGGTATTTTTGCCATATTTCTGACTACCTTGTTGTGGTACCCGCACTGGCTTTTCGGCGTGCTCGGCGCGATGGGCACGGTGGTTATCTACCTGGGCTGCCTGGAGGAAGACAAGCTGCTGGTAAAGAAATTCGGCGACGACTATAAACGTTATATGGAAAGAGTGCCCCAGATGAATTTCTTTTTGGGTATAATAAGACTAGCGCGGAGTAGTAAATAAAGGGGGGAGTTTTATGCGAGCCATAATCAGCGTTTCCGATAAGACCGGGGTAACCGACTTCGCCAAAGGATTGAGCCAGCTGGGTTTTGAAATCTTCTCCACGGGCGGCACCAAGAAGGCGCTGGCCGAAGCTAAAGTACCGGTAAAAAGCGTCTCTGAGATAACGGGCTTCCCTGAAATCCTCGATGGTAGAGTAAAGACGCTGCACCCCATGGTGCACGGCGGCATACTGGCCAACCGCAAGATAGCCGCCCACATGGAGGAGCTGAAGAAGCACGGCATCGGCGAAATCGACATGGTGGCGGTCAACCTCTACCCCTTCGTCCAGACGGTATCCAAGAAGGGGGTCACTATTGACGAAGCGCTGGAGAACATAGATATCGGCGGGCCGACCATGATTCGGGCTTCGGCCAAGAACTTCCCCAGTGTAATCGTGGTCGTCGACCCCGCTGACTACCCGCTCGTCCTGGAAAAGCTGAAAAAAGGAAAGGTCGACATGACAGAGCGCAAACGCCTGGCGCAGAAGGCCTTCCAGCACGTAGCTATCTACGATACCGCCATATCCCAATATCTCAGAAAGGATATGGAGGGCTTCCCTGAGGATATGACCATGGCCCTCAAGAAACGCTACGGGCTGCGCTACGGAGAGAACCCCCACCAGCAGGCTGCCTTCTATGCCGAGCCGACGATAGGTGAGGCGGAAACCGGCATCACCTGGGCGGAGCAACTGGGGGGTAAGGCGCTTTCCTTCAACAATATACTCGACGCCGACGCCGCCTGGGGGGCGGTAACCGACTTCGCCGCGCCCACGGTGGCCGTTATCAAACACACCAACCCCTGCGGGCTGGCCAGCTATGACGATATCGCTGAGGCCTATCGGCGCGCCTTCAGCGGCGACACAGTGGCTGCCTTCGGCGGCATTGTGGCCTCAAATCGTAAGGTCACGCTGGCCATGGCCGAGGCAATGAAGCCAGTCTTCTACGAGATTGTCATCGCCCCGGAATACGAGCCCGAGGCGCTTAAGCTGCTTCAAACCAAAAAGGACCTACGCATACTGCTGGCTAAAATGCCCCCCGGCTACGGCAAAGAGCTGCCCGGTTACCTCGACTTCCGCCGGGTTAAGGGCGGCTTCCTGGTACAGGACTCCGATTCCCTGCCCGAGGGAAAGGTCGAGCTCAAAACGGTGACCAAGAAGCAGCCGACTAAACAAGAAATAAATGACCTGCTCTTCGCCTGGAGGGCGGTCAAACATATAAAGTCCAACGCCATCGTGCTGGTCAAGGACAAGACGATTCTAGGCATGGGTGCCGGACAGCCCAGCCGCATTATCAGCGCTCGGGTAGCTATAGAAAAGGCTGGAGATAAGGTCAAGGACAGCGTCCTGGCTTCGGACGCCATGTTCCCCTTCCCCGATGTGGTCGAGGCGGCGGCTGGGGCCGGCGTTAGCGCTATCATCCAGCCCGGCGGCTCGATAAGGGACGAAGACTCAATCAAGGCGGCTGACGCTCGCAATATTGCCATGGTATTCACTGGCATCAGGCACTTCAGGCACTAGACCGGGAGGGAGCTTATGGCTAACGTAGTTTTAGTTTCCGATATGCTTAAGGGATTCCTGGAAGAGGGCTATCCCCTCTATTGCGGGGAGGGCGCCCGTCGCATCATTCCCAACGTTCAACGCCTGCTGGAGAAGGAGCTCACCAAAGGCTCCAAGGTATTCTTCTTAAGCGACCACCATGCCCCCGACGACCCCGAGTTCAGCATGTTCCCTCCCCACGCCATCGAGGGCACGGCCGAGGCCGAGGTCATCCCCGAGCTGGCCAAGTTTAAGGGAGAGGTAATCCCCAAAAAGACCTACAGTTCATTCTTCGGCACCCCGCTTGAGGAAAAACTTAAGAAGCTGAAGCCGAAGAAAATTATCGTCTGCGGTGTCTGCACGCATATCTGCGTCCTCTACGCGGTGGCCGACGCCCGAATACGCGGCTACGAGGTAGAGGTACCCGTTGACTGCGTCGCCTCCTTCGACGAAAAATCTCACCAGTTTGCCCTTGACTACATCGAGAACACGCTGGGGGCTAAACTGACCAATATAGTCACCAGCCGCGCCAAGCCGGCCAAATTCGTGCCCAGCGAAAGCGTCCTCTCCGGTGAGACGGCTGACATTTACTTCGCCCGAACCGTGGAGATACTGAGTAAAGAAGGGAAAAACCCCGTGGCGACCATGGAGTTCTTCAGCAGTCGGGCGGGTGTGCTCTGCGGCATGGACGAGGTCAAGGCGTTGTTATCGAAAGTGCTGCCCAAGGACAAGAGCGAGGTGTGGGCACTGGCCGAGGGCGATAAAATGTCAGAGCGCGAGGTGGTGCTGCGCATCACCACCCCCTACCAGAGCTACGGGCTCTATGAGACGGCCATTGACGGCATACTAGCCCACTGCAGTGGCTGGGCAACAGCCGCCCGTGAGTGCGTCGAAGCCGCCCAGGGCATACCCGTTATCAGCTTCGGCGCCCGCCATGTCTATCCCACCGTGGCGGGGATAATGGACTATGCGGCTGTTGTCGGCGGCTGTATCGGCTGTTCCAGCATCGCTGGGGCCAAGCTGGCCGGCGTCGAGCCTTCGGGGACGATACCACACGCCCTAATCTTGGTTATCGGTGATACCGTCGAGGCCACCAAGGCCTTCGATAAGCATATGCCCAGGGCTGTCCCCCGCGTCGCCCTGGTGGATACCTTTAGGGATGAGGCGGAGGAATCGGTGCGGGTGGCGCAGGCGATGGGGGAGAGGCTGGCCAGCGTGCGCCTCGATACCCCACCGGAACGGGGTCGGGTTACCCCGGGGCTGGTCAAAGAGGTCAGGGCGCGGCTGGACATGGCCGGATTCAGGAAGGTCAAGATTTTCGTCAGTGGCGGCATCAACCTGGAGCGCATCAGGCTCTTTATCGAGTCCGGGGCGCCGGTTGACGCCTTTGGTGTCGGCAGCTATATCAGTGGGGCTAAGCCCATTGACTTTACCGCCGACCTCCATGAGGTAGAGGGCAAGCCCATAGCCAAGCGGGGCCGCATTCCCGGCATTACCCCCAACCCACGGCTCAAGCGCATAATATAGAGCAGGAGAAGATTCATGCTGGAATATATGCTGGACTTCTTTCAATCCTTTTTCGTTGTCCCCGGCCTCACTTGGTATCATGCCCTTATCTCTATCGGCCTGGCCTTTGCCTTCGGTGCTGCCTGGTTTACCGCCTACTGGACGCCGATACTCAAGAAGCCTTGGGCCTGGGCGATTTTTGTCGGTAGCGCCATTCTAACGCTGCTGGCCATTACCTTCGTTCAGATTCCTCTGCAGTGGTGGACCAGTCAGGCACTGAACCACTTCTGGAGTCAGGCGGTTCTCAGTGACTGGCTGCTGCTGGCAGGGATACCGACCATACTGCTCAGCGGGTTGGTTCAGGAAGGGTCGAAGCTGGTGCCGGTGGTGTTCTACTGGCAGCGTAAAGGCAGAAATATCACCCCCAGGACAGGGCTGGTTCTCGGGGCGGTGGCGGGCCTGGGCTTCGGCGTCTTTGAGGCGGTCTGGGTGCATAATATGATCTTGGCCTCTGGCTGGAGCTGGGCAGCGGTGCAGACCGGTGGGGTGACGGCGCTGGCTGGGTTCTGGGAAAGGCTCTTTGCCGTCGGCTTTCACATCGCCGCCAGCGCCCTGGCCGGCTATGGACTGGCTAAGGGCTGGGGCTGGCAGTTTTACCTTTTCGCCGCTGGGTTGCACGCGGCCTTGAACTACGCCGTTGTCCTAGGCTCGTTAGGATACCTCGGCACGGTTGGGCTTGAAGTCTACGTCGCCGTCGGGGCGGCGCTGGTAACCGCTTTTGTCCTCTGGCTGCGCTGGAAGAAGACGGGTGAGGTCATGCCTGCTCAAACCTAAGGCGCAGAACCCGCTTAGTATCCTCGCCGACCTTAGCCCGCTCGTCGAGGTGCCAGCCGACCACCCAGAGGATTTGCTCCCCTGAGCAGACGAGGGGAACCCGCCCGCGCCAGGCTTGGGGGATTTTGGCGTCAATCATAAACTCGCCCAGCTTCTTGGGCTGGCTCAAGCCCAGCGGCTGAAACCTGTCCCCGCGCTTACGTGTTCTTACCGTCAGCCTGTCACCGCTTTTAGCCAGGTCGAGGTGGGCGGTAAAATCGTCTTCGTCGCTCATCTCACCCCGCTCCACGATAGCCACCTCCACCCGCCAGCCGGGAAACAATGTCTCGCCGGGGATGTTGAGGGGAAACTCGCCCTTGAGTTGGGGTAGGGGGGAAAGGGTAGACATGTCTAATGTCAACAGATAACGCTCGTATTCTATGGCGAAGGTCAGGCCGCCGGGCAGGCTGAGCTTTTTCCCCGCGGGCTTTGTTGTCAAAGACATCATCTCCTCGATATGGCGCATCTCGACGTCCTTGGCGCTGCCCAGCAACTTTTCTACGGCGGCGCGGAGCAGATAGCGCTTCAGGGCGGGGGGCAACGGCTGGAAAGCCGCCTTGTCTATAATAATCGTCTTTTCTTCCTGCTGAATAACCTTATCCCACAGTCGGGCTACCTGCTCGTCGAGGAAGGTGATATCGTCGTCGGCGATGCGCCCCGTGCGCAGCAGGGCTTCGGCGACAGCGGGATTGTAGCTTTCGAGCAGGGGCATAAGCTGCTGCCTGACCCGGTTTCTTAAGGGCGACAGGGAGAGGTTGGAGGCATCCAGGCGGGGGGTAATATTGTGCTGGCGGCAGTATTCCTCCGTCTCCTGATGGCTTATCTCCAACAATGGTCTTACGATAACCAGGCTTTCGTTTCCCGATTGCCAGAGTGTAGACGGCTGTAAGCCCCGCATCCCCCGAGTGCCGCTGCCACGAATGAGGTGCATCAGTATAGTTTCGATGTGGTCGTCCTTGGTGTGCCCCGCCGCCACCCGTTCGGCACCGATGGACTTAGCCAGTTCCGCCAGAAAGCGGTATCTCACCTCGCGGGCGGCTTCTTCCAGCGACAGGCGTTGTTCTGCCTGGTAGCCTTTGACATCCCGTTTCTCAATAGTAGACGGAATCTTGAGCTTTCGGGCCAAGCCGGCTACATATGCGGCATCGGCATCGGAGTCAGCGCCCCGCAGCTGATGGTTAAGGTGGGCTATGTGCAGCTCTAATTTGAGTTGGAGATTGGCCAGGATATGAAGCAGGCAGACCGAGTCCGCCCCTCCCGACACCGCCACCACTAACTTCTCGCCGCCTGATACCAGCTGGTGTTTCTGGATAAAGCCCAGCACTCGCTGTTCCAATGATGGCTGGTTTCCTGCCTTCATCGCTCGGTCCTCTACCCCGTTTTCAGCAGCAGTTTAGTGCGGCGGATGGAGGTGGGGTGAAAGCCCAAGGCGGCGGCTACCTGCTCGGGCCTCCCCGAGCCACCGCTGTCGCAGCGCAGTCTCATGCCTATTCGGGAGTAGCCCTGACGCCATTCGATAAGCCAGAGGTCTTCGATTAGGGCCCTCAGGTCGTAGTTTCGGGTGCCCGTGTCCCTCTCGTGGTGCCAGGGTAATTGCTCCACTGCCAGCAGCGAGGACAGCTTTGCCTTTACCCCTGCCTCGTCTTTATCCGTTTCCAGCTCGACCTCATATTCGGCAAAGCCGACCTGCGATTGCAGCGAGGGCATGGTCGGGGCTACCGAAAAGACCTGCGTTATTTCAATCCCCGCCGGTAGCTGCTGGCTCACGGCGTCGGTAAAGAAGTGAGGGGAGACCCACTTGGTGCAGAAGACATCCATCAGCTCCGCCTGGCTGGTTATGCCCACCGCCAATGGCGCCGCCAGCGATAGGCGGGGGTGGGGGCTAAAGCCCTCGGTGTAGGCCAGCGGTATCTGGGCGCGGTGAAGGGCTCTCTGCCAGAGGCGCATTATATCCAGATGGGAAATGAACTTTATCTCTTCGCCTCGGCTGAACCTAATCCGAAGTCGTTGCATGCTTTTCCTTGGTTATCCGTATCTTCTCTATCTTCATCCCCCGCATCTCGGTGATGACTATCTTCAACTGCTTGTACTTTATCCTTTCGCCCTCTCTGGGTATATGCCCCAAAAGCTCGAGGACAAAGCCGGCTACCGTCTCATAGTCTTCACCTTCGGGCAGGTTTAAGTCCATTTCCTCGTTGGCTTCTTCAACACGCATCCCGCCGTCAATCTGGAAGGTGTGTTCGTCAATGCTCTCGTATTCCTTTTCTATTTCCGCCAGCTCATCGCCCACCGGGCCCACGATTTCCTCCATGAGCCCGCTTAAGGAGACGATGCCGGCCGTGCCGCCGAACTCGTCGACGACCACTGTCATACGGTAGTTCTTATCCTTCATCTCGGTAAAGAGCTCGCTGACACGCTTGGTCTCGGGGGTGAAATAGGCGGGGCGGATCAGGTCGTCAATGGTGCTTTTATCGTTGATTTGCCCCTTGGCCTGGGCCATGAGTATATCCTTGACGGCTAGGATGCCGATGACGTTGTCAATGTTATCCTCATACACCGGAAAGCGGGATAGCGGGTTTTCGGCGTAGACTTGAAGGAAGTCGGCTATTCTGGTGCCCTTGGTTACCCAGATTACCTCGGTGCGCGGCACCATTACCTCGAAGACGGGGCGGTTGCCGAAATCAAAGACCTTGTGCAGCATGGTAGCCTCTTCCTCTTCCACCGTTCCCTCTTTGTGCCCCATCGATATCATGGTCCGGATTTCCTCCTCGTTGGCCAGCGAGCGGGGCACCGCTTTCCCGCCGAATATCTTGGCGAACCCCGAAGCAATCCAGCTTAAGACAAACACGAAGGGTGTAAACAGCCAGGAGAGAGCCTCTATCGGCCCGATGAAGGCGAGAGATAGCCTTTCGGCATGCCTGGTGGCTATGGTCTTGGGGGTGGTCTCGCAGAATATTAATAGCACAATTGTTACTACGATGGTAGCAATGAGGACACCCCACTGCTCCCCCCAGAGGCGGATGGCCAGAAAGGTAGCCAGGGCGGCAGCGGCGGTGTTTACAAGGTTGTTGCCCAGCAGGACGGTGGAGAGAAACTTCTCCGGTCGTTCCATCATGCGAGCAACCCGCTTGGCTCCCCTAACCTTGGTATCGACCATGTGCTGTACCCTTATCTTCTGCAGGGAAATGAAGGCTGTTTCCGAACCGGAGAAGAAGGCGGACAAAAAGAGGCAGATAATGAGCAGCACGAAGTACAGGGTTTCAATGCTAGACATTTGGTATCACCCCACTCTTAGCTGTGTAACCCAATTATTCATCTTTTCGTCATAATATCACTGGCTATGTGGTGTGTCAAAAAGGGGAGTGATGTGTTGTCCTCTGTCATTCTGAAGGAGCGCCGTGACTGAAGAATCTATCCCCACCCTACCCTGTTAGCGTACGTTGTTCCAGATCCACCCAGCCCGCCCTAATAAGTAAACTTCTTGACTTGTGGGTTACGCCACCCACCCCACCTTAGGGGTTTTTAAGGGGGACGGAGTCCCCCTTTGAAAGACTTCTGTTGGGTGGGCAGGGTGGGAAAACAAAACGTATGCTAACAAGAATGGAGTGGAGACCCTTCGCTTCGCTCAGGGTGACAGGTGAAGGCGCTCAGGGTGACAAGAAGATGTCATTATTCGACGGCATAGCCGCTATGTTATAATGCAGGGGCATGAAAATCTTAGCTATCGAGACATCCTGCGACGAGACGGCGGCGGCGGTGGTGGCCGATGGCCGAAAAGTGTTCTCCAACCCGATTGCCTCTCAGGTGGAAATCCACGCCCGCTACGGCGGCGTCGTCCCCGAGGTGGCTTCCCGCCAGCACCTGCTCTCCATCATCCCTATACTGAAACAGGCAATGACCGGAGCCGAAGTCGGCTGGGAAGACCTCTCGGGCATTGCCGTTACCGTTGGGCCGGGCCTGGCTGGTTCGCTGCTGGTGGGGGTAAACGCGGCTAAGGCGGCAGCGCTGGCGCATAACCTACCCCTTATCGGCGTCAACCACCTTGAGGGCCACCTCTACGCCAACTGGTTGGGAGATAAAGAAGTTGAGTTCCCCGCTGTCTGCCTTATCGTTTCCGGGGGGCACAGCGACCTAGTGCTGGTGCGTGGTCACGGCGATTACGCGGTGCTGGGGCGCACCCGTGACGACGCCGCCGGCGAAGCCTTCGATAAGGCCGCCCGGATACTGGGCCTGGGCTATCCCGGTGGCCCCGCTATCGAAAAAGCGGCTAACGGCGGCACGGCCTCGATTCCTTTGCCCCGCGCCTGGCTAAAAGGGAGTAATGACTTCAGCTTCAGCGGAGTCAAGACGGCGCTGTTGCGTTTGGCGGAAGCGGGCAAGATTGTCTCGGCGGCGGACGCCGCCGCCAGCTTTCAGGAAGCGGTGGTCGAGGTGCTGGTTACCAAAACAATATCCGTCGCCAAAGAGCGGCGGGTAAAGCAGGTGTTGCTGGCGGGTGGGGTGGCGTCCAATGCCAGACTGCGCCAGAGATTGACAGAAAGCTCCCCCATCCCCGTGCTCGTTCCCCCGCCCATACTCTGTACCGATAACGCAGCCATGATTGCCGCCTGCGGCTACTACCGCCTGCGGGCGGGCAAGAGGAACGGGCTTGACCTCGATGTTGTCCCTGGGCTCAAGCTGGGTTAATCAGAGTACGTCTTACCGAGATATAGTGCATAATAGGTCGCTATATTCTTGTAAACGGCTGAAATTGCCTCTGAATACCTATATACCAAGTTGAAAGTTGCGCCCAGTTGGGTTATGATAAGTCGTTAGCACTCTCCGCCCGAGAGTGCTAAAATAAGAGAAGTAATCGAGCTAGAATAAGGAGGATTAGAATGGCGATTTCGCTTAAACCGTTGGCTGACCGAGTGGTGGTTAAGCCTATCGAGAGGGAAGAGGTCACCAAGACAGGCATTGTCCTGCCCGATACCGCCAAAGAGAAGCCCCAGGAGGGCAAGGTACTGGCGGTCGGGCCAGGAAGGCTGACCGAGGACGGTAAACGGATGGCTATGGACGTTAAGGTCGGCGATGTGGTGCTCTACGTCAAGTACGGTGGCACCGAGATTAAGGTCGACGGCGAGGAACTGATGATACTGAGTGAGAACGACATTTTAGCCAAGAAGGCTAGCAAGTAGTAAGGAGGTAAAATGGCTAAGCAGATTGTATTCGATGAAGAAGTAAGGCACGCGATAAAGAAGGGGATAGACACCCTGGCCGACGCGGTCAAGGTGACCCTGGGCCCCAAGGGGCATTGCGTGGCGCTGGATAAGAAATGGGGGGCGCCGTCGGTAATTGATGACGGGGTCACCATTGCCAAGGATATCGAGCTTCCCGACCCCTTTGAGAATATGGGAGTTCAGCTAGTAAAAGAGGCGGCTACCAAGACCAACGACGCCTGCGGCGACGGCACCACCACCTCTACGGTACTAGCTCACGCCATTATCAGCGAGGGCTTTAAGAACGTGGCCGCCGGCGCCGAGCCAATAGCTCTCAAGAGGGGCATCGAGAAGGCGACCCAGGCCGTTGTTGAAGAGCTAAAAAGGGTATCGGTTGAGGTCAAGGGCAAGGAACAGATTGCCCAGGTGGGCACCATCACCGCCAAGGACAAGGAAATCGGCGACCTGATTGCCGAGGTGATGGAAAAGGTTGGCAAGGACGGCGTTATCACTGTAGAAGAGTCCAAGGGTATTAAATACGAAACGGACTACGTGGAGGGTATGCAGTTCGACCGCGGTTACATCAGCCCCTATTTCATCACCAACGCCGAGAAAATGGAGACGGAGATAGAAGACCCCTACATCCTCATCACTGACAAGAAAATCTCGGCGGTGTCCGACATGCTGCCCGCCCTGGAGAAGCTACTGCAGGTATCAAAGAACCTGCTTATTATCGCCGAGGACATTGAGGGGGAGGCCCTGGCCACTCTGGTGGTCAACAAGCTGCGGGGCACAATCAACGTTCTGGCGGTCAAAGCGCCCGGCTTTGGCGATCGGCGCAAGGCCATGCTGGAAGATATCGCCATCCTCACCGGCGGCAAGGTCATCTCCGAGGAGGTGGGGCGCAAGCTCGACTCAGTTACGGTAGAAGACCTGGGTCGCGCCCGCCGCGTCACCTCGGATAAGGATAATACCACCATCGTCGAGGGTAAAGGTTCCGAGGAGACCATCAAGGCCAGAATCAAGCAGATTAAGGCTCAAATCGAAGAGACCACCTCCGATTTTGACCGTGAGAAGCTGCAGGAAAGGCAGGCAAAGCTGGTCGGCGGTGTCGGCGTCATCAAGGTTGGTGCCGCTACCGAGGTCGAGCTTAAAGAGAGGAAGCACCGCGTCGAGGACGCCCTTTCCGCCACCCGTGCGGCGGTGGAGGAGGGTATTCTGCCCGGTGGTGGGGTGGCCCTGTTGCGGGCGACCTCGGTCTTGAAGAAGGTGGTTGCCAGCGATGATGAAATGACGGGCGTTAACATTGTCCGCAAGGCGGTTGAGGAGCCGATTCGCTGGATTGCCGATAATGCTGGTAAAGACGGTTCGGTCATCGTTGACGCTGTGAAAAAGGCCAAGGCCGGCGTTGGCTATGATGCCGAGGCCGATGAGTTCGGCGATATGGTGGAGAAGGGCATTATCGACCCGACCAAGGTGGTCAGGTCAGCCCTGGAGAACGCTGCCAGCATCGCTGTCATGGTCTTAATTACCGAGTCCCTGGTGGCTGATATACCTGAGAAGGAGAAGCCAGGTATGCCGCCGGGCGGCATGGGTGGTATGGAAGGGATGATGTAATTCGTCTCTGCTGAGTGGCTATTGAGGAGCCGCGGCTTTCGAGCTGCGGCTCTTTTTTTATATTACGAGAAGTTCCTCCAGCGGCTCGTCAGCTACGGGGCCGACCACCGCCAGCCTTAGCTGATTTGAGACCAGCAGTTCGTCAGCCAGTTGCTGAATTTCCTCGGCGGTGATGACGTCGACGATGGCTATTACCTCATCGACGCTGAGGATGCGCTGGGTCAGAATCTCCTGCCCCCCCGTCCAGCTAGCCACGCTGCGGCTATCCTCCATGCGCAGCAGCAGCCGTCCCTTGGCTAGCTCTTTGGCTTTGGTCAGCTCCACCTGGGGGACGGGTTCTTTAAGTTTGGAAAGTTCTTCTAATATGGCCTTGATGGCTATTTGGAGGTTTTTAGGTTTCACGCCCGCATAAACCGTAATTGAGCCGGTGTCGGCGAAGTGCTCGGCGTAGCTGTGGATGTTGTAGGCCAGCCCCATGCGGTCGCGGATCTCGGTGAAGAGACGGCTGCTCATGCCCTCACCCAGTATGACGTTGAGCAGGTCGAGTATAAAGCGCTTGGGATGAACTAAAGGCAGTCCGCTCAGAGCCAGGCAGAGGTGGGCCTGCTCGGTCTCTTTCGCCTCAATACGCAATTTGGGAAACCTTTGCTCTTTATATGAGGCATATTGGGGATGGGTTTTGGCGCCGTTCCATTCGCCCAGTGCTTTTCTGACGGCGCTTAACATCTCCTGGGGCTCGCCGGCACCAGCTACGCTGACCACGGTGTTAGCCGGCAGGTATTGCTTTCCCAGGTAGTCGACAATCATCTCGCGGCTGATGGCGGCTACGGAGTCCTTGTTGCCGGCGATGTCCCGCCCCAGCGGGTGTCGGGGCCAGAGCAGCTCGTCGATGAGCATATTCACCGACTGCGATGGGGAGTCCTTGCTCATGTTAATCTCTTCGGTGATGACCTGGCGCTCGCGCTCAATGTCGGCGGGGTCTAAGCGGGAGTTAAGTAGTATGTCGGCCAGCACGTCCAGCGCCAGGGGGAAGTGGGGTTGGGCTACCTTGCACCAGTAAACAGTTAGCTCTTTATCGGTGCCAGCGTTGATTATTCCCCCGACCCCCTCGATGGCCTCGGAGATTTCACGGGCGGTGGTGCGCTTGGGTGTACCCCGAAAACAGAGGTGCTCAATGAAGTGGGAGACGCCTGCCTGGGGCTCGCTCTCATATCTGGAGCCGACCCCGATAAAGATGCAGATGGATACCGAGCGGGTCTGGGGCATGGGGGTGGTGATAACCCGCAGGCCGTTATCCAGAGTAGTCTGCTGATACAATTCCCCGCCTTTCTATTAGTAGATAATATTCTAACGGTAGGCTCTATGGGGTGTCAATTTTGTCAAAGGGCACAATTTATTATAAACTAAATACAACTTAATCTTTGCCTGGCGAACAGGGAGTTGATATGGAAAAATATAAATATCAAGCCTTTATTTCCCAGTATTACAACGTCACCACCAAGCTTATCGACGAGATGGTGGAAAAGGGGCTGGGTGATAAGGTGCTGGTGTACTACAAGGACAAAACCTACACCTACGCCGAAATGCAGAAGATGATAAACCGGGTGGGGAACGCTCTTAAAATCCTGGGCGTGCACATGGAGGAGCGGGTGATGTTGGTCATGTACGATTCCCCCGAGGCGATGGCCTGCTTCTTTGGCGCCATAAAGATCGGCGCCATCCCGATTCCAGTAAACTATATGTACACCATGCACGACTTCCGCTACCTGCTCAACAACAGCCGTGCCCGTACCCTCATCGCCGACAGCGATTTTATTGAGGCTATCGAGGGCTTTAGGGAAAAGTTCCTCTACCTGGAGAATACTATCATCGTCGGCGAAAAGTCCAGGGCTTATCATATCTCATTTAATGACATCGTCGGCCGCTGCTCCGATAAGCTCGATGTGGCCTATACCACCTTCGAAGACGCCGCCTTCTGGAACTACACCTCGGGCAGCACCGGCGTGCCCAAGGCGGCCGTCCACCTGCAGCACGATGTCTTCTTTTGCATTGATAACTATGCTAAGGCTGTCCTGAATCTTAGCCATGAGGATATACTTTTCTCGGCGTCGAAGTTCTTCTTCGCCTATGGTTTGGGTAATAGCTTTTTGTACCCTCCGGCTCTGGGCGCCTCGGTGGTTCTGCTCCCCGACCGTCCCCGCCCCGAGACGATATTCGCTACTATCACCAAATATCGCCCCACCGTCTTTTTCGGTGTGCCCACGCTTTACGCCAACATGCTGGAGCTGAAAGATACCGAAAAGAAGTACGACCTCTCCTCGCTGCGCATCTGTACTTCGGCCGGCGAAGCCCTGCCCACGGAAATCTTCAACGAGTGGAAGAAGAGATTCGGGCTGGAAATACTGGATGGCATCGGCTCCACCGAGCTATTGCACATTTTTATCTCAAATCGCCCCGGTGACGTCAAACCGGGCAGCTCGGGCAAGCTGGTCCCCGGCTATCAGGCCAAGATTGTCGATGATGAGGGCAAGGAAGTGCCCGATGGCGAAGTCGGTACCCTGCTGGTGCACGGCAAATCGACCGCCCTCTATTACTACCGCCATTCCGAGAAGACCAAGACCTCCATGCTGGGCGAGTGGTTCAATACCGGTGATAAATACTACCGCGATGCCGAGGGTTACTACTATTACCGGGGACGCAGCGATGATATGCTCAAGGTCGGTGGTATCTGGGTCTCTCCCATTGAGGTCGAGGACGCCCTGGTTTCCCACCCCGCCGTGCTTGAAGCCGCCGTCGTGGCTAAGAAAGACGAGCATTACCTGGTCAAACCCAAGGCTTTCGTGGTGCTTAAAAAGGGTAAGCACGCCTCCGAGAAGCTGGCCGAGGATATTCAAGCCTTCGTTAAGAAGAGCATAGCCCCCTATAAGTACCCGCGCTGGATTGAGTTCGTTAAGACGCTGCCCAAGACCTCCACCGGTAAGATACAACGCTATAAGCTGAGGGAGGATTAGTATAAAGGGGGGCGTAAGCCCCCCTTTTTGTTTTCTCCCTCATCCTGTTAGCGTGCGTTGTCTTGTCCCACCCTGCCCACCCAATAGAAGTCTTTCAAAGGGGGACTTCGTCCCCCTTAAAAACCCCCTGAAAGGGGGGTGGGGAGAGAAGTATATAGAGGTTACACCTCTGTAGGGTGGGCATTGGGTGGGAAGAAAAGACGTTCGCTGAACAAGATGGGGTGGGGATTGCTTCGCTTCGCTCTCAATGATATTTTTCTCCTTCTCCTTGACCCTCCTATCACCTATAACCTATAATCCAAACAACCATGATAAGCGAACTTGAGCAACTTTTATCCGGTGCCCTTATGGAGCTGGAGGCAGTCACCAGAGACAAAGACCTCGAAGA
Organism: Dehalococcoidales bacterium; assembly: GCA_034419075.1. GTDB lineage: Bacteria > Chloroflexota > Dehalococcoidia > Dehalococcoidales > BS750m-G39 > E44-bin88. Next base: position 442 of record DAOULR010000015.1, on the reverse strand, counting down.
CTGGCGGGTGCGCTACCTGGGTAAGAAGAGCCAGCTTACCAACGTGCTACGCGGGCTGGCCAAGCTGCCCGTGGAGGAGAGGAAAAAGGTGGGGACGCTGGCTAACCGCATCAAGACCGAGCTGGAAAACAGCTACCAGCAGAAGACTCAAATGCTCCGTGAGGACCAAATGGTTAGCGCCGTTGGCGCCGAATCTCTGGACATCACGCTGCCCGGGCGTCTTATACCCGCCGGGCGTTTGCACCCCATCACCCAGACCATCAACGAGATTCACGAAATCTTCGTTTCCATGGGCTTTCAGGTGATGGAGGCGCCTGAGGTGGAGTGGAACTACTATAACTTCGAGGCGCTGAACATTCCCTACCACCACCCCGCACGCGACAGGTTTGCCACACTGTGGGTGGACTATAAGAACAAAAAGGGCGAGAGGGACATGCTACTG
>DAOULR010000014.1:0-22772 GCA_034419075.1 Dehalococcoidales bacterium | reverse complement strand
TCGCTGATGGTAAAAACCTGGCGGGGACAGAGTTCCACGCATATTCCGCACCTCTTGCACGCTTGCCAATTTAACAAGAGAGGCTTAACTCTAATTTGAGTTACTTGTTCGGACATGGATTAGATATAAGATATAAGATATTAGACTTAACAATAATCTAGCAAATGGAACCAAAAGTGTCAATACCTTTTCGGTTAATTTCTGGCATATTTTAAAAATTACAGGTTGGGTTCGGGCAATGACACACTGGACTGCACCCCTATGATCGGACAGATAGGGTTAGGAGAGTCTGGCGGGGTATCTCATTTTCCTACTGATTAGGCAATGCTAATCAGGGAGATGCACAGGCTGGCAATTCGTCACAGCTGGTATGGCTACCGCCGCATTACAGTGCTGTTCCGGCGAGAGGGCTGGAAGGTAAACAAGAAAGGTATCTGGAGGACTGAAGGGCTCAGTCTATCGCTAAGACGACCTAGGAGACGCAGAGTGGGTCCAGTAGCGGAAATAGTAAATAAAGAAGAGTACCCGAACCACGTCCGGAGCTACGACTTTGTTGATGACAGGACTGAAAGAGGTGGTAAGCTGAGGATTCTGGACATAATCGACAAATACGCTAGTGAAAGCCTGGTCATCAGGATCGTGCTGTCAATACCAGCATTGACAGTAGTGGGAGTCTTGGAGTGGCTATTCTTGACGCGTAGGGTGCCAAAGTTTATTCTCAGTGATAATAGGTCTGATTTTGCCGCTAAGGCAGTCTGCCAATGGCTAAAGGCATTCGGCTGCTCAAGCCTGTTCATTAAGCCTGGCAGTCCCTAGGAGAACGGCTATATTGAGAGTTTCTTTTATAAGTTAAGAGATGAGTGCCTGAACCGTGAGGTCTTTCGTAATGGAAAAGAGGCTTAGGCTGTTGTGGGAGTTTGGGGTGAGGAGTACAATAACTACCCGCCGCACAGCTCGCTTGATTACCTGACCCCGGACGAGTTTACCAGAAGATACTACGGGAAGGATCAAGCAGAAGAGACTAGACAATCAAGGGTAAAGGCGGGAAGTCTCTCATTTTAGGCGGTACTAAAAATGGGGACACCCCAGCCACAGTAACGGATTTGTCAGAAGCTAAGAGAGTAGAGAAAAAGCAGCTCCCCCTCTTGATAAGAGGGTGTAGCGATGTAATATATAACATTTGAACACATTGCCCGACCCCCAACCTGTAATTTTTAAAATACGCCAGAAATTAACCGAAAAGGTATTGACACTTTTGGTTCCATTTGCTAGATTATTGTTAAGTCTTATATCTTATATCTTATATTTAATCCATGTCCGAACAAGTAATTCAAAATTTGAGGTGAACTGAAAAATAACCAACTTTTACACACTACCACATCCTGATGAGATTATCATGCTTTGGGAAACTGGGGCAAGGCTATCAAAGACGGGGAAAGTTTTTAACGGCAGTGGAGGAGTGAGACAGGAGCTAATATTCTGGAGCGTCATCTCGGTGCTAGCGCATTAAAATGTTAGCCGATAACTATTGTTGACTGGTTATTATTACAAATAGACCTCGCAGAAAACTTAGTAAAGAGGTATATTGCTACGTAATATGCTTATTGAAATGATCAGGAACACATAAAGGTAGGTCAAAATGGCCCAAGAAGAGATCATAAGTAAATTACAAAAAGCCATAATCGAAGGCGACCAGGAAATGGCTAGCAAATCTGCCCAGCAGGCTCTAGAAACTAGAATGGACGTCATGGAGGCAATAAATGGGGCAGTAGAGGCGTTACAGGTACTGGGCGATAAGTTCGAGCGAATGGAGGCTTTCCTTCCCGACCTTGCTCTGGGGGGTGATGCAATGAAAGCATGCATGGCGATTCTCCTGCGAAATATTAGGCCGGAGAAAATGGCTGAGATATCCCCAGGCAAGGTTGTGATTGGGACCGTTCAGGGCGATATTCATGATATTGGAAAAAACCTAGTGTCCGCCATGCTTTCGGTATCAATGTTTGAGGTCTACGACGTAGGGGAGAATATTCCAGCTAAGCAGTTTGCTAAAAAAGCTGAGGAAGTCGGAGCAAAGGCAATAGCACTATCAGCTTTATTGACCACAACAGCCTACTATCAAGAGGACGTCATAAGGTATCTTGAGGACGCAGGCATAAGGGAGAAATACTATGTGGTCGTCGGAGGTGGTGTTGTTACACCCGAGTGGGCAGCCCAGATAGGTGCTGATGGGTATGGCAGACTTTGCACTGATGCACCTAAAATTCTTAAACAGCTTATAGCTCAAGGCAAAACCCCTCCATTACCTGAGCCTTTGATAATCCGAAACTAATGTTTTAGTCAGGATAAAATTATGTCAGTTGAACACATCCTAACGGTACTGGATAGGGCGCACCATGGGCCTCTGTGCACGGTGAAGGAGTGGGAGACTAGAGTCATACCGACTAAGGTATCACAGAAGCTAAAGGAACACGGCCTGCAAAGGACCTTCAGCCCGGAAAACCCCATTAACACCGACGACACACTGGCTGATGAGTTCTTTAAAGCTGGCTTTGAGTTGGCTGTCGACATGGGAGCGCTTTGTTCTGATACGGAAAGGGTGGTGAAGCTAACCGAAGAAGAGCTCAGGGATGCTATTAGACGCGCTCCGAGTGAGCTTGTTTTGGGTAAGGGACTCGACAAAGTGGTAATGAAGCACAGAAAACCGGAGGATAAATATCCACCATTGCTCAATGCCAGTCTGGGCACAGCGGTTTCCGAGGATATATGGATGCAGTTAAATCAGGGCATTGCTCAGGTCCGCGAAATCGATGTTTTTCATGGCGGCTCTTTAGTCACCGTCTTCGGGCGTCCGGTTTTGGCAGGCACGCCTTATGAAACGCTTGTGGGAAGGTACGAGGCGCAACTGATGAGGGAAGTCCTTTGGCGTGCAGGACGACCAGGATTGCATCAAATAGGCGTTGTCTCCAGCCCAACGGTCTTTGGCCAATTGGGTGGATTTGGCATCGCCGGTGGTTTCGATCCAGCTAATAGCACTGCCTTGGTTCTGGCTCCGGGTGAGATGCAGGTTCCTTACGCATCATTGCACAAGGTGGTTCAAGCTATGAACTGTGGAGCTTTGATCGCATCGGGATTTGGGTCTATGATTGGTGGTTATCCCGGATCGCCCGAGGGTGCGGCACTAGTTCAAATTGCCGGAACCTTCTTTCAATTGGCTGTGTTGCAAGCTCATTATGTTGGTGCCAGCATATATGATATTAGAAATACAGCCACCTCTGGACGAAATGGGCAATGGGCAACGAGTGTACTACATCAAGCTGTTAGCAGAAACACTCATGTGCTAAAGAGATGCATCTCGAGCCAAATAGCAGGGCCTTGTACCGAAATGCTCTTATATGAATCAGCTGTGGGGATGATGAATCTCTCGGCATCCGGTGTAGAAATTACTTCAGAGCCTCGGTCAGCTAGTGGGAAATATACCGACTATCTAACCCCGCTGGAATGCAAGTTCTGTGGCGAGGTGCAAAAGCGCTCGGCTGGCATGACTCGCAAGAAGGTGAACGAGGTGGCAAAGGTGTTAATACCCAAATATGAAGACAGGTTACAGGATCCGCCCAAAGGAAAGAGTGCCAGGGAATGTTACGATTTGAAGACGTTAAAGCCGACACAGGAATGGCTTGACATCTACCTCAAGGTGAAGACAGAGCTTATTGAGCTAGGGGTTCCTTTGGATCCTTTTGACCATCCATAATGCAAACGAACTTAATTGGAGCCGGTTGTCTAAGGAGTAGGCACATGAAGATTATGCCGAGAGAGGAAGGAAAACGCTATGGTCTTGTTTACTATCAATCTTGCACGGGAGGTGAGGCTGTGAATGTATAAAGTCAGATATTAATGATGAAGCTCTACAGGCAGACTCAGTACCAAATTGTTCTAAAGGGGGTAAATTATGCGCGACAAAAAGATTTTGGGGTACGTTATGGTGGCTATGCTAATGGTGGCAGTCCTAGCCCTGTCTTGTAGCTCCGAGCCGGCAGAGGACCTCACGCCGATAACAATAGGCACCATTGTACCTACGACCGGGGGGTATACTGCCGAAGGTTTATCGTTCAGGCAAGCCTATGAATTGCGGTTCGAGCAGGCTGGCTATGAGGTTGCCGGCAGACCGTTACAACTTATAATGGAAGATGATGCATCATGGGATACGGCTATGGCTCTTGATAAGTCGCAAAAAATGGTAGAAATGGACAACGCGTCAATTCTCATCTCGCCTCTTGCCACTCCATCAGTTGAAGCAGTGGCGGCGTATACGGAGGAAATACAAATCCCTCTCTTAGCCATTTCCTGCATAGAGCCAAGCGGAGCCGGCTGGACCTTCCAAACTTGGGGGGATACAGTGGAGCGAATAGCTACGACTACTCTTGGCTGGTATGCTTATGAAATGGGGTACCGGACAGCTACCACCATATGTTCTGACATAATCGCTGGACACAATTTTACCGGTGCCTTTGTCGAGGCGTTTGAGGAAAGGGGGGGAGAGGTGATTCAGCAGCAATGGCCAGAAATTGGAGCAGAAGATTACGCTCCCTACTTAGTAACTTTGCAAGAGGCCGACGTGGTGATGGTATGGGTAGCGGGTGGCGGTGATAATTTGCGTTTCCTTACTCAATACGACGAATTCGGGTTTTTCGAGAAGATGCCGGTAGTGGTTCCTGTAGCCTGTGTCTTACGCGACAGAGACTTGCAAGAGCTTGGTGGCGGAATGGTAGGCGATAAGATACTGGGGATATGCGGCGCAGAAACCTACAGTTGGCGTCTTGATAATCCAGCCAACGAAGAATTCGTGCAGGCATTTGAAGCCAAGTATGGGGAAAAGCCCGACTCTTTTGCTGCGGTTGCTTACGAGGCTGCTTCTATAGCCATAGCTGCGTTAGAAGCTACGGGGGGCGATACCACACCTGAGACACTGCGACAAGCCATACTGGACACCGATCTAGAGTTTCCCTCGGGACATTTCTACTTTGACGCCGAGGGTTTGGCAATGAGGACTGGCTATGTTTTCGAGGTTCAGAAGATAGACGGCGTCTATGTATGGGAGCCAGTCAGAGAGTATCCTCCAACTGAGGTGTTTGGAGAATAGTCGACCGGGGGGCATGTGTGATCTCACTCGACATGCCCCCCTTTCTATTAATGGTTAGCGTGGGACTTCTTAGGAACAGGCAGGCGCTTAATTGGATATATTTTTATTAAACCTGCTAAATGGGCTGTCATTCGGCACTATACTATTCCTCATTGCCAGTGGGTTTTCGCTAATCATGGGCGTCATGAATATTCTCAACCTAGCCCATGGCGCATTGTATATGATTGGAGCCTACGTTGGTTGGTCTCTGGCAGTACGATACGAGTTGAATTTCGGGTTGGCTGTTTTACTAGCTGGGCTTGCTGCCGGGCTGGTGGGTCTGGTACTAGAGTGGGGATTCTTACGTCGCCTATATAAGCTGCTAAACGAGCAGGTATTGCTAACCTTTGGCTTTATCTACATCTTGACCAACTTAAGTCTATGGCTTTGGGGGCCGCATGGGAAAGTGCCCTTTACCGCATCGGCTCTAACTGGTTCCTTCTCCATAATGGGGTGGTCCTATCCTATTGCTCGTGCTACCATCATCCTTATCGGGCTAGTCTCCGCTTTTGGTTTGTGGTGGTTGCTGGAGAAGACTCGAATCGGTGCCATTGTCCGGGCAGGAATGGATGATAAAGACATGACAATGGGGCTAGGTATAAACCATGTCCTGGTTGCAGCTTCCGTCTTTTGCTTAGGTTCATTCATGGCAGGGGCTGCTGGCATACTCGGAGCACAGCTATTGGGAGCCCACCTTGAGCTCTCTATGGATGCTTTGCAATGGGCATTTGTTGTCGTCATTGTCGGAGGTGTAGGCTCAGTGCAAGGAACTTTCCTCGGGGCGATACTTATAGGCACTATCGATGCTTTTGGCAAATCTTACTTCCCAGTGCTTTCCATGTTTAGCATTTATCTAGTCATGATAATTATCTTACTAGTCAAACCCTCCGGACTTCTGGGGAGGAAAGTTTGAAGCATGCAAACAACCAATCTAAAACCCCGTAGGCAAACATGGCAGCGGGAACTGCTCCGCTTCGCTCCGTATATTATCGGTGGCTTAATCCTTATCATATTGCCTCCTTTACTGCCCCCATACCTTCAAAGGATAATGACTAGGATTCTTATTATTGCCATCTTTGGCCTGAGTTTTGACATTGTTTTTGGCTATACCGGGCTTCTTTCCTTCGGACATGCCGCTTACTTGGGAGTGGCAGGTTATACTGTCGGTATTCTAACAGTCAATTATGGCATTGAAAGCTTTTGGTTAGTCGCCCCTGCCAGCATCTTGATGGCGACACTTGTTGCTGCTATCTTTGGTATTGTGGCACTTCGAGCATCTGGCATATACTTCTTGTTGGTTACCTTTGCCCTGGGAGCGTTGCTTTATAGTCTTAGCGAGAAGTGGTACTCGATGACTGGGGGCACATACGGTTTGTCAGGTATACCTCATCCAGATCTCGGTCTGCCCTGGTTTACCTGGAGTACTATCAATTTTTATTATTTTGTTTTGCCATTTTTTGTTATCTCCTTTTTCCTGCTGTATCGGTTGGTAAAATCTCCCTTTGGGTATGCTCTACAAGGCATTCGTGAAGATGAACCTCGCATGCGTGCCCTGGGTTATAACACCTGGCTCTATAAATATAGCGCCTTTGTCATTGGAGGGCTGTTTGCCGGGGTAGCTGGTATGTTAATCGCCTATTTTAACAGTGTTATGACCACCTCGTACATCGGTATAATCACTTCCGCTTTGGCTTGGCTCATTGTAATCATCGGTGGTCCTGGAACACTTTTTGGGCCGGTTATTGGGTCTGGAGTTATAGTATCTGTAGAATTCTCTGCCAGTGTGTTTACCCCTGAGCGCTGGCCTTTAATTCTGGGCGCTATGTTTGTTATCGCTGTTATGTTTCTTCGCGGTGGGATATACCCTCATTTAGTTAATTTATGGAGAAAGGTAGCGAAGTATGCCTACGGAAGCGCTAAAGATTGAGGGGTTATCCAAAAACTTCGGTGGTGTCCAGGCAGTAAAGGATGTTTCCTTTACCGTGCAAGCCGGGGAGAGATTGGCGATTATTGGCCCTAATGGTGCCGGAAAAAGCACTCTGTTTAACCTGATCAACGGGCAGGAATTTGCCACAGCCGGTCGGATATATTTCTTCGGACAGGACATTACCACTATGCCAACACATCGCCGTGCCCATCTTGGTCAGGGTCGTTCTTTTCAATTATCCAGTCTTTTTCCCAAGCTTACTGTACTTGATAATGCTTTACTGGCTGTTCAAGGCACCAAGCCGTCTCGCTTCCAATGGTTCCGTCCAATTACTGTCTATAAGCACCTGCTTACAAAGGCTCAGGAGTTACTAGAAACAATGGCTTTGTGGGAAAGGAGAGATGACTTGGCCCAAGCTTTAGGTTACGGAGAGCAGCGGAGGCTAGAAATCGCTCTTAGTCTAGCCTCAGAACCGAAGCTATTGTTGCTAGACGAACCCAGTTCTGGGTTAACAGCTTCCGAATCTGCCGATATCATCACCATGATTCGTAACGTGGGACCAGATATCACCATAGTTGTCATCGCCCATGACATGGATTTAGTATTTGGTCTAGCTGAGCGGATTATGGTACTCTATTATGGGCAGGTCATAGCTGACGGAACGCCTGAGGAAATCCAGGCTAATTCGAGGGTTAAGGAGATCTATATGGGAATTGAGGAGGGCACAGGAAATGCTGGAGCTAGTTGATGTTCACACTTACTACGGAGAAAACCATGTTCTCCATGGCATTTCCCTAAATGTTGACCAGGGTTCAGTAGTAGCTCTTCTCGGTCGTAATGGAATGGGCAAAACAACCACTATTTGCTCAATTATCGGCTTTACCCCCCCCAACCGTGGCGTGGTTCGCTTCAAAGGAAAGGACATCGCCGGTCTCCCACCCAACCAGATTGCTCAGATGGGCATTGGCTTGGTCCCACAGGGGCGGCGCATTTTTCCCTCGCTCACTGTAAGGGAAAACCTTATCATGTCAGCCCGAAATCTAGGAAAGCCTGAAGCCTGGACTTTAGATAGAGTTTATTCCTCTTTCCCTATTCTAAAGGAGCGGGCTAACTTAAAGGGTACACTACTCAGTGGTGGAGAACAGCAGATGTTGGCTATCTGCAGAGCGTTAATGACTAATCCCGATTTGCTTTTAATGGATGAGCCCTCAGAGGGACTAGCTCCCATTATTGTTAGGGAAATTGGCAGAATTATCGGCCAACTTAAGGCGAGCGGCCTTTCTATACTATTGGTAGAGCAGAACTTCCCCATGGCGTTAGCAGTAGCTGACTATACCTATGTAGTAAGTAAAGGTAGAATAGTACACGAGTCGATACCCGAGGAGCTAGAAAGGAACGAGAAAGTCAAGAGCATCTACCTTGGTGTGTCTGGCAAGAGTATCTAAGCCTCTCTTCCTATTGGCTGTGTTCGCGGGTCTTCAACTATACCTAATTTTTACTAATTTGTTCACACGATCCATGGCGAGGGGATGAACAAATAGCCATTTTGTTCAACCAAAGGTAGATAGCTACTCGCAACACATATGTCGTGTGTTTTCGAGACCGGAGGGGGAGGTAGTGCTGAGTGGGGGAGACTAGTGTTGGCAAGTTAAATTTATGAAATTGAAGGCGCTTCCCTAAGCAGACAATTCACCAAATGGCAAGAGGTAAAATCCACTTCAAAGGATAGCGCCTTCTGAATAATAATAGGATAACAGACCAAGGAGGTCAATAGGGAAACAAAGCTCCGCGAATTATTTGAGAGAAGTCTACTTAGGAGGGGCTTTGGGGAAGGGGGTTGGGCTTTTCAGTAGCTCATTCTGGATACTTCTATATTTTGATCATCAAATAGTGCAGCGACATCATGAGGGGGATTGTTTTGCCAAATCGCTTTGCCATACCCGAAACTAAAGCAATTGGAATGAATCTCGTTCGTGTAAACTCGTGTTTTTTCGCCCGGGGCCAAAGTGTAAGAGGGGAAGGTAAATGAGGGATACCCATCAGATATGTCTATCAACCTCCAACCGGTCAAGTCTTGCGATTCACTTCCCAGATTTGTAATTTCTACATATTCATCGGACTCCACACGGTAAACGAGGCCGTCATAGAATATGTGGGTAATCTGAACATTGCTACCGGAGTCAGTTTCCTGTGTGAAGTAAGCAGTGATATCCTTACTTGAGTCCATAGTAATGGCAATCGTATTAGAAGTACCTGAGGCATCGCCACCCCAATGGTCAAATATCCAACCAGAGGCAGGTGATGCAGCAATGGTCACCTGAGTGCCGTCATCATACGTGTACGTCCCCGGGCTAGGGTTGGTAGTCCCCTGGCCATTAACATTGATGGTGAGGTCAGGAGTTGTATAGCTCGAACTGGAGCAATCCACCGAGGGTGAATCGTTCGATGGATATACATCGTATGTTGTCCCATTGGTCGTCACTACAATGGTTCCATGGACATCAGTCCCGTAGATGGTTGCCCCAATATCGCATATGCGTGTGATCGTCTCAGGGGCCGGATGTCCATAGGTATTATTCGCTCCAGCAGAATAGATGGCTATTTCAGGCTGCGCAGCCGCAAGGAAATTTGCGGTTGAGCAGTACTTAGAGCCGTGGTGACTCACCTTCAGGACGTCAATGTCGTCGATTAGACCGGCTGCTAGCATGCTGGCCTCTGCACTGCTCCCAGCATCGCCGGTAAATAAGAAGTCCACCTGGCCGAAGGACAGCTCCAGCACTATCGAGTTCTCATTTTTGTCAGAGTCTAGGGGTAGCGTAGGATGCAGAACGTTAAAGGTCAACGTGCCCAGGCTAATTTGGTCTCCCCTTTGTGCCTGATGCACCTGTGCACCCTCGGCATTCACTTTGGACATGAAGTCAATATAGGTCTGGGTAGAGGCCGTGTCTCCATTGAGCCATATATGCTCTACGTCGAAAATATCTAATATATCATCAAGACCTCCTATGTGGTCCGCATCCGGATGGGTAGCTACCATCACTTCGAGGGCACCATCAATATAGGTCGGTACATAGGCGGCACAGTCTCCCCACCTCCCGCCGTCAATCAACATCTCATTAGTGCCGTAGTCGATTAGAATAGCATCGCCTTGGCCTACATCAATGAAATGAATCACAAGCTGGTCATGCACGCCGATGATGGTAGTAAAGGTATAGTCACCTGAAACCGCTTCATTTCCAGCGAGGTCTTTTGACTTCACACTGAAGAGATAAGTGCTGTCTGATTCAAGCTCTGTTATGCTAACAATATGGCTGGTGACTAGTCCACTGTCTAACGGAGTAGTCAGATCATGAGCAGTGGTTTTGCCGTACTCCACCTGGCTGGTGGCTGGCTCGTCAGTTGTCCAGATGATGATGGCAGTGGTTTCGGTAACATTCTCTGCCGAGACATTTGCAATCGAGGGTGCTGTGGTGTCAGGAATAGGAGGAAGCTCAGACTCACTCTTACTGCAGCTCACCCCTCCTAAAAGTAGGATAAGGATAATAATGATTCCAGATATCCGCTTCATCCGATACCCCCCATCCTTCCAGACACAATTATAAGTCAATAGTCATTCCTCGGTAAAGGAAGTCGCTTCCGAATCCTCACTCTATTGAACAGAATGTCACAAAGTGACTTAAACAATCCATTTTTTTGTGTGATAACTATCAACTGTTTCACTTCCTTGAGGAACAAAGGGGCCTGACTTCACTACTGATTGAACGGATACGGATGTTTTGGTAAAATTAACATAACAAAGCTGCTTGGTAAGGAGGTTAAAAAGTGCCTGAACGACATAAGCCTGGTGAAAAAGCGGAGGAATCCGGACAGTATCCAATTATTGGACCTCGTGGAGGCGAAACTGGAAAAGAAAGAACAGTAGTAAAGGGAGAGCCGTTTCCCCCAACACCCAAGCCGGGTCAGACATATGGTAAACCCGACAAGACAAAACATTAATTAATAACACAACAAACAGCCAGAAGTTTAGCGTCACAAGAATTGACCCTCTACCACTGTGGAAAACAAGCGCAACTGTGTAACGAGAAGCAGTTCTGGTAGAGAGATAAAGAGGAGATCCTGCGATTGTAGAATATTTTCTGTATGTATAATTAACAATGAGGCGGGTCGGCACATTTAGCATGGATTATGAGCTATATCATGACGAGTCGAAAGTAGAGGGCTACTGGCACGCAATACTGCTTGTCCCGGTAGCAAAGAAACAAGTGCTACTTCAACTCTTGTCCCAAGCCAGGCAAAACACGCGCTATATGGAGCCACTAGGCATCAAGAATGTTAAGAATTACAATCGTATCTATGATTGTGCTGATTGTTGGGTTCAAATCGGTGTAGCAGCTTTAATGTCACAGACTAGAACCCAACCTTATCCAATATTCCTAGGCAGCAATATTGGAGGACAGAAGCATCATTCTCTGTTTAATATAGTCGTTGGCGCAAAATTCACTCTGTTGAAATACCTTGATAATCTAGAAGAGATGACAGGTCATTTAGATTATGGGAGTAAAGTCGAAACCACTTTCAGGATAGGTTTGAAGGGAGGTCTTCATTTGCTTGGGAATCAGTCCGAAGGGATCCATATCACAAGAATGCATTTTGATGGGTATGCACACTACCATAGACACTTAAGTCACGATCGGATTATAGAAAGGCTGAAAGGACTGCGCGACTACTGCTCAATCTCAACAGCGGCTGACGTGATCGATGATAGATCTGGCAACCATAAGAAAGCCGAATGTCAAGAATACGACGATTGCCAAATTTTACAACTCACAGATTTACTGATAGGTTGCTTCAGAACAGTCCTGACTCCTGTAACCAAAACAAAAGAGATACATAGGAAGCTAGCGCAGCCTGTGAAAAATATAGTCGACCGTTATCAGCAAGGCTCTGCTCGTATGTGGAATAGCAGATGGCGAAACAGCTTCTGCATGAGTCAATGCTATTTAGAGTCCGGCTCTTGGAGATACGAAGAAATTGAATGTTTATAAGCACGGGAAGGACAACAGTTGTCCGTGGAGTTAAATGATGATTTTGGCGATCAATAGCTATATCAGTTCAAGACCTGTCTAACCCTCGTTGTAAACCGATTGCTAGGGTCCGCAGTGCCAAAACAAATGCCCGTGTGCAGCTACTACGGCGTGTCATGGGAAATTGTTTCACCCCTCAGTATTTCACAATGCATCGGATTGTTTGCCCATCTACCCCCACCAAATTCTTAACCAAGTTATGCAGTATGTTTGGAATAAGTGGCTTCGCCCCTGACAAGTGCGTGGGCCCTCCAAGAAGCGATCACCGGCACCACCTCATATATAGTGCCACAATTATGGCATTTGAATAAGCTCAAGCCATGACGCAGGTTGACGTCAGTGCAGAAGTCTTTACACATATCAAGAGCGCAGTTGCAAAATGGACAGGTCTTGCAATCGAATTCCTTAACCTCGAGTACGTGATACATTTTTAGCCTCCGATTAATGTTTGATATATTATGACCATATTTCGAATTACTGCTTATGTATCTTCAATCGAAAACATAGTCAGTTAGGCGGTTCCAGCTCAGCACTTGGACTACTCCTCTATCCAGTGAGTTCTTCTTGCGCTAGTGCAGGTTCTATTTCTTCGAACCATATCCCAGCGAAGACGGTCCAACGCTCCACGAATTCGTGTTGTGCGTGAATTTGAACAAATATATGAGCCGGGTCCTTTGGCATTAATGGACGTTTGTCTTCCCACTCCTCTCTCCACACGATTCGGCGGCGCCGATAAAGCCTTTTCTCTTCTAAATACTTCTTATCGGGAGTACACCCCTGCTCCCAGTAACGCCTCAAACTGCGTAGGATCTCTGGATCGAAACGCTTAAGAATTTGCGGCACAATTATACGCTCTAGAATACCCTCGATTCCTAACTCAACCAGTAAGTCTTGGTTAATCTTGCTGTATGTTGGGTTGCTACCTTCCGAATAGCTATTGAGGAAGCCAAGTGCCTTAATTTCTTTTAGGCGGTTCTTCTTGTTCCTAGCCTCCAGAACACCCCAAAGGAACGGTTCCGCATTGGTAAAGTACCTCTTGAGTTTCTCTGCTTGCTTTCTTTCCAAATTCATTTAAGTCGCCCTCCTGTTCTACGGTTGCTGCCACCAACTTTGATACTCCTTGTGGCCAATCCGGTTAAGCCGGGCATAAGTCATGATACAGTGCATGCTTACACGGCTTTGGTAAAACTCTCTCCTAGAGTCGAACCATCAGTCAGATGCAGTGTTGATCTCCTTAGTTCGGCACATAGTATTTCATTTGTCAATTTATAACAGATTATGATATTCTTTATATGGTATGTCAATTCTGTATATGTTTAGTTGTTATTCTATTTTTACTACTTTTCCCTAAACACAGAAGGAAGCAATACCAGTGAAGGAGGCTCGATGATGAGAGCAGCAATCTATTGCCGAGTATCGACTGAAGGCCAAGAGAAAGAAGGGACAAGTCTGGACAGCCAAAGAGAAGCTTGCTTGGCTAAGGCTCGAGAGCCAGGCTATGAGGTGGCTGAGGACTTTGTCCTCTCGGAGACCTATTCAGGCTTGACGCTTGACAGGCCAGGGTTGTCGCAGCTTAGGCAGTGGGTAAGAGACAAAGAAGTCGACGCGGTCATTGCCTACACTCTGGATCGCCTGTCTCGTGACCCGGTTCACTTTATAATTCTACAAGAGGAACTGGAAAAGTCTGGTGTTGAGTTGGTTCTAGTTACTGAGACCGTAGATAGCTCAGATTTGGGCAAGCTAATAACTTATATAAAGGGCTACGCTGCTAAACTGGAAGCCGAGAAGATAAGAGAGCGGACTATGCGGGGCAAAAGGTCTAGGGTAGAAAAATATGGCAAACTCCCTACGGGCAGGGGCGTTCTTTATGGCTACAATTACGATAAAGAGAGGGGCATCAATATTGCTAATAGCTGTTTGGATGTTGTCAGAATGGTAGGCATGTGGATAATTGAAGAGGGCATATTTCTAAACGAGGCTTGCCGTCGTCTTATGGCAATGGGTATCCCGGCTCCCAAAGGCGGGACACGTTGGAGCAGAGGCACACTAGGCCGTATTTTCCGAAATCCTGCTTATGTTGGCAAAACCTATGCATTCAAAACGACGACAGTGGGCAATAAACGAATCCGTTGCCCACAAGAGAGGCAAGTCGAAATCCCGAATGCCGTAGACCGTGTGCCTTTTAATTGGGACGAGTGGCAGGTCATTCAAAGGCAACTAGATAGGAATCGAGAGCTATCTCCCCGAAATCAAAAATTGTCTTACCTTTTGAGGGGTATGGTATTTTGCAAACGAGATGGGCGAAAGTATTACGGGGTGCCGGTACATAGCAAACCCTATTACCGTTGTAGCGGCCGTATCAAGTTGCTATCGAGTAAACCCTGTGATAACAGAACGGTAAACGCTAAGTGGTTAGAGGAGGCGGTTTGGTCTGAGGTTGAGAAGGTGTTGAGAGACCCCACATTGATACTGGCGGAACTTCAGGAGCGCAAGGAAGCAGGCGTCAATGTAGCTCACCTTGAGGAGCGAATGAAGCTAAATTGTAGGCAGCTAGATACCCTTGATGAAGCCGAGACAAGGTATCTCCGGTTATATGGCGCAGGCGTTATCTCTTCAGATAAGCTAGAGAAGGAATGCAATAGAATCAAGCTGGAGTGTGAGAGAATAGAGCATGATAATGGAGACCTAGAGAACCGCATTGCAGAAGCACGGGAGCTAATATTGAATGCTGAGAGGATTAAGCAGGTTTGTGACTTGGTTAGTATTAACTTGGCTAGCTTCACTTTTGAGCAAAAACGGATTGCTTTGGAAGCTCTTAGCATAAGAGTATGGATAGATGGTGATTCTGTAACAGTTGAAGGCATCCTGCCTATACCAGATGTTAATATTGTGGCGCAACCTCTGTGAAGGAGGGCAGGCCGGGGGCAATATCTACCTCAACCTCGACGATGGCGCCTTCCAGCCCGACTACGGCGCAGGTGATTACTTTGGCCAGCATGCTTTACATACTATAGCACAAACAATTTGTCTGTGGAATGAGGTGGGGGAGGAGAGTTCTGTTTGTTTTAAGTGTTTCTTCCCTCGGAAAAACGCGGGCAAGCACTGTTAGATTCCCCAATGAACATTGCAAGCAATGGGGGAAGACCGGGTATTGGATGGGGAGTAGTGTAGCCTTCGCAGCGGTCGTCATTCTTGTGGAAGAACTCGCATTGAGGGCACTGAGACGGGTGAAAGGGCACTTCGGGAGCTGTCGACATTATCATTTTGGTCAACCTCCTGCATTCTTGGTATTAAGCACTGACGTGTTCAGCCCTAATATTTCCTCGACACGCTCTTATTGAGACGGGCTTACTGCTCGTCATTAGGGGTTCGATGGGTAACCAGTATGTAAGCATCCTGCGACCTAAGAATATCGTGCGGGCGAAAGAGGCCCCGTTGCGGGTTCAGCAAATTTAAACGAACCATGGGCCTATTGGCATAAGGGGGATCCAGCTCGGAGTAGGTTATGGGGTCGTAAAATATTTCAAGAGTAATAACATTAGAAAAACCATCCATCATATCATTCTGTGCACACCTTCGAAGGCTCTCGGTAATATCATCTGCATTTCCCTTGATTACGCTTGAACTTGGGTGCAAACGACCGTCCTGCCTACAGGAAGCGATATATCTTTCAATATATTCAATATCCAGTGGCGTTAAGTCCTGCATCAGTTCTCTTGCCTTGGCTACACTTTCTTCTAATACTTGGTTATTCATTTTGCCTCCTTATTTTAAGGTCGTTTCACAAATTTAGCTTGTGGTCATCTGTCTCCGTGTGCGGACGAGGTTAGGGTAATTTTGTCGATTTGTCAACACCATAACACTTAAAAAAGAGAGGCGATAAAAAAGCCGGTCATGATGCAGATGAAGATTACCTTGACCAGAGCGCCGACGATGAAGCCTATAAACGTGCCGAAGGCCGCCTTGAGGGCGCTCTTCGCCTTTCTCTTGGCCAGGAATTCAAAGAGGAAAGCCCCCAGGAAGGGGCCTACTATAATCCCCCAGAAGCCGAAGACGAATAGGCCCACTATTAAGCCGATAAAAGCGCCCAGGACGCCGAATTTGCTGGCCTGGAATTTCTTGGCACCCAGCACCGGCGCTAGGGCGTCGAGGATGAGTATCAAAGCTGTTATGGCGGCGAAGACGATGATGGTGACCACCGAAATCCGCTCGAAACCAGTGCCGATGGCGTAGATAAAGAGACCGAGCCAGGCGATGGGTATTCCGGGGAGGATGGGGGCGAAGATGCCGACCAGTCCCACCAGCATCAAAAGTGCACAGATAGTGGCGTATATGGCCAGTTCCATTAGGGTAAATCTTAGCATATCTTGAGTGGTTATGGCTAAAGTTGACAAATGAGCCTGCCTGTGGTAAAGTCATTGTCGCTAAACCGGGTGTATCTATCGTGATAGAAAATATTGTCTCCCAAGGTTTATACGAAACGACCTTCGTCTTTACCGAGCGCACCTAGTGCGCATCGGGGGGAGACAGTATGACCACAATCTCATAGTATAGCTAGAGAATAAACCAGAAAGGTTTAAGGTTATCCCCCCCAAGCGGGGGGATTTTCTTTAATTAAGGACAATGAAAAAAGCAGAGAGCAATCGAAAAATGGCGGGACCCCTAGCTGGGATCAGGGTAGTGGAGATAACCATGTTCCAGCAGGGGCCGGTCTGCGGCACCAAGCTGGGTGACCTGGGTGCCGACATAATCAAAGTGGAGCCTTTGACCGGGGACCCGGGGCGGGGCTTTATGAGGATTATCGGTACCATGGTCGGCCTTAAGGGGCGGAACTACTACTTCGAGCAGCACAACCGCAACAAGCGGAGTATCGCCCTGGATTTGAAGCAGGAAAAGAGCATGGAGCTCTTCTTAAAGCTGATTGATAGTGCTGATGTCTTTCTGACCAATATGAGTATAGAAGCCCCTAAGAAGATGGGTATCGGGCCTGATGTGTTGATGAAGCGGAATCCGCGTCTGATTTACGCCCAGGCTTCGGGCTGGGGGCGTAAGGGGCCCGACGCCAATGAGCTTTCCTTCGACTATACTGGCATCGGTCGGTCGGGTCTTATGATGTCCTCCGGTGAGCGGGGCACTCCCCCCGCGCAGGTCTTGCCCGGGCTGGGCGACGAGTTGGGGGGCATGGTCTGTGCCTGGGCGATATGTTGCGCCCTTTTCGCCCGGGAGAAGACGGGCAAGGGACAATTAGTTGACACCTCGCTCATGGGCAGCCTGATTTGCATGGAGAGCCTGGTCTTATCGGCGCCGGCTATACTGGGGCAGGAGTTCCCCAGGGAGAAGAGGACTGAGGCGGGTAACCCCATCTATAACCACTACCAGGCCAAAGACGGCAGGTGGTTTATCCTGGCCCACCTCCAGCCCGATAGATACTGGCCTAACATCTGTCGGACACTGGGTATGCCCGAGCTGGAGAGCGACCCCCGCTTCAACACTATAGAAACCAGGGGTGAGCATGCCAAAGAGCTTATCGCCATTATGGATGAGAAGTTCGCCACCAAGACCCGCGTCGAGTGGTTTAAGATTTTCGAACGCGAGGGCTTAATTTACAGCCCCGTCCAGACCCCCACCGAGGTCATTGAGGACCCGCAGGCGCTGGTCAATAACTACATAGGCTGGTTCGACCACCCCGTTTTCGGTCGGACCAAGGTGGTCGGTTTCCCCTGGGATTTCAGCGATACCCCGGCCTCCATCAGGCGGGAAGCCCCCGAGCTGGGCCAGCACACCGAGGAAATACTTTTGGAGATGGGTTATAGCTGGGATAATATCGCTAAGTTGAAAAGCGAGGGGGTAATACCCTAAAATACTATAGGGCCAGAGTTGACAGTGCCTGAGGCACTGTGTTAGACTACGGCCCTGGGTAAAAAAGAGATGATAAATAAGATTGCTTCCCAAGGGTATTATTACTACTACTATTTTTATGCCGGCGTTATCACGCTTGGGAGGCACAACGTGGAGATTAGCTAGAAATAGCCTAAAAATAAACAACTAGAACCAAACGAAGCCCCTCCCAAGCGGAGGGGCTCCTGCTTAATCAAAGATGATGGCACACGGTTGAAAAGTGACTAGCTAATACCTTAAACTAGGCATTGTAGAAAGAGGTGACGTTATGCCAGAAAAGGTTGCTCTTAAGGGACTGGCGGAGGCGGAGAGGTATTACCAGGAATACGGCCTAAGAGCCAGGGAGCTCAAGAAGCAAGGTAAGAAGATAATCGGCTACCTTTGCGCCTTTACACCTGCGGAGGTAATCACCGCCGCTGGCTTTGTGCCCTTCCGCATCAAGGGCGACGTCAACGAGCCGATTACCAAGGCGGATACTGAGATGGAGACTATCATCTGCCCGCTGGTTCGCAGCTGCTTCGATATGGCGCTTAAAGGCAACTATGAATTCCTGGACGGATTGGTCATTCCCCACGCCTGCGATAGCATCTGCCGCACCTACGATATCTGGAAGTATAACCTCAACCTGCCCTACGCCCACTTCATCAATATGCCCCACGGCACCGATGACGCCTCGCTGGTCTTCTACCAGGACGTTTTGAATACCTTTAGGACCAGCCTGGGTAAGTTTGCCGGCAAAGAGATTTCCGACCAGGCGCTGGCTGAGGCCATCAAACTCCATAACCAGAATCGGGCTAAGGTGAAAGAGCTCTACGAATTGCGCAAGTCTTCTCCACCGCTGATTTCGGGGGAGGAACTGACCAAGGTATTAATCGCCGTTATGAGCCTGCCCGTGGAGGAGTCTATCAGGCTGCTGGAGGAGGTTATCGCCGAGGTTAAGGGGAGGGGAGCGCCTTCCGCCCAGAAACAGGCCCGAATCATGGTTGTCGGCGCTCAGGTGGACGATATCGCCTTTATCAAGCTCATTGAGGACTCTGGTGCCTGGGTGGTGGCCGATGACCTCTGCCCCGGAGCCAGGGAGTTTACGGCTTTAGTGGGCGTTACCCCTGACCCCGTAGCGGGACTGGCCGAGCGCTACCTGAGAAGGATAAAGTGCGGGCGGACCTACCGCGAGATGAAGGGCAACTACCAGGAATACCTGGAAGATAGGTTCGGCCACATGGGGCGAATGATTGATGACTTCGGGGTGGATGGGGTGGTGCTCTATATCTACAAGTACTGCGACCCCTTCGGCTTCGAGGTGCCCCAGATAAAGAGCTATATCGAGGCCAAGGGTACTCCTGTACTCTACCTCGAAGACGAATATTCCATGTCCACCATCGGACGCTTACGCACCCGAATCCAGGCTTTCCTGGAGTTACTTGGCTAGAAAATAGTCGAAGGTAAAGGAGAACGTTATGACTGAGGAAAAGAAGCCCGAGGAGAGAAAGAAGAGAAGGACGGCCACCGAGGCAGCCGCCAAAATTGGCCCTATGGTCAAGGCGTCTATCGGTGGGACGGTGCAAGCCAGGGAGGAAGGGAAGCCTATAGCCTATACCTTTATCGTCTGTGGTTATGACGAGATTATTCGAGCCATGGATATTGTCCCGGTGTGGACGGAGAACTATGCTGGCATCTGCGGGGCTAAGCGCGATGCCCAGCGCTTCTTAGAGAGGGCAGAGGCGGAGAATTTCTCCCGTTCCCTCTGCACCTACGCCCTCTGCGGTCTGGGCTTCGACGCCTGGCGCGAGGAGCTGGGCGAGATGCCCCCTGATGCCCCCTGGGGAGGGCAGGCGAGGCCGGATATGATGTTGGGCAGCGGGCAGATACTCTGTGACCCCAGGAACAAGTGGTATCAGGCCGCCCAGCACTATATGCCCGATGTCCCTATCTATGATGTGGGGATGCCCTGGCCTCTCTACGAGAATGATTATGACTACCGTGAGGTGCAGGACTACTACGTTAAGTATATTGTCGACGAGCTAAAGGGGCTGGTGAAGTTCCTGGAGAAGCATACCGGTAACAAGATGGACTGGGATAGATTAAGCGAGCTGGTTGACTTGTCGGACAGGACATGGAATCTGATCTGGGAGGCGTATGATTTGCGTAAGGCTGTGCCTACGCCGATGGGTACCGGGGATGCCATGAATACCATGGTGCCTATGGTGTTTATGATGGGGACACAGGAAGCCTATGACTACTATAAGGATTTATACGATGAGCTTAAGCAGAAGATAGCCAAAAAAGAGGGCGTAATTCCTGATGAGAAATACCGGCTGCTCTGGGGTGGGGGACTGCCCTCATGGTTTGCCTTGAGCGACTTCAACTACTTTAACAGCAAGGGGGCCGTCTTCCCGGTGGAGACGACCTACCGCATGGTAGAGGCGATTTATCACTTCGACATCGATTTGTCCAAGATTACTGACCCGCTGGAGCATATCGCCTGGCGGTGGATAAAGTTCTGGACCTACTGGCACGACCGGGCGCGAAAGCGCCCCGGCTCCCACCCTGATGTCGAGCAGCTGATTAAGTATATCGAGGACTACAAGATAGACGGCATCGTCATGCACGAAGCCTTCTCCTGTCGCTCTTGGCACCCGGGCTTGGTCTGGAAGCTAAACCTGCTGAAAAAGGTTTACCGCGATATACCTTCCTTGGTGCTGGAGAGCGATATCGTCGACATCAGCTCCTATAACGAAGCTGACACCAGAGCTCGGATAGACGCCTTTATCGATACCCTAGAGGCGGTTAAAAAGTAATGATGCAGCATTTTGCCGGTGTCGACATCGGCTCCACCATGACCAAGGTGGTTATTATGAATAATTCCGTGCTGGCTTCGGTTATCGGGCCCACGGGGCCGGAGCACCGCAAGCTGGCCAACCGCGTCATGGAGGAGGCGTTGGAGAAGGCGAAACTGCCCTTCGAGGATATAAGCTACGTTGTCGCTACTGGCTACGGGCGAATCAACGTCCCCTTCGCCGATAGGCAGATAACCGAGATATCCTGCCACGCCAGGGGGATAGCCTACCTGCTGCCCGAGGCGAGGACGGTAGTCGATATCGGCGGGCAGGACAGTAAGGGGATTAAGCTCAAGGACGGCAGGGCGGTGGACTTCGTCATGAACGACAAATGCGCCGCGGGGACGGGGCGTTTCTTGGAGGTGGCCGCCGAGGAGTTGGGCGTTAAACTGGAGGATATGGGACGGCTATCATTAGAGGCTAAAAATCCGGTGAGAATAAGCAATACCTGCACCGTCTTCGCCGCGCAAGAAGTGATAACCAAGCTCTCGGAAGGGGCGGCGCTGCCTGATATTATCGCTGGCTTACACGAAGCCATTGCCACCCGCGTCCACGGCATGCTGCGACGCCTAAAAATCGAAAGGGAGGTGGCGCTGACGGGGGGTGGGGCCAAGAATATCGGGCTGGTCAGGGCACTGGAAGCCAAGCTGGGCTTCGCCGTTCAGGTTCCCCCCGAGCCGCTACTCACGGGGGCGATTGGGGCGGCGCTTTTGGGACGGGATATAGTCAAAGAGGCGGAGGAGAAAGGGACGGCTCTACCCAAAGCCGAGCGTCGCCTAACCGAGGCGACTCTCTTTACATAACAATAAATGTCATTCTGAACCCTTCCGTAGAAGGGTGAAGAATCTCAGGAGAGACCCTTCGCTAAAGCTCAGGGTGACAATAAAAAAGGGGATAGTGTCTAAGATATCGACGCAATACGCAATAGGAATTGATATCGGTTCCGCTTTTTCTAAAGCGGTGATAATTTCCGGAGGCGAGATCGTCTCCCATCATGTTATGCCCTCGGGAGGCAACTATAAGCTCACCGCCGAGGCGGTGGTCAAGAAGGCGCTGGAGAAAGCCGGGATGTCCTCGAAGGACGTTAGCTACATCGTCGCCACTGGCTACGGTGCCCCGAACGCTAGCTCGGCCAACGAGGTGGTTACCGACCTTTCCTGTCAGGGGAGGGGGATAGCCTACCTGTTCCCCTCGGCGCGGACGGTAATCGATATCGGCGGGCAGTTCACCCGGGTCTTTCGCGTCAACGAGAAAGGGAAGGTTACCGCTTTCCTGCAGAGCGAAAAATGCGCCGCGGGTAGCGGGCGCTTCTTGCAAGTTATTGCTAAGGTGTTGCAAATTGACCTCGAAGATATCGGCGAGCTCTCGCTTAAATCAAAGAACAGGGTTGATTTCAATACGGGCTGCGCCGTCTTCGCCGAGTCGGAGGCAATCTCCCGTGTAGCCGAGGGCGCGCTGAAAGAGGACATTTTGGCCGGACTGCACCGCACCCTGGCGGCGAAAATCCAGAGTTTGGTGGAGAGAGTGGGCTTAGAACCCGATTGCGCGGTGGTGGGGGGCGGGGCCAAAGATATCGGGCTGGTAAAGAGCATAGAAGAAAGTCTAGGCTGTCAGCTCTTGCTGCCCGAAGAGCCGCAAATCGTGGCGGCGCTGGGGGCGGCTTTGATAGCCGAGGAAAAGGCATCTTCGATTAAGGCTAGTAATCTCAAAGGGGGTTAACATGGAGAAGAAGCTTATAGCACAACTGGAGAAGATTGTGAGCAAAGGGGCGGTGCTAACCTCTAAGGAGGACCTGACCACCTATTCCTATGATGGCACCGCTACCTGGGCGCATATGCCCGACGTAGTGG
>DAOULR010000013.1:0-58047 GCA_034419075.1 Dehalococcoidales bacterium | reverse complement strand
CTTTGGCATATACTATACCACCTACTAACTTTCAGCCTCTATATGAGGGGCTAAAGCCTCTTGCTCCGACATCGTCCGTTTACTATTAGTCAAGGTCGAAGTCTTCGACCGAGCTACTGCTCGACCTTGACTAATCTGGCAAGGCTCCGTCCTCTCATTGTGCTCGACGGTAAAGCCTTTTTCTTCCAGCGTTTCCTCCAGTTTTTCTAAGTTACTTGTTTCAACTAAATGCCACCTTTGCCATTCAGATTCTTGGCGCTCGTTCATAGACGAGAATCCTCTTGAAAATCCATACATACGGCAACGGCCACTCCAAAGCAAGGCAAGATGTAAGTCCAGCCAACCGCTCATTTTTCTCAGGTATTTAGATATATACGCCGCGCAATTGACTCTGATCTTCTTTGGGCTTTCGATATTCGACCTACCCTGTCTCCAATTGCCGTTAATAATGTTGAGCGGGGCTAACCACCTTAAATTCGGGAAGAAGATATGAACGTGAGGATAGCCAGTTTCCTTCTGGACTTCCACAACCCAGAGATAGTGTAATCTACGCCAGCGCCTTCGTTTGCGATACTGGTTTACACTATTAAGAAATCGCCTCGTATCCTTTCCGAAACTAGCCCAGGCCTCTCGCTTGCCTATCTTCTTAGGGTCATAGGTTAATGTTTCCATTAACCCGGGCACTTTCTCAAACTTACCGAGCCGCTTCTTAATCTTCCATGACAGGTGCAAGCGTCCATCGTCAAAATACCTACAGCGACACTTCACCGGCATCACTTTCAACGTCGATGGCTCGTCTCTCCGACTCAGAATAACATGTGTCCTGCCAATACGTCCTTTATATTCCAGAAAGTCCCACATTGTAATCAAACCCCTAACTCTGTAAAGCTGAGCGTTGACATTATCTTTGTTATGGACAAGGAAAGAAGGAGAGGGAGTGGCCATTATTATTCATCCTCCTCCACCAGTAGTTTTCTGTTTTGCTCATTCATGTATCTTTCGGCTTCTTCTTTATCCATCTTACTAACTTTATCTATTTCCTGCATTATATGTAATTTTGTCTCTTGCCTTTGCTCAATAGGCAACGATTCATCCATATCATCTGATATATGCTCAATCATAATCATTCCCGATTGTATTGCTAGTAATAGCGCTTGTGCATTAGTCTTTGCACCAAGCTTTTTCATCAGCTTATGAAAGTTGTTTTTTACTGTTTGATAAGCAAGCCCAAGCATTTCGGCTATCTCTTTGTTGCTATAACCTTGCGCAGATAAGCTTAGTATATGCATTTCTCTATAAGTAATTGGTTCACTCTTTGCTTTACCACTCCACCCTGATTTAGGATTAAACACTAATCTAATAGCCATTAATTCACCTCAAAATAAAAATACTCTAGTACTAGTATAAGTACTAGAGTACCACATTTCTCCAGAAATGTCAAGTCAACTTATTTGCTTTTCACTCTTTTGTAGAAAGTAACTTTCATTGGTACAGATACTTTCCTGGATGCGGTGAATTTTACTCTTTTTCCGGTTTTAGTGGAAAAGGAAACACGGACCGGCTTATCAACCCGCTTAGTGGCTGTAAATGACACTTTTTTCATTTTAGGTGTTTTTCTAGGCATCTTATTCCCCTTCTATGATATGTCGATCTTTTCCTCATTAAAATATCCACTAATTTCCGTTGTAATTTTCCCAAATCGAGACGATATCTGGTAAGCTACATTCCTTAATTTTCTCCTGTTTTCTTCTTTATTGTCTCTAGAAGCATTATTACTCACTTCAAATAATTCAATCTTCACAGGACAAGTGAATTCTTTATCTACATAGATATTTACAACATCTACTTCTGCGTATATACTATCCTTCTTTATGAGTCTTATCGAAGGTAATACCCAACCTTTGATATTTTTCTTATTGAATATCAAGACGTTTTCAAGATACTTAATATATTCCAACATCCTGTCTCTTCTATCATCGTATAGTCCCTGTTGCTCTGTATGGCGTCTTCTAATATTTCTAAAAGCTTGTTTACAATCTGCAAGCACCCTTTCTACTATTTCGTTACTCCAGTGTTCGGGGAATTCTATAAAATGATTAGCTAAAAACCCCTTTTCATCTTCATATCTAGCGAAAATTTGTGGTGCTTGGTTATATAAAGGCCATAATTCGTTAAACAATTCTGGTTTCCATCCATCTTCAGGTATCCGAATATTGCGTAATACTATACCGCTAACAATGTCAGAATATCTTTCCGCGCTTTTTTCAACCTCAAGACCTGTAATGAATTCTAAAGCACTCAACCCCAAAGATGTACCCACTCCATACAGATTTGCCGGTAACCATCTTTCAGCCCTTTTCAGCACTGTTATCACGTGTTGCGGAGATTTGCATTTCGAATCATATACAATAGAAGTTATAAAACCGGAATCTATGAATATAAAGGGCCTCATATAGCTAAAATACGGATCTGGAGTGCATTGAATATATATACCCTTTTTACTAGGATATTTATGAATTCCTGCTCTATTAGTTCTTACAAGATCCATCTCTACATCAAAAAGCGATTCTTCACCTGAATCCCCTGGTACGCTTGCCACTTGGAATATTTCTCTACTTTTTATCTTTCTTACGCTTTCCTCTAGATCTAATCCATCAGGACCAGCTTCCATTAGCTGATTCTCCATATCCCTGTCGCTTTTAAGATTAATGATTTCCTCTACTGAGTAATTGCCATTAATTACTTGCTTCACAACTCTTTTTTCAAATAATTGCCTTAAACATCTTTCCTCGTGATTAAGATATGCAAGGTCACATAAACAGTCGCTCGTCGTTTCAATAATCTCAGACACTTCAGGTCTAATAAGCACATCGCCTGTTCTTTTATCGAATTGTTTTAGTAACACGGGAAAATTAAGATCGATACGACCTATTGACAAATAGAGAAAATCTCTCAGTATGTAATCTATTCTATCTAACTCGTATAGTAGTCTACTTTGTATAATGTCCGAGTCTAATAAAATACGTGCTACTTGCTTACCAATGTCATTATTAAACTCATTATCACCCGATTTTGCTATTTTATATGCACCAAACCATCGATATAGCAACTTGTAATCCAAATTTGATTTCATGTCACGGGCAGCTTTTTTCACACCTGGTTCATTCGTGAAATCTATGCACACATCAAAAACATCATCAATCCATTTCCGACTTGGTTCGTGTATATTATATAGCTTTGCTATCGCATATTCTGTATCGTATGAAAATGGAGCGTGACCGATTCCGTGTAAAATGCCGGCAATTCTGAAAGGCACACGATCGCTAACTAGTTTTTGGTTCCCCTTAAGGCATTGGGCGCATAACCAATATGTTCCATAAGCGTGCTCTAGTTTGTCATGCCTCACTAATCTTCTAAGCTTTGCCATTAAACCTAAGTGTGCTATTTCGCTAAGTCTTTGAAGTTCCCTCTTTGCGAAATCATTATTTAGCAATTTATAGTCTTTATCATCGATGACTATATAATCATGTATAAAGTCTACTACTGTTTTTTCAACTTCCACAGCTTAACCACATTGTAATGAATTTTCCTAGATTATACATGATATTTAAACATTGAAAAAGCTATTATCATAAATTTTTGCTAACATTTTTGCTAACGAACTGTTCACCACCATAAAAAACAGGGTGGTACTGAACAGCACCACCCAAAGCTAAATCGCCTACAAACAGGGATTAAAAAGACCCGTTTTCACCCTTTGGTATACACTTCTTATATCTCTTAATCAGCCGGTTGGAGGTTCGAGTCCTCCGCGGCTCACCAACCCACTCCCCCAGGCCTCGTCCTCTGCCACCTTTACCCATCACCCCACCGAGGTTCGAGTCCTCCGCGGCTCACTTTCCTGCTTTAAGCCGCGCTCTTTGCCCTATTACGCCCTTTTTCCCACCCCAGAATTTCCAGGAGGTCACCCACTGCTTTGTCCTCGTGCATCTTATGGCGGAGTGGCATCTCCAGGTCAATGCTGTACCTGATACGCCTGCCTTCCCTCGTCTTGGTAATGTAGCCGTTGGCTTCAAGGTCAGAGATGATGTTGTGGGTGGTCCTCTCGGTTATGCCCAGCGACAGAGAGATTTCGCGAGCGGTGATTCGCGGCTGCTGGGCAATAAGACACAGCACCAAAGCATGATTGGTAACAAATTTCCATCTCGGCATACTCGTGCCTCCTTAAGCCTCTCTAGTTAGCCGCGATTCTGCCAGTTTTGGCCAAAAAGTCGCTAACCACTTGACAAACTTCCCAAAATGTTTATAATTATTCTGTAATCGAATTATTGAAATTTAATTCTAGTATATTGTAACAGGAAAATCGTTACAGGTCAAGGGTTTTATAACTATTTGGAGGAGATAAAGAAAATGTGAGCTTGATGGAGTTAGCTAGGTTCACCAGAAATTAACTCTAAAGGAGACAAAACTAAGGTGAAAGCACCTTCTACGATGAAAAAACAATCCGCCCCGAGGGCGGAAAAATATTTTAGGGAAACTGCCGCCGAGGTTGAAGAGGAACCTCCCGGCGAAACTGCCCTACTGACTCTTGAGGAAGAGCCTCCCAGTACTGGCGCCCAGAGACGACGTTTCTTTGGGCATATACCGGATAACCTCTGGAACGACTGGAAGTGGCACTTCCGCCACCGCATTACCACTGTTGACGAGCTGGCCAGATATATACCGCTGACGGCTGAAGAACAAAGCAGGCTCAGGCAGGTCACCATCAAGTACCCGCTGGCGATAACTCCCTACTACCTCTCATTGATTGACCCCACCGACCCCAATGACCCCATCAGGATGCAAGCGGTGCCTGTCTTTGACGAGATAGCCCTGGCCGGCATCGGCAGCGAAGACCCCCTTGAGGAGAGGCGGGACTCGGTAGTCCCCGGGCTAGTGCATCGCTACCCTGACCGCGTCTTAATGGTGCTGACCGATATCTGTCCCATGCTCTGCCGCCACTGCACGCGAAAAAGGGAGTGGCACAATGGGGGGTGGGTGCGCACTACCAGCGAAGTCGAAGCCATGCTGGAATATATCCGTAATCACAAGGTAATCAGGGATGTGGTCATCTCCGGCGGTGATCCTCTAACGCTATCCACCCCACACCTGGAGAGTGTTATCTCCCGGTTGCGGCGGATAGAGCACGTTGAGATTATCCGTATCGGCAGTCGTTTCCCCGTGGTCTTACCCCAGCGTATAGATGATGAGCTTTGCGCCATGCTGTCTAAATACGGCCCGATATGGCTCAACACGCATTTTAACCATTACCGCGAGCTGACCCCGGAGGCAGCCGCTGCCTGCGATAAGCTGGTGCGGAGTGGCGTTCCGGTGAACAACCAGAGCGTGCTGTTGCGCGGTATTAATGACACCGTGGAGATGCAGACCAAGCTGTGCCAGGGGCTGCTTAAAGCTAAGGTGCGCCCTTACTATCTCTTCCAATGCGACGAGGTAGAGGGGACGGAACACCTGCGCACCCCGGTGGAGACAGGGCTAAAGATAATCGAGGGTATGCGCGGCTACACCTCAGGGCTGGCCGTGCCTACCTTTGTCATCGACCTCCCCCAGGGTGGGGGCAAGGTCCCGGTGCAACCCAACTATATCCTGGGGCAAAGCGGCGACGAGCTCCTGGTCAGGAACTACCGCAGCCATATCTACCACTGCCATAATCCCCGCTCCAGGGCTAAAACCAAGCCGATAACGGCACTTGTAGAGGTTAAGGTACCCGTAGCCGTCAAGAAACTGAGGGATCAGTGATGCTGATAGGCTTAGCCTACGACCTTAAGTCAGCCGTGCCCCTGGATACCGCCGACCCCGAAGACGCCTTGGAGGAGTATGATTCGCGGGAGACGGTAGAGACTATCGCCGCCACTCTTAACGCCACCGGACACTCGGTGGTTATGCTGGGCGGGGGCGGGGAGTTCTTGGAGAATATCCTTCGGGAGAAGGTTGACTTTGTCTTCAATATCGCCGAGGGGCGAGGCAACTCCCGCAGCCGCGAATCCCAGGTGCCCACTGTACTGGAAATGATGGGCATCCCCTATAGCGGCTCGGATTCTCACTGCCTGACGGTCTGCCTAGACAAGCCCTGGGCCAAGAAGCTGGTGGCCGCCGAGGGTGTGGCTACCCCGCAGTGGCGGCTCGTCAATGATGAGGCGGAGCTGAGCAAAATAACCTGGGAAAGATTCCCAGCCATTGTCAAGCCCGCCTATGAAGGTTCAAGCAAGGGCATCCGCCTGAGCTCGGTGGTGGACAATACAGAACAGCTACAGGAGGAGGTAAACCGCCTCCTCAACGATTACCATCAGCCGGTGATGGTAGAAGAATTTATCAGTGGCGACGAAGTCACCGTGGGCATTATCGGCAACGCGCCGCCCAGGGTAATCGGCATGATGCGCATACTGCCCAGAAATAAGGAGGAACGCTTTGTCTATTCTTTGGAGGTGAAGCGCGACTACCTCAACCTGGTTGATTACGAATCGCCGCCCAATCTCCCCAACGAGACTAAAGAGAGAATAATCCACGCCAGCCTGAAGATTTTTAAGTGCTTAAGCTGCCGCGACTTCGCCCGTATCGATTTCAGGCTCAGCCTCGAGGAGGTGCCTTACTTTCTGGAGATAAACCCCCTGCCTGGACTGGGTACATACAGCGACCTAGTCATCATGGCCCGTAAGCTGGGCTGGACGCACCATGGTCTGATACAGGCAGTATTTGAGGCCGCGCTGAAAAGGTGCTCGCCGTGCGTCGCCGTATAGCCATCGTCTACAACCAGCCCCTGAAAAGCCGCTATGACGAGCGTGGTGAACGAGCCGCCGTTAGCGGCGTCCTCGAGGCCGTGGAGGCGGTAAATGACGCCCTACTCGAGCTGGGCTACGGCGTGGTCAAAGTCCCCCTGTCGCCACCCCTGCCCCGCGTCTGGCAAAGGCTCGCTTCCCTGGAGGCCGACCTGGTCTTCAATCTCTTCGAGGGCTTTGCCGGCCACCCGGAGACAGAGGCCGAGATAGCCGAGATTCTAGCGGCGCTTAAAGTTCCCTTCACTGGTTGCCCCACTGGAGCGTTAAAGCTGGCCCTGGATAAGGCCAAGACCAAAACGGTTTTAAAGAGCGCTGGCATCAATACCCCTGATTTCCAATTGCTCCGCCCCGAGACGCTATCGAGTTTTCGTTTAAGCTACCCCTGCATCGTCAAGCCCCGTCGCGAGGACGCCAGCCACGGACTTGCGGCAGATAACGTGGTTAGTGACTTCGCCTCGCTGGAGAATCAGGTGACCGCCGTCAGCCGATATTATGGCGGGCAGGCTCTAGTGGAGCACTTTATTGAAGGGCGAGAGTTCAACGTCACCGTGCTCGGTGGCACCGTCCTGCCCGTTTCCGAGATAGCCTACTCATTACCAAAGGGAATACCTAATATGCTTACCTACGCCGCCAAGTGGCAGCCCGACAGCGATTATTTTAAGGGCACCAAGGTAGTCTGCCCAGCTAGAATCGGAGACAAAGAAAGAGAGGATATCTCACGCACTGCCCTTGCCGTCTTTGGTTTGCTCGGTTGCCGCGGCTATGCTAGAGTGGATATGAGGCGGGACAGGGTGGGGCAGCTAAATGTTATCGAGGTCAACCCTAACCCTGATATCTCCCCCGGTGCTGGTTCGGTACGCCAGGCGGAGGCCGCTGGCATGAGCTACCCCCAGTTTATCGAGAGGATTATAGCTATAGCGCTGGAGAAGAAAGAAGATGAAGACCAGGATACGCCCCATGGCAAAAACAGACAAGGCATCGGTAACAAAGATTCTGCGCGACACGCCCGAGTTCAAGCCTGCTGAGGTGGCGGTGGCTGAGGAGGTCATCGACAGCTATCTGGCCAACCCCACTGGTTCTGGCTATTACTCCCTCGTTGCCGAATCGGACTCGGCTGTCGTCGGCTATATCTGCTATGGCCCGGCACCGCTGACAGAGGGCGCCTGGGATATCTACTGGATAGCGGTGACGGCTGGGGAACAGGGGAAGGGAATCGGCGGTGAAATGCTGGCTAAAGCCGAGGACGGAATCAAAGAGGCGAAAAGCAGGCTGATAGTCATCGAGACGTCTTCCCAGTCTGGTTATGAAAAGACGAGACGCTTTTATTCAAAGCATGGCTACGAAGCTATCGCCCGCCTCCCCGATTTCTACGCCCCCGGCGACGATAAGATTATATTACAAAAACGGTTGGCTTAAGTCATGTTTCGCATCCGACGCGTCCATGATGATATAACCCCGGCCAATAAAGAGGCTATTGCCCAGGTACAGGAGATTCTGCGCGCCCAGTTTCCCTTTGTCTCGAAGAGAGACATTAAAAAGTTGCCCGAGCAATTGCGCAACCCCTTGAAATACCGCTTCCGTTCTATCCTCTTCGTCGCCGAGGGGACGAAGGGTCGCATTATCGGCTTTGCCCTGCTCTACCACGGGCCGATTCTTAAGTTCTGTTACCTGGACTACATCTCCGCTGCTGAGCGGAGGACGGGCGGTGGTATTGGCGGCGCCCTCTACGAGAGGGTGAGGGAGGAAGCACTCGACCTGAATTCCGTGGGTCTTTTCTTTGAATGCCTCCCCGACGACCCGAGTTTAAGCCGCAACCCTGAAGTCCGAAAACAGAATGCGGCGCGGCTGCGCTTCTACGAGAGATACGGCGCCCGCCCCATCATCAACACCAGATACGAGACGCCGCTTAAACCCGGCGATGATAATCCGCCCTATCTGGTCTACGACGACCTGGGACAGGGGGATGGGCTGAGCCGAGACAGCGCTCGGGAGATTGTGCGGGCGATTCTGGAGCGTAAATACAAAGGGGTCTGCCCCCCCGACTACGTTGAGATGGTAGTCGAGTCGTTCCAGGACGACCCAGTAAAGCTCAGGGAACCGAAATACGTTAAAAAAACGCCCATCCCGCCCAAACGTTCTATAGCCGTGGATAAACAGATTGTGCTCGTCATTAATGACCGCCACCTTATCCACCATGTCGAAGAGCTGGGCTACGTAGAATCACCGGTCAGGATAGAGACCATCTTGAAAGAGCTGGACAAGACGGGGCTGTTCAATAGAATCTCCCCCCGTCACTTCTCTGAGCGATATATAAAGACGGTACACGATGCCCAATTCGTGGACTACTTCAAAAAAGTCTGCGCCAATCTTGAACCGGGGGAATCAATCTACCCCTATGTCTTTCCCATCCGTAACGTCGCCCGTCCGCCCAAAGAACTACCCGTCCGCGCTGGCTATTACTGCATCGATACCTTTACCCCGATAAACGGCAACGCCTACTTAGCTGCCAAGAGGGCGGTGGACTGTGCCCTGACCATCGCCGAGAAGATACTGGAGGGCTACAGCCTGGCTTATGCCTTGGTAAGGCCACCGGGCCACCACGCCGAGCGCCGTGCCTTCGGCGGCTTTTGCTATTTCAACTCAGCCGCCGTCGCCGCCCAATATCTGAGCACCTACGGCAAGGTTTGCCTCCTCGATATCGACTATCACCACGGCAATGGGGCACAGAACATATTCTACAAACGTCCCGACGTCCTCACCATATCACTCCACGGGCAGCCGCGTTTCGCCTATCCCTACTTCAGCGGCTTCAGCGACGAGAGAGGAGACGGGGCCGGCAAGGGTTATAACGTTAACATCCCACTGCCCGAAGAGCTTGACGGCCAGAGATACCAGCAGGTTCTCAGCGAGGCGCTGAAGAGGGCAGAGAGGTTCCGGCCGCAGTTCCTCATCGTCGCCCTGGGGCTGGACACGGCCAAGGAAGACCCTACCGGCAGCTGGAGCCTTGAGGCTGACGACTTTGAGGCGGTGGGTAAGATGATTGGCTCACTGCACCTGCCGACGCTGGTTGTGCAGGAAGGGGGCTACGATACCCGGGTGCTGGGCATCAATGCCCGCCGCTTTTTCAGCGGACTCTGGTCGGGCTACTACTCGGCGTAGATGGGAGTTCGAGTCCTCCGCGGCTCACTACCCAACTCCCCCAGGCCTCGTCCTCTACCCCTTCACCCACCACCCCACCGAGGATGCAAGTCCTCCGCGGCTCACTACCCTAGGCTAGACCACTACCGCAACTCTCCACCACTCGGCAGTATTGCATTTGCCGCCGATTAGCCTTACTATGGGTAAAGCCAAAAAGAACCCAACGAAGGCGTAGAGGTGTGAATATGCCAGCTAAACTGGACTACTCGATATTCAGAAAATTCAATTTTGAGATACCCCCGGTAGCCGTCAAGTTCCTGCTAAACAAGCCCAAGGGTCTAAAGAAACTGGATAAGGAGGCGGCCTTCTGCGAGATGCTCGGCCAGGCGCAGAAAAGCCCTCCCTTCTACGCCGAGCGAGACAACTTCAACTGCATGGGCCCCGTGGTGCTGGGCATGGAAGAAGCCGACCCCATCTTCGCCAGCGGACAGGTCGGCCCCAAGGACGGCATCTATAAGGAAGCCCGCGCTAACCGCCGCATCTACAGCTACATCCCCAAGATGGCTAAGGGCACTGTCAGATACGTCGCCTTCTCCCCCTTAGACAAGCTGAATTTTGAGCCAGACCTTTTGATTATCGCCGCCACCCCACCCCAGGCCGAGGTATTGCTACGGGCATACTGCTACACCAGCGGCCAGATGATAACCACCAAGAGCACTCCCGTGCTGATATGCGCCTGGCTCTATATCTATCCGTTCTTGAGCGGCGAGCTGAACTATACTGTCACTGGCCTCGGCTTCGGCATGAAGGCGCGCCAGGTGCTCCCCGAAGGCCTAATACTAATGTCGTTACCCTACGACTCGCTGCCCATGCTCATTGAGAACCTCAACGATATGGAGTGGGTGCCGTCACTGCACCGCTTGAGCGAGGCGGAGAAAAAGGAGCAGTTGCAACGGACGGTAGAGGAGCTGAGACGAGAATATGAAGGCTAGCTCCCTTTAAGCTTTTTAATCTCTTCGGGCGAATATTTCTGGCGGGGGTGCTTGGGGTGCTGCGAAACGTCACCTACTGCCATGTCGTATTTAGGCATAAAGAGGACATGCATCCACTGAAAAGGTTTATTTACCTTCTTGATGGCAATCGGACCGTGTACCAATCCTTTAGGCATGTAGACAATTGATGTGGAGTCAACTATATGTTTCTCGCCTTCCTCGCCAAAAGATATCTCGATTTCGGCGTCGAAATCGTAGTAATTTAAGGGGTTGCTGCCAAAGATGAAAAAGATTTCGTCGGCGTCGTGGGCGTGGGCCGGATGGGGAAACGCGACTGGTTCGGTGATGCAAAGTAGTTGGACTTCAACCGGAAAACCAGGAAAGGCGGCGCCAGCACAACCCTCTTCAGCGCATATGTGTAGGCTCGGTGCCACCATTCCCTTTTCCAAGGGATCCCTGATGATGTACTTCCCGTACTTGGTCTCGGCCATTTTGAATCCTCCTTCTCTTTCTTCGGTATAAGGGCAAAATATAGTGATTAAATGTAACCGGGCTGTGGCTATAATAGTTTCTCAACCCCACTTTGTCAACGCATTCTATAACTAGTTATTGACATTCAGACGATAACAGTAAATAATAAGCACTTAGTAACCACCCCACCCCGCTTCTCACCGAGTCTGATAGGAGACAAAATGACGCAAGAGCTTAAAGCCGAAATCGCTCAACTCAAAAAACAGGTCGCCGAACTAGCCAAGACCAAAGACTATCTCGAAATCTGGAAGCTCCAGTCACGTTACGCCCACCTCTACTTTATGCTCCGCACCTCGGAAATACCTTCACTTTTCGCCCAGAAGACGCCCGGCATCTACATGAATATCGAGGATGCTGGCATCTACGAGGGCATGAAAGGGGTCAAGCGCTTCTGGACCACCGTCTTGAGCGAAGAGCGCCTGCGCACTCCGGGCTGGCTATCGGTGCACATGACCTGCAACCCCATCATCGAGATAAACAAAGATGGCACCAGAGCCAAAGGTGTGTGGTTCTCACACGGCAGTGTCAGCATGCGGCGCGAGACTAAGATGGACTGCCTGCTATGCCTGGGCAAGTATGACATGGAATACGTCAAGGAAGACGGACAGTGGAAGTTCTTCAGCCTGACCTACAATATCGCCTACATGTGCCCCCTGGACAAGGGATGGGTAGAGGAACCGATTACGGGCAGCATTGCCGGCTCACCGGGGAGCTCACCCGACAAACCAGCCACCAACTACCTGCCCTACAGTAAATACCGCATAAACATATTCCCCCCACCACCCCCTGAACCCTACAAAGACTAGCCGTAAAGAGGAGGCGTAAATGATTGATGAAAAGAAGCTAGCCAAGATAGTCGGCGCAGCTAATGTGAGCCAGAAGCCGGCGGTACTGGAGGAATACGCCGCCGATATGAGCTTCGTTAACATGGTAAAGCCCGAATACGTGGTCAAACCCAGAAACAGCGACGATATAGCCAAGCTGGTCAAGCTGGCTAACGATACCAAAACGCCGCTGGTGCCGGTAAGTTCAGGGCCACCCCATTTCCGGGGGGACACCGTTCCCGGTACCGGAGGCGCTGTTATCGTAGATTTAACCAAGATGAAAAAGGTTATTCGGGTTGACCGCTTTCACCGGGTGGCCATGGTCGAGCCGGGGGTAACCTTCGGAGAACTGATACCAGCCGTAGAAAAAGAGGGCCTAAGGCTCAATATGCCCCTGCTGCCGCGGAAGTCGAAGACCGTCGTCGGCAGCATGCTAGAAAGAGAGCCGGTGGTTATGCCCAAGTACCAGTGGGACATCTCCGACCCGCTGGCCTGCGTCGAGGTCGTCTTCGGCAACGGTGAGACCTTCCGCACGGGTCAGGCCGCTGGCCCGGGGACAATCGAGGAGCAGTGGGCGGCGGGCGGGGCACAAAAGACACCCTACGGCCCGGGGCCAGCGCAGTGGAACCGTATTGTCCAGGGCGCTCAGGGGACGATGGGTATCGTCACCTGGGCCTCGCTGAGGTGCGAGCTGAAGCCAAAGCTGGAAGAGCCTTTCCTGGTCGGCTCCGCTGACCTTGATAAGCTGTTTGAGCTGGTTCACTGGCTGGTGAGGATGAGACTGGTCAATGAGTGTTTCGTACTGAACAACACCGACCTGGCGGCGATTATGACCAAGAAATGGCCCGCCGATTACCCGGACATCAAGGACAGCCTGCCCCCATGGGTGCTCTTCTTCAACGTGGCTGGCTACGACTATTTCCCCGAAGAAAGGGTAAAGACCCAGCTCAAGGGCATTGCGGACTTAACCAATCGGATAGGAGTGGAGGCGGTCAGAGCCGTGGGCAAGGTCTCCGCTGCTGAAATGCTGAAAACGGTGCAGCGCCCCTCCGACGAACCCTACTGGAAGCTGCGCTACAAAGGAGCCTGCCAGGACATATTCTTTATCACCACCTACGAAAAGCTCGAAGGCCAGATAGGCGTGATGCAAGAGCTGGCCAACGAGTTCGGCTACCCCGCCTCGGACATGGGCATCTACCTCCAGCCTATCGTGCAGGGGGCCAACTGCCACTGTGAGTTTAACCTCTTCTACGACCCTGAAAACCCAGCCGAGCTGGAGAGGGTCGAGGAGCTGTCCGACTTTGCCGTCAATGCCCTGATGGCTACGGGCGCCTTCTTCTCCCGACCCTATGACAAGAGCGCCCGCATGATTGTCAACAGAGACGCAGCTTATGTCGAAGCCCTGACCAGAATCAAGGAGATACTGGACCCGAACAAGGTTATGAATCCAGGAAAGCTTTGTTTCTAACCCCATGGATAAAGTTAAGGAGGAAAAGAGATGGCCATAGAAGACTACCGCGGTGATGCCGAGATGTGCTGTCGATGCGGGGCCTGCAAACATATACCCCTGCAAAAGGTAAAGGGAGTCGAGCATTCTGAAGCGTGTCCCAGCATCTCTAAGTATAATTTCCACGCCTACTCGGGCAGCGGGCGGCTGCTTATCGCCAAGGAGATGCTGACCAACGGCTTTAACTATACCGATAAGCTGCTTGATATCGTCTATAACTGCCAGATGTGCGGCGCCTGTGATATATCCTGCAAGTACGCCATGGACATGGAGGTGCTCCTGCCCATCAATGAATTCCGCATCAGGTGCGTCGAGACAGGTCACACCCACCCCGCATTGGAAAAGATAATCAACAGCCTGCGCAAGCAGGGCACAATGGTGCCCGGCGCCAAGGGAAAGCGCGCCGCCTGGGCCCAGGGGCTGGGGCTTAAGGACGCCACCAAGGAAAAGGTGGCCGTGTACTATCATGTCGGTTGCCTGGCCAGCTACGACAAGAGCTACCAGAAGCTGGCCAAAGCCACGGCCAAAATACTAAAGAAGGCTGGGGTTGACTTCGGCATCGGCTACGAGAACGAGTCCTGCTGCGGCGGCCGCGCCTTCCAGATGGGATATAAGGATGACTTCCTGAAGCAAGCCAAAAAGAACATGGCTATACTCAAAAAGGCCGGCGTCAAGACACTGGTAACGAGCTGTGCCGACGGCTACCAGGCATTCAAGGTACTCTACGACAAATACAACCTCAA
Source organism: Dehalococcoidales bacterium (assembly GCA_034419075.1). Classification (GTDB taxonomy): domain Bacteria; phylum Chloroflexota; class Dehalococcoidia; order Dehalococcoidales; family BS750m-G39; genus E44-bin88. The sequence goes on along the minus strand of DAOULR010000013.1, from coordinate 43,479 downwards.
GGGCGAGCTGGAGGTGCTGCACATCAGCGAGTATTTAGCCCGCCTGATTAAAGAGGGCAAACTCAAGCTGAACAAGAAAGTCAACATGACGGTCACCTACCATGACCCCTGCTACTTGGGCCGGCTGGGTGAGCCCTGGATACACTGGGAAGGTAAGAGAATACCGGGCTATAAGTTCGTCTTCGACCCGCCCAAGGAATACCGCCGCGGTAGCAACGGCGTTTACCAACCACCGCGGGATGTCCTCAGGAGCATCCCCGGCCTGAAGCTTTCCGAAATGGACCGGATCAAGGAATACGCCTGGTGCTGTGGGGCGGGGGGCGGCGTCAACGAGTCCAACCCCGAGTTTTCCATGTGGACGGCTATGGAGAGAATCGAAGAAGCCGAGTCCACCGGAGCGGAGGCCATCGTCAGCGCCTGTCCCTGGTGCGAGAAGAACTTCAACGAAGCCATCAAAGAATGTGGCAGCGACTTGAAGGTTTACGATATTGTGGAACTAGTCGAGAAGGCAACCTAGGAAAGGCGGTCTTAAATCATGGCTATAAGCAAAGCTGTATACAAGGAATTCGAAGATGTGGTGGGGGCAGAGAATATCTCCGATGACCCGGTCATAAAAGCCGCCTATCGTTCGCCGAATATAACCGTGGTTCTTCCCGAGAACACGGAAGAGGTGGCCGCGGTCATTAAGCTGTGCAACAAGCACAAGATACCCTATAAAGCCCAGAGCACGGGCTGGTCATTCTACCCACCCGAATACGATTTCATCTTTTTAGACCTGAGAAGGATGAACCGCATCATCGAAATAAACGAGAAAAACATGTACGCCGTGGTCGAGCCTTTCGTCATCTCGGCGGAGCTTCAGGGCGAGCTCTTCAAGCGGGGCATGATTTGTAACGTAAAGGGTGCGGGCTCCACCTGCACCGCACTGGCCATGTCCGGCCACGGCCACATGGGGCTGACTACCAGCACCGGAGACCGCAACGACCTAGCCACGGAATGGGTAACCGACGAAGGGGAGATAATCAGGCTGGGGACGCTGGGGGCTTCCGACGAGTGGTTCTGCGGTGACGGGCCGGGGCCATCGCTGCGAGGGATATTGCGGGGTGGGGGTGTCATCACCAAACAGGCGACCAAGGTCTATCACTGGCCAGGGCCCTCGGAATATCCGCTGGAAGGTTTATCGCCGCGCTATAAACTGGCTAAGAAACCATCGGAGCTGAACATGATGGTGCGCTATTTCTCCTTCCCGTCGATAGAGAAGCTGATTGAAGCCGAACTCAAGATTGGCGAAGCCGAGATAGCCTTCGAGCTCATGGGTTTCAACCCCTCAATGGTATCCTCCAACATAACTACCAGCAACGAAGAGGACTTTGCCACCCTGGACAAATTCACCAAAGAGGTGCAGGGGCCCGGCTTCATGGTCATCATCGCCGGCAACTACGACGAGGACTTCGAATACAAGAAGAAGGTGCTGGCGCAAATCATAAAGGAAACCGACGGAAAGTCCCTGAAAACGGTGGAAGACCCCGATGTCGAAGCCACGCTGTTGTTTCAGTGCACGCGGGTCAGCGCCTCAATCAGAGAGACCTTCCGCGCCGGCGGCATGTTCTCCTCAATGATGGTACAGGGCCAGAGATACGATAACCACGTGCGCTGGCTGGAGGAAGCGGCGGTATGGAAGCGGGAACTGATAAAGAAGGGGCTGGTCATCGCCGACGACGGCCAACAGTTCGGCTGGGGGGAGGAACAGGGGCATCTGGGGCACACCGAGATATTCTGCCGCTATAACCCCTATGACGAGGCTTCCTCCAAAGCCGTGCAGGAATGGCTGGCCAAGGTGGGCAAGCTGGCTCTGGACGGCTGCTTCGCCGTGCCGGCTATGGGCTTCCTGCCAGTTGACGTCATAGGAAAACGCGTATCCAACTACCACGTATGGTTTGGCAAACTCAAGAAAGCGTTTGACCCCAACGGCGTCGGCGAGCAGACCGGATTCAGCTACGTAGGCGCCGACACGGCGGCGGTTCATACCTCCATATACCAGAAGGAGCCAAAGAAGACCAAAAAGTAACCCGGAGAAAATATCCCCGGGCTACGCAATATAGTCTCTGGTAATTAGAACGACTATTTGTAGACGCCGTACTCCTTGGTGAAGTCTATCATCATCTTGAGGTTTTCCGCCTTGACTTCGTCAGCGGCAACACCGTTGGCCACGACGTAGCCGCCGCCATCGGCGCAGGTATCGATGAGCTTCTTGACGCAGTCCTTCACCTGCTGGGGCGTGCCTACGGCCAACAGGTCGGTGGGCACGTTGCCGCCGATGCAGGCAACTTTACCCATTATCTTCTTGGCCCTGGCCATATCGGTACTGTCGAAGGTCCAGTAAGTGGTGCCCTTGGGTATATCCTGGATAACCTCCAGGCGCGTGTTATAACTCCCCTCGACAAAGGGCAGCGGGACGCAGCCCTCTTCAATCAAGCCCATGAGCACCTTCTTGAAGTAGGGCCAGTAGAACTTCTTGAACTGCTCATCGGAGAGGAAACCGTCAGCGCCCTTGTGCAGAGGTATCATCACCATAGGGTTGCCCGACATCTGCGTCGCCGATACCCCCATATTAATCATTAAAGGCGTCAGTGCCTCCATGGCTTCTATGACCTTGTCGGGCTGGCGGTAGATATCTATCATTATCCCCCGCGTCCCCCTCAGGGTGTCGCCGATGACATCGAAGGGTACCTTAGAGAAGCCTCCGGAGCCACCGGGAAAGCCCAGCGCCGCCATTTCGTTGGAGAAGGCACCCACCGCCCCCGCCCACTTCAGGGCTTCCTCTCCGGCTTCGAAGAGGGCTTTGTAGGCTTGCTGAACAGGGGGCAGGCCAAAGGGGATGGTATTGGGCCCGACGAAGGGCATTTCCTGCATGGTGGAAAAATTGGGCAGTATCTTAAAAGCGTCCAGCTTACCGAATATGCGCGGCATGTAGGTGGCGGTGAAGAAATAGGACGGGTCCTGAATCAGAGCGTCGTACTCGTCGGCCATCATGTATTCCGCCTCAAGGCACTGGTAGGTACTGTTGTCGGAGACCCCATGGCCGGGCCAAGCGTATAGCTTGTAGTCAAGGATATCATAGACCTTCCCCGGGGTGGCGAGGCCGATACCAGAATTAACATCCGGGTCAAAGTCCATGAGGTATTTCTTGGTGGCCTCAGCCAGCCTACCGTAATCGTACATGGCTTCCCGAGCGGTCAAGCCGCCATAGAAGGCCGGGAAAAAGCTGATGATGGGCAGTACGGGCACCCGGTCGGGCGTTTTCTTAAGCTGTATAGCGTCCTTAAACCTGGTTACCCTCTCCTTGTAGAGTTTCTCGGCAGCGGGGCTCTGGAACTTAAGAGGGTTTCCCTCGGGGTCTTTGGGCGAAAGCCACTGCTCAAACAGCGATTCCTGCTTTTCGGCCGGGGTCATCTCTGTCCATTGTTTCTCCATTTACGATTACCTCCGCAGTATTTAGGACAAAATCTATGGGTGAGTATACTACCTGGTATTAAAGAGCGTCAACACCCGAAAGCCTAGACTTTGACCTGTTCCCGCAGCCAGCCGACCCACTGGTCGACCCCCTCACCCGTGGTGCAGGAAAGGGGGAAGATTTTCGCCTTCTGGTTTATGCCCTTGATGGCTTTAGAAAAGGCGTCGACGTCGAACTTGAGGTAGGGCAGCAGGTCGATTTTATTGATGAGCACGGCGTCGGCTTCGTGGAACATCAAGGGATACTTAAAGGGCTTATCGTCGCCTTCGGGGGTGCTGGCGATGAGTATTCTTATGTCCTCGCCAATTCTGAACTCGGCGGGGCAGACCAGGTTGCCCACGTTCTCGACGAGCAACAGTTCGATATCGGCCAGCGGCAGGTCGCCCAAAGCGCTGGCGGTCATGTTGGCGTCGAGGTGGCACTCACCGCCCGTGTTTATCTGGACGACGGGGACGTCTTCCTTGCCGATGGTCTCCGCGTCCAGGCTGGAGCTGATGTCACCCTCGACCACGCCCACCTTGAGCTTGCCTTTCAGCCGCTTGATGGTCTCCAGTATAAGGCTGGTCTTGCCCGCCCCCGGTGAGGCCATCACGTTGACCACGAATACCTTATTCTGGTCAAAAAGCTGGCGGTTTTTCTGCGCAATCTGGTCGTTAGCGCCCATGATGTCCTTGACTACTTTGATTTCCATCTAGTCCACCTCGATACTTTCTACGAATAGCTCCTTGCCACCGACAATCTCTATATTATTACCCTTACAGTAGGGGCAAGTCCAGTCGAACTCCCCAAGCTCGAATTCTTTCCCGCAGTTGCGGCACCTAGCGGTGGTCGGTATTACCTTGAAGAAGAGCGTCGCCCCCTCCGCCGCCGTCCCCTTGCTCAGGAAATCGAAATAGAACTGGACGGCTCTATCCACCACCCCCGTCATCTCCCCGATGACCAGGTTGATTTTGCCTATATCCTTAGCCCCGGCGTTTTTGGCCTGCTCCAGGACTAGGTCGAGCATACTCTGCGTAATACTTAGTTCGTGCATATCAACAAATCCTGGGCAAAAGGTCCCCGACCAGCATGTCAACGACACGGTGTGAGCCCAGTACGGTCTTCATTACCACCCTTCCCGGGCTTTCGGCCATTACTTCACCGATTATGGCGGCATCCCGACCATACTTATTCTTACGCATGGCGGCGAGCACCTTTTCGGCGTCTTCAGGAGCAACGATGGCAATCATCTTGCCCTCGTTGGCGACATAGAGCGGGTCGAAGCCGAGCATCTCGCAGGCGGCCAAGACCTCCTCTCGAACCGGAACCTTAGCCTCTTCGATTCTGATGCTAACCTTTGACTGTTTGGTTAATTCGTTAAGGCTGGTCGCCAGCCCGCCTCTGGTGGGGTCGCGCAGGGCGTGTATATTGGGGCTGGCTTTGAGCATATCGGCCACCAAATCACCCAGGGGGGCGCAGTCACTCTTTAGTTTGGTGGCAAAGCTCAAGCCCTCGCGCTGGCTGACTACGGCGATGCCGTGGTCGCCGATAGCCCCGTTTAGGATAACCTTATCACCAGGCCTGGCGTTGCTGCCGGAGATGTTAACGACTTCAGGGATTATACCAACGCCAGCGGTATTGATAAACAGCTTATCGGCACTTCCCCGCGTCACCACCTTGGTGTCGCCGGTGACGATTTTCACGCCGGCTTCATCAACCGCTTTCTGTACCGAGGCTACGACTTTCTCAAGCTCGCTTAGAGAAAGCCCTTCTTCAATAATAAAGGAAAGGCTTAAATACAAGGGTTTAGCGCCGCTGGTGGCTAGATCGTTGACCGTGCCGCAGACGGCCAGCTTGCCGATATCCCCGCCGGGGAAAAAGATGGGGCTGACCACATAGCTGTCGGTAGTGAAGGCCAGCCTCCCGCTTATATCGAAGACGGCGGAGTCGTCGAGTCTGTCCAGCAGCGGATTGGCCAGCGCCCTGACAAAACTCTTTTCGACCAGGTCGTGGGCCAGCTTACCACCGCTGCCGTGAGCTAAAAGAATCTTATCGGCCACGCTCGCCTCCGTAGAGATAATAGGCCGAGCAACTGCCCTCAGCGGAGACCATACAGGGTCCCACCGGGTTTTCGGGAGTACAGGCCTTGCCGAAGAGCTTGCAGTCGGCTGGTGTTTTAACCCCGCGCAGAATCTCGCCGCAGATACAGCCCTTATGCTCGACGGGGGGCTTAGTCTTGATATCAAAGTTAGCTTCAGCGTCGAAACGCCTATATTTAGCTCTAATCTTCAGTCCGCTGCCGGCAATCTCCCCCATTCCCCGCCAGCGGGCGCTAGAAGGCTCAAATACGCTTTCCATCAGCTTCAAGGCTATCTGGTTACCTTCGGGGCGCACCCCTCGCCTGTAGGCTATCTCAACGCGTGATTCGCCCTTTTCCACCTGCTCCACCAGCATCTCCACGCACTGAAGTATGTCCAAAGGCTCGAAGCCGGAGATAACGCAGGGAATGCCGTATTCTTTAGCGATAAACTCCCAGGGGTGCGAGCCAATGACGGCGCTGACGTGCCCCGGGCAGACCAGCCCCCCAAGCTCGACCTCGCCCGAATCGAGCAAGGCTCTGATTACGGGTGGACATACTTTATGTAAAGAAAGCACCTGGTAGTTCTCTATCCCCTTCTCTTCCGCCTGGAGTATGGAGGCGGCGATGGTGGGGGCAGTGGTCTCGAAGCCGATGCCCAGAAAGACCACCGATTTATCGGGGTTAGCCTTAGCCGTTTCGAGGGCATCCATGGCAGAATAGACCGTCTGTACCTCGGCGCCCTCGGCCTTGGCTTTTTCCAGGCTTGAATAGCTCCCCGGAACCTTGAGCATATCGCCGAAGGTGGTGATTATGACTCCAGGGACTTTGGAGAGAGCAATCGCCTTATCTAGGTCGGCGTTGGCGGTGACGCATATCGGGCAGCCCGGCCCTGAGACCATCTCGATGGTCGAGGGCAAAAGCTGGCGGATGCCGTATCTGAATATAGTCACGGTATGCCCGCCGCAGAACTCCATGAAGCGCGCTTTCTTTTCAGAGCGTTGCTGAATTCGGGCGACCAGCCCTTCCCCTAGCTTCGAGCTGCGGAACTCGGTGATATACTTCAATCCTCCACCCCCTCGGCTATTTCGCGTAGTATCTCCAGCGTCTCTTTAGCCTGCTCCTGGTCGAGGACGTTTATGGCGTAGCCAGTATGCACCAGCACGTAGTCCCCCACTTTAGCTTCGGGGGTAAGCCAGAGGCTGATGTGGCGGCTGATGCCGCCGATCTCGACCTCGGCTTCTTTATCCTCTATAGATGTAATTAAAGCGGGTATGGCCAGACACATAGTTAAACCTTTTTAATCTCCCAGCCGATTTTGAAGGCGTCGGCGAAAGCCTCGCCGATGGCATGGTACTTAGGCAGGATGAAGGCGAAGGGCTTGACCTTGCTTACATCGGGCTTGCCCTCGGTCAGGCAGTCCTCGGAGACATGCGTCTCCATCACCTCACCGATGACCAAGGCGTGGCTGCCCATGTTGAGGATGTGCCGCACCTCACACTCCAGGTTGATGGGGCACTGCTCGATAAGCGGGGCGTGGGGCGTCTTGCCGTAGAAGACCTTGAAATTACAGTCGGCCACCTTGTCGGTCTTAGAGCCGGAGATAAGCCCGCAGTAGTCGGTCTCCTTGACTATGTCGCGGGAAGGTATGTTGACCGAGAAGGTCTGGTTCTGCCTGATGCCCTTGAGTGAGTAGCGGGGGTGCTGCAGAGCGATGCTAACCGCCGGCGGGGTGCTGGCGGCGACGCCCGTCCAGGCCACGGCGGCGAAGTCGGGCTTGCCGTCGACATCGGCCCCGACCAGGGTGGTGGGGTGCGCCCAGAGCATGGGCATGGGACCCATCTTCATTTTTTTCATAGTCTTGCCTCCGGTTTATTTCTTTTTCAGCTCTTCTCCAATACCCCATGTACCCAGGAAATCGCCGATTTTGTAATAACCCTCTGACTTTTCGGTAAAAGTGCAAGTGCAGATAGGGTCCATTTTCCTGATATCGGGGATATCATTGGTAAAGCATTCCTCTGATATATAGCTCTCAACTATTTTACCGATGAACAGCGTCTGGTCTCCTAAAGGAATAATCTTATAAACCTCGCACTCTATATTGACGGGGCATTCCTCGACGAGTGGGGCGTTGGGCGTCTTGCCGTAGAAGACTCTGAAATTACAGTCCTTCACCTTATCTGTTTCCGAACCGGAAACCATACCGCAGTAGTCCGTCTCCTTCAACATAGCCGTGGAAGGTATATTAATCGAAAAGGTCTTGTTCTTACGGATACCTTTCAGCGAGTAGCGTGTATTCTTGATGGCAATCAGTATCGTCGATGGTTCCATACTGCTAGGAACGGCCCAAGATACCGTGATGAAATTAGGTTTGTCATCAAGATAGGTGCCCACCAGTATTACCGGTTTGGGATTGAGCAGTCTTTGAGTCCCCATCTTCCTTTTAGTCATGGGCTTGCCTCTTCTTTATAGAAATTGGCAATCACCGCCTGGCCCAGTGATATTCCGCCGTCGTTGGGCGGTACCAGGTGGTGAGTTAACACGTCAAAGCCTTCCCGTCGTAAGGCAGCCAGCGTCAGCTTGAGCAACAAACGGTTCTGAAAGACGCCGCCGCTCAAAGCCACCCGCTTTAGGCCAGCGTTCTTTGAAAATAGCTTACACATTTCGGCGGTTACCTCGGCTATCGTCTTATGAAACTTGAGCGAGATTAGCGAAGGTGATAACTTATCTTTAACATCGCTCACTAAAGCTGACCATAGCTCACCTAACCCTACCACACCTCTTCCCTCCTCAACATTAATGACAAAGGGGTAGGCTTTTGCCTCCATCGCATCACTGGCTATCATCTCAAGCTCGATAGCCGCCTGCGCCTCATAGTCTATCTTCTCCCTCACCCCCACCAGCGCCGAGACGGCGTCGAAGAGCCGCCCCGCGCTTGAGGTCAACGGCGAGTTTATCTTCTTTTTTAGCTGCTGCTTTATGACCTCGACCTCGGCGGAGTCAATAGTAGCCAAAGGCAGGCCTTCCAGACTAAAACCTTCACCTAAAAACGTATAGAGATAGCTCAACGCCATCCGATAGGGCTTCTTTATGGCCGCCGCCCCACCCAGCAGGGGCACGCATTCGAAGTGCCCCACACGCCTGAAATCCTTATAGTCCGCCACCAGAAACTCACCGCCCCAGATGGTGCCGTCGGGGCCGTAGCCCGTGCCGTCAAAGGCGACACCGATAACGGGTTCTCTCACGTTGTTCTCCACCATACAGCTCACGATGTGGGCGTGATGGTGTTGTACTGGCACCATTTTCAGATTAGCACCAAGCTCAAGTGCATATTTAGTCGCCAGGTATTCGGGATGCAAATCGTAGGCGATAATCTCCGGTTCGACCCGAAACAATTTCTTATAGAGTTCGATGGTATTCTCGAAGTGTTCTAAAGTCTCCGCGTTTTCCATGTCGCCGATGTGCTGGCTCAAGAAAGCGTGCTCGTCCTTGGTCAGGCAAAAGGTGTTCTTGTCCTCGGCGCCGCAGGCCAGAATCTGTTTTGCCTTAAAGGGCAAAAAGACGGGATATGGAGCGTAACCCCGCGCCCGCCTCAGCGCCCGCGCTTTACCCTCCTCCACCACATAAACACTGTCGTCGTAGCGGGCGTAGATATCACGGTTGTGCCACAGGAAATAGTCGGCGATGCCATTCAGCCTTCTCAACGCCTCGTCGTTGTCCTTGGCGATGGGCTCCTCGCTCAAGTTTCCGCTGGTCATTACCAGTGGCAGCCCAACCTCTTTGAGCAGCAGATGGTGCAGGGGCGTATAGGGCAGCATCACCCCCAGATAGTTTAGTTTAGGAGCGACTATCTTGGTGATATTCGAGCCTTCTTTCCAGTGCAAAAGGACGATGGGCGCCTGGGGCGATTCGAGCAACTCTCGCTCTTCGGGAGAAAAGAGGCAGTGCCTTTCGATCTCTTCTATAGTGCCTATCATCACCGCCAGCGGCTTCGACAGGCGTCGCTTTCTTTCTCTTAAAGTAGTGACGGCACCATCGCTGGTGGCGTCACAGGCAAGCTGAAATCCACCCAACCCCTTAACCGCCACTATCTTGCCCTCTTTGAGCAGCAGGCTGGCGGCTGAGATGATGTCTTTGCATTCGACCGACGTACCATTGCTATCGACCAGCTCTAAACTGGGCCCACAGACGGGACAGGCGTTGGGCTGAGCGTGAAAGCGCCTGTCCAAAGGATTATCGTACTCCCGCCGGCAGAGTGGGCACATCTTAAAAGAGCGCATCGTCGTCTTGGGGCGGTCGTAGGGGATATCCTCAATGATGGTAAACCTCGGCCCGCAGTTGGTGCAGTTGGTAAAGGCGTAACGAAAACGGCGGTCTGTCGAGGAAAAAATCTCTTGTTTGCAGTCGGGGCAGGTGGCGATATCGGGCGAGACCAGCTGGTAGTGCCCCTGGCGGCTCAGGCTATCCTTAATGCTGAAATCGCGGTAGCCCCTGGGAGCGGCAAAGCTGGTTTCAATACTCTCAATGCGCGACATGGGCGGGGCTTGGGTCTCAAGCTCTTCGATAAAACGGTTAAGCCTGGCCTCGTCCCCCTCCACCTCGATCTCCACATTCCCCGAGGTATTGCGCACCCAACCTTTGAGGTCATGCTGCTGGGCTAAACGGTAGATAAAGGGCCTGAAGCCGACTCCCTGTACCACCCCACGCACGCTTATTCTCGCCAATCTCCCTAGTTTGGTCAGCATGTCTGCCTTTAGGGGGGAGGACTGTTTAACTGTGATTCTGGAGGGGGCCTAGCGCTGTGACCTCGTTGACGAACTCGTTAACCTGGGTTTGGAACTTGGTTCCTTCGGAGGCGGAAATCCATTCCAGCCTTAATCTCTCCGGCGCTATGCCAAGCTGCTTAAGCGCTCTCTTGAGCAACATCATACGGCGTCTCGCCTTATAATTGCCGCTGCTGTAGTGGCAGTCACCGGGATGGCAGCCGGCAATCATTACCCCGTCGGCTCCCTTGGCAAAGGCGTGGAAGATGAAAGTAGGCTCCACCCGGCCCGAGCACATGGTGCGGATAACCCTGAAGTTGGGGTTAATCTTGAGTCGGGAGGTTCCTGCCAGGTCGGCGCCGGCATAGGAACACCAGTTGCAGCAGAAAACTATAATCTTGGGCTTAAATCCCGTCTTGGTCGCTTTCGTGGGTTTTTCCGTCACAGTTTGCGTCACAGCTTTTCCTCCCCTATTATTTGCTCTGTGATGAGTGGTATCTTCCCCCCTACCTCCTCGGTGCACTCCTCACCGAAGGAGGCGTTATCCTTAACCTCCACGGCGTATATGCTCACCTGCTGGGGCATATGAAAGCCCAGCTTCTGCCCGAGCTCGAAGGCAGTGGCAATATCCACGCCGTGCAAAGAAGTGAGATGAGAGGTGAGCTTCATCGCCCCCATCTCCAGCCTATATAACTCTCCGGGCTCTCCTTCTTCTGTTTTTACCGAATCGACGATGATGAGCCTGTCGTAGCCCACAATAAAATCGAGGAGGGCCAGTCCCGCCTCGCTCGTCTCCACTACGTCTAATTCAGGCTTCCTCTCCTTGAGTCGATGGGCAATCTCGATGCCAACCCCGTCGTCGGTAAGAATGGTGTTACCCATTCCCAGAACCAGCGTATTCATCTCTACCTATTTACTCTTATCTTCTTTAAAGGAATCCAGAAAAACCTCAGGCACCCTGGGCACCTTGTCGTTAGCCCAGGCCTCAAGGCAGCTATAGGAACAGAAATTATAGTGCTCCACCACCCCCGGTCCCTCCCAGGAAGAAACGGTCAACCAGCCCTGAAGCGCCTCGCAGGGTGCCGTCCCCGGAATACCCTCGGCGATTTTGCCGCAGGAGTGGCAGGAAAACTGCTTATCCGGCTTTCTCATCGGCCTCCCTTACGTCTATAGAGAACAGGAACTACAGGAGCCTGAATTACAGGTGCTGCAAGCGCTTCCGTTCCCCGAGGACTCTAACACATCAGAGCTTCTGGCGAATGATGAAAGCGCTCGCTGAGCACTGGTTCCACATTTCGGGCAGGGGGCATCCTCCCCCGATTGGCTCATGCTTTTGAGCAACTCGAATTTCAGATGGCACTTATCACAAACGTATTCGTATATCGGCACTATTTAAGTCCTAAAGCCGAATTTAGACAGCGACTACTTCCTTGACCTCGGCAATCTGCTCCTTGAGTATGCGCTCGATGCCCTGTTTCAGAGTTATGCTGGCTACCGGGCAGCCGGCGCAGGCTCCGGTCAGCTTCACCTTGACCACCCCATTATCCCCCACATCCACCAGTTCAACATCACCGCCGTCGGCTTGTAGAGCCGGTTTTATCTGCGCTAAGGCTTTTTCTACTTTTTCTCTCATGACTTTCCCCTCCTTCCTCAGTTCACCAGTTTCTTTACCAGTTCACCGTCAGAATTGTAAACGCTGACCTCGAGCGGCGTCCGTCCTGGCAGTGAATGAGTAGCACAGGCATGACAGGGGTCGTAGGCCCGGAAGGCCATCTCTATCATGTTGAGTATGCCGTCGGGCACATCCCCATTCTTTATCAGCGCCTTGGCCGCCTTCTCCACCGACATGTTTATTGCCGCCGAGTTGTTCTGGGTGGCTACAATCAAGTTGACTCCAGTCAGAATCCCCTTCTCATCAGTCTGGTAGTGGTGGATAAGGGTGCCCCTGGGGGCTTCCACCACCCCCATCCCCTCCTTGGGGGTCTCGGTGGGCAGGTTGACGATGTCGTCCGAGGTAATCTCGGGGTCTTTAGCCAGCTCCAGCGTCCGTTCCGCGGCATAGAGCGCCTCCACCAGGCGCGCCCAGTGGAAAGCCAGCGTGCTGTGCACCGGTTTGCCGCCCAGGACTGAGTACATCTTTTCGTAGGCTTCCTGAGCCAGCGGCGTAGCCATGCCGTCGGAAGCATTCAGTCTGGCTAAGGGAGCCACTCGGTAGACACCGCTCTCCTTGCCGTCGACAAAGCCCTTCCAGCCCACCTTCTTGAGGAAGGAGAAGCGGACGTAGGTCCAGGGCTCGACATGCTCCCGAATGTGGTCAAGGTAGTTCTGAACCTTGAATTTGGCGAACTCCTTGCCCGCGGGGTCGACCACTCTTATCTGGCCATCGTAGAAATTAACCTTGTTCTTATCGTCCACCAGCCCCATGTAATAGGTCTTGTGCGAGTAGACATCGCCGACAACAAGGTCAACGTAGTCTTTATTCTTAAGCACCACATCATCGAAAAGCCCGAGGGCGACCTTGCAGAACTCGACACCGTATTCGCCGGCCTCGATGATGGTCTTACGCTCGTCCTCGGTAATTCGCTTGGACACGCCTCCGGGCAGGCCGCAGGTGGGCATAACCGGCTTGCCGCCGATTATGCGCAGCACGTTGCGCATCCTCTTGCGCATCTCGATGACCTTGCCCCCCACCTCCAGCCCCACCTTGCCGATAACACCCAGCACGTTCCTCTCAGCGGCGGGTGCCGTGGGGCCAACGACAAAGTCGGGGCCGCCCAGAAAGACGAAGTGCAGTATGTGGTCTTCGGCGGTGAAGGCGTTGTACATCAGCTCCCTTATCTTCTTGGCCGCCGATGTCGGCTCGACCTTGAAGAGGTCGTCCAGCGTCTTGGTCGAGGCCATGTGGTGGGCGGTGGGGCAAACGCCGCATATCATGGTGGTGATGCGGGGCATCTCTTCGGCGGCTCTACCTTCCGAAAATCTCTCAAAGCCTCTCAGTTCGGGAATCTGAAGAGTAGCCCGCTCACAGTTGCCCTTATCATCGAGGAAAATCTCTATCTTGCCGTGTCCCTCAAGCCTGGTTATCGGGTCTATGGTTATCTTTTTCACTCCGGCCTCCTATTCCATTCTCTTTCTTCTCAGCAGGGAAGCCGCCAGGCTGAAGCGATAGACCGTTCCCGCCGGGTCGGCAATGCTGTCAATCAGTTTTTGCACATCCTCCTCGCTCATGTCCTTCTCCCCATCCAGCCCCATTATAGAAGCGACCATGGAAAGGGCTTTGGCTCCCTGGTCAACCACACCGTCAGCCGGCCCGAAGCAGCCGCGGCAGGGCTGGTTAGCCCGGATGCAGGTCTCGCCACAGCCTGTGCGCGTGGCCGGCCCCATGCAGATTATCCCCTGTGCTAAGAAGCACAGATCGGGGTCCATCTTAATCTGCCAGGGCCGCTTGACCTCGGTGATGGATAGTTTTTCTGGTTTACTCTCGGCTCTGGGGCAGGTGTCGCAGAGCGCCTTATTGGGCGCCAGTACTGACCCTTTCGCCGGCAACTCCCCTTTAAGAATGGCTGTTACCGCCGCCATTATCAGATCGGGTGCCGGCGGACAGCCGGGGAGATAATAATCAACGTCAATGGTCTGGTCCAGCGTCTTAACTGTATTGTAGAACTCAGGCAGGGTAAGCTCGCCCTCTTTAACCTTCGTCTTCTCTTGGGGGAAAATCCCTTTGGGGTTATCCACGCTGGGGGATTCCTTATAGACCCGGTTAAAGATAGACTCCCGGTCGTAGAAGTTGCCCAGCCCCGGAATCCCGCCCAAATGGGCGCAGGAGCCGAAAGCGACCACCAGACCGGACTTTTGCCTCAGCAGCTTTACCATCTCCTCCTGCTCCTCCAACCTTACCGACCCGTTGATAAAGCTCACCGCTATTTCGCCATCCTTCATTGCTTCGATATCCTTGCGCTTGAAGTCCAGCGCCACCGGCCAGAGGACGATATCCACCGCGTCCGCTACCTTCAGAATATCCTCGTTGAGGTCAACCACCGTCTCCTCACAGCCGCCGCAGGAAGCACACCAGTAAAAAGCGACCTTAGGTTTAGCCATCTTTCCCCCTTTCCGCATAGAAATTATAGCTAGGTGTGGCTAAGATTGCAAATTTTATAGCTAGCTAAAACTAACGGCAAAGCACCAACAGGCATTATACTTGAACTGGCTAGTTAAAGTAAACCCTTTTACTAATATACCTTGATTCTCCGCAGTTTCAATATCAGAAAGACCTCTTTGCCTTCAGCGAGGTCCATGTCCTCAAAGATATGGTGGGGCAGCTCGGCCAGCAACCTGTGTTCGCCCACCTTCACTTCCAGTCTGACGCCGTCGCCGAGGGGCTTGATGGCGGTAATTACACCCTTATAGCGGTTAACCTCCGGGCCCGGGGGCTTGGTCTCGGAAACGTATATATCGCGGGGAAAGAGGGCGATGCGGCGTACGGGGCTGCCGTCGTCGGGGAGGATGATGTTCATCGAGCCGCAGCTGGCCTCCATCACCCCCTGCCCCAGGCTCTGGCAGCGGTCACAGTGCAGTATGTTGGGGGCACCGATAAAATCAGATACGGCTTCATTGGTCGGGTAGAAAAAGACCTCTTCGGGCTGGCCCACCTGCTGCAGTTGGCCCTCCTGAAGGACGGCGATGCGGTCGGCCATCTCTTCGGCCTCGGCCAGGTCGTGGGTAACGTATATGGTGGTTATGCCCAGCTTCTTCTGCAGTTGCTTAAGCTCTGTCCTGAGATACTTGGCCGTCTGGGTGTCGAGGCTGCTCAGGGGCTCGTCGAGAAGCAGAACACGGGGCGAAAGGGCCAGTGCCCGCGCCAGAGCCACCCGCTGCTTTTCTCCACCGCTTAATTGCCTGGGGTAGCGCTCGGCGAGGTGGCTTATCTTCATCAGCTGCAGCAGCTCGGCTACCCTTTCATTGATACCATCATGGGGGGATTTTTGCGCCTTCAGCCCGTAGGCGATGTTAGCCGAAACGTCCAGGTGGGGGAAGAGGAATAAGTCCTGAAAGAGATAGCCTACCCCTCGCTGGCTGGCAGGCAACTTATCCACCGGCTGGCTATCGAAAAGCACCGAGCCCTCGTAATCGGTCAGCCCAGCGATAATGTTGAGCAGCGTAGTCTTACCCGCCCCGCTCGGCCCCAACAGCACCATCAGCTCTCTGTCGCTTATCTCCAGCTCAACGTCTCGGCAGATGTACTTACAGATTTTCTCTAATCTTATCGAGGGCATATTACCTCCACCTGGCCGTCATCCTGTTTTCCAGGAACTCGAAGAATTTTTCAAAAGAAAGGCACATCACGGCCAGAACTATCAAACAGACGATTATGATATCGATACGGATTAAACTCTGCGACTTTATCATCAGGGCGCCGATACCGGTGGGGATAGCCACCATCTCAGCGGCGATTATCACCCGCCAGGCCATACCGGCATTAAGCCTTAATCCGGTGAAGATATTGGGCAGCGCCAGCGGCATGACCACCGTGGTCAGAATCTTGAAATCGGATGCCCCCAGCGTCCGTGCCACCTGGATATAGTCCCTGTCCACGTTCCTGATACCGGTGACGGTGTTGTAGAGGACAGGGAAGAAGGAGGCGATAAAGACGATAGCGATGGGCAGCAGCTCGTTGATGCCTATCCAGAGCATGAGCAGTGGCAACCAGCCCAGGGCGGGGATGGGGTAGAGCAGGCTGACGATGGGGTGCAGCGCCTTGTCCAGTTTTTCCATCCAGCCCATGGCCGTGCCCACCAGCAGTCCGGCAATAGAACCAGTAACAAAGCCGATGAGCACCCGGGACAGGCTGGCCAGGAAGTTGTCCCCCAACACCCCATTGGCAGCCAGCTTATAGAACTCCACCATCACCTCGGAGAAGGGCGGAAAAGAGAGCTGGCCGGGAACCAGATTAAGTCTGGCCACCAACTCCCAGAGCGCCAGAAAGACGAGTATAGGTACGATGCCCCACCCCGGCCGAAGCTTCTTAAGGCTATTCAGCATCGAGGAACCTCAGGTCCAGTATTTGGCTGGCGTCGAAGCTTTCGCCTATATAGCCGAGACTGGCGATATAGTCTATGACCTCCTGGACTATCTCAGGATTAATTTCGGTGGTGTATTCCAGCCTTCCCATAGACCGCAGCATCGCCTCGGGGGTGATTTCCAGTTCGGCGACAACCTCAGCGGCGTTAGTCTGGCTACCGGCGGCCTGCATCTGTCTGGCCACAATCTCGGCGGCCTCCTCCGGGTGCTCGTTTATCCAGTCCGTGGCCCGCTGCGAGATGTCCACCAATTTCTGAACAATCTCCGGGTGGTTGTCTATTAAGTCCTGCTTGACCACCAGCATGCTGCCCGGCATATTGGGCCAGATTTCCTGGCTGGTCAGCAGCATCTCAAAGCCGTAGTCCTCGCACATGGTGGCCCACTGTTCGGGGAGAAAGGCGGCGTCCAGTTGTCCTAACCCTACCGAGAGGACAATCTGCGGCGGGTTCATGCGCTGGACATTAGCTATCACCCTGCTTTCATCGAGCCCGTATTCGTCCATCGTCCTGTGCAACAGCACGTCAACGGCGCCGCCTTCCCTGACGCAGCCGATACGGATATCGGGGTCTTCCAGGTCGTAGACTGTTTCTACTTTATCGGGATTGACCACCAGCCCATAGCCGTAGTTATGCGTCCCGGCCACGATTCTTATGGGCACGCCGCCGTTAGCGTAAACGTTTATCGTCGGCACCAGGCAGATATAGGCGACCTGGATTTCATCACGGGCCAGCGCCGCCGCCAGCGACATGCCGGTGACGTGGCTCTCGTAGGCGGTAACCTCCAGCCCTTCTTCTTCGTACCACCCCATGTCCTGGGCGATGTAGGCGCTGGCGGCGTGGTCCATGAACTCCACGGCCATGCCGATGGGCGCTTCTGCCTGCGGGGCGCAGGCATTAACCGGAATCAAAATCAATAAGACGGACAAGAGCAGAAGAACTAGTTTTCGCATTCTTTTGCTTTCTAGGTCAGACTGACTATATCGCCTTAGATATAGCGTCTGACAAAAAAATCAGGCAACCTGCTCGATAAAGTCTTCGAACTTAGCTCGCAGTGCCTTGTATTCCCTGACCGCCTTACGTCCTTCCGCGGTCAGGCGGGCATAGCCTCCCCCCGTCCCGCCGACCATCTTCTCCACCAGCGGCGAAGACGCCAGGCGGTTGGCCGACTCTACCCAGAGCCAGGCGTTGCGGTAGCCCAGCTTCATGGAACGGGCAGCAGCGGAGATTGAGCCGTACTTATCGATCCTCTCCAGGAGCATGGCCCTCCCCCACCCCATATAGAGCTCGCCGTCACGCTCCAGCCATATTCGGCCCCTCACCCGTTCTCCCGGGGCGGGGTGGCGGGAAAAGTGCTCCGTCTTTTTGGGCCTGAACCTCGGTATCTCGCTCATAATCCTTTGTTATATTACAAGCGATACAACGCTTTTGTCAAGCAGCGCCCTACTCACTAAGTCGGGGTGACATCAAACGAGGTGGTATTTCAGTGTATCGAGAAACCAGTAGCCGTCCCGCTTTATGGTTCGGCTCTCGGTTATCTCTATCTTCCGCTTGAACAGGGGCCCATCGACGACCACGGTATGGTACTCCCCGCTCTCACCGCAGGGGTCGATAGCCTTTGACTTAAGGTAATCGATAAAACCACCGTCCACCACCCTCCCCAACCACTCCTCGTCAATGAGCTTGGCATCGGCGGCGACGATAACGGCTTTAAAGCCGGCACCGAGGAACTGGTCAATGACTTCATCCGTGCTCTCACCCCACAAAGGCTCAACGGCTTCTATGCCCAGCTCGGCGCAGACTCCCTCCACCCAGGCCAGGTGCTGGGCGTTGTAGATATCGCCGAAGACCATCCCCTTTATGCCTTCGGGCAGCAGGGCTCGAATGGCGCCCTTAAAGTCCTCCGTATAGTTGCCGAAGGTGGTCTCCTTCTGAAAGACGGGTATGCCGATGGCTTCGCCCTGCAGTTGAACCAGGCGCGTTTCCGTGCCGTGAAAGTTGACCCGCTGGTATTCTTTAGCCACGCAGTTGACCAGGTGAGAGATTTTGTAGCCCTGAGCCAGCGCCCGGTAACAGGCGAAGCAGCCGTCTTTGCCCCCGCTCCAGGAGGCGAGGTAGGTCTTTTCAGGCACTCTTGACCCACTCTACGGCGTTTTTGAAGATGCCGAAACCGTCCCCCCACTCCCGTTTTGCCTCCCTGAACCAGCGCGGGTGCTGCGTCCAGCGCAAAAACCTCTCGGGGTGGGGCATCAGGGCGAAGATACGCCCGGAGCTATCGCAAATGCCGGCGATACTGTCCGCCGAGCCGTTGGGGTTATAGGGATAGTCAGCGCTGACCCTACCCTCCTTATCGGCGTAGCGCAGCACCACCTTTAAGCCCGCCAAAGCCTTCGGCTCGGCCATGACCTTACCCTCGCCGTGGGCTATGGGCAGGTAGAGGGAATTTATACCTTTAGTAAAGACACAGGGGCTCTGCTTATCAACGCTCAGGTAGACCCAGCGGCACTCAAAGCGGCTGGAATCGTTATTAGCCAGCGTCAGCTTCTGGCTGACGTTGTCCGGTTGAGGCAGTATGCCTGCCTTGACCAGGACCTGAAAGCCGTTGCAAACCCCCAGTATCAAGCCCCCACCCCCCACGAATTTCTGGATGTCATCTCCCAGCTTTAGTTTAAGCTCGTTAGCCAGTATCTTGCCCGCCGAGATATCGTCGCCGTAGGTAAAGCCACCGGGAAAGACCAATATCTGGTAGTCGCTGATGCGCTTATCTTTCCTGACCAGCTCGTTGACGTGCGCCGAGCTTACCTCGGCCCCCGCCTGCTCGAAGGCGAAGGCGGTTTCAACATCACAGTTCGTTCCCGGCGCTCTTAAGATTAGTGTTCTTACCTTAGCCATATTCTCACCAGCGTAACGGCTTCTGCCAAGCCTCCTTCAGTTCGGATAAACTAGCCGAAACCACTTTCTCCCCACCTATGCCGTAGATTTCGAGCTTGTCAGATTTATTAAACTCACCGATACGAGCGTAGACCGTTTCACCCATCGCCTCCTCGAAGCGTTTGGCGTCCTCGGGTGCTACCTCGACCAAGAAGCGGGTGTTGGACTCGGAGAAGAGGATAGTGTCGTTGCGGTTGATATTCTCGCCCAGAGGTACTCTATTTAAATCGAACGTTATTCCTATACCGCCGGCAAAGCTCATCTCCGCCGCCGCCACCCCAATTCCCCCCTCGCTCAAGTCGTGGCAGGCCTTCACCAGCCCCTTGTCCATGGTGGCGCTGAGAGCGTCCATCAGCTTCTTGCCCCGCCTAGGGTTGACCTGGGGCACGCGGTTGCCTACCGCCCCCCGCACAGCGTAATAGTGAGAGCCGCCCAGCTCGTTATAGGTCATACCTATTATATAAAGTAGGTCGCCCGCCTTCTTAGCGTCCATGGATACTGCTTTGCTGACGTCCAGCATAACCGCCATCGCCGAGATGAGCAGAGTCGGCGGAACACAGATGCTCTCCTTCTCCGTCTCGTACTCGTTGTAGAGGCTGTCTTTACCCGAGATAAAGGGCGTCCCGTAGTCCAGCGCGGCGCGGTAGCAGCCCTGCGCCGCCCGCACCAGCCCACCCAACCTATCGGGCTTTTCCGGATTGCCCCAGTTGAAGTTGTCCAAAAGCGCCACCTTCTTGAGATTGCCGCCAACGGCGATAATCTGCCTTAAGGCCTCGTCCACCGCCGAAGCCGCCATCCAGTATGGGTCGATGTCGCCGTAGCGGGGGTTAATGCCGTTGGCGATAATCACTCCCATATCGGAATCAAGCACGGGGCGGATAATGGCCGCGTCGCCGGGCCCGTCGTTGGCCACGCCCACCAGGGGTTTAAGCACGCTACCTCCCTGCACCTCGTGGTCATACTGGCGGATGACCCACTCCTTGCTGCAGACGTTCCAGGAACCCAGGATTCTCTTCAGGTCACCGCTTAAGTCCGACGGCGAGTCGAAGCTGGGCTCGCCATGGCGCGGCAGTGCCCACTCCGCCAATCTTTCCGACTGCGGCAGCCCGTGGTGCAAGAACTCCATGTCCATCTCGCCCACAGGGTTGTTCTGATAGAAAAGCCGCAGCTTTTTGTCGTCAGTGAACTGGCCGATTACGGTGGCTTCGACGTCTTCGCTGCTAAAGAGCGAAATCAGTTCTTCAACGCACTCCGGGGGCACCGCTAGCAGCATCCTCTCCTGAGACTCTGAGAGCCATATCTCTCTATAGGAAAGCCCAGAGTATTTCAGGGGCACTTTTTCCAAATCTACCCTAACCCCCGTTTCTTCGGCCATCTCGCCGACGGCTGACGATAGTCCACCGCCGCCGCAGTCGGTGATGCGACGGTAGAGCCCCTTGTCACGTGCTTTGAGCAGGACATCAATCATCTTCTTCTCGGTGATGGGGTCGCCAATCTGCACCGAGCTGGCTGATACTTCCTCTGATTCCCCGGTCAGCAGCGCCGAGGCGAAGGTTACTCCGTGGATGCCGTCTCGCCCCGTCTTGCCCCCCACCACCACCACCTTGTCGCCGGGCTTCTGGCGCCCCATCTGAGCCGCGGTCTTTGGCATTAGTCCTACGGTGCCGCAGAGGACGATGGGGTTGCCCAGATAACGCTCGTCGAAGAGTATGGCCCCGTTAAGGGTGGGTATACCCAGGCGGTTGCCGTAGTCGGCGACGCCCGCCCGCACTCCCTTCAAAATGCGGCGGGGGTGCAGCACGCCTGCGGGCAGTTTATTATGGGGGAAATCGGGCGGGGCGAAGCAGAAGACATCGGTGCTGGCGATTGGCTTCGAGCCCAGCCCCGTGCCCAGTGGGTCACGAATGACGCCACCCAACCCCGTTGAAGCCCCACCGTAGGGCTCTATTGCCGAGGGGTGGTTATGCGTCTCTACTTTAAAGCAGAGGGCATATCGCCCGTCGAAATCAATGACACCGGAGTTATCCTTAAAGGTGGAAAGACACCAGGGCTTGTTTAGTTCTCTGGTCACCCGCATGATGGTGCTCTTGAGCAGGTTGTCGATGACCTCGTCTCCCAATTTTATGCGGGAGTTGAAGGTCTTGTGCTTGCAGTGCTCCGACCAGGTCTGTGACAACGTCTCCAGCTCAACGTCGGTGGGGTTGCGTCCCAGTTTCTTAAAATAGCCCTGAATCTGCCTCATCTCGTGCAGGTTCAGCTCCAGCTTTTCTCGCCCCAATTTGGTCAAGCCGCCGTCGTCGAGACCGAGCAGCTCGACCTCTACTCGGGAGAATTCATAGTCGGCGGAGGGCAACGACGCCTTTTCGCCATCGGTAACCACGTGCTGAATGACGCTGTTGACCAGCAACTTGTTGGAGATAAGCTCGATGTCGCTGTTGGAGAGCTTGCCCCAGAGGTAATAGCGCTTGGCCGTTTTCACTGAATCGAGCGCGGTTATCCCCAGGTCGCGGATGCCCTTGCTCACGCTCTCTTCCACCGGGTCCATTACGCCAGGGTTATAAGCCACTTCGACGGCTTTGGCGTCCTGCGGGGCGATAAGCGGAGACTCTCCTGTGGAACAGGCTTCGACGATGGGGTCGGCCAGTAGCTGAGAGCAGATTAGCTCCAGTTCTTTGGGGGTTAGTTTCCCTTCCAGCAAATAGACATTATTGACCCTGACTTGCTGGACGCCGCCGATACCGAGGTCACGGATATCGGCTTTAAGTGCCTCCCCACGAGGGTCGGGAAGGTCAGGTTTTACTGAGACTTCAACCCGGAACAATAACCCCCCTTGACGGTCTTTCTGACTATATTTTACTCTCGCCGCCCGATAATCACAAGTCTTTTCAGACACGATGACGAGGAATCTCGGCGATTTTTTATAGGGTGGTGGGAGGGGCCCCTCATTAACTCCCCGACCACGGCATTTTCCCTGCCATCTGTCATCATTCTTATTAACGGAAAGGGCGTCTACCTATTGACTTTTTGACCAAATGTCTATAAATTAAGGGCAGTAGTGCCCTGCTAGAGGCCGATGATAGGATTGGTGGACTGTTTTATTGCTTTCGGGATGAGAAGGCTGCGTTATCCCTGGTCCCGCCTGCGGCAACGGTTGTGCGAGTGGCGCTACCTCAAAAAGGAACTACCCAAGGCAAACTCCCTCCAGGAAATCCAGAACTGCCTCAAGAAGATAACCTGGACTCCAGACGGCTTCTTTCACTTATACGACGCCCTCAGTTACCCGCAGACGGTTTGGGCCAAGAAAAAGGACGACTGCGACGGGTTCGCCGTGCTTGCCGCCGAGTTGCTTCAGCGCCTAGACCCCTCCCTCAATCCGGTGCTGGTCTCCGCCGCGGTGAGACCCTTACGCAAAAGCCACACCATCTGTGCCTTCAAGGACGGCCAGCGGCTCGCCTTCTTCGACAACGCCCAGCTGCGCAGAGGAAATTACAAATCGTACGGTGATATTGTGGCCAAGTTCACCCAGCGTGCTGACAGAGTCGTCTGCTGGGACGTAGCCAAGCCCAAAACTCTGGAAATACTGGAGTTCCACCGCGTCTAAAGGAAAAGCCCTTTTGCAATTCGGAACACCGCTTGGTAAACTAAACCAAATGTGTTTTGGAGGGCTATTCCATGGAAATCAGATTAAACACGCACGGGCCGAACGCACTGGCCACGAAAACCTTTTTCAGCGACGAAAGTGGTTTTGAAGTCGCCTCCGTAATCGTTACCGGGAAGACCGACGCCGTTCTTATCGATGCCCAGTGGACGCTGTCGAATGCCCATCGGGTTATTGCCGAAATATTGGAGACGGGCAAAATCCTGAAAACGATTTATATCACCCACGCCCACCCCGACCACTACTTCGGGCTGGGCACCATCGCCGAGGCCTTCCCCAAAGCCCGTATTGTCGCCCTTCCCTCGGAAGCCCGTATCATCAACAAGCAGTTCTTCGGCAAAGTCGAACACTGGGAAAAGGTGATCGGCCCTATAAACGTCCCCCGCAAAACGGCTAAAATCGAGCCCCTGGCCGATAACCACTTCGAGTTGGAAGGACACCGCATCGAGATTATCCCCAAGGTTATGGGGGACATGAAATACAACACGGCGGTCTGGATTCCCTCCATAAAAACCCTCTACGGCAGCGATGTCCTTTTCAACCAGGCGCATCCCTTCACCTGCGAGGTTACTGAGGAAGAACGCAAGCAGTGGGTAGCCGACATCGAGCGACTGGAGAAACTGGACGCCAAGGTAATCATTCCCGGCCACCAGAAACCGGGCATGCCCTTCGACCACAGCTCCTTTGATTTTACCAAGGAATACGTTATCGCCACCGATGAAGTACTGGCCGAAACGGACGATGTGGCTGGCTTTTACTACGCCATGGTACAACGCTTCCCCGAAGCCAACCTCTTCATCAGCAACGAAATGAACGCCGGCTTTTTCAAAGGAGGGATGGACTGGAACTGGCGGGAAGATTGAGGCAAGGCTATTAATCAGGCTAGTCAGATAAACGAAGGCGCTGGCTTTATAAAGCCAGCGCCTTAAAATTTTCTGGTGGAGACGGGGGAGAGTCGAACTCCCCGTCCAAAAGAAGCTGCCCAGGATATACTACAGGCTTAGTCAGCTCTTTAATCTCGCCCGAATAACCTCAACCGACCGAGTTTAAGCGGGCCAGTCGATAAATCTTTCGCACACCCTCACCGACGTCGGGGCGGCGGCACCTCAATTTTCGACACCCGACCCCCACCCATTGAGGAGAGATGGGGCGAGCGCGCCGCCTAATTTAGTTAGGCTGCGTAAGCGAATTCAGGTTCGCCAGTTGTTTTTTGCCGCCTGTTTAATGAGGCAACGGCACCTCAGCCTGCAATCCTGCAACATACCTCCCCTGTCGAACCCGCGCGTCCCCCTATTCAATTGTTAAAGCTCTACCTTACCTTCCGCTTAACCGCCCGTTCCATCTCCCTATCGGTGTCACGGCGGGCGATAGCCTCCCGCTTATCGTAGAGCTTCTTACCCTTGGCCAGGGCTATTTCTACCTTGGCCAGGCTATCTTTAATATACACCTTGAGGGGCACCAAAGTAAAACCCCTCTCCACCACCTGATTGGTCAGGCTGTCGATCTGTTTGCGGTGCAAAAGCAGCTTGCGCTTTCGCCTCGGTTCGTGACTCATGTAGCTGGCGGCGTCATAGCGGGCGATGTGGGCGTTCTGCAGCCAGAGCTCACCGCCCTCGGGCTGGATATAGGAATCGCCCAGGCTAATCCTCCCCGCCCGCACCGACTTTATCTCGGTACCAGTCAGGGCGATTCCCGCTTCCACGCTCTCGCCGATGTGGTAGTTGTGGTAAGCCTTGCGGTTGGTAGCTACTGTCTTGATGGCCACCATTGAATTATAGCACAGCTTAAAGGTGGGATATATTGTGCTATACTACAGCTAAAATCGACGAACCAAAGTAACCTCGGAGAAATACGCATAATTTGGAAAACGAAGGAGACATAATGACTAAAGCCAAAAGTAAGCTATCATCGTTAGGAACAATGCGTACCTTCCTTAAGACTGGAATGTGCTCGGAAACGCTTATCAGCGTGCTTGATCACGCTATGGGTCACTCGTTGGAAATCGAGGAACATGCTGCCGCTCCCTTAGCGGGCGGAATAGCGAACTACGGCTATCAGTGCGGAATGCTTTGGGGAGCGGCTCTAGCGGCAGGGGCTCAGGCCTATCGACTTCATGGCCCGGGGCCGCAGGCTGAAACTGCGGCCATCATGGCGGCGCAAAGGCTTGTGGAACCCTTCCGTGCTCGCTACCACAGTATTAATTGCCTCGAAATAACCGATTTAAACTTGAGGGGAAAACGCAGATACTGAAGATACTAAAGTTCTTTATAAAAGGTGGGCCCATAGGCTGCTTTAACATGGCCGCTAAATATGCCTCGGTAGCATTCAGTGAGATAAACACCGCTCTTTCCGAAAAACGTAGTGAAGTTCCCTCCCCTCCGGTAAGTTGCGCGGCAATGCTGGCCCAAAATATGGGCGCATCCGACATGCACAGGGTAATGGCAGCGGGATTTGCCGGCGGTATCGGCCTCAGCGGCGGTGGCTGTGGTGCCTTGGGAGCCGTAATATGGATTAACGGTATGAACAGCCGCAAAGAAGGAGCTAGTAACAAGGTCATCAATTCAAGGGCCAGCGATACGGTTGATAGATTTATAAGAAGCACCGATTTCAAATTAGAGTGCTCCGAAATAGTCGGGCGAAAGTTTGAGAATATCGGCGACCATGCTGGTTATTTGCGCGATGGCGGCTGTTCGGAAATCATCGAATCATTGGCTAAGTAGCTGGCGGCGTCTTTACTCCTAGAAGCAGCCACGAAATGTGATGATGTGTCTCCCCACTAGAACGAGGTTCATAATACTCATGCTCATAGAGTTCCTTAATGACCAAGAAACCAAAATCTCCTTCCAGCTCCTGCCGTGTGCAAAAATGGAGGAACTTCTCGTCCCGAAAGGAGTTCTCGTCGTTTGGTACGGCCTCTCCCTTGCCAAAATGCTCGGGGTCGTTTGTGGATAAGGCGTTCATAAAAAGCAACCCACCGCCTTTCAGGGCTTTCCTGACTACATCTCTAAATGCTTTTCTATCTTCAAAATTTAGCAGCTGATAAAGATTCGAGGCGAATATGACGTCGAATTGGCTATCAGCCATTTGCCTGAAGTCGCAACACTCAAAGCTGACCTGACTTTCTGCCTGGCCAATACGCTTCTGCGCCAGGGCAATGGCCTCTTGAGAATTATCAATGCCCAGAACGTTACACCTGACATTACGTGATAGAAATATCGCGTCGCGGCCATAACCACAGCCCAAATCTAATATTCCAAGGGTTCTGTCAAGAGAGCCGACCTCTTTCAGATATTTACCGGCAAGAACGGCTAACTCGCTGGGTTTTTCACCCCATACCAGCTTATCGGCTTTATAGGCGTCATCCCACTGCATCGGTTTACTCCAGTATAGACACTCTGGGGGTGAGAGGGGGAAAGAGAAAGGGAGAAGCTATAGGTTAGCGGTGCTTTACCTCGTAGGCGCTGAAGATAAAATCAAGGTCCTCTTCCAAGGCGGTAACTTTGGCTTTAGGGAAGAGCTTGTCGTCGCTATCGATTATCAGTTTGGTCTCGCCCCGGGCCGAACCCACGATATGGGCCCTCAGGCACTCCTTGCCCCCTTTAACCTTAAAGGTCAATACGCCCCGCGAGATAAACGAAGAAGAGTCCTCGGGCATAGAATACGTCCCCAGCTTGGACTCGCCCACCACCACCCCCTGCTTGAGGGCAAAGTCCTTGACCTCGTCATAGAGCAACTCCGGCTGGACCTGGTTGTATGTCTTCTTAATCTGCATCTTTAAGCTCTCCCTACCTTTATAATAAGGCTTTAGCGCATTTTTAGCAATGGAAAATAATATTGTTGCCAAGCACACAGTATGATATACTGTTAAACTGACCATAACATAACTAACTGGAAAGGAGACCAAGCTTGCCGGATACCGCCACGATTAAGGAGCTATTAGAAGCCGGGGCTCACTTCGGCCACCAGACCAGCCGCTGGCACCCGGCTATGAAGAAATACATATTCACCAAGCGCAATGGCATCCACATCATCGACCTAGAACAAACGGCGGTAATGCTGGATAAAGCCTGCGACTTCGTACGCGAAATAGCCGCCGAAGGCGGCACTATCCTCTTTGTCGGCACCAAGAAACAGGCCCAGGAGGCTATCGAACAAGAAGCCGAGCGCTGCGGCATGTTCTACGTCAACCAGCGCTGGCTGGGCGGGGTGCTGACCAACTTTGCCACCATCCAAGCGCGTATAGACTACCTCGTCCGTCTCGAAGACCAGCAGAGCCGCGGCGACTTCGAGCGCCTGCCCAAAAAGGAAGCGCTCAGGATAAGCGAAGAAATCGTCAAACTCAACCGCCAGATGGGCGGCTTCAAGGAGCTGACCAAGCTCCCCGACGCCCTGTTCATCATCGACCCCACCAAGGAGAATATCGCCATCGCTGAGGCCAGGCGGGTGGGCATACCCGTGGTGTCCATCGTCGATACCAACTGTAACCCCGAAGATATCGACTACCCCATTCCCGCCAACGACGATGCTATCAGGACCATCAAGCTGATATGCAGCAAGATTGCCGACGCCATTATCGAGGGCAAGACGGGCGGGGCGGCTCTGGTCGGTGCCCCCGAGGAAGGCGCCCCCGAAATGAGCGAACCCCTCATCTTCACCCCCGACGACACCCCCGCCGGCGCCCCCGAGGAAGAACCTGAACCCGAAGGAGAGAAAGCTTGAAAATCTCGCTAGAGCTGATAAAAGAACTGAGAGAGCAGTCCGGCGCGGGCATTATGCAGTGCCGCAACGCCCTGGAGAAACACGAGGGCAACCGGGAAAAGGCGCTCGAGTATCTTAAGGAGCAGGGCCTGCTTAAGGCCAAGGAGAAAGCGGAGCGCACCGCCGCCGAGGGACTGATTGAAGCCTATATCCATACCGGTGGGCGGGTCGGCGCCATGATTGAGCTCAACTGTGAAACCGACTTCGTCGCCCGCACCGACGAGTTTAAAGCATTGGCGCACAACCTGGCTATGCAGGTAGCCGCCATGAACCCCCAGTTCATTGCTGAAGCCGACATACCCAAAAAGGCCGATGTTGAGCCCCAGGCTGCCTGCCTGCTGCGACAGCCCTACATCAAAGACCAGGAACAGACCATCGAGGATATAATCACCGATACCATCGCCAGAGTAGGCGAAAACATAAAGGTGAGCCGTTTTGCCCGGTTCGAACTGGGCGAAGAAAAAGAAGAATGAGCACGGCGAAATACAAGCGGGTCCTGCTTAAACTGAGCGGCGAGGCCTTCAGCGGCGGCACCGACTACGGCATTGACGCCGCCACCCTGCTCAAGGTCGCCCAGCAGATCAAAAGGGTAATCGCCATGGGAGTGGGCGTGGGCATCGTCGTCGGCGGCGGCAATATCTGGCGGGGGGCCAAGGCGGAAAAGGAAGGGATGGACCGCGTCACCGCCGACTACGCGGGCATGCTGGCCACGGTAATCAACGCCCTCGCCCTTCAGGATGTACTGGAAAGTCAGGGAGTACCCACCCGCATGCAGACGGCGATAACCATCCAGCAGGTCGCCGAACCCTACATCAGGCGCCGCGCCATCCGCCACCTGGAAAAAGGCCGGGTGGTTATCTTCGCCGCGGGCACGGGCAACCCCTATATGACCACCGACACCGCCGCTGCCCTGCGCGCTATCGAGATTGACGCTCAGGTCTTACTGATGACCAAGAATAATGTAGACGGCATCTACAGCGCCGACCCCGTCGTCGACCCCAAGGCCAAGAAGTTCGACAAACTCACCCACTTCGAGATGCTAAACCTGCGCCTGGAAGTAATGGACGCCACCGCCCTCTCCCTGTGCTTGGAAAACAAGCTGCCCATCATCGTTTTCGACCTCCAGGCGCCCAACAGCATAGAGCGGGCGGTAGCCGGCGAATCTATCGGCACCCTGGTCTACAGCGAGTCGTAAAATGGTCAGCCCCGTTTTATTGACAACGGAAGAGAAGATGAAGGCCTCGGTTGAGGGCTTGAAGATGGAACTGGCCAGCATCCGCACCGGTCACGCCACCCCCGCCCTCATCGAGCACATCAAGGTAGACTACGCTGGTGTACCCACCCCCCTCAACCAGATTGCCGGCATTTCCGCCCCCGCCGCCAGGCTCCTCGTCATCCAGCCCTGGGACCGGAGCACCATCCCCGGCATAGAAAAGGCAATCCTAAAGTCCGAACTGGGCTTGAACCCCGCCAGCGACGGCAACCTCATCCGCTTAAACCTCCCCCCTTTGAGCGAAGAGCGCCGCCAGGAGCTGATCAAGATAGTGCACAAGCGTGTGGAGGAAAGAAAGATAGTCATCCGCAACCAGCGCCGCGACGCCATGACCGAGCTCAAGGAGCTGGAGAAAAACAAGGAGATATCTCAGGACGAGCAAAAGCGCGCCCAGGACCAGTTGCAAAAGGTCACCGACAGCTTTATCGTCGAAATCGACCAGATAGCCCGCGATAAAGAAGCCGAGCTCAGGGAGGTCTAGCCACAAGTCTTCGGTTAAAGGACAGGTGTGTTAAGACACACCTTTATTTATTATTATGAGCAGCAGAGCCAAAGCCGTTTCGGCCAAGAAAAAGCTTCCCCTCCCCACCCACATCGCCATCATCATGGATGGTAACGGCCGCTGGGCGCAGAAGCGCGGTCTGCCCCGCCTTGAAGGCCATCAGGCGGGCGTGGAAAACCTGCGCTCGGTTATTGAATACTTCGCCAAGCTTAAGCTCAAATACCTCACCCTCTACGGCTTCTCCACCGAAAACTGGAAGCGCCCCAAAGAAGAGATTGACGGTCTGCTCAGTCTCCTGGAAGAGAGCATAGAGCAGGAGACCCGCCGGCTGCACGAAAAGGACATCAGAATCCGCCACCTGGGCCGATTGGAAAACCTCCCCGCGGGCCTGCAGCGGGCGATAACCAAAGCGGTGGAGCTAACCAAAGACAACAAGGGAATGACGGTCAGCTTCGCCTTCGACTACGGCGGTCGCGCCGAGATTGTGGACGCCGTGCGTAAGATTGTAGACGAAGGCATACCGCCGCAGAAGATAGACGAACAATTGTTCGACAGTTATCTCTACACCGCGGGCCTACCCGAAGTAGATTTAGTCATCCGCACCGCGGGCGAACTCCGCCTCAGCAACTTTCTGATCTGGCAGGCCGCCTACAGCGAATACTATTTCGCCGAGGTCTTCTGGCCCGATTTTAATAGTAAGGAGATTGATAAGGCACTCCTCGCCTACAGCCAGAGGCAAAGGCGCTTCGGCGCCTTGTAGTGATATGTTTAAGCAGAGACTTATAACCGCGCTCTGGGCCGTGCCCGTGCTGGTCGCCGCCGTCTGGTTCGACCAGCCCCTCCCCTGGTTCACCATACTGGTGGCGATATGGGGGCTACTGGCGGTGTTTGAGTTCTACAAGATGGGGGAGAAGCTAAAGCTCACCCCCCTCACCCTTTTCGGGTTGCTCTGGACGCTGTTAATCATTATCAGTCCCCAAATCGATAACCGCTATCTGGCCCCACCGATTTTAGTCACCTCGGGTGTAGTGCTGTCGCTGGTCTGGCTGCTGGTACGCCAGCGCCGAGAGGGCGCTTTCCTCGACTGGGCCTGGACGCTGGGTGGCATCTTATATGTGGGCTGGCTCCTGAGCTATTTAGTGGGTTTGAGAGGCCTGGAAGACGGGCGCAACTGGGTATTTTTAGCCATAATTGTCACCTTCGCCTCCGATACCGCCGCCTACTTTGTAGGCAAGGCGCTGGGCCGACACAAGCTCGCCCCCCGTATCTCCCCAGGCAAGACCTGGGAAGGCACCATCGCCGGCTTTATCGGCGCCATCGTCATCGCCATCCTCTTCACCCTCTCCACCCCCTTCCAGCTCCCCATCGGCTACGGGCAGGCGGTATTATTAGGCTTTTTGATTAGCCTTTTCGGCCAGCTCGGCGACCTGGTTGAGTCCCTGCTCAAACGCAACACAGGCGTCAAGGACTCGGGCGGCCTGCTGGCGGGTCACGGCGGCTTCCTCGACCGCATAGACAGCATTGTCTTGGCTGGTGTCGTGGTATACTATTATGTAGTATGGGCTCTATAGTAAAGCGGGTCGCCGTCCTCGGCTCCACCGGCTCTATTGGCCGCCAGGCTTTAGAGGTAATTGACGCCCTCCCCGGACACCTTAGCGTCGTCGGTCTGGCGGGAGGCAGGAACACCGCCCTACTCGCCGAACAGATAGCCAAGTTCCAGCCCCGCTTCGTCTTTCATCAGGAGACCAAGACACCGCCCCCCACCACCCACCAGTACGAATTTCTGTCCATGGCAGAGATGGCCCGCCACGTCGAGATAGACCTGGTGGTCGTGGCCACCTCAGGCAAATGGGGACTGGAGCCGACGCTGGCGGCGGTGCAGGCGGGCAAACAGGTCGCCCTGGCCAATAAGGAAGCGCTGGTCATGGCGGGAAATATTATCACCGCCGAGGCCAGGAACAATGGCGCCCAGATTATTCCCGTCGATAGCGAGCACAGCGCCATCTGGCAGTGTCTTGAGGGCGAGAAAACCAAGCCGTCCAAGATTATACTCACCGCCTCGGGCGGCCCCTTTTTACACTATTCCAAATCCGAGCTGGCCAAGGTTACCCCCGAACAGGCGCTGCAACACCCCTCCTGGCGGATGGGTAACAAGGTGACT
Source organism: Dehalococcoidales bacterium (assembly GCA_034419075.1). Taxonomy (GTDB): domain Bacteria; phylum Chloroflexota; class Dehalococcoidia; order Dehalococcoidales; family BS750m-G39; genus E44-bin88. The sequence continues at coordinate 11,789 of DAOULR010000013.1, read as the reverse complement.
ATCGATTCGGCTACGCTGATGAACAAGGGGCTGGAGGTCATCGAAGCCCGCTGGCTCTTTGATATGCACTTTGATAGTATAAACGTTCTAATTCACCCCCAGAGCATCGTGCATTCTATGGTGGAATTCGCCGACGGCTCGGTCAAGGCTCAATTAGGCCAGCCCGACATGCGCCTGCCCATCCAGTACGCCTTCTCTTACCCCGAGCGTCTGGCCAACCCACAACTCCCCCGGCTCGACTGGGCGGCTATAGAGCAGCTTAACTTCGAGCCCCCCGACTTTGATACTTTCCCCTGCTTGAGACTCGCCATAGAGGCGGGCAAGCGGGGCGGAAGCTATCCCGCCGCGCTCTGTGGCGCTGATGAGATTGCCGTCCAGCAGTTCCTGGCTGGGAAAATAAAATTCATCGACATACCCAAACTCGTTGAGCAGGCGCTGGACGAGCATAAAGCCGAGACCAGGCCCACACTGGAGAACATATTAGCCGCGGACGATTGGGCCAGGGATAAGGTCATGCAGCTGGTGGGAGATAAGTCGTGATACTGACCATCGTCGTCGGCATTGTCGTCCTCTCCGTGCTTATCATCGTCCACGAGCTGGGGCACTTCTTCGCCGCCAAGATAACGGGCGTGCCCGTGGAGGAATTCGGCATCGGCTTCCCGCCGCGAGCCTACGGGCGGAAGTGGCGGGGCACGATTTACTCCATCAACTGGATACCCTTCGGCGGCTTTAACAAGCTTGCTGGAGAGGTGGACCCCAAGGTGCCCAAGGGCCTGGCCAGCCGTGGCTACGGTGTCAGGCTGCTGGTCTTGGGCGGCGGCATAATCATGAACCTGCTCCTGCCCTTCGTACTGCTCGCCGTGGCCTATATGATCCCCCACGACGTCGTCAGCGGGCGGGTGGTGGTACAGGATGTCGCCCCCGACTCCCCCGCCGAGATGGCGGGCATCGAAGTCGGCGACACCATTATCAGTGTCGAAGGCCGCGAGGTAGAGAACGGTGGCGACATCAGCCGCTATATTCAGCTTAATCTGGGCAAGGAAATAAGCCTAACATTGGAACACGCCGACGCCACTACTGAGACGGTCACCCTTACCCCCCGCTGGCGCCCTCCTGAAGACGAGGGGGCCGTGGGGATAATGTACCGCACCGAAGACGCCGTTATCATCAGCGAAAGCTATCCCCCCTGGGAGGCAATCCCCATCGGGGCGCGCTCCTGCATCGAGGCGCTTACTCTCTACAGGAACGGCATCGCCGGCATGATTCTGGGCACCATACCCTTCACGCCCGCCGGGCCGGTGGGCATTGTGCAGGTTACGGGAGAGGTGGCTCACAGCGGGATAAGCCCGGTTCTGGAGCTGACGGCCTTCATCAGCATCGCCATCGCCATAACCCAGTTGATACCCTTCCCCGCCCTCGACGGGGGCCGGATTTTATTCGTCCTGCTGGAATGGATTCGGCGGGGCAAGCGCGTCTCGGCGAGGACCGAAGGCATCGTGCACTCCCTCGGATTTATGATATTATTAGGCTTGCTGGTGCTGATTACCTATCAGGACATAATTCGTTGGATAAGCGGAGGGAGCCTGCTAGATTGAAACCCAGGCGAGTCTCAAGGCCGATTCAGATTGGCGGAGTCACCGTCGGCGGTGGTGCCCCCATCGTGGTGCAGTCCATGACCAAGACCAATACCGCCGACATTAAGGCGACCGTTAAGCAGATTAAGGAGCTTGAGGACTGCGGCTGCGAAATCGTAAGGGTGGCTGTACCCGATAACGAAGCCGCCGAAGCTATAAAATATATAAAGAAGGCTATCTCTATCCCCCTCATCGCCGACATTCACTTCGACCACCGACTGGCGCTGGCGGCGATTGAGTCCGGCTGCGACGGTCTGCGCCTGAACCCGGGTAATATCAGCGACCCAGAGAAGGTCAAAGAAATAGCTAAAGCGGCTAAAAAGAGAAACATCCCCATCCGCGTCGGGGTCAACGCTGGGAGCCTCCCCATCTCCCCCCACCCCAAACTTTCTATTTCGGAGCAGATGGTCGAGGCGGCGCTAGCACAGGTAAAGCTCTTAGAAGAGCTTGATTTTGAGCTTATCAAGGTCTCGGTCAAGGCCTTTGATGTCCCCATGACTATTGAGGCTTACCAGAGCATTGCCCAAAAGATTCCCTACCCATTGCACATCGGCGTCACCGAGTCGGGCCCGCCCCGCACCGGTATCATCCGCAGCACGGCGGGCATCAGCACGCTTTTGTACGAGGGCATCGGCGACACCATACGCGTCTCTTTAAGCGCCCACCCCCGCGAGGAGGTCATTGCTGCCTACGAGATACTGAAGAGCCTGAATTTGCGCCAGCACGGCCCCATCCTCATTAGCTGCCCCTCCTGTGGCCGCGCCGAGGTGGATATAGTAAAATTAGCCGCAGAGGTGGAGCAGGAGCTGTTAAAGATTGACAAGCCCGTCAAGGTGGCCGTCATGGGCTGCATCGTCAACGGCCCCGGCGAAGCCAAAGACGCCGATATCGGCATCGCCTGCGGCAAGGGCCGGGCCGTTCTTTTCAAGAAGGGCGAGAAGATAAAGACCATCGAGGAGAAGGACTTTATCAAGGTTTTGATGGGGGAGGTGGGGAGGTTTTAGAGAATGGATATCCAAATAATCGGACTGTGGGTTGGTTTTGCAATTACTTTTTTGCTGGGCTTAATTAACTTTCTATGGGGACCCGCTATACTGACACGCAGAGAAAAGGTGTTGATAGTAAATCCTGAAGTCTGCGCAGAATTTTGGGTAAAAGGCACACTTAATAGGTCTCACGGATACACCATCGCCCTTAGTGAACATTCTGTTTTAATCGATGCCAGATGTGAACTATTACTCAAAAGTATGGGAATGAAGTTAGGCGTAAAAGAAGTAAAAGTGATACTTGATGAGGAAGCTTGCAAAAGTATAAAGAGGTATTTTCAAACTCCTTCAAAAAACAGGGTGCATCTCAATTATATTAACGCTGGGGGAGAAACGCCTATAACCCGTACTGCCAATGCAACATTAGAACCTAAACAACCGCTAAACTTCCAAAGTGAAACTTTTTTGTCATGTACAGATAAATTCAACCAGGAATATGAGCAAATAGGAAGTGATGCTAATCCAAAGTTCATCCAGCCACTCTTGGATAGACTAGAAAACAACTACCGGATATGCTGGACACGCTACGATGGGAAAGAAGTATGTTGGAGATTCCCAGATAAGTGGTGGAGGAATCTAGGCAAGAAGTTATAAGGATAATAAGGAGGCACGGCTATGGCTAAAGCAAAACCACTGACCCGCAAAGAAGTGCTGGCGATGATAAAGAGGCACGGTAAGGCTGAGGGCCTGGACCTGTCGCGGCGGGAGTTCGTCGAGAATATTGACCTGAGTGGGCTCGACCTTTCCGGTATCCACCTCAACGAAGCCCTGCTGTGGTACGCCAAACTGGAAGGGGCGAATCTCAGTGGCGCCCAGTTGGAACGGGCCATACTGCGCGGTGCCCACCTTGAGGGAGCCGACCTATCCGGCGCTGACGCCGACGGCATTGACCTGCAGGGCGCCCATCTTGTGGGGGCCAACCTGTCCAAGGCCCAGCTCAAAAAGGCGGAACTGCTCAAGGCCAACTTTGGCAAAGCCGTCCTGGCCGATGCCGAACTCGATGGGGCCGAGCTGGAAGAAGCCCACCTTGAATGGGCTGACCTTTCCGGCGCCAACCTCAAAAAGGCCTATCTGATACGGGCGCACCTGGAAGGCGTAAACTTAAGCGGCGCCCACCTGGAAGGCGCTTTCCTGGAAGACGCTGACCTGACGGGAGCCAAGTTAGTAGACGCCCACTTCAAAGGGGCCAGCCTACAGCGCGCCGACCTGCGCGGGGCGAACCTGCATCGGGCGCACCTCCAGCAGACCAATCTCAACTACGCCAACCTCCGCGGCCCCGAGACCAGCCTCATCAAGGCTGACCTGGAAGGTGCCCGCCTCTACGCCGCCGACCTCTTTCAGGCCGACATCGAGGGGGTAAACTGGGGCTCCCAAAACATACTGGGCGAAGAGCTTCAACACAAAGAGGAGGAGGACGAGAAGAAAAAGCAGGAGCTGATAAGGGAAGCCGCCAGCGTCTACCGCAACCTTAGGCTCTGGCACAACGAACGGGGCATGTATGATTTGGCCGGTGAGTTCTTCTTCCGCGAGATGACGGCCAAGAGAAAGGCGCTCAAATGGCGCCTCAACCCCGCCCATAAGCTGTGGTCGTGGTTCGTCTCCTTCACCTGCGGCTACGGCGAAAGGCCGCTGAGGGCTATCGTCTGGGCAGCTTCGGTCATCGTCGGCCTGGGCATCATCTACTTTCTCATCGGTGCCGACTGGAACATCGACGCCTTCGGCAACTCGATGGCTTTCAGCGCCATGTCCTTCACCTCAATGGGCTACGGCAGCTGGCTGGAGGCGAGCGAGGCCCTGACCAAGGGCATCGGCGCCTTCGAGTCGTTTATCGGCGTCTTTACCATCGCCCTCTTCCTGATAACATTCGTCCGTAAAATGACCCGCTAGGAAGAGGGGGGTCATTCTGAGGGAACGCAGCGACCGAAGAATCTAAAAAATGACCCGCTAGAGGCTAGAATAAAGCCGCCCGATATGATTTAATGGGGAAAAGAATTTAGAAAAAGACGACAACCATCAGGAGGATAAATATGTATTGCCGAAACTGCGGCAAAGAACTTATCGGGACGCCCGAGATCTGTCTCGGCTGTGGCGCCAAGCCTTTAGTCGGCAGCCGCTTTTGCCATGCCTGCGGTGCCAAGACGAGCCCCCTGGCTGAATTTTGCACTAAATGCGGGGCGAAGCTGGGAGTGAAAACGCTGGACACTAACGTCTCCCCGAAATCGAGACTGGCGGTAACCCTGCTGGCCTGGTTTCTCGGCCAGCTCGGCATCCACCGCTTCTACCTGGAGAAGTACGGAACGGCCATTCTGATGCTCTTCACTCTGGGAGGCTTAGGCATCTGGGCCATCATCGACTTCATCATTGCCGTTACCGGAAATATGAAAGACAAGGATGGCAAACCGATTACGAACTGGTAAAAACCATGCGCCTATCAAAGCTATTCGGTAAGACCCAACGCGAAATACCCGCCGAGGCGGAAACCGCCAGCCACCGGCTCTTGCTCAGAGCCGGCATGATACAGCAGGTAGCCGCCGGTGTCTATTCCTACCTGCCCCTGGGCTGGCGGGTGCTAAAGAAGATAGCGGCTATAATCCGCGACGAGATGGATAAAGCCGGCGGTCAGGAGTTGATTATGCCCGTCCTCCAGCCCCTGGAGCTCTGGCAGGAGACGGGACGGGATAAAGCCTTCGGCAAAGGGCTTTTCACCCTCGCCGACCGCAGAGAGAGGAAGCTGGCTCTGGGCCCCACCCACGAAGAGGTCATCACCGAGCTGGTAAAGTATAACGTCCAGAGCTACCGCGACCTGCCCCTGCTCCTCTACCAGATTCAGAACAAGTTCCGCGACGAGCCCCGCCCCCGTGGCGGCTTAATCCGCGTCCGCGAGTTCACCATGAAAGACCTCTACAGCTTCGATGTCGATGAAGCCGGGCTTGATAAGAACTACGCCATCATGCTCCAGTCCTATCAGAATATATACGACCGCTGCGGCCTGCCCACCATCGTGGTCGAAGCCGACAGCGGTGCCATCGGCGGCAAGGACTCCCATGAGTTTATGGTGGTCGTCGAAAGCGGCGAGGATGAGATTATCTACTGCCCAGGGTGCAACTATGCCGCCAACGCCGAAAAAGCGGTGAGCGCTAAAGAGAAAATAGATAACGGTAAACCATTAGCCATTGAAGAAGTGGCTACCCCTGGCGCCGGTTCCATTGAAGAGGTGGCTAATTTCCTCAAGGTGCCTCATAGTCATACCCTGAAGGCGGTTTTCTATATCGCCGACGGCAAGCTCGTCTTTGTGGTCATTCGCGGTGACCTGGATGTCAATGAGATTAAGCTGAACAACCAGCTCAAGGCCACTGACCTGCGTATGGCCACCGAGGATGAGGTCATCAAGGTGGGGCTGGTGGCGGGGGCGGCATCACCTATCGGCATCAAGGGCATCAGGGTCATCGCCGACGATTCGGTGAATTCAGGCACCAACTTTGTCGCCGGCGCCAACAAGCCCGAAACCCACGTTAAGAACGTAAACTACCCTCGCGACTTCAAGGCGGATGTCGTCACCGATATCGCCCAGGCCCGCCCCGGTGATAAATGCCCCCAGTGCGGTGGCGAGTTGGCCGCAACCCGCGGCATTGAGGTCGGGCATATCTTCAAGCTGGGTACTTTCCTGAGCGAAAAGCTGGGCGCTCTATTCATTGACGAAAAGGGCACGTCGAAACCCGTAGTCATGGGCTGCTACGGCATCGGGCTCGACCGCCTGCTGGCGGCGGTTATCGAGCAACACCACGATGAAAAGGGCATCATCTGGCCCCCTACCCTCGCCCCCTACCAGGTGTATCTCTGCCCGCTCTACAAGGAGAATACTAAAGTAGAAGAAATAGCCGAAAAGCTCTACGCCGAATTAGAGGCAGCCGGATTCGAGGTGCTCTTCGACGACCGCCAGGAATCGCCCGGGGTCAAGTTCAATGATGCCGACCTGCTGGGCATACCCTGGCGGCTCACCGTCAGCCCCCGCACTCTGGACAAAGACAGCGTCGAGCTAAAGAAACGCGCTGAGAAAGACTCGGAGCTAGTGCCCATAGAGGGGATAGCCCAGAAATTAAAAGCGCTTATTTCTGATTAGTTTATTCACCCCACCCTTTTGATTCCAAAGCGATAAAGAATTAGAATCAGTAAGCCAGCTTTTAGCAGGAAGAAAGGGGAGAAATGGCTAAGAAATGCTTGATTCTTTACACATCGTACACAGGGCATACCGAAAAAGTAGCCGAACGATTTAAGAGCACCTTCGAAAAGAACGGCTGGGAATGCGATATTTTCAGGGTCCGCCGAAGAGAGGAGGATATTTACAACCCTCCCTTTGACCTTGCCGACTACGACTTCCTGTGCGTAGGTTCCGGGGTCATACTGCATCTCCCCTACAGCGAAATACTAACCTTAATAAGAAAGCAGATATACGGGATAGACCCCAGATTACCCCATAGAGACAGGGGGGAAAGCCTCAACTACATAAAAAAGCCGATACCGAAGGCCCTTCCGCCTACCAAAGACCCGCAAGTCCTGAAGGCCCACGGGAAAATAGTGCTCGGGCCTGATTCCAAAAAAGGGATTGTTTTTATTACCTACTCCGGCTATGAATTTGGCTCCAAAGAAGCCGAGCCAGCCCTTGCATTGCTGGCGCTGGAAATGGAACATCTGAAATTCCAATGCATCGGGCGTTTCTGCTGCCCAGGGGAATACCTTCATGACCCAACACCAAGGACGTTTCACGGGGACATACGGGGCAGGCCCAATGAAAAAGACCTGCTGAAAGCGGAGATGTTCATAGAGGAAAAGCTGGAAGAGATAGCGGACAGGCCATCTTAAAGCAACTGACGGTACATGTCTAGCTATTCTTAACAGAGGTGTAACCTCTATATATTTCTCTCACCACTCCCCCTTATTTGGCGAACGTATTGTTATCCCACCCTACCCACCCAACAGAAGTCTTTTAAAGGGGGACTTCGTCCCCCTTTAGGAACCCCCCAAACATTTAGAAATGACCTCCATTTCGGGGGTTTGAAAGGGGGCAAAGCCCCCTTTCTACCTTAAAGGGTGGCGGGCGGGAATAGATAAAACGGGGCGGGGAGGCGTTACCTCCACAGGGGGATATATAAGGGGTACCACCCTTATAGGGTGGGTATTGGGTGGGACAACAACACGTACGCTAACAATGGTGGGGTGGGGAGAAAAACTCTAACCCCTTAAGCTCGCCCCAAGCTCCTTGGCCAGCTTAGCCACTATCTGCTTCTGCACCTTATTGACCCCGTCGTCGGTCAGCGTGTGTTTCGGCGACTGATAAGTGACGCGATAGGCTAAAGACTTCTTCCCCGCGGGCAACTGCTCCCCGCTGTAGAGGTCGAAAAGGCTGACCTCGGTCACCAGCGGAAAGCCCCGCATAATCTCTTGCACCTGCGCGTTGGTCACGCCAGCGTCCACCACCAACGCCATATCCCTGACCACGGCCGGGAAGCGCGAAATCGGCTGGAACATCTTGTGCTCTGTAGTAAAGGGCAGCAGTGCCGTCAAATCCACCTCGAAGAGATAGACCTCTCCGGAAATCTCGAAGGTATCGGCGACCTTGGGGTGTAGCTCGCCGACCACCCCCAGCCTCTTCCCCGCAACGATAATAGCCGCTTGCTTAAAGGGGTGCAGGCCCTCGTCCGAGCCCGCCTCGAAATTGGCTTCAATGCCCAGCTGCCCGAAAAGCCCCTCAACAACGCCCTTGGCATCATAGAAATCGAGCGCCTCGTTGCCGCCCCGCCAGGACGGCTCGAACCTAGGCCCCGCCGCCACCCCACAGACTATCTCTGGCTCGTTGGGTAAATCGTTCTGGCGACGTAAATAGACTCTACCTAATTCGAAGAGCCTGACGCCATTCTCTTCATGCCTCAGATTGGATTCTAAAGCGGAGAGGAGATTAGCCCGCAGCGTCGGGCGCATATACTCTTGCTCAGCGGTCATGGGGTTGGCCAAGCGTACCAGTGCCGACGGCGGTTGGGAGTGGGGCGAGAGCTTATTCAAGGCCTCCCCACCCATCATGGAAAAGGTGATGACCTCCTGAAAGCCATAGTCGGCCAGTATTTGGCTTACCTGTGGCTTGAGCCTTAGCATTGGTGACGGATTATGACGGGGAACGGGCTGGCTGAGCATAGTAATCGGTATCTCATCGTAGCCGATGATGCGGGCGACTTCTTCGATAAGGTCTTCCTCCAAACTGACATCGCTGCGCCAGTAAGGGGCGGTAGCCAGCAGCTCGGCATTAGAAGCGCCGGCACTTACCTCGAAGCCCAAAACCGACAGCGTATCTTTTATCTGTTTGACGCTGAAATCAACACCCAAGAGGCGCTTTGATTCGCTCGCACGCAGTCGCACTGGTGCCGCTTTCTTGGCTCCGGGATAGTTATCGATAAAGTCCTTGGCGGCTTGGCCGCCGCTGATTTCTACCAAAAGCTGTGTCGCCCTCTTCAGCGCCGGGATGGTCACCCCCGCGCTAATTCCCCGCTCGAAGCGCAGTCGGGCTTCGCTGGGCAGCCCCAGGCTGTTGCCCGTTTGGTAGATGCTGGCTGGGTTAAAGCTGGCCGCCTCCAGAAAGATGTCGGCAGTTGCCTCGGTGACCTCGCTGTCGTAGCCTCCCATCACCCCCGCCAGCGCCACCGCCCGTTCCGTATCGGCGATGACCAGCATATCGGGCTCAAGCGCCCGTTTGTTCCCGTCCAGCGTAACCATGACCTCGTTCTTTTTAGCGCGGCGGACGATAATCTTTTTGCCTCTAAGCTGCTCGTAGTCGAAGGCGTGCAGCGGCTCGCCGTACTCCAGCATGACGTAGTTAGTAATATCGACAATGTTGCTTATGGGGCGCATGCCGGCGGCAATAAGCCTTTGCTGCATCCAGGGCGGCGAAGTGCCTATCTTTATTCCCCTGACCAGGCTGGCGCTGTAGCGCGGGCAGAGGTCGGGGTCGGCAATCTCCACCGCTACCTGGCTGTCTATTGTGGTGGTGGACTCAGTGTAGTCGTCTTTGGGCAGGCGCACCTTTTGTCCAGTTAAAGCAGCAATCTCCCTGGCGATACCGATTACGGAGAGGCAATCGGGGCGGTTGGGGGTTATATCCAGGTCGAGAATGACGTCGCCCATATAGTCAGCCAGCGGTTTACCCACCGGTGCCTCGGCGGGCAATACCATGATTCCCTCGTGGCTGTCGGAGATGCCCAGCTCCTTTTCCGAGCAGACCATCCCCTCCGAGACCACCCCCCGAATCTTGGCCGCCTCCAGAGTGAAGAGCTTGCCGGTATGACCGTCGATAAGTTGAGCGCCAACGCGGGCAAAGACCACCTTATCCCCCAGCTTTAGATTGGGCGCCCCGCAGACTACGGTCTGCTGCCCTGTGCCAAGGTCTACTGTCGGCAGGGTGAGGCGGTCGGCGTTGGGGTGGGGGTCGATGGCCTTAATCTGGCCGATAATAATGTGCTCCCAGCTACCGCCGATAGCCTGCCAGGCCTTGACCTCGGTGCCGGCCATGGTCAGTCGGCGGGCCAGCTCGTCAACAGGGAGCTTTATATCTACATAGTCTTTAAGCCAGCTAAGTGAAACCTTCATTTAGAACTGCCTCAAGAATCTAAGGTCGCTGCCGAAGAAAAGCCTTATATCATCAATGCCGTAACGCAGCATGGGTAATCTGTCTATACCCATGCCAAAGGCAAAGCTGGAGTAGACCTTGGGGTCTAAGCCACCCCGCTCCAGAACGTGGGGATGCGTCATCCCCGCCCCCAGTATCTCAATCCAGCCGCTGTCGCGGCACAAACGGCAGCCCTTGCCACCGCAGATGCCGCATTCTATAGCCATCTCCACCCCCGGTTCGACGAAGGGGAAGTAGTCGCAGCGGAAGCGCACCTTTCTTTCCTCGCCGAAGAAACGGCGGGCAAACTCGTAGAGCGTGCCTTTCAAGTCGGCCATGGTGATGCCCTTGTCCACGGCATAGCCGTCAATCTGGTAGAACATGGGCAGGTTGGTGGCGTTGCTGGCCTCGTAGCGATAGACCTTGCCCGTGGTTACCACCCGAATCGGCGGTTTCATTATCTCCATGGCCCTGATGTCCCCCGCCGTGTTGTGGGTGCGCAGCAGCATGTCCCTCTCGCCCTTCTCGTTCTTATGGTCCACCCAGAAGGTGGCCATGGTGTCGCGGGCGGGGTGGTGGTAGGGAATGTTCAGCGCCTCGAAGTTATAGTAGTTCCACTCCACCTCGGGCGCCTCCATCACCTGAAAACCCATGGAAACGAAGATTTCGTGAATCTCGCTGATGGTCTGGGTGATGGGGTGCAAACGCCCACCGGGTATAAGACGCCCGGGTAGGGTGATATCGAGTGCTTCAGCGCCGACGGCGCCCGCCATTTGGTCCTCACGGAGCAGTTGAATCTTCTGCTCATAGCTGTTCTCCAGCTCGACCTTAATGCGGTTGGCTAGCGTCCCTACCTTTTTTCTCTCCTCTATGGGCAGGCTGGTTAGACCACGTAGTATGGTGGTCAGCTGGCTCTTCTTGCCTAAATAGCGCACCCGCCAGGCTTCCAGCTCTTTTCCCTGGCTAATTGTCTCCAGCTCCATAAGGGCATTGGATAATAGTTGCTCAAGTTCGCTTATCATGGTTGTCTTGGATTATAGGTTATCGGCTATATAAGGGTCAAGGAGAAATAGGAAAATGTCATTGCGAGGAAGCAATCCCCCCACCCCATTTTATATCTTTACCCACCCACCACCCTTTTAAGGTAAAGAGGGGGCTTCGCCCCCCTTAAAAACCCCCGGAAAAGGGAGGGGTGGAGTGGCCGTAACCCAGAAGGAATTCTAGAGGGAGAATCCCCTCTAAGGGTGGGCAGGGTGGGTCAAAATAATGTTCGCTAACAAGGGTGGGGTGGTGGGGCACAAAAAAAGGGGCTTTTAGCCCCTCTCAAATTCCTCGTTAAAACCCTCTTACCCTTCCACCTTCTTCTTAGCCACCGTCACCAGATTGGCAAAGGCTTCGGGTTCCCTCACCGCCATATCGGCCAGCACCTTGCGGTTGACTTCGACCCCCGCCTGCTTC
>DAOULR010000012.1:0-49767 GCA_034419075.1 Dehalococcoidales bacterium | reverse complement strand
GGGGAAAGACGGGGCGGGGCTTACCAGCCCCGCCCCTTCAAAGTTTAGGGATATACCGTCCTATTCTATGTAGACGTGTACCTTTTCTTTGCCATTCTGAATATCCACCTCCAGGTCATGCAGCGCCATTATCAGCTCCTCCAGGTCTTCGGGCTTGAGGTTGCGGACATCGAAGTCGATGCCCTTTTCCTTGAGGGCGGCGTTGACCTGGTCGGAGGCGTCGGCGGGAATGAGTGAGGTGAACTTTATGCCGGCGCGGATGAGGGATAGGGGGATGCGGACGTTAATCCGTTTGACATCTTCGCCCTTGGGGGAATCCGGGTCGGGCACGACAACGACACGGAGGTATTTGGCGTCGCGTGGGGGCGCCGCTTTGGGCTCATCTCCCCCGGTGCCGATAGCCGCCAGTAGCTTCTGGGCTTCGTCGGCGCTTATTTTGCCCTGGCTAAGCATATCCAGAATTCTCTTTTGATTATCACTCATTTTCTTCACTCCTTTATCTAAAAGACAGGAATATTACGCTGTCTTTCTTTTCAATATTGATTTCCATACCGTGTAAATTACAAATGCAGTTACAGACCAGCGGGACGAAGAGGATAACCGACTTGCCCCAGCCGAAGAAAAGCGCCACCAGCGCGGCAAAGATTATCAGCGGCGAGAGGGCGATGAAAATGGCCGCCAGAATCAGCCAGGCTATGAAGACGGGCAGCCAGAGGACGAAGTGCCCGTGGTCTTCGGCCTTGGATATTTTCAGGCGTAAGAGTAAGGGTGGACAGTTCATTCCGATAACCTCCTGATGGCCTCTTCGGCGTCTATGTCGCCGCTTTCGAGCTGAGAGAGTACGTCTTCTTCGTCGGGGAAGTCGAGGGTCTCGACGAACTCCAGCTTGTTGGCCAGGCGGTTGAGACGGTTCTTCACCGTGGGGTAACTAACGCCGAAGATGCGTTCAATTTCTTTGATTGACCCGTGGCAGAGGACGAAGGCCATGACGAAAATCTGGTCCTCAGCGGAGAGGCGCGCCAGCGGCGGCAGCTCGAACTCGCCCTCGATGGCGATGCCGCTTTCGGTCATACGGACGCGCTCGACCACTATGGGGGCGCCCTGGGTGATATTCATCAGGTCGGACCATTCATTAGTCATATTTTTTAACCTCCTCGGTCAGGATATCAATTTTATTAAGGCTTCCATTAATTTATTTAATTATATTATAGCATAGTTTTTAATTTTGTCAAGTCCCCTACCGACGAATTTTAAAAAAGTTGATTTATCCATTGATTTCCTCAAATGTGGTAGAATCTAAAGACATGGAAGAAGTACTGATTGCCCCCTGTGGCATGAACTGCGCGGTATGCAGCGCCTACCTGGCGCACCAGCACGACCTCAAGAAGCAGGGAATCAGGAGGAAATACTGCGCCGGCTGCCGCCCGCGCGGGGAGAACTGCGTTTTCATGAAGAAGAATTGCGAGCTTCTGGGCAAGGGGCTGGTGAACTATTGCTACGAGTGCCCCGACTTCCCCTGCCGCCGTTTGCGGAACCATGATAAGCGCTACCGGACAAACTACCGGATGAGCGTGATTGAGAACCTGGAGTTTATCCGCGACCACGGGATGGAAAAGTTTCTGGAAAAAGAGGCGGAAAAGTGGCGCTGCCCGGAGTGCGGGGGCGTAATCTGCTGCCACAACGGCATCTGTTTCGAGTGCGGGCTGGAGAAGCTAAAAGCGAAGAGGAAGAAGCGTTATCGGTGGGAGGAGAACTAAAGAAAGGCCTTTTGGAGCTTTGAAATGGAAGAATTACTCATCGCCCCCTGCGGCATGAACTGTGCGCTCTGCAGCGGCTACCTGGCCTTGAAGCACGACGTCAAGAGCCAGGGGGTGGGAATGCCCTACTGCGCCGGCTGCCGCCCGCGCGGCAAGAACTGCGCCTTTCTCAAAAAGCGGTGCGAGCTTTTGGGCCAGGGGCAGGTGCAATACTGCTACCAGTGACCCGACTTCCCCTGCCGCAACCTGGAGCATATAGATAAGCGCTACCGGACCAACTACCGGATGAGCATGATAGAGAACCTGGAGTTTATCCGCGACCACGGGGTGGAAAAATTTCTGGAAAAAGAGTCCGAAAAATGGCGCTGCCCTAATTGCGGGGGTGTAATCTGCTGCCACAACGGCATCTGCTTTGAGTGCGGGTTAGAACGACTAAAAGCGAAGAGGAGGCTGTATAGGCGGGAGGAAGACTAAGAGAGGTACGATTATGAAAAAGGCGATTATCCTGGTATTGGCGCTGGTCTTGCTATTGGCGGGGGCTGCCGCCTGCGACTTTTTCACCGGCTCGGACAAAATTGACTGGGAAGACGGACTACTGACCGTCAGCTCCGACGAGCTGGCGCCGGCGGTGACTGCCTCCGAAGGCGAGCCCTATAACACAGCGTGGTTTTCCGAACCACCCCTGATGCAGAAATTCGAATTCGTCGCCAACGGCGACTGGCGGTTCACCATCACGGCCAGCGGAGAGGTGGACACCAGATTCGAGGTCTACGCCTCGATTGAACTGACGGGGAGTGCCGCCGATAGTTATGCCTACGACCAGGTCTTTACCCTGGATGCGGAGACGGTGACCCTTACCAAAGAAAGACCCCTAGCGGAAGGGCAGGAGACACCGGTTGACGTTGAGATTAGGGTCATCTTCGACGCGCCGATGGACTGGGAGATGATAATTGAGGAGTAGGGATGGGAGGTAACACTATGAAACAAAAACAGCTCTTACTTTGGCAGGATTGTCAACATCAGGGATTAATAAGTCGTCACTAAAAAACATTATCTCGGCCCCTTTATAACGGTCAGCCGCACTATAACTAAGCTGATAAGGCAGATTCCGATATTGCTGGTACATGTTCCTGATTTCCGGGGTATCATCGTATGAGATGATCCACTTTTGACATATATCCCCAACTAGGCCCGATATTGTTAAGTGCTCATCAAATCCGTAATGGTCTTCGTATAAATCGCAACCTTTAGCATAATAGGGGGGGTCTAAGTAAATGATTGATTGTAAAGGAAGGGTGGGGACTACCTCAGCAATGAATTCCGCAGCATCTTTGTTATAAACAGTGATATCGCCGCTAAACCTTGATACTTTCTCTATTCTAGAAATTAGGTTGGTCTTATTATAGCGGACATCCATTTTCCAAGGGCCATCTTGATTTTTACCTCCAATTACCCCACCGCTAATAATACCTGACCTATTCGTTCTATTTAAAAAGAACGTGGAAAAGCCAAGCTCCAATGTCGAATGTTTTTCAGGATGCTCTTGGACTTCCTTCTGTCTAAGCCAATTATCCATGTCAATCGGGGTATCATAGATGAGACGGCATATGTTATCCGTATCTTCTAATACCACCTTCCAAAAAGCATGTATAGACCTATTTAGGTCATTGATGTGAATTTGACTGGCGTATCCGCTGAATAATAAATGGAGGGCAATGCCTGCCCCTCCAGCGTAAGGCTCTACGTAGTGTCCGTTTATGAGGTTATTCTTTTCAAAAACCAACCTCATGAAGTTAGATAACCTGCTCTTACCTCCGGGATACCTAAGAGGAGTAGAATATCTCATGATACCTAGTTACGGCCACAGGGCCTTAAAGAATTTCTCAAAGCCATCCCAGGTTAGCTTCAAGTCGTCCGCTTTAGGAGCGAGGTTAGGATTATGAACATAAGCATTCAAGGTATTCGTTGAGACTAGGTTATGTGGAGCAGAACAAGCAACTCTGATAGGCTTAAGCTCATCGAAAGACAAAAGCTTGTTGGATTCCATATATTTAGCAACCTTCTTAATCTTACTCGCCAAACTATCATTTCCGTGACATGTAATATTTTTCACTCGAGCATACTCCTCAACACTGAGCTCAAGAAAAACGCGAAATGTAATAGCGCAGGCATTCTCAAAACCTTTAACTTCCAGACCTTTTAATTCCCTATAAATCTTATTAAGACGAGGAGCATTTTTAACCTGCAAAACGCAAGTGGATGGTATAAGTGTCTTCCTACTGGTGGATAATGGGACGCTCTTCTTTGCCAGTGTCGTACTCGAAACTGCGCCTGAAGCAACGCGCGGTGTTACTGGACTAGTCTGTGACTGCAGCCTCCAAGTTTCAACTGGTTTAGCATTGACATCCGGCAAATCTTCCTTAGCAAATTCAGATACGTAATCTGCCCTATCATGTTTATAACGAATGTCCTCTACAGATTTACTCTTTGTGGCAATGTCCAGCACAAGTTTTGTTAGACCATTTATTATTTCTTCCGGGGGCAAATTTGTATTAACATATCCATCAGTTATATCTATCCCCAGAACCTCTCTCACATTAGGGTCATTCACAAGCCGTTTGATACTAGAAATATTGGGTTTCTTCAAGTATTCTAAATCTTCTTTATTCAGATTAGCGTTCTTCTTGACAAATTCCAACACCTGAAATGCAGGTGAAGGTTTACCCTGTAATTCATTAAACCGAGCTTTTTCCTTGGCCCCCCAAGCCACCACACCCCTACCCTCATTCTCTCCGGTGTGCTTTAATTCAATCCAATGATTGGCCTCGTCACGCTTAGCAAAAACAGCGCAAGTTACCCTCTCTATTGGGCTATTGCTATACTTTTTACTGTAAGACTTAAACTCATCAATATCTTTCGAATCATAACCCAAAGCTGCCATAGCTGGGTCAGATAACAATTGAAGGACTGCAAGCCTTCTATTGCCTTCCAGTACAATTAACTTACCGTTATATTCTTCTAATTCACCGCTATATTCCTCGCCAGGCATTACAATCATGAGCTCTGAAGGATTTATGCCAGAATCTACCATGTCTTTGGCAAGCTTTAGAAGCTTACCCTTTTGATCAATCATTATCTCGCGCAATGTTTCAGTTTGATCACTTAGAACATCGTGGCGGGGATTCTTAACGTCGAATAGCAATCTTTCTACTTCAATTTCCTGAATACTATATACGGCCATAATAGCCCCCTAAGCCATGATTATTCAGGATTTTGTACCATTTATTAAACCCTAAAAAATCTCCACCTCCCCCACCTTCATCAAAACTATGTGCCGTACCTTCATCTTGGCGGCAAGCTCAGCCGCTATCGAGTCGAAAAGCTCGCCCTTGGTCAGAACCTCCGCCTTGCCCCAGATACGGCAGCTTTTGCCGCTTTCGGGCTCGAAGACCAGCGTCGAAAGCTGAGGGTTATCCCTGAGGTTGGCCAGCGTGCGTGGGGAATCGATGTCGATGAAGACGAGATGCCCGTCATCGACGACGCGGAAAGAGCCCTTAACCTGGACATGAGACTTGCCGTTCATGCTGGAGGTGGCGATGAGGGCGGGGCCGGCCTCGGCGATTATTTTCTTTACTTCCTCGGTTAGTGTTGCTTTAGCCATTTTGTGCCTCCTTGTGGCTTAGTCGGGGCTATAGCTTACCCCGGTCTGGGGTGACTCCCAGACTTCCACGGCGGTGAGGGTGATTTTATCCCCAGACAGCCTGGATGTCAACTCTTTATATATATTGGCGGCGATATTCTCCGAAGAAGGGTTCAGCTTATCGAAGGGGGGAATATCGTTGAGGTTAGCGTGGTCGAAGCGAGAAATTACGTCATTTAGGTGGCTCTTCAGCTCGGTGAAATCGTAGGCCAGGCCGATATCATCGAGGCTGGGGGCTTCGACCTTGACCACCACCCGAAAGCGGTGGCCGTGCAGCGCCTCGCACTTGCCCTTATAGCCCCTCAAAGCGTGGGCGGCGTCGAAGTGCTGTTCCACCGAGATGCGATACACTATTCCCCCTCCCACTTGAAGACGCCCTGTACCTCTTTGGCCGCCTTGAGCATCTCCTTGGCGGTCTGGCCGGTGACGGGGTGCTTCACGTCAGGGGCGATCTCGGTCAGGGGGACGAGGACGAAAGCGCGCTTGGTCATGCGGGGGTGGGGTATGGTCAGCTCGGGTGTCTCCATGACCTCGTCGCCGTAGAGCAGAACGTCGATATCTATGGTGCGGGGGGCACCGGAAGGGCCTCCCCACCGCCCCAGCTTGTTCTCGATGCCCTTGCCCAGCGCCAGCAGCGCCATGGGGGAGAGGTTGGTGAGGACCTCACAGACCAGGTTAAGGAATCGGGGCTGCTCGACGTTGCCCACCGGCTCGGAATCGTATATCGAGGAAATCTTCTTTACTCTCAGCCTCTGCCCCAGAAACTCCAGGGCCCGGTCGAGATTGGCCTGGCGGTCTCCCAGATTGGAGCCCAGGCCGAGATAGACGGTTACCGGTTCAGTTGCCAATTTGCCTCCTTCGAACGATAGCATCGCTCATGCGGCAGACCCGGACGATTGGTTTGACATCGTGGACGCGCACCATGTCGGCACCGTGGGCGATGCCGATGGCCACGGCGGCGGCGGTGCCCTGCAACCGCTCAGGCACGGGAAGGTCAAGCACCTTGCCGATAAAGGACTTGCCCGAGGGCCCGAGCAGTATGGGCTTGCCCAGCTCAGTAAGCTCGCCCAGGCGATTGACTATCTCCAGGTCGTGCTGCCAGCTCTTGCCGAAGCCGATGCCAGGGTCGATTATGATGTTTTCCCCGGGCACGCCAGCCTCGGCGGCTATCTTCAGACTCCCTTTAAGGGATTTTATTACCTCGGTGATAGGGTCATCATAGTCGGCGGTGTCGCGCTTCAAGGCGGCGTCGTAGCCGCCCTTGTCGCGCTGGTTGCTCATCAGGACAATGGGCACCTTCCATTCGGCGGCCAGCTCGGCCAGGCGCGGGTCGCCCTTTAAGCCCCACTGGTCGTTGAGCATCCTGGCCCCCGCCTCCAGCGCCCGCAAAGCTACCTCATACTTGGTGGTGTCAATGCTCATCGGTACGGCTAGCTCGCTGGCCAGACTTTCGATAACGGGAATGACGCGGCGCAGCTCCTCTTCAGCGGATACGGACTGGGCATTAGGTCGGGTGGACTCGCCGCCGATGTCGATAATATCGGCGCCTTCTTTAGCCATCCGTTTCGCTCGCGCCACGGCCGCCTTGACGTCGTCGGCCAGCCCGTCACCGGAGAAGGAATCGGGGGTAACGTTGAGGATGCCCATGACGTAGGTGCGCTCGCCCCAGCGTAATTCCAGCTCGCCGCATGTAGTGGCTAAAACAGACTGGCTTTCCATAACAAAAAACCCTGCTTCTATTTTAGCACGCTTTGGGCGGGGTGACTAGAGAAGGAGATTTAAGCATTGCTTTTAAAGGCTTCCCACTCACCACCCCACCTTTGTTATCGAATGTTGTTATGACCCACCCTACTCACCCTTAGAGGGGATTCTCCCTCTAGAATTCCTTCTGGGTTACGCACCACTCCCCTCCCCCTAGGGGTTCTTAAGGAGGGCTTCGCCCCCCTTTGAAAGACTTCTGTCGGGTGGGACGGGTGGGACATCAATACTTACGCTAAACAAGGTGGGGTGGCTCGAAAAATGCGCTAAGCTATTGCCTATCTGAACTGTATTATGATATGATTATTGACGATTACACCCCAAATTCCTCACGACCGGGAGCCCTGATTGATGAAAGATAAGCTGGCCAAACTGTCTGAACTGGAGAAGAAATCCAAGGCGGGGGGCGGAGAAAAGCGCATCCAGCAGCAGCACGACAAGGGTAAGCTGACCGCTAGGGAGAGGCTTGACCTTCTCCTTGACAAGGGCAGCTTCGAAGAGCTGGACCCGTTCGTCAGCCACCGCGCCACCGAGTTCGGCCTAGCCGAAAAACAATACCCGGGCGACGCCGTCGTCACTGGTTTCGGCAAGATTGACGGCAGGACGGTCTTTGTCTACGCCCAGGACTTCACCGTGCTCGGGGGGACCATCTCCGAGGTATCGGCGCAAAAGGTGTGCAAGGTAATGGACATGGCCGTCAAGAACGGCGCGCCTATAATCGCCATATGGGACTCGGGGGGCGCCCGCATCCAGGAAGGGGTAATGAGCCTCTACGGCGTCGGCGAGATATTGCTGCGTAACAGCCTTTATTCGGGGGTGGTGCCACAACTTTCGGTGGTGATGGGGCCCTCGGCGGGGGGCGCCGTCTATTCGCCCGCCATCACCGATTTCGTCTTCATGGTCAAGGGCACCAGCCAGATGTACATCACCGGGCCCGACGTGGTCAAGGCGGTTATAAGTATTGATATCACCCACGAAGAGCTGGGGGGAGCCAAGACCCACGCCGAGAAGAGCGGGGTGGCCCACTTTATCTCGGAGAACGAGCCCGACTGTTTAAAGAACGTGCGGCGCCTGCTGGGCTTCCTGCCCCAGAGCTATAAGGAGCCGTTGCCGGATTTAAAGCCGAGCGATGACCCGGAAAGAACGGACGAGAAGCTGCTTACCATTATCCCCGATGAGCCCAACAAGGTCTACGATATGAAGCAGATAATATTGAGCATCGTCGACAACGGCGACTTTATGGAGGTGCACCAGAGCTTTGCCCCCAACCTGATTACGGGCTTCGCCCGACTCAACGGCAAGACAGTGGGCATCGTCGCCCAGCAGCCGGCCCACATGGCCGGGATTATCGATATCAACGCCTCGGTCAAGGGGGCCAGGTTCGTGCGCTTCTGCGACGCCTTTAACATACCCCTGGTCAGCTTCGTTGACGTGCCCGGCTTTATGCCCGGGCCCAAGGAGGAGCAGGGGGGAATTATTAGGCACGGCGCCAAGTTCATCTACGCCTACGCCGAAGCCACCGTGCCCAAGGTGACGGTGATTACGCGCAAGGCCTACGGCGGGGCTTACATCGTGATGAGCTCAAAACACCTGCGCGGAGACATCAACTACGCCTGGCCGACGGCGGAAATAGCCGTGATGGGGCCAGAGGGGGCGGTCAATATCATCTACCGCGAGGCCATCGCCAAGGCCAAGGACGGCGATAAGACCCGGCAGGAGCTGGTGGCGCAGTACAAGGAGAGCTTCGCCAATCCCTATCAAGCCGCCGCCCGGGGTTATATCGATAACGTCATCGACCCCAAGGTAACCCGGCCCAAGCTCATCAGGGCGCTGGAGTCGCTAAAGAACAAAGGGGAAACCGCCCGTCCCAAGAAGAAACACGGGAACATCCCCCTCTAGGAGAAGCAACCGCCTACCCCACGCCGGGGCCAGCAAGGGGCCAAACGCCCGGAGAGAGGAGCAAATGATGCCAACAGCAAAAAAGAAGACAGCCGCCAAGAACCCGTTAAAGATAACCGACGTTACCCTGCGCGACGGACACCAGTCCTCGCTGGCGACAAGGATGATAACCCAGGACATGGCCGAAATCGCCCCCGAGATGAACAAAACGGGCTATTACTCCATGGAGGTTTGGGGCGGGGCAACCTTTGACGTGCCTACCCGCTTCCTCAACGAGGACCCCTGGGAACGACCCCGCGTACTGAAAAAACTTATGCCCGACACTCCCTTGCAGATGCTGCTGCGGGGGCAGAACCTGGTGGGCTACCGCAACTACGCCGACGACGTGGTCAACGCCTTCGTCCACCACGCCGCCGAGGTGGGCATTGACGTCTTCCGGGTCTTCGACGCCCTCAACGACGAGCGCAACTTCGAGGCCAGCCTCAAGGCAATCAAGGAGTGTGGCAAGCACGCCCAGCTTTCGCTATCCTATTCGCTAACCGAGCCCAAGCTGGGAGGCCCGGTCTATAACATTGATTATTATGTCAACAAAGCCAAGATACTGGAGAAGATGGGCGCCGACAGCCTCTGCATCAAGGACATGGCCGGGCTGATTTCGCCCGACGACGCCTTTAAGCTGATTACGGCGCTCAAGAAAGCTATCAAGATACCCGTTCACCTGCACACCCACTACACCAGCGGTATGGCCTCCATGAGTTGTCTCAAGGCCATCGAGGCCGGCGTCGATATCATCGATACCGCCCTGGCCCCCTTCGCCCTGCGCTCTTCTCACCCTGCCGTCGAGCCCATCGTGGTCGCCCTCCAGGGGACGGACAGAGACACGGGCTTAGACCTAGGCCATTTATTGAAGCTGGGGCAGTATTTCGAGTCCATCGCCCCCAAATACCGCGACTATCTGGACACGACCCGGATGTCCATCATCGACACTGCCGTGCTCATGCACCAGGTGCCGGGGGGAATGATAACCAACCTGGTGGCACAATTAAGAGAAGCCGGCGCGCTGGATAAGATCGAGGAGGTCTATGCCGAGCTGCCCAGAGTGCGCCAGGAACTGGGCTACCCACCACTGGTGACGCCCACCAGCCAGATTGTGGGCATCCAGGCGGTGCAGAATGTCCTATTCGGGCGCTACAAGATGATCTCCGACCAGGTGAAGGACTACTGCTACGGGCTCTACGGCAAGCCCCCCGCCCCCATCGACCCCAAGGTGCAGAAGCTGGCCCTCAAGGGCTACCCGCGGGGGGAGAAGCCCATCACCTGCCGCGCCGCCGACATGCTGGAGCCCGAGCTGGAGAAAGCCAAGAAAGAAACCAAGGACATCGCCAAGGATATCGGCGACGTGCTTATCTATGCTCTCTACCCAACCACGGGGATGCGCTTTTTGCGCTGGAAATACGGGCTGGAGGCGCCACCCGCTGAGGTCAAGCCCAAGACACTAGAGGATATAAAGCGTGAGGACGAGCTTATCGCCATGATAAAGACGGGCAAGATCACCGAAGCCACCCAGGCCGCCCCGGTGAAGAGTGGAGTCCAAAACTATAGAGTCTATTTTGGCGACAAGGTCTTCAACATCGGGCTGGAGGCGGTGGGCGGGGCACCGATGACGACAGCGCCGCCAACATCGGCACCGCCTAAGCCAGCCGAGAAAGCGCCTGAAGTTAAGAAGGCCGAGCCCAAGGCAGCGCCGCCCAAGGCCGGCGAGACGGCTATCATCGCCCCCATGCCCGGCATTATCATACGCTACGAGGTAAAGGTGGGCGATACCGTCAAGGCTAACGACGTGGTGCTCATCCTGGAAGCAATGAAGATGGCCAACGCCATCACCGCCCCGGTGGCGGGGAAGGTCAAAACGATAAATTTCAAAGACGGCGATAAAGTAGCCAGAGACGAGGTTCTGGCCATAATCGGCTAGAGATACAGGCTTTACGTGGGTAAAACATTAGCTGAGAAAATTCTGACGCAAAAGTCGGCGGGCGACGCCTGTGCCGGAGATATTGTTATATCCAAAGTGGACCTGGTCTTTGTGCAGGACACCACCGGGCCGCTGACGGTAAGACAGTTCCAGGCCGGCAAGTTCAAACTGGCTAACCCCGAAAAGACGGCGCTCTTTTTCGACCACGCCGCCCCCAGCCCCAACCGCCAGCTTTCCAACGACCATAAGCTTTTGCGACAGTTCGCTAAAGATATGGGCTGCCTTAAATACGACGTCGGCAGCGGTGTCTGCCACCAGATTGTGGCCGAAGCCCTAGCCAAACCTTGGGACGTTGTCATCGGCGCCGACTCCCACACCGTGACCGCGGGGGCGCTGGGGGCTTTCGCCACCGGTATGGGCTCGACGGACGTGGCCGTTGTTTTCGCCCTGGGCAAGACCTGGCTCAGGGTGCCCGAAAGCTTCAAGATAATCATCGACGGCAAGTTCGGGGCGGGAGTCAGCGCTAAAGACCTAGTGCTGCACCTCATCGGCGCCATCGGCGCCGACGGTGCCACCTACAAGGCGCTGGAGTTTAGTGGGGACGGCTTGGCCAACCTGACCATGTCGGACAGGTTCACCGTAGCCAACATGGCGGTGGAGGCGGGGGCCAAAGTCGGGCTTTTCCCCTCGGACAAGATTACGCAGGCATATTTAAAGGCGCAGGGTCGAGCGGGTGATTTCCAGCCTCTTGAGGCGGATAAAGACGCCGTTTACGAAAAAAGGGTTGGTATAGATTTAAGGTTTATCGAGCCGATGGTGGCCAAGCCCCACCAGGTGGACAACGTAGTCAAGGCTAAGGAGCTTAAGGGGACTAAAATACAGCAGGTCTTTATCGGCACCTGCACCAACGGTCGGTTGGAGGATTTAGCCACCGCCGCCGCTATATTAAAGGGCAAAAAACGACACCCCGATACCCGCCTGGTGGTGGCGCCGGCCTCGTCTAAAGTATTGCTGGAGGCTATCGCCGCCGGCCACATCAAGACATTGCTGGAGGCGGGGGCGGTAATCCTGCCCCCGGGCTGCGGTGCCTGTCTGGGGTTGCATCAGGGGGTGCTGGCTTATGGGGAGGCCTGCCTTTCCACGGCTAACAGAAACTTCAAGGGGCGGATGGGCAACCCCGAGGCCTTTATCTATCTGGCCAGCCCAGCCACAGCGGCGGCTTCAGCCATCGCCGGCGAGATTATCGACCCCAGAGAGGTGACCGGTGCTTAAGGGACGAGCCTTTAAATTCGGCGACAACATCTCCACCGACCATATTACGCCGGGGCGGCTGGCCCACCTGAGGAGCGACCTGCCCGAACTGGCCAAGCACGTCCTGGAGGACGCCGACCCGACCTTCGCCACCAAGGTAAAGAAGGGAGACTTCGTCGTCGCCGGCAGCAATTTCGGGCTCGGCTCCAGCCGCGAGCACGCGCCATTAGTGATAAAGATGGCTGGGGTCAGTGCTATTCTGGCCAAGTCGGTGGCCCGTATCTTCTTTAGAAACGCTATCAATCTGGGGCTTCCGGTGTTAATATGTGATACCGATGTCATTAACGACGGCGACGAGCTGGAGGTCGACCTGGCCAAGGGAACGGTAAAAGATATCACCAATGGGAAGCAGTTGACCTTCGGTAAGCTGCCCGAAGCTATGCTCAAGATACTGGGGGAGAGGGGACTTCTCCCCTACATCCAGAAGCACGGCGACTTTAAGCTCTAAAGGAAAATAATAAGGAATAATATGGTTCATAATGTCACCCTTATTCCCGGCGACGGGATAGGGCCCGAGGTCAGCGAGGCAACGAGACGAGTGCTCGAAGCCAGCGGCGCCCGCTTTAAGTGGGACCTGGCCTACGCTGGCGCCGAAGCGCTGGAGGAGTTCGGCTCGGTACTGCCCGAAGCCACCATGGCTTCCATCAGGAAGAACCGTGTCGCCATCAAGGGGCCGGTGACCACGCCTATTGGCTCGGGCTTCCGCAGTGTCAATGTCGCCCTGCGCAAGAGGCTCGACCTTTACGCCTGCCTGCGTCCCTGCAAGATATACCCCGGGGCGCCGACGCCATTCAAAGATGTCGATATCGTCGTGGTCAGGGAGAACACCGAGGACCTCTACGCGGGCATTGAGTTCGAGGAGAGCAAGGCGGAGACGGAGCGGCTGCGACATCTGGTCGCCGAGGCGACGGACAGCGAGGTCAGGGAGGACTCAGGCATCAGCCTGAAGGTCATCTCGGAGTTGGCCAGCCGCCGCATCGTCAGGTTTGCCTTCGAATACGCCCGTTCCCACGACCGAAAGAAGGTTACCGCCGTTCACAAAGCCAACATCATGAAGTTTTCCGACGGGCTCTTTTTAGCCGCGGCCCGAAAGGTAGCTACAGAATATCCCGACATCGAGTTTGAAGACAGAATAGTGGACAACACCTGCATGCAGCTGGTGAAGAGGCCGCAACAGTTCGACGTGCTGGTGCTGCCCAACCTCTACGGCGACCTTATCTCCGACCTCTGCGCGGGGCTGGTGGGGGGATTAGGCCTGGCACCGGGCGCCAACCTGGGCGACGACATGGCCATCTTCGAAGCCACCCACGGCAGCGCCCCCAAATACCGGGGGATGAACAAGGTCAACCCGATGTCGATGATGCTTTCCGGGGTGATGATGCTTAGGCACCTCGACGAGAAGGAAGCCGCCGACAGGCTGGAGAACGCCATCGCCGCCGTTATCGCCGAGGGCAAGGACGTCACCTACGATATGAAACCCAACGGCGCCGAGGCCGTGGGCACCTCGCAGGTCGCCGACGCCGTAATCAGCAAGATGAGGGAAGCCAAATAGCCAAGATTACCATTATCGGGGCGGGGAATGTGGGCTCATCCACCGCCCAGCGCATCGCTGAGCGGGGCTACGCCGAGGTCGTCCTGCTCGATATCGTCGAGGGGCTGGCCGAGGGCAAGGCGCTGGACATCTTGCAGTCGGCGCCCGTCCTCAAAACCGATATAAAGATATCAGGCACCAGCGACTATAAGGATATCGCCGACTCCGAGCTGGTCATCGTCACCGCCGGGCTCTTCCGCAAACCGGGCATGACCCGCGACCAGCTTCAGGCGGCCAACACCGAGATCGTTAGCGACGTCGTCAAGAATATCGTCAAGCATGCGCCGCATTGCGTTATTCTCATGGTCTCTAACCCCCTAGACGTCATGACCTATCTCGCCTACAAAATCAGCGGCTTTCCTCGCCACCGGGTGGTCGGCATGTCAGGTATGCTCGATTCCGCCCGCCTGGGCGCCTTCGTCGCCGCCGAGCTCAAGGTCTCGGCCAAGGACGTCTCCCCCTGGGTGCTGGGGGCGCACCGGATGGACATGGTGATTATCCCCCGCCTGACCACGGTCAAGGGCAAGCCCCTCACCGAGCTTCTGCCCCAAGAGACCATTGACAAGCTGGTGGAACGTGCCAGACACGGGGGCAGGGAAATCGTCGACCTGCTTAAAACCGGCAGCGCCTTTTACGCCCCCTCGGCGGGCATCGCTCGCATGGCCGAGGCCATAATGAAGGACAAAAAAGAGGTGCTGCCCTGCGCTGCCGTCCTCGACGGCGAGTACGGGATAAAGGACAGCGTCATCGGCGTGCCCGTGAAGCTGGGCAAAAAGGGCATCGAGGAGATAGTAGAGCTGGACTTGAGTGCCGAGGAAAAGCGGGAATTATACGACTCCGCCGCGGGCATCAAGCTATTGATTGATAAGCTGGAGTTGGGATAGGATTGCTTCGCCTTCGGCTAGCAATGACAATTTACTCTGTCACCCTGAGCAGAGCGAAGGGTCTCCTAAGATTCTTCGGTCGTTTCGCTCCCTCAGAATGACAGCGTAGTCTAGGGGGTGGGGAGAGAAATTTATAGAGGTGACACCTCTATAGGGTGGGTGTTGGGTGGGAAATAAAACCTTGGGGGGAGGGGCTTGAAAGAGATTGAAGCCAGCGCCATCACCCAGGCCGTAGCCAAGCTCTGCCAGGAGGCCAACTTTAACCTGGGCGCAGACGTGCTCGCCGCCCTCAAAAAAGCCGAAAAGACCGAAAAGTCCCCGCTGGGCCGCGATTTCCTAAGCCAGCTTATCGAGAACGCCCGCATCGCCAGGGAGGAAAAACTACCCCTCTGCCAGGACTGCGGCACCGCCGTCGTCTTCCTGGAGATAGGCCAGGATGTCCACATAAAAGGCGACTTAAATAAGGCCGTCGAGGAGGGAGTGCGGCGGGGCTATGAGCAGGGCTACCTCAGGAAGAGCATCGTCAGCCAGCCCTTCTCCAAGAGGGTAAACACCAGCGACAATACTCCCCCCGTTATTCACACCGAGATTGTGCCCGGCGACAGGCTCAAGATTACGGTTATGACCAAGGGGGGCGGCGCCGAGAACAAAAGCAGATTAGCCATGCTGCTGCCCAACCAGGGGAAACAGGGCGTTATCGAGACGGTGACCAGGGTTGTGGAGGAGGCGGGGGGCGACCCCTGCCCGCCCGTTATCGTCGGGCTGGGTATCGGGGGGACGTCCGAGCAGGCGATGCTACTGGCCAAGAAAGCCCTATTACGAAAGGTTGGGGACCCAAACCCCGACCCTGAGGTCGCTGGATTGGAGAAAGAGGTGCTGACCAGAATCAACGCCCTGGGGGTGGGGCCGATGGGCTTCGGCGGCAGCACCACCGCCCTGGCCGTGCACGCTTTGGTTGCGCCCACCCATATCACCAGCCTGCCCGTGGCGGTCAACCTGCAGTGCCACAGCGCCCGTCATAAGGAGATTACGCTATGAATATAACTTCCCCGATTAGCGATGAGGTAAGAGAAAAGCTGACCGTCGGAACTAAAGTTAATATCTCCGGCGTCATCTATACCGCCCGCGACGCCGCCCACCAGAGGATTATCCAGGCGCTGGACAACGGCGATAAGCTGCCCTTCGAGCTTAAAGGACAGACGATATACTACATGGGGCCCTCGCCGGCGCCGCCAGGGAAGGTCATCGGGGCGGCGGGGCCGACCACCAGCCGCCGTATGGACGCCTATACACCGCGCCTGCTGGCGGCGGGCGCTAAAGCCTTTATGGGCAAGGGCAACCGTTCGGACGAGGTGAGAAAGGCACTAAAGAAGCATAAAGCCATTTATCTAGCCACCATGGGAGGGGCCGGCGCCTTGCTGGCCAAGAGCGTGCGGCAAATAGAGCCTGTCGCCTACGAGGACCTGGGCCCCGAAGCCGTTATGCGGCTGACAGTAGAGAACTTCCCGGCCGTGGTCGCCAACGACATCTACGGTGGAGACCTCGCCGAGCTGGGAAGGAAGAAATACAAAAAGGACTAGAGATGGACTGCATTTTTTGCAAAATCGTAGTCGGGGAAATACCCAGCGACACCGTCTACCAGGACGAAGAGATAATCGCCTTCCGCGACATCAACCCGCAGGCACCCGTGCACATCGTCATCATCCCCCGAAAGCATATCGCCGCCCTCTCTGACCTGTCTGAAAGCGAATCGGCGCTGGTGGGGCGCATGGTCGCCGTCTCCAACAGGCTGGCTAAAGACGAGGGGATTGCCGATAAGGGCTATCGGGTGGTGATAAACTGCGGTAAAGAGGGGGGACAGTTGGTGCCCCATCTGCACCTGCACCTGGTGGGGGGAAGACAGCTCTCAGACCAGGTCGGCTGACTTCTGGTACTCCAAGAAGACGAGCAGCCCAGCGATGCTCTTGGCGTCGCAGATAGCGCCCGAAGCAATGAGCCCCGGAATCTCCTTTAGCGGCACCCGCACCAGGCTAATGCTCTCGCTGTCCTCGGCCTGAAGGGGCTTGGGCACCAGGTCGGTGGCCAGGTAGAGGTGGAGGTATTCGGTGCAGAAACCGGGAGAGGAATAGAAGCCGCCCAGTTTGGCTAATTTCTGGGGAAGAAAACCGGTCTCCTCGCGCATCTCGCGGCGGACGGCGTCCTCGGGGCTCTCACCGGGGTCAATGCCCCCCGCGGGTATCTCCAGTAAGTCTTTTTCCACGGGCTTGCGGTATTGCTTGACCAGCAGGACATTATCGGCGTCGTCGAGGACGACAATAGCCACGCAGTTTTCGTGCTCTACAATCTCGCGTGTCGTCTCTCTACCGCTGGGGAGTTTAACGCTATCGATGCGCAGCTTTACTGCCCGCCCCTCGAAGACCATCCGGCTGGACAGCGTCTTTTCAGCCAAAGCTAGACCTCCAGGCTATAGATAAGGGCGACCTCGTCGCAGTCAGGGAACTTGGGGCAGCGGTAGCACTCTGACCAGACCTTGCGCGGCAGTTCCATCTTGTCCACCTGCTTAAAGTCGAACTTTTTAAAGAGGTCGGGGCGGTAGGTCAGGCAGAAGACGGTGGGAATACCCAGCTCTTCGGCCTCTTTCATGCAGGCCCTAACCAGCTCGACGCCGATGCCCTTATCGCGGCTGTCTTCAGCCACCGCCAGCGACCTTATCTCGGCCAGGTCCGACCAGAAGACGTGCAGCGACACGCAGCCGAGCAGCTTATCGCCCTCCTTAACCACGAAGCAGTCCCTCATGTTTTCGTAGAGTTCGCTGAGCGAGCGCGGCAGCATCTCGTCCTTGTCGGCGAAGTAGTTGATGAGCTTATGCATCTGGGAGACGTCGCTGATTTTGGCTTTTTCTATATTCAACTTCAGTGTTTTCCTTTCAGTTTTTGCTCCAGGGAGCGATAAAAAACGTTCTCGGGATGAATCCTCAAGAAATGGGCCTTGGTCGCACTATGCCGCACGGTGATAACGGAGCCATCGGCCAAGGGGGGATTGATATGGCCGTCTATGCTCAAGGTGGCCTC
This sequence comes from Dehalococcoidales bacterium, assembly GCA_034419075.1. Taxonomy (GTDB): domain Bacteria; phylum Chloroflexota; class Dehalococcoidia; order Dehalococcoidales; family BS750m-G39; genus E44-bin88. The sequence goes on along the minus strand of DAOULR010000012.1, from coordinate 31,824 downwards.
GTGGACGGTAGCCACACGCAGCTTAACCACCGCCGTTTCCGGCAGAACCAGGCTGTAGCCCAGGCTGAGGTGGGGCAATATGGGCAGGAGCAGAAACTCCTCTGCCCTGGGGTGGAGGATGGGGCCGCCCGCCGAAAGCGAATAACCGGTGCTGCCGGTGGCAGTGGCCACCACCACGCCGTCGGCCTTATAGGTGGTCAGCTTCTGACCATCGATAGAGGCCTCAATATAGACGACGCGGGCCACCGCCCCCCGCGCCACCACCACGTCGTTGAGGGCGTAATAGCTGGCGCCATCGTCAATGTTGGCTTCGAGCATGGCCCTTTCGTCAAGCCAGCCCTTGCCCTCGAGCAGGTCGGGCAGCTTTTCCTTGGCTTCCTTAGCGCCGAGCTCGGTCATAAAGCCCAGCTTACCCAGGTTGATGCCGGTGATGGGCACGGGCTGGGGGGAGGCGGCGGTTATCTGTGCCGCCCTGAGGATGGTACCGTCGCCGCCGATGCTGAGCAGCAAATCGGTGCCGCTAAGCTGAGGCTTGGCCTCTTCCGCCTCCCAGGCCGAGCAGAGCCAGACCGCTATGCCACGTCCGCCAAGGAAAGTCTTTAATTCCTCGGCCATGCCGCGGGCGGCGTCGTTCATGGGATGGTAGAGAATACCGATTTTCTTCATGGTTTATCACCGCTTTAGAAACCAAAGTGTAGCATCGCCCCTATTGAGTGTCAAGGCGGCGGATTATGGGGAGGCCTTGAGGCGTCTGGCACCACTAATGATGGTGCCCACCACCCCCACCAGGAAGCCCAGCGGGCAGACGACGACCGCCATGATGAAGAAGACGGGCTCGTCGCCGCCGTTCCAGAAGTCGGCGCCGGCGAAGTGCTCGAAAAGCCCGTATATAAGGTTATGCAGCAGGACGCTGACCAGCACCCCCGCCGCCGAAGCCCCGGTGAGGATGAAGAACGTCTTGAGCCGGCCACGGGCGCCGCCCCTTACGCTGAAAACGATAAGGGCGATGCCGAGCAGGCAGAAGAGGGCAATGGGCGACAGAAACCACAAGCCTCTGAGAAGCTCGCCGAAGGCGTTGATGACCAAGAGGCAAATGATGAGAAAGAAGACCGCCACCAGCGTCCAGAAGGTGGGCCAGCGCAGCTTATCGCTCAAGGCAGCTTCCCCTTCTTACGACTGGGGGGCCTGACCCTGTTCAACTTCTTAACCGACTTGCTCGACCTGAAGCGGTTCTGGTTGACAAAGCCCCGCGTCCGGTTCACTTTACTCCCTTTTAAGGCCAGGGGGCAAACTATGATTCGGGTATGCCTATCTCTTCGGCTTCCAGCGCTCCGGGGGGCAAGACCACGGTGAAGGGCTGGTCGTAGGCGTAGAAGCGCATGGTCATTTCCATATCCAAGGTCATCTTGTCGAAGGAATCGCTGGCTTCGCCGACATCGCTGGGGTGGATTTCCATGACTAACTTGACCTCTGTCCTCTGCAGCCGGTAGCTGTCCTTAGCCAGCCACTCCTTGACCGTCAGCTCCTTATAAAGCTGGGCCACGTCGAAGCCGCTCAAGTCCATCAGGCCCATGCCCGATGCCGTTGACTGAGACAGCAGGTCCTGTAAGACGTCCATATCGGGCTCTACCTCGAAAACGTAGCACTCAACACCGTTCACCGTCTCGGTGCCCTTGTATTCGACCTCAATGGCCGTCGCCAGCAGCTCTACATACTGGTCGACCTCTCCCTGCTGCTGCCACATCTCCTCGGTCAGCACCATCTTCATCCACTGCTCGCCATAACCGGGCATAGAGGCACCGGTGTACATCCATCCGTCCAGTATGTAAATGGCGGCGCTTATTTCCTGGGATTCCCCCATCATTTCCATTTCCACGGCCATGGTCGCTTGCATGGCTTCGTTGACGATATCCGTAGCGCCGGTACCGCTCATGGCCACGGTCATCGTGCCAGCGTCTTCGCCGCCCGTCATCTTCATCGTCATGGGTATTTCCATATCAAAGCTGACAGTATCGTAGCTGGCGGCGGTGGTACCATCGATTATCTGGCCTATTTCCTCCTGAGTGAGTTTTTCCTTGCAACCAACAGAGGCAACCAGACTGAAGGACAGTACCAGTGCCAGAGACATCAGCAATAACTTCTTTAGCATCTTCCTCCTCCTTAATATGAATAAATCATAGCATATCAAGGGGTGGGGGGAAAGTTAAGATTATCCCTCTATCTTGTTTTTCTTCTCCCGATAGCGGGCAAACCTCTTGCCCAGCCTGCGGCCCGGGGGGCTGAAGATAAAGATGAAATAGAGGGCGTATATGCCGAGCAGGATAAAGACCAGCCGCCTGAGCACGGGCACCCAGTCGCCCGCCCTGACGCCGAAGGAACGCACCAGGGTGACGATTATGCCGACGATGCCGATATAGCCGATGATGATTAAAACGGTGGCAATCACCCGCCTCTGGCGGTTTTTAACCACGTCTTCGGCGGCGCTGGTGGTAAAGCCCGTGTTGGTGAAGGCGGAAAGCGACTGGAACATGGCCATCTTGGGCTCCATGCCCGTAAGCTGAAAGGCGACGGCACCGATTTTGATGATGGCCAGGATGATGAGCACGATAGCCGCCAGCAGGAAAATGTATAACAACATTTCAAGCCTCCTCGGGGGTTTATCGAAGCTAAGTAGCTCCTTAACGCTTAACTACGCTGGCTATGCGCTGACCAAACTGCTGGCAATCAGCTATACAGTTCTCATCGGGCTCTCCGGCTAAAACCGCTCCGGAGGCGCCCGATTGGTGGCCGACTATCAACATACCGTGCCAGAGCATAGCCCGAATAAGGCCAAGCAGCGTCATCTCGTTGCCGCCGTTGGCACCGCCGCAGGCGGTGAAGGCAGCGCCGACCTTGTCCTTCAGCGGGCCCGGTTTGCCCGGCCAGATTTTAATTGTCTCATCGACAAACGCCTTCATCTTGTCGGTCATGGCACTGAAATAGGTCGGCGAACCCAGAACCAGAGCCTGAGCCGCACCAAGCTCATCGACGCTGGTTTTATCCACGTGCTTAACCTCAACATCCAACCCCCCCGCCTTCATCCCCTCGCCGATAGCCTTGGCCATCTTCTCGGTATTGCCGCTCCTGGAATCGTAGACCACCAACGCCTTAGCCATTCTGCACCTCCGTTATTTGGTATCGTTATTGACCATTATACACAATAAAACAACTAAAAAAAGCCCTACCCACCCTTTTACGAAAATCCCCCTTAATCCCCCTGCCTTCGCCGAAGCGGCTACGCGCAGGCAGGCCTTTTTCAAAAGGGGAGCGCACGTCAGACAAACTGATAACGGGGAGATTGCTTCATCCTTCTCAGAAGGACTCGCAATGACAATTAGATGGGGAGGGGAGAGAGAATTAAAGGGGTTACACCCCTTTAGGGTGGGTATTGGGTGGGAAAAACAACCTGGGGGGCGGGGCTTAAGAAACGAAAATCCTAGCCGCCATCTCGGCCAGCTTCATCACGAAACCGGGGATAATGCCCATAAAGAGGACGCCGAAGCAGGAGAGGGCCAGAGCCACCCTCAAGGAGATGGAGGAGGGCACCTTGGTCTCGGAAGCGGGCTGGCCCAGCCACATCACCTTGACCACGCGCAGATAGTAGTAGGCCGAGATGACGCTGTTAATGACGGCGATAATGACCAGCCAGAGCAGGCCGTGCTGCGCCGCCCCGCTGAAGATATAGAACTTGGCCATAAAGCCGGCGGCGGGGGGCATGCCGATGAGAGAGATAAGGCATAGGCTGAGGGCCAGAGCCAAAAGTGGCGCCCGCCTGCCCATGCCCGCGTAGTCTTTAATCAGGTCGCTATCGACCTTGCCCGATATGGCGATGATGGCGGTAAAGGCGCCCAGGTTAGTCAGGGCGTAGCTGGCCAAGAAGAAGAGCAAACCGCTCTGGCCGGCAAAGACCGAGGCGTCGCTCAACACCGGAGAGACAAAGCCCACCGTGGCCAGGCCCACCATAAGGTAGCCCGCCTGGGCGATGCTGGAGTAACCGAGCATACGCTTGATGTTGGTCTGAGTAAGGGCGATGATGTTGCCCACCGTCATGCCGACGGCGGCTAAAATAGCGAAGACCAGGCCCCAGTCGAGGCTGAGCCAGTCAGGTAGGCCGAAGGCAGAGAAGAAGACCCTCAGGAGTATGGCGAAGCCGGCCGCCTTACTACCTACGGAAAGATAGGCGGTGACGGGGGTGGGGGCGCCTTCATAGACATCGGGCACCCACATATGGAAGGGCACAGCGGCAATCTTGAAGCCGAAGCCGGCGATGATGAGCACGATGCCGGCGATAAGACCGGGACTAGCCAGCACTCCACTAAGCGACATAGACTGGATAGCGGCGGCGATATCGCTCAATTGAGTCTGGCCGGTGAAGCCGAAGATAAGCGCCATACCGAAGAGCAAAACGGCCGAAGCCACCGCCCCCAGCAGCAGGTATTTCAGGGCAGCCTCGGTGGACTTGGGGTCTTTGAGGAAACCGACAAGGATGTAGAGGGATATGCTGGTAAGCTCCAGAGCGATGTAGATGGAGATAAGCTCGCTGGTGGCCGCCATGAGCATCATGCCCAGCGCCGAGATGAGCACCAGGGCGTAGTATTCCCCCTGGAAGCGCTTGAGCTTGGAGACATAGTCCGTCGAGGCCAGTATGACCAGGGCGGCGATGACCAGGAACAACAACTTGAAAAAGATGGCGAAGCTATCCACCGCCATCATGCCGAAGAAGATGGACTCCGAGCTGCCGCCCCACATGGCGATAGCGAAGCCCGTCGAGACCACGATGCCGGCGATGCTGAGCGCCGCCAGCCACCACTTGTTCTTGAGAACAAGGTCGAGCAGTATGACCACCACGGCGGTGACCAGCAGCGTCAATTCCGGCAAAAACAGCGGTGTAAAAACCGTTTCACTGAACATCGCTTAGATTAGTTCACTCCTTTTAGCCACCTAATAACCCCATTATGGGCGCCACGCCCATCTTGATGACGTTGGTTAGAATGGCGGGGTAGATGCCGACCAGCATAATCACGGCCACGAAGGCGAACATATAGACGCGGTCCAGGATGCTGGCGTCCTTGGCCTTATTGAACCTCTCTAGGGGCGGGCCGTAGAAGACTCTCTGCAACATCCAGAGGATATAGCCCGCGGTAATGACGATACCGAGCACGCCCAGTATGGTGGCGACCTGAATGCCGGGGGCGCCGCTGGAGAAGCTGCCGACAAAGACCATAAACTCGGCGGCAAAGCCGCTGGTGGTGGGTAGCCCCAGCGAAGCCACCCCGGCTATGGAGAAGACGACGACGATAATCGGCATCTGCCTGGCTAAGCCACCCAGCTTTCGTAAATTCCTTTCGCCGGCGTTATGCATCACCAGGCCCGCCATGGCAAAGAGCAGCCCGGTGATGACGCCGTGGCTGAACATCTGTAGCGCCGCCCCGGTCATGCTCACCTGCCCCAGGGCGAAGACGCCCAAGAGGACGTAGCCCATGTGGCTGATGCTGCTATATGCAATCAGCCTCTTTAAGTCGGTCTGTCTCAAGGTAACCGCCGCTCCGTAGAGGACGCTGATGACGGCCAGTATTATCAGGGGTAGGGCGTAGTCTTGGGCCACTCCAGGGAAAATACTGACACAGATACGCAGCATGCCGTAGCCGCCCATCTTCAGCAATGCCCCCGCCAGCACCACGCTTACCGCCGTCGGGGCGTCGGTGTGGGCATCGGGCAGCCAGCTGTGCAGGGGGAATACGGGTAGCTTCACAGCGAAGCCGACCAGCAGCAGGAAGAAGATAGCCGCCGCCGGCATGGCCGTCTGAATCATGCCCAGGCCGCCCTGAGCTATCTCGACCATGTTTAAGGAGCCGGTGGTAAAGTAAAGACTGAGTATGCCCGCCAGCATAAAGGCGCTACCGAACAAGGTATATATTACGTACTTGATGGCCGAGTATTCCTTGCGCCCCGTGCCCCAGATGGAGATTAAGAAGTACATGGGGATGACCTCTATCTCCCAGAAGAGGAAGAACAAAAGCAGGTCGAGGGAGCAGAAGACGCCTAAGATGCTCGTCTCCAGGAGGAGCAGCCAGGCGAAGTACTCCCTGGGTCTGAGGTCAATCTTCCAGGAGATGAGCACCACCAGGAAGCCGAGGAAAGCCATCAGTATCATCAGGGGCAGGCTCAGACCGTCCACGCCCAGGTGGTAGTTGGCGCCGATGGCCGGAATCCAGGAAAGGCTTTCCTCGAACTGCATTACCCCCACCACCCCCGCCGAGCGGTCGAAGATTATAAAGAGATAGATGGACAGCACCAGCGGTATGAAGGTGAAGACAGCCGCCAGCCACCTTACGCCGCGCGCCGACAGGCGGGGCAGGAAGGCGATGAGCAGTGCCCCCACCACGGGCAGGAAGATTATGGTTGTCAGGTAGTTAAAGTCCACCTAGATTAAGCTCCTTTTTTCTATCAAGGTCATTTCCTTAACCGACTCCCCTGAGTTGTATTTTTGATCCCTATCCCTTTTTTCTGTCACCCTGAGCGTAGCGAAGGGTCTCTCCTGAGATTCTTCGGTTGCTACGCTCTCTCAGAATGACACACTATTTAGGGCTTTCGCCCTCTGACTAACCCTCCTCTAGCCGAATATGTATAAACAGGCAACAATGACAACAATGCCGATGCCGATAAATAGTCCGTATAATTGCAGCTGACCGCTGTGGGCTTTTCGAATCGCCCGGCCCGTGGCCATAGTCCCGCTAGCGATGCCATTGACGGTGCCATCGACGATATAGACGTCAAAAAACTGCAGGATGGCGAAAAAGCCCCGTTGCAGCACCCTGCCCACGAAAAGCTTCTCGTAAAGCTCGTCGAGCCAGTATTTGTTCAAGAACAGCTTATAGAACGGCTGGAACATTCGGCCAATTCGCTCCGCCGAAAGCCATTTGGCGCTGTAGATGGCGTAGGCGAGCAGTATGCCCAACCCAGCCAGTAGCAATGATATCCAGGGCAGCGAGTGGCTCAGGATGCCGAAGAAGCCCTCGACAAAACCGTGGGTTTCGCCGTGCCCCATAAAGGCGCCGAAGCCGCCGTGGACATTCCAGAAACCGGAAAAGACGGCCAGAATAGCCAGCACCGCCATAGGCGCAATCATTACCAGCGGGGATTCGTGGGGCTTGTGTCCCCCTTCGCCGCCGCGGTATTCGCCGCCGAAGGTCATAAAGACGGCACGGAACATATAGAAGGCGGTCATAAAGACGGTTATCATGGCCAGGACGAAGAGGATGGTGTTGGCGTCCAGAGCCACCGCCAAGATTTCGTCCTTGCTCCAGAAGCCAGCTACGGGCCAGATACCGGCCAGGCTTATCGAGCCGATAAGGAAGGTGGCGAAGGTCCAGGGCATGAATTTACGCAGCCCGCCCATCTTTCTCATGTCGAAGGTGCCGGTGGCGTGGTTGACGCTGCCCGCACCCAAAAAGAGCAGAGCCTTGAAGAAGGCGTGGTTGAAGAGGTGGAACATGCCGATAGCCACGGCCGCTTTAGCCGCCACCACCGTAACCTCGCCCTCGTGGAATAAGACCAGCCCCGCCGCCCCCAGACCCAGCATCATGTAGCCGAGCTGGCTGATGGTGGAGTAGGCCAGCACGCGCTTGATATCGTTCATCACCAGCCCCATGGTAGCGGCGAAGATGGCGGTAAAGGCGCCGACGACAGCCACCGTGTTCAGTGCCTCCAGCGAGTGGGCAAAGAGCGGAAAGGTGCGGGCGACCAAGAAGACGCCGGCGGCGACCATGGTGGCGGCGTGGATGAGGGCGCTGACGGGGGTGGGGCCCTCCATGGCGTCGGGCAGCCAGGTATGCAGCGGGAACTGCGCCGACTTGCCGGCGGCGCCGGCAAAGATGCCAATAGCCGCCCAGGTCAGAGTAGTCCCGGCCAGGGCGCCCGTGGCCGCCAAACCGTGAAGCTGGTTGATATCGAGCGTGCCAGTGTTAAAGTAGAGCAGCAGTATGGCCGCCAGGAAACCGAAGTCGCCCAGGCGGGTAACGATAAAGGCCTTCTTGGCAGCGTTGGCCGCCGAGGGCTTATGGAACCAGAAGCCGATGAGCAGGTAGGAACACAAGCCCACCATCTCCCAGAAGACGTAGACCAGCACGAGGTTATCGGCTAAAACCAGCCCCAGCATGGAGGCGGTGAAGAGGGACATAAAGGCGTAGTAGCGGTGGTAGCCAGCGTCGCCCTTCATGTAGCCCTGGGAGTAGATTTGCACCATAAGGCTGACCACGGTGACCACGATGAGCATCACCGCCGTCAGCTGGTCCATAATCAGCCCCAGGTGAATGGTCAACCCATCGACAACCGCCCAAGTTACGTCGGGGACGGCGATGGGCTGGCCCGTGGCCATCACCTCGGTCAATGCCCAGAGGGAAAGCCCCAGCGAGCCGAGCAGGGCGGCGATGGTGACATAGCCCGCCGTCCTGGGCTGGCTTTTGAGGAAGGGCCTCAAAAACAGCGATATTATGATAAAGGAGAAAAGGGGCAATAGAAAGATGAGCCAGACCATTTGATAGGGCATTACAGCTTCCTCAAGACCTCCTCTATCACGTGCGCTTTATCCTGGGGCACCAGCACGGAATAGGTGCCCAGTTCCCGGTCGCGAGGCTCGCCGGCCAGAGGGAGGAGGTGGGTGGGGATGCCCTCACCCTCAAAGAGCTCCTTCCACATCTCGGCCAGCGCCAGGCTCCTGGCTTTTTTGACTTCTACCCACATGGATTTATTATCTACCTCTCCCCTATTTTTACTGTCACCCTGATTCCTTTTACTGTCACCCTGATTCCTTTTACTGTCACCCTGAGCGTAGTGAAGGGTCTCTCTCTAGATTCTTCGGTCCTCCTGCCTGCGCAGGAGTTCCCTCAGAATGACATATAGTATTCAATTCTCCATTCCATATTCGAGGGTATCTTCGAACACGACCCTCTATCGAGGGGATTCTCTGTCCCCTCTTTAAGACACCAAAAGGTCTAAATCTTTCCGATTACTAAAGCAGTTCCAGTACGGCGTCGCCGAGATAGAAGGGCCAGACGGCGATGCCCAGGATGATTTTCCACCAGACCAGGTTGGCGAACCCGATGGTGAAGAGCCAGCCCACGAACCAGAGCACTCCCCCCAGCGTGCCTACATTACCCTTGTTCATAGTTTCTCCTCCTTATTACCATTTCATCAGGTCGATTTTGGTGGCGTCTATTGTCTTATAGTGGCGGTAGATGGCGATGATTATGGCCAGCCCGACGGCGACCTCAGCCGCGGCCACCACCATAACGAAGATAGCGAAAATCTGCCCCGTGAGCTGGAGGGGCACAATATAGCGGGAGAAGGCGACCATGGCGATGTTGACCGCATTGAGCATAAGTTCGATGGACATCAGGATGATGATGGCGTTGCGCTTGGCCAGCGCGCCGTAGAGGCCGATGGCGAAGAGCACCGCCGCCAGTATCAGATAGTGCTCCAGTCCTACCATGCTTATTTCTCCCTCACCAGGACGATAGCCCCCAGGATTGCCGCCAGCAGGAGGATGGGGGCGATCTCCACGGGCAGGATAAAGCCGCCCTCGCCGAAGAGTAGGCCAGCAATGGCTGGGGTGGTCGGTGCCAGAGGCGAAGCGGACGAAACTTGCCAGTTAGTGTTGACCATGGCGTAGATGATTCCGCCCAAGAACAGGGAGGCGACAAAGAAGGCGGGGATACGAAGTTTATTGCCTGGGCTGCCTTTATGCACATCGCGGGTGAGCATGATGGCTAAGATGATTAAGACCGATATGGCGCCGACATAGACCAGAATCTGCACCACCGCCAGGAAGTCGGCGCTTAAGGTAAGATAGATCCCCGCCACCGCCAGAAAGCAGAGCACCAGCGACAGGGCGGCCCGGAAGACGTCGTTCAGCAGGACGACGGCCAGCGCCGCCATCACAACGATTACGGCCACTATCCAGAAGGCAATCTCAAACCCCATTACCCTCTTCTCCCCTTGTCCTTGTTGATTAGCAGGCTCTGCTCGGGCAGCTCAGTAGCGACCTCGGGGTGGGCGTAGCCGCTGGGCTTACGCTCCGCCGATTCCAACAAGCCTTCGTTAGCCTGCACCAGCTCGCCGCGCCGATAACGCGCCCTTTCGTAGGCATAGCCCAGGAAAAGAGCGTCGTAGGGGCAGGCTTCGACACAGAGGCCGCAGAAGATGCAGTAGCCCGTATCCACCTCGAACTTCTCGACCTTGTATTTATTCTCCTCGAGCTTTACCGAGGTTACGATTTCGATGCTGCCTTGAGGACAGGTCTTGGCGCAGGTGCCACAACCGGTACACTTCTCCTGGTTCCAGATAAGCTCGTTGCCCCGGGTGCGGCGCGATGGGTTAAGGCGCCGCTCGGGGTACTGGGTGGTGATGGGGATGCGCAAGAGGTGACGAATCGTCACCGACAGCCCCTTGGCAATACCTATTCCGTAGCGTTCAAACATTGACTCTACCCCAGCCTAATTTAAATAGTTTCGACCAGATGAGTATCAGCACTATCATAACGGCAAAGTTAATCGGCACCAAGAGCCAGAGGGAAATGTCGGGCCAGACCAGTATCTCGACGGCGGTAACCAGCAGGTTTATCAAAGCTAAGGGGAAGAGGAACTTCCAGGCCAGCGCCATAAGCTGGTCGATGCGGATGCGGGGCACCGTGCCCCTTATCCAGACGATGAAGAAGAAAACGGCGCCGACCTTGACCAGGAACCAGAGCCAGTCGGGAAGCAGCGGACCCCGCCAGCCACCCAGGAAAAGGGTGGTGACGATAGCCGATATGGCCAACGCCTCGCCGTATTCCGCTAAAAAGAGCAGACCGAATTTCATCCCCGAATATTCGGTCATGTAGCCGGCCACAATCTCGGAGTCGGCCTCGGTGAGGTCAAAGGGGGCGCGGTTAATCTCAGCCAGGGCGCCGGTAAAAAAGAGCAGAAAGCCCAGCGGCTGCACCAGTATAAAGGGGACGTCCTGAGCGGCTACTACCTGTTGCAGGGAGAGGGAACCAGTGAGCAGAATCACGCCGACCAGCGCCAGCACGACGGGTATCTCGTAGCTGACCACGGAGGCGGTCAGGCGCATGGCGCCGAGCAAGGAGTACTTGTTGTTGGAACTCCAGCCGGCCATGAAGATGCCCACCGTGGTTACCGAGCTGATGGCCACGATATAGAGGACACCGACGTTGAGGTCGGCCAGCAGGGCGCCGCCCCGGAAGGGGACGACGGCGAAGACCATCATCACCGGGACGAAGGCGACCACGGGCGCCAGCCAGTGGACGATTTTATCGCCCGCCGCGGGAACGATATCTTCTTTAATCAGGAGCTTTAAGGCGTCGGCCGCCGACTGGAAAACGCCCATGGGGCCGGCGCGATTGGGACCGAGGCGGGCCTGCATAATCGCCAGTGCCCGGCGCTCGAACCAGATGAAGACCATCACCGTGAGCAGGATGAAGACCAGTATGATAACGGTAAATACCGCCCAGTGCGCCCAGAAATTACCGGGCCAGTCGGGGGGCAACATCTGCATCGCCATTTAGCGGTCCACCTCGCCCATACAGATATCAATGCTGCCGAAGATGATGATGAGGTCGGCTACCTTCCAGCCGCGCACCATATCGCTTAAAGCGGTGAGGTTGATGAAGGTCGGCGCCCGCACGTGGAAGCGGTAGGGGGCGATGGAGCCGTCCGACACCAAGTAGAAGCCGAGCTCGCCCTTGGGGGACTCCAGGCGCCCGTAGGCCTCGCCGGCGGGGGGACGGATAAGGTGGGGAACTTCGCTCCTGACCTCGCCGGCGGGCAGGCCGTCAAGGGCCTGTTCCAGGATGCGCAGGCTCTGGCGCATCTCTTCAATGCGGACGCGATAGCGATCGTAGCAATCACCAGCGCTGCCAGTGGGTATGTCGAACTCAAAGCGGTCGTAGATGGAATAGGGGTCGGCTTTGCGGATATCCCACTTCACACCGCTGGCCCTTAAGACGGGGCCGCTGGCCGAGGTGTTTACGGCCATCTCCTTGGTCAGGATGCCGACGCCCTTGGTGCGTGCCAGCAGTATCTCGTTTTCCTTGAGCAGGCGCTCGTATTCGTTAATCCAGCCCGGCATTTCCTTGATGAATTTCTTTAAGGCCGGGGCGAACTCTTCGGGGATGTCCTGGCTGACGCCACCGACCCGCATGTAGTTGTAGGTGAGGCGCTGGCCACAGACCATATCGAAGAGGTCGAGTATCTTTTCTCTTTCGCGGAACATGTAGAGGACGGGGGTCATAAAGGCGCCGCAGTCGTTGAGGAAAAAGCCGACGGCGCAGAGGTGGCTGGCGATACGCTGGAGCTCGGCCATAATGATCCTGATGTATTCCGCGCGCTCGGGCACGCTGACCCCAGCCAGCTTTTCCACGGCCAGGCAGTAAGCAAAGTTGTTGCTCATCGAGGCCAGGTAGTCGAGCCGGTCGGTGAGGGGGACACAGCCGCTGTAGGTGCGCTCTTCGGCCAGCTTTTCAATGCCGCGGTGGAGATAGCCGAAGACGGGTGCCATGTTGACGATGACCTCGCCGTCGAGGGTGGTCAGCATGCGGAAGACGCCGTGGGTGCTGGGGTGGGCGGGGCCGATGTTGACCACGAAGGGTTCGGTATTGATGGCTATTTCTCGGGTCGTCGTCATAAGAAATCTTTCCTCAACGGGTAGCCTTCGAAGCCCTCCCAGAGGACGATACGCCTCAGGTTGGGGTGGCCCTCGAAGCTGATGCCGAGCAGGTCGAAAATCTCCCTCTCCTGGAAGTCGGCGCCCTTCCAGACGCCGTACACCGAGGGCAGGGTGGGCTTTTCCCGCTCGTAACAGCGGACCTTTAGCACCAGCTGGTGGTTGTATTTAAGCGAGGTGAGCTGGTAGACCACCTCGAAATAGTCGTAATAGTCGGTGCCCGTAATGTGGTTGATGAAGTCGAAGTCGAGGTCGGGGGTCTTATTCAGGTATTCGGCTACCGCCAAAAGCTGCTCACTTTTAAGCAGCAGGCTGTCGGCCCCCGCTTCGATAACGGCTTTGGGGAACTTCTTCTCCAGTTTGGCAATCTTGGCACCGGAAAGGGCCGTCGTCATTGGTTATTGTTACCCTTCTGTTGCATCAGGCTCGTTTTGCTTATCTTATGGTGCAGTTTTCTTATGGCGTAGAGCAGGGCTTCGGGGCGGGGGGGACAACCGGGCAGATAGACATCGACGGGGATGATGCGGTTGTAGCCCGGCACCACGCTGTAGGAAGAGCGAAAGATGCCGCCGCTGATGGCGCAGGCCCCCATGGCGATGACCCACTTGGGCTCGGCCATCTGGTCGTAGATACGCTTGACCTGGGGCGCCATCTTCCAGGTAAGCGTGCCCGCCGTAATCATCAGGTCGGCCTGGCGGGGAGAGGCGCGAATAATCTCCATGCCGAAGCGGGAGATATCGAAGCGGGAAGCGGCCGTGGTGATAAACTCGAAGGCGCAGCAGGCGGGAAGGCAAACCGCCGTCCAGAGGGAAGAGCGCCTGGCCCAGTCGAGCACGGCGTCCACCGAGGTGACCAGGATATTACGCTTTAATTCCTCGTCCAGCCATTGGTCGGGGTCGGGGATGGGTGTCTGCGAGCGGGCGATAAGCTCGTTTATCTGCTTGCCCTCTTTCTCGTCGAGCTGCTGGCGGGAATAGACCTCTTCTATTTCCATTCCAGGACCTTCTTCTTCCAGGCGTAGAGATAGCCGACAATGATTATGCCGATGAAAATGAGCACGGCGAAAAAGCCGTAAAGCCCCAGCCCCCTAAGCTGCACCGCCCAGGGATAGAGGAAGACCACCATCACGTCGAGGGCGATGAAGACCAGAGCGTAGAAGTAGTAGCGGAAGTTGAACTGAACCCAGCTGCGGCCGATGGTCTCCATGCCGCACTCAAAGGTGGAGCTTTTCACCGGGCTGGGGTTATAGGGCACGATTTGCATGAACTTGGGCGGTTTGGGGAGGGGAGGAATAAAGCGGACCAGGAAGGGCCAGCGTGTCTGAATGTAGTTGCGGAACTTTTGAGAATAAATCGCCAGCCGGGCCGGCATACTGAGAGAAAAGGGGAGGAGTAGGGTGGTGACGGCAAAAAAAATGGCGACTACCAGAAGCAAGCCGATGTAGCCATAATCTGCCAGCAAGTATATGCCTCCTTAAACTCGCAGTGACGGCAAACAGTATATCATACCAACTATTTTTAGAGCAAGGGTTTTTGGGGGTGGTGGGATAGACCAATTAGAGCCTGGGTTTCCATCCCCCCACCTTTGTTATCGAACGTTAATTGTGACCCACCCTACCCACCCTTAGAGGGGATTCTCCCTCTAGAATTCCTTCTGGGGATACGCCACCCAGCCTCCCGCTCTGGGGGTTTTTAAGGGGGCGCAGCCCCCTTTGAAAGACGTTTATGGGCGGGCTGGGTGGGGCGAAAAACGTACGTTCGCCAAGGTGGGGTGGGGCTTCCCCTTATTGACCTCAGCGCCATAACCCAATATCATATAGGCAATGATGCGGGTCATTGCCGGCAGCGCCAAGGGGCACCACCTTAAGGTGCCCAAGGGGACGGGCACCCGTCCCGCCACCGACCTGGTGCGTGGGGCCATCTTCGCCATGCTGGAGGGCATCGCTGGGGACTGGTCGAGGGTACTCGACCTCTTTTCGGGCAGCGGGGCGCTGGGCATCGAGGCGTTGTCGCGGGGGGCGGGGTGGGTGGACTTTGTTGAACAAGACCCGCGTTGTTGTAGTATAATCAGGCAAAACCTGGAAAGGACGAAGCTGGCGGCACGAGCGCATGTCTACTGCCGCCGCGTATCAAAAGCGCTCACCTTTCTGGAAGGGGCGTATAATATCATCGTGATGGACCCTCCCTACGCCGACGAAACCATAGGCGAAACGATTCAGCAGCTGGCGAGCTCAGCGCTGGTCGGCAGGGATACCATAGTGGTGGTGACGCACTCCCCCCACCTCACCCTAGATGAAAACTACCCCCCTTTAACACTGCTTAAAGAGCGTCGCCACGGCGACAGTTGCATCGCAATCTACCAAGGGGAATTCGAAATCACAATCGATATTGAGAATTAGGAGAATAATGATATGGCTAACAATCAAATTTTCGCCAAAGGCGTTAAAATGGATGCAAACTTTTCAGGCACGTCTTTTGTGAACTTTCTGATACCCGACAGGAACGGAGTATACAACTGCCAGGTATATGATGTGTTGTTTGAGGCGGGTTGTCGCACCGACTGGCATTCCCATCCTGGAGGGCAACTCCTACTCTGCACGGACGGTATCGGATACTATCAGGAAAAGGGCCAAGCGGCCAGACAGCTGACTAAAGGTGATGTCGTGGAAATCCCACCTGATGTAGTGCATTGGCACGGCGCTGCACCGGACAGCGCGTTTTTGCACATCGGCATCAGCCCGAACACCCAAAAGGGTCCCGTTGTATGGCTTGGCGCGGTTACT
The DNA here is from genome assembly GCA_034419075.1 of Dehalococcoidales bacterium. Lineage (GTDB taxonomy): Bacteria > Chloroflexota > Dehalococcoidia > Dehalococcoidales > BS750m-G39 > E44-bin88. Next base: position 16,283 of record DAOULR010000012.1, on the reverse strand, counting down.
GACGAAGAATACCATAGCGCGACAATAGGGTAATCAGAATGAAAAGAACATTAGTGGCGTACCATCGCAATCTACCAAAAGGAGGGCTAGAGCCTTGAGCATTGCTATCTACCCCGGCACCTTCGACCCTATAACCAACGGGCACCTCGATATCGCCACCAGAGCCGCCAAGCTCTTCGACAAGCTGATTATCGGGGTCTTTGAGACCCCCAATAAGCCCATTCTCTTCAGCGCCGCGGAGAGGGTGGAGCTGATTAGGGGCGCCATCGCCGACCTGCCCAACGTCGAGGTGGAGTCTTTCGGGGGGCTGACCGTCGACTTCGCCAGAAAGATGAAGGCCATAGCCATGGTACGGGGACTGCGCATGAGCGCCGACTTCGAGCGTGAGTTCGACATGGCTATGATGACCAAGAAGCTTTACCCCAAGCTGGAGTTCGTCTGCCTGATGTCGCGGGTGGAGTACCAGTTCTTAAGCTCCAGCCTGCTCAAGGAAGCCGCCAGCCTGGGCGGCGATATCCACGACCTTGTCCCCAAGAACGTAGTCGAGGCGCTAAGGGAGAAGTTTAAGGGGAAGCTCTAGAGCCTACTGAAAGAAAGAGCGCACGGCGTCGAACTCGGCGGGGAGCAGCCCCAGCACGACGGGTAAGTGCTCCAGCAGTAGTGACGCCAGCGCCGAACCGGTGATGGTCGCCCCTGCGCCGACGAACTTGGCCCACACCGCCAGTACCGCCGCACAGAGCAACGCACCACCAGCCAGCCCGAAGACGGCGCCGCCGATGCGGTCAATCCAGCCCAGCTTAATCAGCGAGAAAGCCCAGCGCAGGACCATGGCCAGCGCCAGGGCGATGAGCATAACCCCCACCAGGATAATGACGAAGGCGACTATCTGGGCGATGTTTTCCTCGGGAATGAAGCCGAGGTGTTGGGAGAAGGCGAGGTAGTAGCGCCCCGCTAATATCACACCCACGATTATCCCCGCCAGGGAGAGGGCGGAGGCAATAAGACCGATAACCAGCCCGCCGAAGGCAGCGACGGCAATGACTATAATTATAACGATATCCAGCCAGTTCATAAGCTATCTCAAAGCTATTTGCCCAGTTCCTTGGCCCGCTCGTAGGCGGCTCTGACCGCCTTTTTGACCAGCTCGCTAAAAGCGCCTTTTTCGAATTGGGCCAAAGCGGCGGCAGTGGTGCCGCCGGGAGAGGTGACTTTTTTACGCAGCTCGGCGGGGGCTTCGCCCGACTCCCGAATAAACTTAGCCGAGCCAAGCATGGTCTGGACAACCAGTTCCTGAGCCCTGTCGGGGGGGAGGCCTATTTCAATAGCGGCCTCGACCAGCGCTTCTACCATTAAAAAGAAATAGGCGGGGCCGCTGCCGCTTACCGCCGTGGCCATATCAAGATAAGCCTCGTCGCCGACGTAGAGCTCCCCGCCCATGGCGCCCAAGATGGCTTGAGCCGCCTGCTTTTGCCCTTCGGTTACATCAGGGGTAGCCGTCCAGACGCTCATCCCCTCCCCGATTTGGGCGGGGGTGTTGGGCATGGTGCGGACAACGGCGCTGTGGCTTAGCCCTTGAGTTATAGTCTTGATTTTAGCCCCGGCGATTATTGATAGAACAAGCTGATTGGCTTTAACCTTGCCCCTGAGTTCGGCTATGACCTCGGTGAGGTTCTGGGGCTTGACGGCGAGTATAACGATACCTTTATCGGAGATGGCTTCGGTATTATCAGAGGTTACTGCGACAGAATACCGCTTTTTGAGATAATCGAGGCGAGATGAGCTGACATCGCTCACGGAGATAGAAGCTGACTGAGCCAAAGACTTAGCCAGAACCGCCGCCAGCATGGCTTCCCCCATATTCCCCCCGCCGATAAAAGCTATTTTCATGACTATTTCACCACAACGTTGACCAGTCTACCCGGAACATATATCGTCTTGATAATCTTCTTGCTCTCTATATGCTTCTTGACTTTCGGCGACTCCAGCGCCTTTTCTTTAGCTTCGTCCTCAGTGATAGACACTGGAACAGTAATACGGTCTCTCAATTTGCCGTTGACCTGGACCACCAGCGTAATCTCTTCCTCTTTAGCCAGCACCTCGTCCCATTTAGGCCAGCTTTGGTTATGGATGCTGTATTCGTGCCCCGTCTGCTGCCAGAGCTCCTCGGCGAGGTGGGGGGCGGTGGGGGCTAAAAGCAGCATAAGGGTTTCGATGGCCTCGTCCCAGGCGGCCTTGCTGATTACGCCCTCTTCCTTGGCTTTAGTCATGTAGTTGGTATACTCCATAAGCGCCGCAATCATGGTGTTGAGGCGGATTTTCTCCAGGTCCTGGGTCACCTTTCTTATGGTCTGGTGGGTGAGGCGGGTTAGAGCCCGTTCTTCATCCGTAGCTTTGGCTTTGACATCTTGCTTGTAGCCGCCTAACACTAAGTTCCAGAGGCGGTTGAGCCAGCGGCTGATGCCACTGATACCACTATCGTTCCACTCCCCACCCTGCTCCCAGGGGGCGACGAACATGAGGTAGGCGCGTACGGCGTCGGCGCCCAGTTCGGAGACATACTCGTCGGGGGTGATGACGTTGCCCCGGGACTTGCTCATCTTCTGCTTCTCGGCGATGATGACGCCCTGGTTAAATAAACGGGTGAAAGGCTCGCCGAAGTCGATAATCTTCATGTCACGCAGTGCCTTGGTGAAGAAGCGGGCGTAGAAGAGGTGCATCACGGCGTGCTCGGCGCCACCGGTATAGAGGTCTACGGGCAGCCAGTATTTCACCTTTTCATCTTCGAAGGCGGCTTTTTCGTCGTGGGGGCTGGTGTAACGCAGGAAATACCAGGAGGAGCACATAAAGGTATCCATGGTGTCCGTCTCGCGCTTGGCCGCCGCGCCGCACTTGGGGCACTTGGTGTTGACGAACTTCTCGTTATATTTTAAGGGCGATTCGCCCGTGGGCTTGAACTCAGCGTCTTCGGGTAACAGCACGGGTAAGTCTTTTTCGGGGACGGGGACGACGCCGCACTTTTGGCAGTAAACCATGGGGATGGGCGCACCCCAATAGCGCTGGCGGGAGATGAGCCAATCGCGCAGGCGGTAGCTTACGGCATGTTTGCCCCACCCCTTCTCCTCCATGAAATCGGTGATGGTCTCGATGCCCTGCTGGCTGGGCTGGCCGTTAAACTGCTCGGAGTTGACCATAGTGCCCGCTTCGACATAGGCCTCTTCGAGGTCTTTGCCGTCCCAGTCGTGAGGCGCCACCACCACCCTGATGGGCAGGTTGTATTTCTTGGCGAAGGCGAAGTCGCGCTCGTCGTGGGCGGGGACGCCCATTACCGCCCCCGTGCCGTAGCCCAGGAGCACGTAGTCGGCAATCCAGATGGGTACCTTTTCGCCGTTGAGGCGGTTGGTGCAGTAGGCGCCGATGAAGACACCGTCCTTTTCTCTTTCGGTGGAGAGCCTTTCGATTTCGGTCTGGCGGCGGGTCTTGTCGATGTAGGCTTCGACCTCGGCCTTCTTCTCGGGCGAGGTCAGCTTTTCCACCAAAGGGTGTTCGGGGGCTAAAACCATAAAGGTAACGCCGAAGGTAGTGTCGGGGCGGGTAGTAAAGACCCGTATCTCTTTTTCGGTGGCGGCGGGGTGGTCTAAAGCAAAGGATATCTCGGTGCCGGTGCTCTTGCCTACCCAGTTGCGCTGCATTATCTTAATTCGCTCGGGCCAGTCGATGCCCTCGAACTCCAGAAGCTCGTCAGCGTATTTAGTGATACGGAAAAACCACTGCTCCAAATCTCGCTTTACCACCGCCGTCCCGCAGCGTTCGCAGTTGCCCTCGCCGACCACCTGCTCGTTAGCCAGCACCGTCTGGCACTGGGGGCACCAGTTCACCTGGGCCTTGCCTCGGTAGGCTAGCCCGTGCTCGTATAGTTTCAGGAAGAACCACTGTGTCCACTTGTAGTAGTCGGGCAGGCAGGTAATGACCTCTCGGCTCCAGTCGTAGATGGCGCCCATGCTCTTCAGCTGGCGGCGCATGTTCTCCACGTTCTGCATCGTCCAGACGAAGGGGTGAATTCCACGGCTGATGGCGGCATTCTCGGCGGGTAGACCGAAGGCATCGAAGCCCATGGGGTGGAGAACGTTGTAGCCCTGCATCCTCTTGAAGCGGGCGTTGACGTCCGAGGGCGCCATGGCGTACCAGTGGCCGATGTGCAGGTCGCCCGAGGTATAAGGGAACATGGTCAGGGCGTACCACTTGGGTCGGGGGGAGTCCTCACTGACTTCGTAGAGCTTATCGTCCGCCCAGCGCTGCTGCCACTTCTTTTCGATTTCCCTAGGGTTATACGTCATTTTACTGGGGCTAATTGTAGCAAGATTAGAACAGAGGCGCAATGTTGGGGGGATTGGGTGGGTATTGGGTGGGAAAATCACACGTTCGCTAAACAAGGCGGGGTGGTGGTGGGATTCAACTCCCCCACCTTTTGACCGCCAGCATTGAAGCTCTGAAAACCAGCCAAATAGCCGATTGTTTACTATCAGGGATAAAAAAGTGTAAAATGACCGATAGTTTGCCGACCCATTTAGAGAATTGAAGGAGTAATAACACGTGTATTTAGGCAACTGGACCGAAAAACTGGCCAGGGCATGCGCCCGGCGTCCCTGGGTGACCATTGGCATCTGGGCTGCCGTGTTGGCCTTAGCCCTTGTTTCTAATTTCACCATGCTGGGCGATGCCCTGGTTACGGAGGTGGAGCCGACCAATAACCCCGAATCGAGTGAAGCCCTTGACATCATGAACGAGCGGCTGGGGATAGCCGAGTACGAAGACCTTGATGAGACGATTATCATCCGCTCCGATACACTGACGGTGGATGATGCCGAGTTCCAGAGTCACGTTGAGCAGCTTTATAACGACATGATGGCGCTGGGACCGGATGTCTTCATCAGCGGCTTCACCTACAATATGGCCCAGGAACCGTCAATGGTCTCCGCCGACCGGCACAGCACCTTTATCTCTTTCACCATGCCCATGGAAGCCGACGAGAGAATGGAAGAGGTCTATGAAATAGGGGACAGCTACGCCACTGATTCTTTTGAGATATTCTATACGGGCAGCGCCTCATTCATGGCTGATTCGATGGAGCTGGGCGAAAGCTCGGCGGCCAGGGGCGAGATGATCGGTATCTCGGCAGCGATAGTGATTCTGGCCATCGTCTTCGGCGCCATCGCCGCCGCCATTCTGCCCATCGCGCTCGGGATGGTCGCCATTGCCGTCGCCCTCGGCCTTGCCGCCCTGGTGGGACAGGTGATGGACCTTACCTTTATGATTACCAACGTAATTACCATGATGGGACTGGCGGTGGGGATAGACTACTCCCTCTTTGTACTGACGCGTTTCCGTGAAGAAAGACAGCGCGGTCGGGAGAAAATGGACGCCATCGGCGTCGCCGGGGCCACGGCCAGTCGAGCGATATTCTTCAGCGGTCTGGCGGTGGTGCTGGCACTGAGTGGCATGGTGATTTTCCCACTATCTATTTTTATTACTATCGGCATCGGCGCCATCCTGGTGGTGGTGATGGCTATTTGCGCCTCGTTGACACTGCTGCCGGCCATGATGGGACTGCTGGGAGACAGAGTGAATAAGTTCCGCATTCCCTTTATCCAACGCGGTAAAACGGCCCAGACCTACGAATCACCTACCGGCTTCTGGGCATGGGTAACGCGGGTGGTGACCAAGGTGCCGGTTTTAAGTATTGTCATCATCGTGGTCCTGCTGGGTTCCGCGGCTATCCCCTTCTTCGATAGAGACACCGGCATGACCGGTATCAGCGGCCTCCCCGATTACCTGCGGGCGAAACAGGGATACCTGGTATTACAGGAAGAGTTCGGTATCGGCATGGATACGCCGACGATAATCGTGATTGACGGCGACGTAAGCTCGGCGGAGAGCCAGGCGGGAATTGACCAGCTGCAGATGAGCCTAGATGCCGACCCCGCCTTTGCCTATTCCCAGCTGGTGCCCTACCCGGATAACAACCTGGCGGTCATCTATGCCCAGATTTCGGGCGACTCAATGAGCCTGCAGTCAATGGATTCGGTGAAGATTCTGCGCAGTGACTACATACCGCAGGCGCTGGGGGATAGCCCCGTCCGGGTGCTGGTATCGGGAGAATCCGCCTTCATGGTGGACTTCAACCAGACGACGGACACCTATACGCCTTTTATCTTTGCCTACGTGCTGGCGCTGAGCTTTATTATATTGCTCCTGGCCTTCCGCTCCGTGGTGATATCGACTACCGCCATTATGATGAACCTGCTCTCCGTGGCAGCGGCTTACGGTCTCATCGTACTCGTCTTCCAGAAGGGAATCGGTGCCGAATTCTTCGGCTTCATACAGGTGGAGGTTATCGAGACCTGGCTGCCCCTCTTCCTCTTCGCCCTGCTCTTCGGGCTTTCCATGGACTACCACGTCTTCCTGCTGAGTCGGGTACGGGAAAGGTTCAAGCAGACCGGTGATAATAGTGAATCCGTATCCTTCGGACTGCGTTCCACCGGGCGGCTGATAACCGGTGCCGCCCTGATAATGGTGGCCGTGTTTGGTGGCTTTGCCCTTGGTGATATGGTCATGATGCAGCAGATGGGATTTGGTCTGGCAGTAGCCATTTTCTTGGATGCTACCCTGATTCGCTGCGTCCTGGTCCCGGCCACGATGAAGCTTCTGGGTCGCCGTAACTGGTATCTGCCCAAATGGCTGGAATGGATACCCAATATCAGCCTCGGTGAACAACCCGCTAAAAAGAATTAAGCGGGGGCGGCGCTAAATCAGCTATGAAGTTGCGGCAATCTAGGTCTGTGCTATACTGGCAATATGGTCATTGCCCTAATCGTTATTTTTAGTCTCGCCCTAGTCTATTTTTTCCTCAGCTATTTTCTTTCCGGCCTTATCATCCACCTAGACCGCCAGCCGGTCCCCAAAAATCCCAAGCACTACGGCCTGGACTTTGAGAATATAGAGTATAAGACAGCCGACGGGGTAAATATCAAAGGCTGGCTCATCCCGGGCTCTCTGCCTAAGCTGGTGATAATAACCCATGTCGGGGGCTTGACCAAATACGGCTCGACCGTCCAGTATAAACGCTGGACCAGACTTTACGACAAAGAGGTAGAATTCTTAAAGACGGCCCAGCACCTGCATAAAGCAGGTTACTGGGTTCTGATGTTTGATTTCCGCAACCACGGTGAAAGCGGCTCCGACCCGAACAAAGGCATAGCCGGCGTAGGATTGGAAGAATATAAAGACGTGGTCGCCACCATGAACTACTTGAGAGGAAGAGATGAATTAAAGGATATGGACGTTTCTTTTGTGAGCTTCTGTATGGGGGCCAACTCAACCATAATTGCCATGAGCAAGGAGCCAAATGCCTTTAAAAATGTTAAGTGTCTTTTCGCCGTCCAGCCGATTTCCATGGAGGTGTTTATAAGAACCTACACCAAGCGATTGCTTAGTCCCATCGGAGTGAGACTTCTGCTGCCCATGGTTAAGAAATTCATGGTCTGGCGCGGTGCTCATCCTTTAGGGGAAATGTCGCCTAAGAAATATGTGAAGGATATAAAAGTGCCGACCCTGTATGTCCAGGCCAGAAACGACCCTTGGACCGAATTGAGTGACATCCAGGGTTTTTATGCAGACACCCCGGATAATCCCAAAGAGTTTTTCTGGATTGAAGATACGACCCACCGCTTTGAATCCTATAGCTATTTTCAGGACAGGCCAGAAAAAATGCTCGAGTGGCTTGGAAAATGGCTTTGATTTCTGACTAGCGCTCTAATTTCTCGCCGAAGGCTCGCCCGAAGTCATGGCAAGCCTTTAAGCCTTCATTTGTTCCGACAACATCTTCCTTCAAATTGAAAGGACCCAGCTCAAAGGGTTCCATCTTACAGACGTCTTGTAGGGCATTAAGTATGATTGCTGGTGCATAATCGTCATGTTTATAACCGACGTCGTGGGCATAGGAGCCAAAGGCACCACCTAATTTCTCCTCCAGCCCCGCCTTCTCCAACACGAGTAGGAACTTCTTCATCGGCTCGGGCAGGTCGAGGGAATAGGTGGGAGAACCAAAGATATAGCCATCATACCCCGCCAGATCGCCGGGATTCTTGATTTCTGATATCTTTTTGGTCACGACTTCTTGCCCGCTGAAACGCACCCCTTCCGCGATGTATTCGGCCATCTTCTCTGTCGTCCCGGTAGCACTGAAATAGGCGAGCAGAACCTGCTTCATAACTAACCCTCCTTCATTCTCCCGTGTTTCAAGAGTGGTTGAAAGATAGCTCTTATTATAGATTCCGCTATGTTACGAAGTCATAAAATCCCGTACGGAAAAGTATCAAAATCGTGACAAAATTGGGGGAAAGACCGGGTGGTAGGGACAAAGCTCAGGGTACATCGAATACGCCAAAATAGCTCAACAGGGAACGCAGACCGAAATAACCCAGATAGGACAGTATCATGCTCTGGAGGGTCTTACCCGCACAGATAACAACAAAGAACCTGGTAAAGCTAAAGCGCGACGCTCCCATACCGATAATCATGGGGGTGAGGACGGGGTTGGGATAGATGGAGAGAAGGAAAACGGACAGCAGCACGCGGCCCCGGGCGCGATTCAGCATATTAGGTATCTTCTTGAAAAGCCGGCCTATCCACGACTTGGGTTCGGCATCCTCACTGGGGGCGCTGAAGCTCTTGAAGAAGGCGTGCCCGCCACGACCGCTCCAGTAGATAAACGCGTTGCCGATGCCATTGCCCAGACCGGAGACTAGCCCCACTAACGCCGGATTCAACACACTGCCGAAGGTAAAGGTCAGTATCATGCTCGGGGTCGGTATCGGTATCGGCGAGCCGGCGAACAAAGAGATGATGAAAAGCCCAAGAAGACCTTTACCCTGAAGCTGTTCTACATATTCCCAGTTTAAAATGAAGAAAACAGTGCCACCGACACTTATGAGTATTAAGGCGGCCAGCAGGCCGATGGCGATATACTTCCTCTTACGTGAGATTGTAGTTTCGTGAGTCTCCGTCTTTTCCCCCATAAGTAATCGCCTCATTATACGCCAATAGCCCAAATTTTTACAGTCATCGCCCCGCCGAAGGGCAAAAGAGCTAATTGGAGAAGGGGTCACACCCTCGCAATAAACGGGAGATCCAGGGGTGGGGCGGTTAATTAATTGGTGGTATAATTCCGCTTGATGAGACGCCTTCTACCCAAAGTATTTCGACTCCTCCTCTCCGGCAAAACCAGCCCCTTCATCTTCGAGCCGCAGGAGGTTAGCTATCCGCCCAACCTATCGAGCATCAACCTCTACATCCACCTGCCCTTCTGCCGCCAGATTTGCCCCTTTTGCCCCTACGTCAAAGAGCGCTACGACCCCAAGAAAAGCGCCGCCTACCAGCGGGCGCTCATCAAAGAGCTGGAGGGCTACCGGAGGCGGTGGGGTAAGGTCAAAGTGGCGTCGGTCTATTTCGGCGGGGGCACGCCCTCGCTGACGCCGCAGATAATCGGCCAGACGCTGGACTGGCTAAGGGGTAACTTCCGCCTCGGCGGCGAGGTCGGGGTCGAGGTGCACCCGCGGGACGCCACTAGTCCCGTCCTGAAGTCCCTGAAAGACAGCGGGGTCAGCCTGGTAAGCCTGGGGGTACAGACATTCAACGACCGATTGCTCAAGGTTCTGGGGCGCGACTACAACAGCAAGCTGGCTAAAGAAGCCTGCGGGCGGGTGCTGGGGGCGGGCTTCGATAGCGCCGATATCGACCTGATATTCGCCCTGCCCGGGCAGAGCGTTGACGAGGTTGAGAAAGACGTAGCCGCCGCCATCGAGCTCGGCGCCGACCAGATATCCGCCTACCCGCTGATGTTCTTTGATTATATGCCTTTTCGAAGGGAGTTGGAGAGGGCAAGGGTTGATATGCCTGGAGGTCAGGCGGAACGGGATATGCTCAATGCCATCGTGGCCACAGCCTCGGCGGCGGGCTACACGAGGACATCTATCTGGAGCTTCAACAAGCCCGAAAGGATGCGCTACACCACCGTCACTAAGGAATCATTCGTGGGGGTGGGGGTGGGCGCCTCGACGATGATGGGGGACTACTTTTCGGTTAACACCTTTTCCCTGCCCGAATATATCAGGGCGACAGAAGGAGAACCAAAGCCAGCATTAGCGGCTAAGTTGGGCGATAGGGACAAAATGGCTTACTGGCTCTTCTGGCGGTGTTATGATTTAGCCATCGATACAGGGAAGCTGAAAAGCCTTTTCGGGCGAGGGCTGCCCTTCCCTATTAAAGCTCTATTACCCTTCCTCGAGCTTTTCAAGTTTATCAAGCGGAAGGGGGACGTAATCCACCTGACCGATAGAGGGGCTTATATTTTTCACCTCATCGAGAAGGAATACACGCACGCCTACCTAGAGAGGCTCTGGAGCGCTTGTCTTGCGGAAGCCTGGCCGAAGCGGGTGGAGATTTAGGAGATAAAAGACTATGGGGTGGGGAGAAATCGCTTAAAAGGGAGATAGAAAAGGGGCACCACCCTTATGGGGCGGGTATCGGGTGGGACGAAAGACTTGGGTGGTGGAGCCGGGGGGATTCGAACATTTGGTTGGGCTTGGGGGAATAGGGGTAAATGTCGAAGGGGAGTGGTGGAGCCGGGGGGATTCGAACCCCCTACCTTTTGACTGCCAGTCAAACGTTCTCCCAAGTGAACTACGGCCCCACAGAGACAATAGTTAATCTAACAGAAAACGGCTTCGGGCGCAACTAGACGGGAACGCCCAGCGCCCTGAGGATGCTGCCCAGGCCCCAGTAACCAGCCGCCGCCACCGTTATCCCCTTAATCGTCTTGCCTATCAAGGAAATAAAGATAAAGCGCCAGACGCCGAAGCGGAGTGCCCCCGCCGCTAGCGCCGCCGGATAGAAGAAGGGGTTAACCACCGCCGAAAGGATAAAGAGGGTCAGCGAGCCCCGCCTCTCCACCCAGCGCGTCATGCGCATATAGGCGGCTTTAATCCTGCCCTCCTTCATTTCTTGGAGGGCGGTGCCACCTCCGTAGCCCGTCATATAGATGGAAATCCCACCGATGGTTTCGCCCAGACCAGCGGCGATACCGACGAAGATGGGCCCCATGTAGGGGGCGAAGTCGGGCTTCATCACCGCACCCAGGGCGAAAATCACTGGCGTCATCGGTATCGGGGCAATGATAGTAGCGCCGCCGAAGATGCTGATGATAAAGGCGCCGAGATAGCCGTAGTGCTCCAGGGCACGTATATCCTCCCAGAAATAGATGACGGCAAACACCACCGCCACCGTTATTACGATGCCGGCGATACCGATATAGTATTCCCAGCGCTTCGCAGCTGCCTTAAGCCATTCCCAGTTAAAGCTCACCCCCTCACCTTTCCAGAAACAAAAAATCCCCTATATATTAATGATACCATTAATAAATAGCAAGATTTATATCAGGCGGCGGCTTTGGCTTTTCTCTTGAGGGTGAAGGTCAGGCCCTTGTCGCCCAGGTCGACCTTGACCGTGTCGCCTTCCTTGAACTCGCCGCCCAGCAGCTTGCTGGAAAGCGGGTTCTCGACGTAGCGCTCGATGGCGCGTCTCAAGGGGCGGGCGCCGTAGACAGGGTCGTAGCCTTCCTTGACCAGCCAGGACTTGGCCTTGTCGCTGAGCTCGATGCCGAGCTTGCGGTCAGCCAAGCGCTCCTGCAGCTCTTTGACCAGCAACTCGACAACCTGCCGCAACTGCTCCTCGGTGAGCTGGTGGAAGACGATTATCTCGTCGATGCGGTTGATGAACTCAGGGCGGAAGGTCTTTTTCATCTCGGCCAGCACCCTTTCCTTCATGGTATCGTAGTCGAGCTTCTGGCCCTTGGACTCCGGCTTGGCGGCGAAGCCCATGCTCATCTGGCGACGGATAAGCTGGGCACCGACGTTACTGGTCATGATGACCACGGTGTTCTTGAAGTCCACGGTGCGGCCGTGGCCGTCGGTGAGGCGGCCATCGTCGAGTATCTGCAGCAAGCTGTTGAAGACCTCGGGGTGCGCCTTTTCGACTTCGTCGAGCAGGATTACCCGGTAGGGGCGTCTTCTCACCGCCTCGGTGAGCTGGCCGCCCTCATCGTAGCCGACATATCCGGGAGGGGCGCCGATGAGACGGGAGACGGTGTGCCTTTCCTGGTACTCCGACATATCCAGGCGTACCATGGCGTTCTCGTCGTCGAAGAGGAAGCGGGCCAGGGTCTTGGCCAGCTCGGTCTTGCCCACACCAGTGGGGCCCAGGAAAATGAAGCTGCCGATGGGACGCTGGGGGTCCTTAAGACCAGCCCGGCTGCGCCGTATCGCCTCACTGATGGCGGTAACGGCTTCTTCCTGGTTTATCAGGCGCTCGTGGATGCGCTCTTCCATGTGGAGAAGCTTTTCGGCCTCGCCCTCGAGCATCTGGGAGATGGGGATACCCGTCCACTTGGAGATGAGCTGGGCGATATCTTCTTCGTCGACGACTTCGTCGAGCTTCTCCGTCTTGAGCCATTCAGTTTTCGCCTTATTATATTCGTCTTCCAGGCGCAGGCGCTCGGCCTTAAGTTCGGCGCTACGCTCAAAGTCCTGCCGCTGCGAGGCGGCTTCTTCTTCGTTAGTCAGTTCCTTCAGTTTTTGCTCCAAGGACTTAACCTCGGGCGGAGCGCTCTCGGTATCGATGCGCAATTTCGAAGCCGCTTCGTCTATGAGGTCAATGGCCTTGTCGGGGAGGTGGCGGTCGGCGATATAGCGCTGGCTTAAGCGTGCCGCCGCTTCCAGCGCCTGGTCCGTAATCTTGACCTTGTGGTGCGCCTCGTAACGGGGGCGCAGCCCTTTGAGTATCTCAATGGTGGCCTCAACGCTGGGCTCGGTGATGAACACTGGTTGCAGACGCCTCTCCAGCGCCTTATCCTTTTCGATGAACTTGCGGTACTCGTCCAGCGTGGTGGCGCCGACACACTGCAGCTCGCCGTGAGCTAGTGCCGGTTTGAGCATGTTGCTGGCGTCTATAGAGCCCTCGGCGGCGCCGGCCCCGACCACGGTGTGCATCTCGTCGATAAAGAGGATGACCTCGCCCTTGGCCTGGCGGACCTCATCCATGACCGCCTTGAGCCTCTCTTCGAACTCGCCGCGGAACTTGCTGCCCGCCACCAACGCCCCCATATCCAGGGCGATTACCTTACGCCCTTTAAGCGAATCGGGGACGTCGTCGGCGACAATCTTCTGCGCCAAGCCTTCGGCGATGGCCGTCTTGCCCACGCCCGCCTCGCCGACGATGACCGGGTTGTTCTTGGTGCGGCGGCTCAGGATCTGCATGACCCTTTTAATCTCGTCCTCGCGGCCGATGACCGGGTCGAGCTTACCCTCGCGGGCCATCTCAGTGAGGTCACGGCCGTATTTTTGCAGGGAGCGGTATTTGCTCTCGGCGCGGGCGTCGGTGACCCTGTGCCCGCCGCGGAGCTTCTGCAGGGCGGTATAGACCTTTTCCTGGTCGATGCCCAGGCGCTTTAGAATCTCGGCGGCCTCACCCTTCTGTTCGCCGGCGATGGCGATTAAAAGGTGCTCGGTGCCGATGAACTCGTCCTTCAGCCTGTCGGCCTCTTCACCGGCCGCCTTGATGAGGTTGGCGATGCGGGGGGTGGCGTAGAGTTGTCCCGTATCGTAGCTAACTTTAGGCGTCCTTTCCAGAGCACTGGCGACCTCCTGCTTTACCTGCTCAAGGTCGACGCCGAGCTCGGCGAAGATATCGCCGACCAGCCCCTTCTCCTGCTGGAGCAATGCCAGCAAAATATGTTCCACGTCCCACTGGCTGTGTTTATATTGACGCACCAGCTCCTGGGAGGCGGCTAAGGCCTCCTGTGCTTGTTCGGTAAATCTTTCCTGTTTCATGACTCACATACCTTCTATCTTTATTGCCATCTGCTTACGGCTCGGGTTCTTCGAATCTGTGGAGCTCCGACTCCAGCTCCTGCAACTGGTTCTGTAATTCCAGCATCTGCTCCACCATGCGCATTATGACCTCAACCCCGGCCAGGTTGACCCCCATGTCGTCCATGAGGGTCTTGACCCGCTTGAGGTAAGCAATATCCCTTTCTGAGTAGAGGCGGATGTTGCCCTGCGAGCGGGAAGGCTCGATGATGCCCACCCTTTCGTAGTAGCGCAGGGTATGGGTCTGCACGCCGACCATACGGGCGGCAATACTTATCACGTAACGGGGTTCGTTTTCGGCTGACTCTTTCATACTCTCACCTGCCCTTCCTTAATCCTTACCGGCACGGAACTTGTCCAGCCTCTGGAAAAGCTCCCTTTCCTCGTTAGTTAGTTTAGTGGGCAGCACCACCTTGACCCTCGCCAGCAGGTCGCCCTTGGTCGAACTGCCCAGGTGGGGCATGCCCTGCCCTTTCAGGCGGAAGCTGCGCCCGTTCTGGGTCTCGGGGGGGATTCTCAAGGAAAGCTGGCTGCCCTTGGGGGTCTTTACCTTGACCTCCCCACCCAGCACCGCCACCGTCAGAGGCACGGAGACATCGACGTAGAGGTCGTCGCCGTGGCGCCCGAAGAGGCGGTGGGGCCGCACCGAGGTCACCAGGTAGAGGTCGCCCTTAGCCCCGCCGTAGCCCTCGGCGCCCTTGCCGCTGATGCGGACGCGGGAGCCGTCCTTGACCCCGGGGGGAATCTTGACCTCAAGGCGCTGGCCGTCGGCCATTTTCAGGGTGCGGGTGGTGCCGCTGTAGGCCTCTTCCAGGGTCACCTCCAGCGGGAATTCGACGTCGCGGCCCTTCCTCGGCTGGGGGCGTCCTGCCCGGCCGCCGAAACCGCGCAGGATGTCGTCGAAGATGCTGCCGATGTCTTCCTCACCAAAATAGACGCGCTGTCCGCCCTGGCTGAAGTTCCAGCCCTGCTGCCGCTGCGCCTTTTCGAACTGGTCGGCGTACTGCCACTGGTCGCCGTACTTATCGTATTTGCGGCGCTTTTCCTTGTCGGAGAGGACCTCGTAGGCCTCGTTTACCTGCTTGAACTTGTCCTCGGCCGACTTGTCCCCGGGATTGACGTCGGGGTGGTGCTGGCGCGCCAGCTTACGGTAAGCCTGCTTTATCTCACGCTCGGTGGCGCTGCGGCTGACACCTAATATATTGTAGTAATCCTTACCGGCCATTTTAATTTCTCCAGGTAGGAACTATTATAAACGATACTAGGGAATTTGTCAATAATGTAAGAGGAAAGTTAACAAAATGTTATAAGGTTGGTTGAGGAGTGGTTGCCTAGCTCTTCATCGCCTGAGCATAGAGCTCCAGGAACTGGAGCAGGATGCGGGCGGTGGCCCCCCAGATGACCCTATCCCCATAGTGATAGAAGTACGAGGTTACCGGTTTGCCCTCAACGACCTCGTCTTTATCTTCCCGCGAGTTTTTATCCAAAAGCGCAGCAATGGGCACCTCGATTATCTCGTCGGTTTCCCAGCCGTCGGCCTTTAGCTTATGGGGCCAGGGGATGACGCCGACGAAGGGGGTGACGGTATAGTTCGAGTCCAACGTCACCGCATCGTCCAGTTCACCCAGAACCTCGACCTCGGCGGGGGAGAGGCTTATCTCTTCCTGCGACTCGCGCAGGGCGGTTTCGAGCAGGCTTTCGCCGTCCTGACGGGCGCCACCAGGGAATGAAATCTGCCCCTTGTGCTCCTTGACGTTAGAGGTGCGCTGGGTGAAGATTATGTAACACTGCCCTTCCTTATTATATATGGGCAGCAGCACCGCCGAGGGGATGCGCTTTAGATCGTTGACGGTCTTCCTCTGGCGGTGGGCCAAGAATTCCCGGAGTTTTTGTTCCATAGTGATATCATCATAGCACCGCGCCCAGCGGCAATACAAACTGGGCACACCTCGTTTCCCCCTTTGCCAAAGGGGGATTTCCACCCCCCAGTTTTTCGTCCCACCTACCCCTCCACCTTGTTGTGCGAAGGTAGTATTGCCCCAACCCAGCCCACCCTAATGAGTAAACTCCTTAACCTGTGGGTTACGCTGCCCCCACCCTCAAAAAATATGTATAGCCGATGTTCCTTTGGGGGTTTGAAAGGGGGCTTTGCCCCCTTTATACCTTAAAAGGGCGGCGGGCGGGAATAGATAAAATCGGTGTGGGGAGGCCGTAACCCAGAAGGAATTCTAGAGGGAGAATCCCCTCTAAGGGTGGGTAGGGCGGGACAATAACACTTTCGCTAAACAAGGTAGGGTGGGGAGA
>DAOULR010000011.1:0-39967 GCA_034419075.1 Dehalococcoidales bacterium | reverse complement strand
TTTCCCAGCCCCTGTCGTTTTCTGGCCGACCACCACCACCATGAATTTCTCCAGCTTTTTTGTTATTTCAGCTATATCAGCCTGTGCCTTCTCTAAGTCCATCATTTCCGCCTTCTCAGCTCGCTCTCATTTTATGGTTTCCTCTTAACCTATGGCTCGCTCCTGATACATGGTTTACTCGCATATTCTGGCTCGCTCCATTATCATGGTTTCCTTTTTACTACTGGCTCGCTCTGTAGTCAAAATCTAGGAGTTTTACGGGCTTGAGTTTGGACTCAAACTCATCTACTAGCTTTTTAACCTCACCAATGTCCACTGGCTAATTCTACACCACCTTTACCCTGCGGTGTCAATAGACTAGGACTATTCTGCCTATCATCTGCCATTGCTTGCTTCGGTAAGGGTTGAGCAGCCTTAGTAAGTAGAGCTTCAAACTCAGGCTTTGTTAGTGGTTTTTGTTTGGTCATAATAATACCTCTGTTAGTGTCAATCCTTTTTTAATTCGTTCTGCTGCTATCTGGCAATATCGCTCATTTGTTTCAAACATTACACAATGCCGTTTTAATACCTTGGCAGCCAGAGCTGTAGTCCCAGTCCCCCCAAAGGGTTCAAGTATCCAGCCATTTGGTGGTGTAGCCCATTTAACCAACTCAATATATAATTTTAGTGGCTTTGGCGCAGGATGTTCTTTATTCCCATCTTTATCGTATACAACATTAGCCGATATCACATCAGAGAATACATCTTTATCTCGGAATTTTCTCCAGGGTTTCTTACCCTTAAGGCAAATAAATATCGGCTCCCAATGCGGACATATTCCATAAAAAGCTGGTCTTAAGGATAATGGCTTATTCCAGCAGGCCAGATGAAAATATCTCCAGGGCTCAGGTGGTTTCATTCCTTGTGGAATGAATTGTGTAATATTTGTGTAAACTAGGAAGCCTCCAGCTTTTACGAATATGCTGAGGTATTTCCAATAGCCATTTAACCAGTCTATATAATCCTCTCGCTTATCAGCTTTGCTTCCATTACCATAATCTTTCCCTACATTATACGGTGGATCTGTTATGACAGCATCAAAGAGATTTCGGCAGGTAGGATTAAGATTTGCCTGGGCTGAATCTGTATTATATATTTTTACAAACTCTTCTTCATAAAACAATTTCATAGTATCCATCTTAATCATTCCACTCCACTCTCCTATAGACTAAGCATCCTCGTTGAAGTCCGGGCAATCCTGGCAGGCTTTGTATACCAGCGGCCAGCCGAAATTAAACCTGCTCACATGAACACCAGTTCGGCACAGCCGGTACCCCTTCCGGCAGTAGATATACCGGCTGCCATCACTCGGATAGCGGGCCTCCATACAGTCATAGAGCGACCGCTCTTTTCTGCCCCCATGGGATAGCAGCTGCCTTTTTGGCACCTATTACCTCCTATCCTTTACTATCCTGACTCATCACACCTGTAACATTTGCCATCAATAAAAAGATGTCCGTAAACACTACAGGTGGGAACCAGGTTTCCCTTATACATGACCATGCACGGGGGCTTGTCCACCTGGCCGTCCGATGACCTGGGGCATGGCCGGCCTTCGAGAACAGCCTTCTTGATGTCACCCAGGTAAATATGCCCGATGACGCTGGGCTGTCCCAGCTTTTCCTCCATGGCAATGAAGCGGTCATAGTGCCCGGGAAGTTGCTTCAGGACTTCGTAGTAAATATCAGTCTGGAAGAAGGGGCAGAAAGAGCAGCCGCTCACTCCGAACTTCCTGTACAGGCTGCTGGTCGGCAGCCCCTTCAGCTCCAGATAGTTGGTGACATCATCGTCCGTCCAGTTCAGGATGGGGAAAACCTCAAACGAGCCCTTTTGCTCTCCATCCTCGCGAACACCGACCTGGGCGGCATCCTTGTAGATGAACTTGCGGCGTATGCTCTCCCAGCGCCGGATGCCCTCCAGCTTGTAAAATGTGCCGCGCCCATACAGCTTTTCCAGGAGCTTCTTCTGCGGTCGCAGCTTTAAGTCTCGGCAGCACCAGGTGGCTATAAGGCCAGGGAACTGCTGGAACTGCTCTATTCTTTTAAAGATGTTACCCTTGTGCATCGAGGGGTTGCTGATAATAAGGGGGACGCCCATCTTTTTGCAGGTTTCCTTGACAAACTGGACGACCCCCTTGAACTCCAGCCCGGTAGCCATATAGGCTACGACATAATTTGTAACGCCGGCATCGCGTGCCAAACCCAACAGACACATGGAATCCCTGCCGCCTGAAAACTGCAAAATCAATGGTTTTCTCGACACGGCGTTAATCGTCCTAATCAGGGTGACACTCTCAGATACTCTCTCACTGAGAAACTTGGAATCTATATCTTTGAATCTAAGCTGCTGACCCATCTTAAGGCATCCTTTTGTAGGCGTGGTCCACATGACCTCTGCCTGTTAACCCGTGCACTGCCGTGCATTTTATCATCTGACGCAATCCAATCTAATCCAATTTAACCAAAACTACCGCATATCCTTTCCTCCAAACTTAATGATGTTATCGCCGCACATCTCCCGGAGACGCGATACCGCTCCGAAGCCGATACGGTCACCCAAACACTCGTCCTTCTCAGGATTCAGCAGCGAGTAGTTCGTGGTAATGACCATCGGCAGCTGGTTGTCCAGCCGCCTGTTGAAGACCAGCCAGTAAGTCGACTTGAGCCAGTCAGTCGGAGGGTCGACGCCTACATCATCCAGTACAAGCAGGTCAAAGCCCAGCAGCCGGTCGAGGACATCCGCTTCACTGAAATCCCGTTCAGAGTATGTCCTCTTAATCTCCAGCATGAGGTCTCTTGCCGTCTCAAACCTCACCCTGAGTTTCCTCTCACGGAGGACATAGTTGGTAATGCAGGCTGCCAGATGAGTCTTACCGGTTCCGTAGCTATGGGAATAAAGAAACAAGGACTTCGACTGGCCGGGTACCAGGCTCTCTGCGTAGTCCCTGCCTTTTTTCATGGCTGTCCGGTGAATATTGGGGTCTGAGCTATCAAAGGTGACACCGCGCCACTTGGCCGGGATAGCTGCCAACACTGTGCGCTCCCTATCCGCCCTGGCCTCGGCCTGCCTCTGTAAATCCTCAAGCCACAGTCTTTCCCGTTTCAGCCGCTTTTTGGCACAACCATCACAGAGCTGCCTCGTATGGGCGCCGAGGTTTGCAACCTCGGCGGTCCCCCCGCAGTCCAGACAGCTAATAGTCGTCGTCGACAAGCTCGCCGGTGTCGGCATCAATGTATTTAAGTGGTTTTGAGTTTCCCGGCGGCGGCTTATTTCCTCCATGGTGCCCTCCTTTCACATCATCTTTATAGCTCCAGTTTAATATGGTGAAATAGTGCGACTTATATTTCTTACCGGTGCTGGCGATATAGCAAGACAGCTTCTCTATCCTGGTGGCCGCCCCGGCCTGACCGAATTTCTGCACCAGCTTGTTGTATTCATTTTCGGCCAGAAGAACATTTTGCCCTTCACCGTATTTCTTTTTAGTGGGGGCCCCTTTATTTAATACTTTATTTATACTTTCTTTAATAGTGCCTGATTTAGCTTTGGGGGGGTTCCCATTTTCGGGAAGGGTACCCTTCCCATTTTCGGGAAGGGTTACTTCCACGTCAGTGTAACCCTTACATTTTTGCTGAAGGGTTACCAATATCTGTAACCCCTGAATATCAATAGAGGAGCTGTTCCAGGAGGAGATATTGGTATTCATCCGGTAGATGTAGCCCTTGCCGGGGCCGAGGAAATGACGCTTAAATATTTTCTTATTGCATAAGCCCGTGAGGATGGATGAGGCGTGGTTTTCCGGTGTACGAAGGGCTATAGCCCATTCTTTAAGGGCGATGTCGCGCTCCTTCAGCCGCGCACCTGTGGCCGGGTCATTCCAGCCGTAGGTTCGCCGCCACAGGTAGGCTATCGCACCCTTCTCTTTCCCCGATAGGTTCGCTATGGCCAGCGCCTCCAGAAGGAGGTTGGCGATGGGCGTAGTGCCATCATCGGGGTCAGCTTTAAATTTTAGCTTGTCTCCTTTGGGCATTGTAAGCCCTTGCCCCCGGATATTACTGTCTTGCCGCCGCTATCCGGGCATAGCATTCCGCAGGAGATTCGGTGATATAGGTCGGGCTGAGGTAACCGAGCTCTCTGACCACATCATCCGGCTGCATCTTCCTGGCATTGCCGGTCTTGTCTATATACATGAAGTCCTGGTTGCACGCCTTGTATAGTTCGTTCATGGTGGTGATGGTCGTGGGGTCCCTTTTGGTTGATTGTGGTGCCGTCGGCGGCACTGGCGGGTGGGCGGAACCTTTGAGTGCCAGCTTATCGGCAATGGTTTTAACGGCATCGTTCAGGCTCTTGCCCTGCTGAAGCCAGTCTTTCATGGAGTTGACGCCGAGTATTTTGTGGATGTCATCACTGGCTATACCGAGTTTGTCGGCCTGAGACCAAAAGCCGTTCCAGTCCGGCTGCTGGGGCTGTTGCTTCTGAAGCTTAGGGTCGAAGAGCTCACGTAGCACGGAGGCTACTCCTGGCAAGGCTTCGGCAGCGTCCACCTCAGCTCTTTTTGATGACTGTTTGACTAGGGTGTTAAGGAGTTCGCCGTGGTCGGGATTCTCTATGCGGAACCGCCCTTCGTGCTTCTTATCGGTCTTGAGGGAATGTAGCTGCTCCTTAGTATATCCCATGCCCCGCAGCTCTTCGGGGTAGAACCAGCGGTAATGATATTTGGATTCGAGCGTGCTGGCAGCCCCAACGCCGGAGCCCACTTCTCTCCCACTAGCACGGCTGATAACCGGCACCTCAACGACGACGCTAATCCTTTTTTCATCATCTACCAGATGGATGATGCGTCGTTGCCCTATATAGCAGCCGAAGCTCCCAATGATGAGGCTGGCGCCGGGGTCCCAGAGACCGTCCTGGGGCGTTCCTGGTGTGCGTCCGTAGTCCCGGCCACGCTTCAAGATATTACGGGTCATATCCTGGAGAAGCGTGAGCGACTTAACTGTTTCCTGGATGTAGGCGGAAGATACGGAGAGCGCCCCGGTATCTACTTCTACGATTTCACCACTGCTTTGGTCAACAACGGTTACTGCTGCTTTGTCTGTCATATCTCCTCCTAAAAATTAACGCCCACTGGGGGCGGTCTGTTGCTGCTTCGGGACGATGGTGTAGACGGCTGTGGGGGATGAGTCAAATTCTACCTGGACGGCAAAATCCTGAATGAACTGCTCAACCGTCATCTCGCGTTTCCTGGCCTCACGCTCGATGAAGTCGTAGGGGAAGGTGACCTCAAGGAAATTCTTGTGAGCCAGTGGCTTGCGGATGGTGTAAATCCTTCTGTATCCTGCTTCTGCCATACTACCTCCTCCTCTATTTGCTGAGTCTGATGGACCGCCAGAGGACGACGCTGCGGGAGCCATCCTGAAATTGGATAAGACAGTTCCGGATGATGCCTTTCCTGAATACCGGCCTGACTAGCACATTACACAGCCGACCGTGCCATCTGTATCTGAACTCTTTGTCCGACATTAGCAGCCTTTGGTAGCCACCCGGCTTAATGCGGCGGTTGTATAACAGATTAATAGACTTAGTTGGCCTTGTCAAGGGGGTTTTTGGCTTATTTCCCACTTTTTTTAAAAAAAGTGTGGGGAGCTGGTTAGGCTCCCCACACTGTCTGGACTGGTGGTTTGTCGTCTACGCCTTGCCGGCGCAGGAATGGGCAGCGTTTGCGAAGGCAGACCGTACAGCACCGCGGCTTCCGGGACGCTTACCGGACAGGTTGGTCTGCATACAGCTCTGGAAGCTCAGCAGGCGGGCGGAGGTTGCCCTGGTATGTGGGTGGCGGGAGTAAGACGGCTGGCGCATCGGTCCAGATTTAACCTCGACGTAGATAGACTTTCTGTCTACCGGATCAAAGATGAAACCCTTCCTCATTTTGACATCTCCCCTATAATTTTCACCTCACCTTCAGTGGGGCGGTGACTACTAGCAGGTGGCCCCTGGGTGCTCGCCCGCTCGACCTACGGGCTGGGTGTATAGGTGACTAAAATATAAAGCGGGGCAGGCCCCGCTCTCTGATAATCATAGACGCATATTTTTGTTTTGTCAACTGAGCATTCATTTCTCTCTCTAAAGGTTATGTCCTGAGTAAATGACTACTGACGTGACTGAGACTAGCACTACTTGGAAACGGGTGGACACGCCGACGTAGGTTTTGAGTGAGACTAATCCGAACCTGGTGGCGATATCTTTGAAGCTGTATGTGATAAGCCGGAAGCGGGTGGCTGCGTCGATATAGCTCCGCGCGTTTAATAAGAACCTTGTTGGGGTGTCAACCCAGCCTCTAACTTCAAGCAGAAACCGGGTAGCTACGTCCACATAGGCTTGTGCCCACAGGATAAACCGGGTCGGGATGTCAATATATTCCTGTACTTGGAGGAAGAACCGGGTGGCAACGTCTAGCCATGCTGGTGTGCCAATAGCCATCTTAAACCGGGTGGCAATATCGGTGTAGCTTTGCCCTCGGAGTAAAAAGCGGGTGGCGACATCAAGGAAGTTTTGAACACCTAACTTGAAACGTGTATATATATCCGTGTAGCCTTGAACCCACAGGAGGAACCGGGTCGGGATGTCGGTCCACTCCCTGACTCTCAGTAGGAACCGGGTAGCAGTGTCAACGTAATTCTGGACGGTTAGCTTGAACCTGGTGGGAATGTCATTGTAAGCCTGAGCGGCCAGTTTGAGTCGGGTAGAGATGTCTAGGTAATTCCGAACTGTTATGTAGAAACGGGTAGACACATCCTTATAATTACTAACTGTAATCTTAAAGAGCGTGGCTATATCCTGATAGGCGATGGTAGGAACTATTACCTTGAACCTGGTAATAATATCTTGGTAGCTTTGCCCCCACAGTTTGAAGCGGATAGAAATATCTGTCCAGCCTCTAACCCATAACTTGAACCTAGTAGCTATATCCTTAAATTTTCTAGCCCAGAGCTTGAACCGGCTAGCGATATCTTTGTAACCTGTGGTAGCTGCGGTATATGTGCCCCTTGTCCAGACATCGTAAATATAGCACGCACCAGAATCCCCACTTTTATTCTTAGTGTAGGTGAGCTTCACCTGAACTAGGGAAAGGTCTTGGTTGGCATCAAGGGCAGCGGAAACCTGTGTGACCGCCGTTTCGTTATGCACACCCAGTGCTAGCAGAGTCACAGGCCAATTGACCCCACCATCCTTAGAAGCAACAATAGAGAACTCGTCATCCGAATAGAGCCCATTAGTGGCATAGTCGACATAGAGTGTCGTTGCCGTATAGGTCTGGGTTTTGGCTGCCCAACTAAGTAAGACTAGCCAGGGGTCAGCAGTAGTATTTCCACTTGAGTCGGCTTTAGTGGTCTGGTCGTTAGGGGTATCGGGGAAATCATAAGCATTACCTTCACTATTCCAAACTGAGCCAGGGTCACTGAAATTGGTAGGCTTCTTATACTCATAAGCCACGTTAGGATTCCTCTACTTCCTTCAGATAAGGGCATGGCTCTTCATCAAACCTTCTGCTAAATTCAGGAAGGTATAGATAAGGCCGCTGGCAGCACTCGCCACACATAGAACATTCGCCCTTTCTTTCAGCATCCTCCCAATAATAAGAGCAGGAGGGGAATTCCCTTACTTCACCTTCCTGCCGTGGGAACAGATGACAGACTTCGGGCTTAACCTTACGGGTGCACTTATACCTCATGCTTAGACCCTTATGCCCTGGACATCAAGGTTCAACTTACTAATGTTACGGTACTTCATGTCATAGATATTGTCCGTGAACTCAATTAGCCTTGCCTCTTTTGTCTCCCAAGCCCGGCAGAGACAGTTACCTGTAATGTCTGTAACTACGCCAATGATATGAGCCTCACAGAAGTGTCTGGAATCAGATTTATCCCCACTTAAAATCACATTAACTCCACCAGCCTTGAGTTGAAAGAACCTGTGCCCTTCCGGAGCTTCTAGTTCACCAGCCATTCCATTAGGACAGAGCAAACGTAGGCCAACCATGCCCTTCTTGGGAATCTCCTCCCATCTAGATGTTCTGCTGGCTGCTAGTACAGGCAGAAGTAGTTTCTTAGCAGTATCCCACTCTGACAATACCTTCCCGTCTGAGTAGCGACACTGCCACCAGCTACGGCCAGAGTGCTTAATCATGGTAGCGATAATGGGGTTCATGTCCAAATATCACAATCCACTAAGTCCAGGTATATTTCAAAGTCATAACTACCTGGTACAACGCTGGTGTTTCGTTTGGCCCGGTGAATAAAGCGAACTCAAGCGACCAGGTGTCCGCCGTAGTCGCCGCTGGCGTAAACGGTGCCGTGATATAATCTGTATCACCTTGCAGGTCTTGAAAGTTGGTCAGCCAGTTAGCGCCAGCAGTCGGGCTTACCGAACCTGCGGTGCCATCACCAACCACAGGTGCATTGGTTGGTCCAGCCGCAGGAGGAGCCACACTATCTACCTGGCCGTAGGCATTACCCTTGAGGTATGAATGTGAGCCAGTGTCGGCAGCATCGCCACCAAGTAGAGAGCCATCGCCAGGAGTAATAGCCCCATGCGCTGCCGTGGGATAGGCGGTAAAGATAGGTGCTGAGGCAAATGTGCCAAGAGCGTCCCAATTCCATCTCGCCCACAAATAATTATCTTTCGAGTAGGCTGGACAGGGAGACGCCTGACCTGATATGAAGCCCCAGCCTGTAGCATCTGCGGTATAGGCGTAGGTATAGTTCACTATGCTCGTTGCCACTGGGCGAATCATAGCAGGCCAGATTGCTGATGCGACACCATTCTGGGTATCCGAGTCTGACCACCTGACCTCATGGTTGGCTGTTGGCCCAACCTCTACCCAGACAGGGACACCAACAGTTCCATGGTTTGCCTCCATTGTTAAAGTCGTGAAGTCAGCCATTTTATACCTCCTTAGTATTTCACTATAATTTCGAGACTGGCTGTCGTCCCGGGGACTTCGACATCCAGGAAAATGGTATCGAGTTTATGGCCCCAGAAATTGATGTTGAGGGGCACATTCTGCCTCAGCCGATGTGCGTAATGACTTTTATTATTAAGCCAGCAGAGGATAACGGGGGCGTTAAGGTTAATTATAGATAGGGACTGACATGGCCAGGGGAGGTCTATCTCAGTTTCACTGGAGATGGTCGGGTTAAAGGCTGACATCTCACCCTGGGATTCCTGGTCCTCAATGATGTTCTTAATCCTGGTGATGTCCCTAGCCATCTTCATCTGGGTGATGAATTGGATGACATCGGGGCGTATGCGGTTCGGGTCGTTAATGACCTGACCATCCTCGATGATGGTTACTTGTGGAGATACCTCTTCAGGACTGGACGGCATCTCGTTTGATTTCGACCCAGCACTCGCTTCCATCTGGACTCCATTTCACATGCCACTTTTCAGAGTTTATGTACCTTTTGGCAGTAGAAGATACTTTTGAGGCGACTGGCGTTTTCCCTGGGCTTATCATGCTCACCTGATACCTGGCCACCAGCACTGATTTTCTGTTAAGGAGTATGGCTCCCCCGACAACCAACCCGGCCAGCAGTAGAAAGCCGATGATATTCTTAGCGTTGCCATTCATTTTGATTGCTACTCCTTCAGAAATACTACGGGCAACTGCTTGTAACCGGCTGCCCGCCAGGCAGCCAGTCGGTGCCTGCCGTCGAATATTATCCACTTGCCGTCAGCGTCTTTCTCCTGCTTCTTTGCTTCCCATGGGTAGACGCCGGTTGGTTGCTTCTGCCAGTTGGCCGCTACCTCGATAAGTGCTTTGAATTGTGTGTCGTCCATAATAACCTCCTACCGCTACTCTCAAACCATCTGCTCTCGGTCAGTAATCTGTATTTCGCTGAACGGATTACCCTGGTTGTCAATGACCAGGAGTTTAGGGACGCTTATAATCTTGTGTTTGGCCGCCAGGTCGGCAGCCCAGTCATCCTTCTGAATGTCGGCCACTTGGACTATGCCGGCGTCAATCTTTTCAGACAGGTACGACTTGGCATCGGAGCACGGTTTGCAGCTTGTGGTGGTGAGGAGAACCAGGGAGACGCTGCCGGTCTCTCCACCGGTTCGAGGTGCGTGGTGTCTCCGTGACTTATGGGGCTTCGGTTGAGAAGCAGCCAGCTCGCACATCTGGCTGGCCTCGCCACGCGAGGATGCTTTACCAGAGCATTGCTTGGCGGCGATGCAAAACTCCCGCCGACGCTCTTGGGGTGTAAACTTCTTGCCGGATAGGGCTTCAGAAACGCACTTGTTGTATGTGGCTCGGTCCATAATTAAGCCTCCATTATCTCAACGAGATTAAGAGCCAGCTGCTCTACTTCGCTTTTCCCCTTGGCGGGCGTGGATTGTTGGTGTCTTGTATTTAGGTCCCGACATTCGCTACCTCCTATGAAGCTAAGCAGTTGAAAACAAACTGAGCCAGTTCGTGTGCTACTTGAGAGGGAGGGTCGTTTTCCTCTAATGGAGTACAACCACAACCGTATTCTGGCAGGATAAATCCATGGTCGTGTGATAGGTTGGCGAACTGCTCGATAACCACTATCTTATCGAGACGTGATTTAGCATTTGGAATTTGTCCCGACATATCATTTAGTTTAATATTTAGGCCATGGTGTAAGTTATAGTGCTTTAGAGCATCTCCAAATTCAGCTCTCGCCTCATTGATTTCACTAGGATGCAAGCCACCTTCAATGTCTTTTAGATAAAAGTGGGCATACCCTAAACGCCGATGTGTCTCATCGAACCTGTTTTTACTTATGACGATTGCAGATTTAATTAAGTTCTTTGTAGTATCTAAAAGACTATCAATTTGCTGGTCGCTTGGCTTATCCGACACGGCCATGTTGTAATATTGACTCAGAAAATTAAGAGTGCAGCTAACACACTTGTTTTCCTTGGTATCTCTAACGTCATACTTCTGGGAGATGGTAGGTAATATTTCCGAGGGATTGCATTTGTCCATAAAATACTCCTCCGTGTCTATTATAACACTACGGGTCTATGATTCCAGCTTCTATAATCTTCTGGGCTAAGGCTGCATCAGAGCCGGTGGGATTTATGTTATGCTGGTGGGCCAGCTCCAGCAGCTTGACAGTGCCCAGCTCCTTGGCCTTTGCCTGTGCTTTCTCCTTGACCTCTTTGAATGTTACCTTCTCGCAGACCTCTTTATTCCATTCATCGAGGGTGTAAGGATAGATATTTTGTTTGTAGGCTTGCTCTTTTAGTTTCTCTTCATTACCGTGCGCCTGGGAAAGGGCGAAACGCACGGCCCGATTAACACAGGTATACGGCAGTTCGTCTATACCGTGCAGCTTGCTCAGAAAGAGGGCAGTAGTGCGGGCGAGTGCCTGGTCGCCCTCTTCAGCCATATTTAGCCCGGAGCGTGTGCAGACGAAGTGGTCATCAAGGAAGGAACAGGCATAGTCCATGTTGTCCAGCAGCTTGACCACTATTTCCTGGCGCTGCTTCCACTGTGCTCCCTTGGCGTCGACCTCTTTGAAGGCGATAGACAGTGTGTCTGGAGTCGGGCTGGTGGCTGTGGCGTTGTATCCGTCACCGAACTGCGAGACGATAGGTATTTCTTTCCCTGTCGTGGTATCTTCGGCAAACTGGACGAAGCCAGCCTTCTTCTGGCCGGGCGGTGTCAGTATACCCTGACAGTAGGTGGCCTGTGGCTCAGAAAGAGAGACCCCGGGATGGTCTGGATGGCACCCGGCAAAGGGCTGTCCTTTCTTGATAGCTTCGATGGCCTGGGCTAGGCCGACGAGTGAGGGCTCCTTTAGCTCTTCGAAGGAAGGCCCCTGCTCTCCTTGGTGGACTTCCCACTCATGGGTAACCTGATCGATGAGGGCGTTGGTTTCGATAAGGGCATAGTAGTCTTTAACGTAGTCAATCGTCTCTTTAATATTTTTTCCGGACTCTATCTGCTCGCTGATGGCATCCTTTACATCTGACTGCTCATCCTGAGAAAGACCTTCGTATGTCTTGGCCACTTTTTCCCCTGCTTCAGCCGGCAGCTCACCCTTGCGAATCTTCTTCTTCTTTTCAATCTCTAGTTGCAGCTTCACCATGAGCGGGGTAATGGGGATAGGCTCTACATCACTATGGATTGTGTTTTCTTGCGTCTTCTTCAGGGTTTCTTCGTAGGGTATGCCTGCCTTGAAGTCTTCCAGGAGGTAAAGGTTCATAACGGCGTGGAGCCAGTCCTTGACCGATTTTGGCAGCTTCTTGTACTCTTCGGTCTCCTGCATCTTCTTTTTTTCTGCCGTGGTCAGCTTGTCGTAGAGCTGGTGGGACTGCTCCTGAGACTTCTTTATATTGGCTTCAAGCTCCTCTTTGGTGGGTATAGGCGGGGGCTTAGGCGCTTCTTCTCCAAAATAGAGCTCGGTAATCTGAAGAGCTATTTTAAGTGGAATGTGACTAAAGCCCAAAGTCGAAGAATATTTTGCTACAGAGAGAAACTCCAGTATATCCTGCTTTGAAAAACCCTCGCTGATGAGCTTAACCACTTGGGCCTTTGGGAATTTCCAAGTAACGCCATAAGAATCTTTAAAATTCTCTAAGGGGGCTTCCCAGTCAGGTATTGTCTTCTTCGGCTTGGCTTTGGCTGCCGCCGGTTTAGCCGACGGGGCTGGTACCGATACCTTAGAGCAGACCTCATTGTTCCACTGGTCGGTAATCCAGGGGTAAACTTTTGAGTCATGGGCACCAACGTCATCCGGGAGCATCGATACCTGATTGTAGGCGTAAGAAACGGCGGGCTCTACGCACCACTCCGGCAGCTTATAAATCTGGTGGACGCTGCTGATGAATGCGGCCAGCTTGCGCAGAGCTTGAGCGTTGACCTCGCCGGAGCAGTTGTTGCCGGTGGGGCAGCTGAGCCCCAGCTTCTTGAGCCTTTTGACCATTTCTTTCTGGAGCTCGGCTCCCCGGAAGTCCATATCGGACAGGGTGAGCTGGAAGGTGTTAGGCCCCGTGGGGTTTATTGATACCTGGGCTATCTGGTCGACATTACCGTGGAAGAAGTGATGCAGGTTACCGTTGTCATCCATGTAGGCGCTGATGGTTGCCTGTGGGTTCTGGCGTACGCCCTCGCAGTAAATCATTTCTCCCTTGCCGGGAAGCTCCTCGGAATCGG
This sequence comes from Dehalococcoidales bacterium, assembly GCA_034419075.1. Classification (GTDB taxonomy): domain Bacteria; phylum Chloroflexota; class Dehalococcoidia; order Dehalococcoidales; family BS750m-G39; genus E44-bin88. Next base: position 26,745 of record DAOULR010000011.1, on the reverse strand, counting down.
CAAAGCTGCAACCGCCGTAGGTCTTATCGGGGCCGACGGTGGATATAATTTGCTTCTCTTCTTCGGTTAGCCCGGGAGGTAGTATGCCGTACTTATCGTGGCACAGCTTTATCCAAGCCTTATCCTTGTCGAATATCGGCTCCAGGGTAAAGGCAAATACGCCTTTCTTGTTGAAGTCTTTGGCGGTGCTGAGGGCCAGCTCCAGAGCCTTGGCTGTGCACTCTGTGCCTATGTTTGGGCCGACCCCCTTAAGGTTGGATAGAAACAGCGCCAGCTCGCGGATGTCATCCAGGCTTTTGATGTAGGCTTTGCACTGATTTCCTGAGCACTCGAAGTTGTTGTGTTCCTGGAGAAACTTTGCCAGTGTCTGCCCCCACTCAGCTGGTTCCGGAATCCAGAAGGTGACGTGGTGTCCGCCTGCCGGGTCTTCATTGAGCGTGAAGGTTTTGTATGTCCCCGGCCCGACATTGTGCTGGAAGTAGTTGCCGCCCTTGCTGATTTTGACCGTGGTGCCCTTGAGGACGCCCTCACAGTAGGCCAGGTTGCCGGCGTTGATGTTGTCGATATCGCCACTCATGGGGCAACCGCCGTAGGTGCCGATGTTACCCAGCTGGTGTGTCAGGATTATATGAATGATGTGTCCGATGCCATCGCTCAGCGATGCTATATTACCCACAGTGCCGCTTTTAACCATTGAATTGAGAGTGGCAACAGGGTGCCCCAGGCCGTGGGTAGACCAGCCGTTCTTGTTGGCTATGGTTAGTGCCTCTTGGGCGTTCTCGGCTACTAGTTTGGCTCCTGGTATGGATGCCTTACCGTTTGGTATGCCGTATTTCTCCTCAACTTCGTGGTGCTTGTTTCTGATTATGGCTAGGTTTCGCAGGTCTGTGTATACAGCGGACTTCTTGAGCTGCTCCTCTTCCTTCCACTGCTCAAGGGCGGCGGCAAAGTTCATCTGTCCCTGAGGCGATGACCAAGTCTGGTCTGAGTATTTCTTGTCGAGTTCGCCCGCCTTGTCCCATACTTTGTCCCGGATTACGGCCACTATGTCTTTGCTTGGAGTCCCTGACGGCCAGTAATGTCCCAGGTCGGCATTGAGCAGGAGGGAGAAGTAAGTCGCCATCTGACGCAGTTTTGACTTGGGAACCTCCCCGGTACAGTATATATTCGTGCCGGGAGCAGCCGGCTGGCAGCTGAAGCCTTCCGCCTCAAGCCTTTCAAGGACCCCCTGCCACCGTTGTTTAGAATGGGGGAAGTGGACCGAGTCGTGGTATTCGATTGAGAAATTGGCGTTGCCGTCCAGGGACTTGGGCGATACCTTGGCGTAGTGAACCCCCAGAGAGTGCTGGATTTGCTGAGGGTATTGGATGTATACCTGCTGGCCCTTAATCTCCATCTTCTCGGGTTTGCCTTTATGGACGGTGGCCTGAGAGATTGAAGCCAGCACACCGGAACAGTAGCTGGATACGGCGGCGGCCTCCTCAGGTATTATCTGTGATACCTTGCAGCCGCCGACGGAGCCGGTTATGTTGATTAAGTGGACGGCGGCATCATGAACCTGGTTGGCCAGCACGTTGATAATCTTGTTTACTAGGTCTTCGGCAGCATCCGCTGGGACGGTGAGCTGCCCATTTTCCTCGGGGATAATGTCCATAACATTATGGATGGCATTGGTGGTGGCTTCGATGACGGGTATCTCGGCGGCAGACGGGCTAACCGATTTAAGAACTTTGAGTGCCGAGTTGCCGGCGGCGGCGGCCTCTTTGACTGGTGCCGACGGGATAACGGCAATTCCCTCTTCCTGCTTCATCTCGTTCAGGATGTTTGCCATATAGACGTGAAGCTGGGAGTTTATGTCCAGGAGCTTGTTTGAGGCGGTGCTTTTGGCGTCGCCTTTCTTGACCGGCATTACTTAATAAACCTCATTATCTCAATCGGCGTCTCTATATCCTTGCCCTTGCCTATTTGCAGGGCTAGGCCGCACTTCTTGGCCACGTCCTCGACGTGGCTGGCGGTATTGTCGACGAACATGGTATTGCAGGGACAGACGTGCTGTCTTTTTGAAATCTCCTCAAAGACCTTGCCTTTGTTCTGCCAGGTATCCTGAACCTCCAGGAAGTCGCCCTGCATACCGAAGGCGTCGATAATCCGTTTGACTGTTCCCGGTGTGTTGAGAGATATGACGGCGGTCCTGATTCCCCTGTCCTTGAGCTCCTTCATTGTCTCTCTGAAGGTCGGCAGCAGAGTTATGGTGTGCTTGATGGTGGTAGGCTCTGGCGCCGGTGTAGTTATGGCCGGGCTGGGTGTAGCCGCTTTCTTCTCGCCCATGAGTTGTCCATCTTTGGTAAGGAGCCACTTATCACCGTGACAGTCTATTTCTATCGTTCCGCTGTCCCTGACGTCGGTGATTTTGCACACTCCTGTTCCGTAGAGTCTCATGAGGTGGTCTACCTGTGACTTTTGGTGAGGTGCCCACCCCCTGATGGTATCCAGTAAGACTGCTTCTTCCTTTTTGGGGGCAGCCTTTTCAATAGAGCGGTGCAGCTCGGCTTCTATTTCTCTGAGCTCCTCTTCTTTGCTCAGATAACCCTCGCTTTCTGTCTCCATCCACTCCTCAAACACCCTTTGAGGCGGGTGCTGTTTCCACCACCTTTTTTGTCTGAGTGGGGGTGGGCGTCTGAGTGGTTTTACCGTCGGGTAGGCGTGCTTCTTGGGAGTATACTCTTCTTCTACCTCGATGGTGTCCTCGTCGACCTTGACCAGTCTGCCGGTTATATTGCTGGCGATGCCGTATGGTTTAATCTGCCACATGGTGTCGTCGGCATCGAACATAACCATATCAATTTCCCTGGGCTTGCAACACTCAGGCCGCTGCTGGCAGACGGTCTTTGAGTAGGTGTACTCGATTAGTTCGTCTTTGGGGTTGGCCATAACTGTATCCTTACGGCTAGATTTCTATACCACGTTTTGATAGCTCCTGCCCCATGCATCTAAGCCATGGCTCAAGGCGCTGTCCCCTGGGTGTTTCGGCTATTTCTCCTTTGCAGACGCCGACGGCCTCTTTCCAGTGCTCAACCCTCTTGACCATACCCGGGCTCTCCCCCTTCTCTATCTGTTGACAATACTGGCTCCTTTCAGACGAGTTGAGGGCGCCGATGATTCCTTTGTGAAAGCAGACATTGTCATAGCAGGTACACGGACCCAAAGCGGCTGTATCCGGTCGGACGACTATGCCGCCTAAGCCTTCGGCCTCCGGTATGGATTGGAGGAGCAGGTCTTCGTAGGTCAGGGCGAGTTCTGCCAGCTTGGCACGGAGCTCGGCGTTCTCCTCCAGCAGTGTGTCGATGGTTTCCCTTGTCTCCTCAGCTATTTCTGCCATGTTGCACCTCCTGATGGCTGTTCAATTCTTTGACATGCCATTTAAGTAATTTTATCTCTTTATCCTGCTGTCGTATAATAGACTGAAGCTGGAAAATTTCCCTTTGAAGTATCTTAACTATTGTCCATCGCTCATGGGTGTGTTTGTTAGCCAAAGCTAGATTTTCAATCCGGTTGTCTGTTCTTATCCCATTGAGGTGATGGACTACTTCCCATGATTCCAGCGGTCTACCAAGAAACTCAGCCATTACAAGACGATGTTCCCATAGTGATTGCCTACCATGACGGCCTTTTACCATTGAGATGTATGGGCTGTCTGCTGGTATCCATATTTCAATGTAACCATGAGACTTATCGTAGCGTCGTCCACCTTTCCACTGGTTGTTTTTAGCACCCTTAAAGTCTCTCTTGGCAGCGTTACGCTTAGCTGAACAAAAACGACATTTTGGAGTTGGTCCACTTTTACACCTAGATAACATGACCCACCGTTCCCTGCCACAGTCTGGACAGGCCAACCAGATATAGCGATTCTGACTACATGATTTATAGCCTAAATTTGTTCCGCGCTCAATGTCACCAATGTTGTGCATTTTACTCCCTGCATTTCAGCCATATAGTCCTCTTCAGGGACATACTCTGGGCCAGGCCCCGCAAAGATGGTATGGTTAATAATCCAGCCCCAGAAGTTAAGGTTGGTTTTACCTCCACTGCGGAATATTGGTAGACAGAAACTAGCAACTATTCCGGCCACGATAAAAAACTTTGTTCTATCTGACATCTTGCAGCTACAGGTTTCCATAACATGTCTCCTGGTAGGCCTGCTTTGCTCTGCTTACGGCCTCTTCATACGGAAGGTGGGGATGGCCGAACGGGGAGTCTTTAAGGTTGTGTGTGGACTCACCAAGCAGCTGCCAGAAAGATATGCCCTCGGTGCTTGGGTGGCCTGCCCCGCGCCATATCGGCAGGCAGGTGGCTAGGCCAACCAGAGTAAGCAGGAAAGCCCGTCCAGCCATACCTAATTACACCCCGCATGTAAGCTCTCTGTATATTTCATTGAAGTCATCCTTGGCCTCTGCCGGCTCGCCCACGTTAAGCAGCTCCATTGCCCCGTATACTCTCTTACTCAGATATGACTCCGGGACCTCCGGTGAGTTGCACAGGAACATATCCCTGATGATGGGATTCTTATGTATCGTTGTCCTGATAATCTCAACGGCACTGACGAACTTCTCTTTTCCAACTATGGCGTCGTTTACCAACTTATCGATGGTCTCAAGCCGTTTTTGTACTTCAGACAGTTTGGAGATGTTGAACTGAGATGCCTGGGTGCTGAGGTGGTTGCTCATTTTCTCCATGACCTGGCTAAAGGCGGCCTCATATCTGCTTATGTTCGGCTCGTCAATCCACAGAGCGTAGATATTGGCCATGTGCGACAGCATCTTTACGGCTTCGCACTGACATTCCTTGATATCCGACATGGCTTATGTCTCCTCTGGCAGCAGTGTCTTTAGCTTTTCCTTGGCTTCCTCCATGGTGATTTCTCCGGCCTGAACCTGTTTGGCCAGCTCAACGACCGGGTTCAGGTCTACACCGCGGAGCTGGAGATGTCTTAGGCGAAACTCCTGTCCTAGTATACTCGCTTCGGCGGCGGCTTGACCAAGATGCTCAACCGAGGTGATGTTGCCTATGTGCTGGCGGAGCTCACGGATTCTGGGCAGGTACTCCTCGGCCACCTGTCTCTCTTCGGGGCTGGCCTTCATCAAAGCATCCGGAGCCATATCGATGCGCTCCAGCATGTTGATTTCATCCTCGGCCATCATAAGCCTGCGTTGGACCTCGGGATGCTTGATGCCGTCGGACCGAGCAAATCTAAGGGATTCACTGAGTGCACCTGATACCGTGGACAGGTGGCTGCGGCCACACGACAGGCAGGCGGTGCCGACTTCCTGAGTGACCTGTGGAGCGGGCTGTGGTATAGGAGGCTCGGCATCGGTCACAACTTTTATTTCGGTGGTCTTGGCTGCCGGGAAGTTATACTTTGGCAGCGCATCTTTAAGCTGCATGTAGTCGATGACCGGTGGTTTTGGTCTTGGTAAGAAGCGTGGGATGAGTTCGATGGCTTTCAGTATGACTGTTACTGTGTCCATATCGACCTCCTGGTGCTTATTATAAAACCGAAATGGGCTTTTGTCTACTGAGTGTAATCGATTGCCGATAAGTGCCACTTATTTAGCTTTGGGGCGGTAGAATACCCCCCCCTGGTCGTCTGCTTATGTTGATGCAGTGCACGGCTTCCCGTGCACGGTTTGTTGTGCACCTGTCTGTCCGTGCATTGACTGGGATACGCTGGTGTGTTATAATTCCACTATGGGCTATAAGAAGGGTCTCCAGTGGAACCAGGGTCAGCTCCAGATTGCCTTCTACCTCCAGAAGGATTTAACACCCAAGGAGATTAGCCAGCAGTACGGCTTTCCATTGCGCACCTGCTTTAAAGTCAAAGCGGCCATGGAATCGGGTAATGACCCGGGTGAGGTTACCGAGGAGATGATTAAGGCTGCACCGGTTCCAGTGGTGTTTGGTGCAGCGGCTGCCAGTAAGTCGAAGTCTGTTAAACAAGCCCCAGCTAAGTTGCCTGGACCAGTGGCCAAGCCTGCCGCTAAAAAAGGTATACCTGCCGTGCACACCTCGGCCATACAGCTGGTTGCCCAGACACAGCCCATCCCTATGACCCCGGACATCTATATCAGCTACATGGTAGCCTGCGGCAGAGGCTACCAGGGCGACCTGGTGGACTGGTTGAGCCTGGTATCAAGGGACTTCTGGCTGGGGCGTGGCCAGAATATGTATGATGAGATGGCCGCCGTCATGGCCGGACACAAGGAGGAAGAAGTTGCCGCACCCATTGGATAGTTTATTCATGTCTAAACAAGGAGGTAGGACGGTCATGGACAACAGGGATAAGCACCTATCTGACGAAGAGTTTTCTATGGCAGAACGCATAAAGAGAGCCCAGGCTGATGCGCTTGAAGCAAAGACGTATATGGATACGCTCGGCATCAAACCGGCTGACATGGGTGAGAAAGCCGGCCAGGGAGAGTCAATTCAATCACAGGTTGTGAGTACCGCCCTGAACAAGATGGGTGATATGGTAGGTGAGGCCGATAAAAGATTGAAAGAAACGGGGGAAAAACTTGAAACCGCCCGTAAGGAATCTGACGATGCTAAGGCCATGCTCATGAAGGAGCAGATGGACGGGCTCAAGCAGGTGCTGGGCGGGCTCCAGGCCAGCATCAAGGAAATCGAGGTCAAGAACAGCCCGGAGGCAGCCATCGCTACTTTTGAAAAATGGAGAAATATTCTTAATCAATTCCCCAAGGAAAAAGAGGTTGTTTCAGCTCCGCCGTCAGCGGTATCCGAGCAGACCACAATTACTCTGGAGAAGATGCGGCAGGAGCATGAGCTGGCGATAGAGAAGCTCAGGTCAGACCGGGAGCAGGCAAACAACGAGTTCAGGCTCAAGATGCAGCAGTTCGAGGAGGAAAGAGAGAGGCGTATAGCGGAGTATCGTGACAATCTCAAGTTTAGAGATAACGCCGTCAACGGCTTCTCAGACCTGGCCGCGTCCATAGCCGCCGGCATAGACAGGAACAGGGGGGTAGCTCCTGCCGCCGAGGAGGAGATAGTCCAGGCCGCTGTCTCCGGCTTTAACTGCCAGATGTGCGGCAGCCACATAGATATTCCTGATGGAGTAGATAAAGTGGCCTGCCCCAAGAAGGAGTGCGGTGCCATGTATGACGTAAAGGTGAAGAAGTAATGCCCTGGGGTATCACCTTTAGCAGCGTTCCCTTCATTCACACTTGGGCTAAGCGCCGGGCCGTCAGGTGGCTCAAACAGTTTCTGGACACCATAGGCCATGAGCGCATCGCATGGGCGATAGCCAATGACCGCACCTTCACCTCTTTCTTCCCACCGGAGGATGTTCAAAAGACAGCCCTCAAATACCCGCTTCCCAAGGAATACCTCTATGAGTTCCCAGATGAAGAGGTGTACAGCTGGATACCGGCAGAGTACCGCAGCTTCATCGAGGAGCAGCCAAACGGCAAGGAGTGGGCCTCCAAGCAGATTGCCTTTCTGAGACGCATTATAGTTACCACTTGACATCACCAGCAGTTTGGTTCTATCCTGTTGGTATGAACACCTCAGTTGAGCCCAGCAGGCGCCTTGCCCTTAGTGACCAGGAAAAAGGTATCTTGTTTGGAGTCCTCCTGGGCACGCTGTTGAGTGTATTCGTCGATGCTATAAGAAAGCAGGTAGCCTCATCTGGAGGAGGCACGGCTCATGTTGCTCAAGGCAGAGAACCAGCCAATAGATGCGCGTGTTGGAAATGATGCTGCTTGGATTACCGATTTCATCACTCCTAACAATCCGGATGTTATACTAAAGTACCGCGAGCTCACCAGGGGCGTCGTCACGCCGGGCGATACCGCGGTTGCCCTCTGGCATTACGTGTCCCACCAGCCCTATGTACCCTTGATATCCGCCAGGATGAGTGCCGATGGTAAGACTTTTAAGCAAAAAGATACCTGGTTTTACCCGGCGGAGTCGGTTCACCTCGGGTTTGGGAACTGCCTGGCTGGGGATACCAAGATACTTACTGCCAAGGATGGCCAATTTGAGATAGTAAGAATTGAGCAATTATCAGATTTCTATGGTAGGAGTGTAGTTTCTTACAACTGGGAGGCTGGTAAGGTTGAACTTAAACCGATAATTGCTTGGTTTAACAATGGTAAACGAGAGGTAATTAAGGCACGTTTTAATAATGGTGAGTCTATATCGGCAACTCCCAACCATATTCTCTTTCATAATGGTCAGGAGTTATCTTTCGAGCAAGCGATTTCCGGTGGTGCTGACCTGCACAACGTTAGATTTATTCCCCCTCCCCGCTACAGTATCAAGGGGCAAGAAATTCAAGGAGTTTTCCGGGCGCCAGTATATGACTTGGAAGTTGCTGATAATCACAATTTCATGCTGGCTAATGGTACTTTGGTACATAACTGTGCCAACAAGAGCTTCGTCCTCACCTCCCTGCTCAAAAACTACTTCAGTGCTCCTGGTCAGGTATACTGTGCCGTCGGTAATATCTCGCTTGACGGCATAGGTTCTCACGCCTGGGTTGAGCTGAACAACAACGGCATCCCTTACATTCTGGAGACCACTCAGCCTAACATCTCTCGCGCTCTCATTCCTAAGTACCTTGCCAGTGCCTATAAAGGGATGGTTTACTTTGACCAAGAGAATGTCTATACTACGGATGAAAAGGTGAGCGTGGCGAAGGTTCTATCCAGTCATTTTGGGGTGTGTGCCATCCCGTTTCTTGAGACGTATCTCTGCGAGAGGTGTCTATCTCTATAGAGGGGGTGTAAACATGGCTACACTAACAGCGGAGACGGTTGATGTCGAGAAGGCGATAAAACTTGAGGAAGAGCAGGCGCCGGGCTTGATTGAGGTGCGCTTCTATACTTCAACACCGCTGACTGTAGAAGACGCTCAGTCTATATTCGACCACCTGGCAGCCCAATCCGTCGATGTACGAAAGGTATACATCCATGATGACACCGGCCTGCCCTATCTCGGTGTCGTTTACTATAAGCAGCCGCCCGTCTCCGGTATCGGTTTTTTGCCGCTTGCCGTAATACCCTTGATTGCATTCGGCTTGGTCGCCGTCCTTGTGGGCATCGGCATATTCAGGCTGGGGGACATTGTAAACAATCTGGGTAAACTGCTGCTCATTGTTGGCGGTTTCACCGTGGTCGGTATATACTTGTGGAAGCGCCCCGAGTACGCAAGGAGCAAATAAGATGGCTGCGAGTAAGACTGACTGGGCGGGTACGGCGGTGTTGAGTGTAGCCCTGGGGGGTGTGGCATTCGGTGCTTATTCGCTGCTCAAAGGCAAGCCAGGAGTCAGCCCGGGCGGCGACATGACGGCCACCTTCTCATTCGATTACTCAGGCCAAGGCGGCTCCTACAAGCTGCAAGTCAAGTACCGCAAATCTATCCTCGGCATCCCCACCTACACCATGGAGTTCAGCGACACGGTATCCCTGACCAAAGCAGGCCATTACAAGTTTGTTGTAGACACTCCAATCGATGAAGCTGCCGATAAAGGCAAGTACAAGGCCATGGCGTGGATATCCAGTCTGGCCGATGAAGTCCTGATAAGAGCTACGGACGGAGCTATCAAGGTGGTTTGAGATGATAATAAAGATATTAAAGGTTGAAGAGTTAGCGCACGCACCTTTATACCCGGCACCCGGCGATTATTTCACAACGGCCTGCCGGGTAACGAACCTCGACCCTCAGCCTCAGACGGTCAAGGTCTCTATTCTCTACGGTCAGGTCACGGCCTACAGCACTGACCTGTGGATGGAAGGAAACCAGACCTCCACGCTATTGGCTTCGGGAGAGAGCGCGATATTCGGTGGCTATATCATTATACCTCAGGAGGCGGTTCCCGGCACCCAGTATATCATGGCGGTCGAGTCTTTCTGGCTGGACAATACCACTGGACAATGGAGGTTGGACGACGGCTACGGTATATTTGATGTCACAGTCGGCGGCTTAACAGAGGACATCAACTTCTATAACCTGCAATATACGTACAACAAAAAAATACTGGAGCCCGGTGGTGTAGAAACGTTCACCATCTCTTTCTGGCACCAGGGCGGGGCTTATTCCGGTGCTCAGTTGGATGCCGCCATCGGCAACAGGAACTCCCCCCCCAGCCTAGTGCCTTTTAGTGTCAAGGCGGAGGAGACTCTTTACCTGCATCCGTTTCCGGTGGATGCAGTGGAGAAGCGCTACACCTTCCAGATAGATGTCGTCGCCAGCAACCTCAAACCCATGCTTTACGACAGTCGGGTCCGTCTTTATAATATTCCCGGTGACAAGCTTCTTGAGTACGGACCACTGGATGATATCACCGTGCTGGCACCTCAAGATATCTTCTCTAACCTTACAGTTTCGTATTCAAAAGGTTAGATACTTGACAAGTTGAGATTTAGTGTTTATTCTTAAATCGGGTCGAGTGGTCTAAAAGACCATTAACAATCAGAAAGCGGGGCAGCAACCTTTCGTGTGAGAGGTTACGGAGGCTGCCCCGCTTTCGCTTTTCCAGAGAGGTTGCTGCCCGGGCTAGCAAAGGAGGCTCAGGAATGAGGATTCAGTGGACCAATGTCGTGGTAGGCGTGGGTGCCGGTGCGGTTGATGAGGTGATGGAGATGCAGGATGAGGACAAGGCCAGGACAGAGCCCTTCAAGACCTGGACGGACTGGAGCCGCGTTAGCCTTGCCCTTCTGGGCTACGCGGGACAGATGTTCAACTTCTTCCCGGCCATCGCCGGACCCTTGGCTCAGTCCGAGGTAACCCTAGTCACCAAGTCTGTAGGCAAGGCCATCCGTTCCCGCACCACCACCGGAACGACCACGGTCGTTACCAGGGGCTCAATGCCGGCGACTGCGACCAGTGCTACCACCGGTGGCCGCAGGGTAGGCTGGAGACCTCTGCCTGTGGGGGTATAGGGCAGAGCAAAACAATATTTTGAATAGAGGAGGAAATTAAGATGCGTTCACTAGTTCTCAGCGACCAGCTCGCTCCCGGACAAATTGACCTGCTCAGAGAAGACATTGAGCGCGGCCTGCTCCAGAAAGCGAGAACCGCTCGCCCGCAGGTACGCCCTGACAACTGGATAGTCCGTGAGCTGCTTCCCTGGACCGACCTGAACATCACCTCCGCTGGTCAGGCAGGTGCCACAACCGACTTCTGGGGATGCGGTGCTCTGACGGCTTCAACCAACCTCACCTACGTCAACCACGTCCTAGATGACAACGAGTTTGTCGGCATCTACGGTATCAACATCAGAGACACCAATCCCGCCACCGTAAAGACCATCTTCCAGACCGGAGCCGGGGCTTCAACCCTGGCCAACTGGAACATAGAGAGGATTTACGGTTCCAGGTATCCGGAAGGCGTCACCCCGGAGTACATCTACTACTCGGGTGGTTCGACTGTATTCGTGGTGCTCACCCCGGATGCCGTCGGCAAGGCGGTTGGTGCTGATGGTGTGGCCGACCACATAATCCTCATCGGCATGATTGCCAAGCCTGCTGGCGAAGTCGTGAGCTTTTAGCTAGCTAAGGTCACTTATAAATCAGTTCCAAAAAGTTATTAAGGAGGTAAGGAGGTAGAAATGACAGCTCTAAGCTATGCTGGAATTCAGGCGGCTACCTACAACAACATAACCGGGAGGCGGGCGCGTTACGCTCTTATCCCGGCCACCACCGGTGTCCCGGCGGTCGGCGTGGTGGTTACCACCGGTGCCGGCGCTTGGGGTGCCTACAAGGACATCGCCGCCGCCAAAGCCATCGCCACGGACTTCTGGATTTGCGGCTTTTACATCGACACCCTCGGTGTTGCCCAAATCTTCGAGGTTCAGGTGAGGGATGCCACGCCGACCACACTCACCGAGCTCCGTATAGACCCCACGGCGGTGACCGCCAACCTGGGACTGCTACCGGCAGGACCGTACCCCATTTACATGGTCGCCAACTCCCAAGTTCAGGCCAGGGGTGGTGGTGCCGCGGCCAAGGTCATCGGCGTTTCCATGCTTTACGCAACGGGGCTTGAATAATGCTTGAGGCGTTCTCTCAAATCAGGGAGGTGCACAGCGTCTTTCAGGAAGCCGAGCAAGTCCTCAAGGAGGACATCGGTGTACCCATTTGTATCCCGGACTGCGGACGATGCTGCATCCATAACATCCCCAATGCCATGACCATCGAGGCCATCTACGCTATATCCGTCCTTACTGGGACGGGGAGGCTGGACAGGGTGCTATCGAGGGTTGAGGGCTGGCTGCTTGACCGGCATCCCTTTGCCACCATTTATGAAGGAATGCCGCACGGCTTTGCCCGCCCCAAGCTGAAGGAGGAGTGGATGGCTGTATCACGCAGCCAGTGCCCTCTGCTGGATGAGAGAACCAAAGCCTGTACTATTCACGATTGCAGGCCGTTTGCCTGCCGGGCCTACGGCGTTACCAGGGATAACGCCGATATATGTCCCAGACCCCTAGGCAGGGAGGAAAGCCTTAGCACAAGGCGATATATCCCGGCGGATAAACTGCGGGGGTTTATCACCGAGTGCCGGAGGGAGTGGGAGAGGAAAAACAGAGCCTGGATTATAGCCGGCTCGTTCCCCACCACCCTCCTTCGAGCCGGCAAGCCTGAAAAACTCCAGAAGTATATCCTGGACAACCAGATTGCTAGTGCCAAACTGATTGGCATAGAGTACGAGACATCCCTCATGTGGCAACCCCAGGTAGATTCTCTCAGAGCCGGGCTGCCTGCCGACCTGGTGGGTGCAGTGGGGAAAAGGAGGGTAAACTATGAGTAAGAACACTCTAAGCCCGATATTGAGCCCGAACAGCGGACGTCTGCCGGCTCAGTACAGCCTCTATCCGGCCACTACCGGTGTCCCGGCGGTCGGCGCCGTTCTGACTTCGGGTGCCGGCGCCTGGGGTGCCTACAGTGACATAATCCCCGCGGCTGCCGCCCTGGCTGAAGCCTTTATCTGTGGCTTTTACATCGACACCCTCGGTGCGATACAGATATTTGAGGTTCAGGTCGCGGACTCGACGCCGACCACACTCACCGAGCTCCGTATCGACCCCACGGCGGTGACCGCCAACCTGGGTTTCATTCCTGTCGGGGCATTCCCTATCTACATTCCGGCTGCGGAGCAGATTCAGGGCAGAGCAGGTGGTGCCGCGGCCAAGGTCATCGGCGTGTCAATATTATACTGCACAGGCTAAGCTATGGAAGAAGATGAGATTTCTAAACTGGCGGAGGATGTAGCTCCACGTCCGGCTGTTGTGGTGGAAGAGCCACCTGAGCCGGAGGCCGAGGCACCCATCCAGGAGGATGTTGTTCCTCCGCCGGTTGTCAGGCCCAAACGGGTCGTCTTCAGGAAACTAAAACCGAAGGAGAGGCTGGTGGCACTACAGTTCAGATGGCATCAGACATACCCGCAGGACGGGATGCCCGAAGACATGGAGACCCTTGAGGGACTTATCCCGTCCGGTCTCAAGAGGCGGGAGGAACTGAGACTACTCCATGGCTTTCTTGAGCATGCAAAAGCGTCTTTCTTCCGTGTTTTCAATCAGAGCTGGACGAAGGAAGACTTTAACAGGCGGGTCAAAGAAGAGGCGCTACAGCATGTGCTCGGTGTACTCCATCCACAAACTCGCCGGGAAATAGAAAAAGGGCTCAGGTTTCTTCCTGACAGCTAGAGAGGTGAACAGTGGCTACTAAAAAAATGAAACCGACTGCTGCTTCAGTCCCGGCTCCGCCGCAGACCGTTACGGTGGGTGAAGTCAGCCCTGGTGACTGCTTTTACTATCAGGGGCACAAGTTCAGGGTAGCAAGTATCGGCGCGGAAGCCGCCAATGTGATTCTGCTGGAGGCCGTTAAAGTCCAGGTCGCCCCTAGGAAATATGTCAACGGTGATAAGGGTGTGGCCAGGATGGAGATGGACAAGGAGATTGCCGTAGAAAGAGCATAGGCGTCTTTCACGCATCGGTGCAAAATATATATAGGAGGTGCACTGATGGACTTATATCCATTCAAGAGCAAGCTGGGTGGCATGGAGCCCGTAGCCATGCCCTACCACAACGTCAGAATCATATACGGGTCAGAAACCCGCTACCGCCAGGTGTCACGCATGGAGGCCATCCCCCCCTTCCAGTGTGTCGACGTCGGGGCGATTGGAGCCGGTGCCACCAACGCCAACCCGACCGAAATCCAGAACCTTAGAATGTTCAACAACGAGTTCGGCCAGTTCAGGTGGTATCCTATAGACCACATGCAGGCCACCCTGTTCCTGCCGCAGGCCACCGGTAAATACCGCCTGAAGCAGCTCATGGTTCCCGTGGATGAGATGGTCGTCGAGCGTGACCCGGACCTCCACCTGACGGAGATATTCATATGGGAGGATAACACACCCTGGGTCAGCTGCCTCAACTACACCGACTACGCCAACGCCACATCGAGAATAGTAGCCATGGGCTACCGCTATGCGGTAACTAAAGAGGAGCTATCAGCCGATATTGTCCAGGCAATCAACCAGGGGCAAATTCCCTGTGTTACCATCCAGTGTTCCGGATTCGAGGGGTCGGCCTCATAGACCGGCATAGCCTGAAAGGAGGTTGAGATGATTACTTTAACCAAGGCTAAAGAAGGTATCCCCATGGTCGGTGCCTCCGTTACCATCACGGTAGCTGCTAACGCAGGTGCTCAGGCCGTCTACCAGATAAGCAACGCCGCGGCCATGAGGGGTAACAAGAGCTTCAAGCTCAAGAGAGTCGCCATTCTGGACACAACGGCAGGCGGTACCCTCGTCCATTTCGGTACCGGTGCCGCCGGCGCCGTCGTTGAGGCCATGCCGGCCATCCGCACGGTGGCCAATCAAAAGGTCATCGAGGAGTGGGATGATGAGCTGGCTCCCGAGTTCACCGCTGACCTGATGGCCTACGCCGATGCGGTACAGGTTCAGGTCCAGGTAGGCGTCAGCGAAATAGGCTAGGAGGTACTGGTATGGCGGAAAAGTCAGAACAGACCGCTGCTGTAATGAGCACGGCAGCCGCCGTCATGGCCGGCCTTGCCTGGCTGAGTAAACCTGCGGCTGCCGGACAGATTCCCCCTGAGCTCATGAACCTGGTCATCGCCATTGCCAGCAGCTCAGATAACATAGACAAGGATTTAGACCAGGTTATCAGCGAGCTGGCCGGTCTCAGCATCAACACACGGGGATGGGTGCCCAACGCCGACGGTATCCGGTCTACAAGGGTGGTCATATCGGCTCTTGACCAACCGCAACAGCTGCCGCCGTTGCCGGTGCCCGATGACATGGCGGTACTCCTCAAGGGATGGCCGACCAATGCCGGATTGGTCTATGTCGGCGGCTCAAATGTGGCCTGCATCGATGTACAGCAGGCGTGGCCGTTGCTGCCCAATGAGCTCGTAGGCTACAGGGTTCAGAATGCAAACCAGCTCTACGTCGCCGGTATAACAGGTGCCGGCTCCTTCGTTGGCGATATGCTCGCCATAACCGTGGAGCATCGCTCGGGAGGTGTTTAATGGCCTTCGGGAGTTCAATGCCGCCCATGCTGAGACTGAAGAGGTCAACCCAGTCAGGCACCAAAGGGATGACCGCGGCCTTTGCCGTTGTCTATACTGAAAGCTGCCTTATGTCTTACATCTTCGCCGGTGCTGAGATTGACCTGTCCACCATGCAGGCCGGAGACACCATTGATATACGCGTCAGGAAACAGGTAATAAGCGGGGGCGGGTGGGTAAACCACGACCAGAAGCAGTACGTCGGCGCTCCTCCAGCCGGACACCCCTCCATACACATCAGCCCCATACCTGACGTCTACGGAGTTGAAATCTCTATGAGACAGACGGCTGGAGTTTTAAGAACGATACCGTGCGAGTTTTATGACGCCAAGAGATTAGGGCTGGGTTAAATGAATGATACTTGTACCAGTTACAGGCAATGGGTACTGGAGTGATTCTTGGCAGACACAGTTGTTACTTCTATCATCAATACTATTGCCTATTCGCCGTCTCTACCCAGAGAGGGTGCAGGGCGAGCTATTGCCAGAGATAGCACCGACCGAATATGGGTCAGCTATACTAGGTCATTCGCTCCTTTCCCCAACGACTGGGGGCAGATAGGTGTAGCCTACAGTGATGATGATGGCCTGACTTGGTCAGAAGAGCAAATTACTAACACCATGGGTACATTTCACTTCTTTTCCAACCTGGCTGTAGATTCAGCTAATGATATTCATGTTGTTTACACTGCCAGCTTACGAGCCCCATTTCCAGCCCGATACGGAGTTTTCTATCGAAAGAGGGAAGGTGGCGTCTGGCTGGCAGAAGAGACAGTAGCTCTACTTGATGTTGCTAATCCGGGGCAGGATTGGCCGATGGTAGCTATTGATTCTCTCGATAATGTTCATGTTATCTGGACGGGTTTAGGATGGGGGATAAATGTAGGTAACGAAAATTTGCAGCACAGAGTAAGGATTGCCGGGGTTTGGGGGGCAGTTGACCCAATCACCGATGTGGCCTTTAACCAGTGTAAAGCTGCTGGTCCTTCATTTGCAATAAACAACTCGGGTATTATCAATCTGGTTTGGGTAGGATTGGGATGGGGATTAAACCCGGGATCGACAAATATCCAGTTCGCCACCAATCCTGGAGGTGTCTGGGCACAAGAGGCGGTCAGCGATGTTGGAGGACTTGGGATGGATACGCCAAGGATTGCTCTGACTTCAACCGGAGAGGTTCATATCACCTATCTTGACCAGACAATCGCTCATTGCAAAATCGAGCATGGAACAAGAACGGGTCCAGGCACTTGGGTAATTGAAACCTACGTACCCAACGATCCAACACAATGGATTTACCTGCCGCATATTGTTATTGATAAGTTAGACCGGCTGCATTTTACCTGGACAAACTATACCCATTTTCCAAACGATGTCTGGTATCGCAGGAAAGAAGGGGCGGCCTGGCAGGTAGCTTATAAAATTACCCCAGCGGTCACCAATGATGCCGACGAATGTGTCGGGGCATGGGCAAACTGGCCATTAGTTGGTGGCGTCAAAATCGGTGTGCCGGATAAACTCTACGCTATCCTTGAGGAAAATTCGTCTGGTGGGGGTGTCATGGATGGCCATGACTGGTTCATTTCGGTTGCTCCCCCAGTGGTAACACCCCTACCCCTATCTCCTAGCGTCTTAACTCTTCCCGCTACGGGGGTGACATAATGGCTCAGGCGACGCTCAACGGCGTACTGGTTGACGACGGCGGGGCTGTATGCCAGGTAAGGTTCGAGTGGGGGCTGAACGCCTACTATGGTAGTGTCACCCCATGGCAGACGGGCTTCACCACCGGGATGGCCTTCAACGCCCTACTCACCAACCTGGCCGAGGCGACGACCTACCACTTCAGGGCGGTTGCCTTTAACATAAACGGCTACAGCTACGGGCAGGATATGATATTTACCACTGGGACGCCACCGGAACAGATGGTGCTCACTGAATACGACCTACTCAGACTGCTGGAGGTTACCTAATGATAGATTTAGTTGGTACATTTAGACGGATAATGAATAAGGACGCCTCGGAGACTTTCGACCAGGCCGCCGACTCCCTGGAGGCGATAAGGGACTATCTCTCGGGTTCCCCCGGCGTCCTGGAGATGCTGCTGAGGCCGTCCAACAACCTCTACGAAAGCTGGCAGGACGAGGCCGGCATCGACCCCACCGTGTGGACGTGGACCAACCCAGCCACCGGCGCCGCCTGGGCCAGGGGAGCTATCGGTGACCTGTTGATGGCTTATGCGGCGCCTAATGCCAACGAAAACGCCAGGCTGAGGTCTAACCAGAGGTGGATTGCCGATGCCACCCTGTATGGAGTGAATAAGATACTGCGGCGCTTTACGCTGGAGTTTGAGGCACATTTCGTTGGCTTCGCCAACTTCGACAATGTGAATTTTCTCCTGGGCTTGACGCCCGCGGTCGGCGATACCAGGGCAACAAATAATATCATGGGGTTTGCGCTGGTAGGAGCTGGAAACGCACTGCAAACACTCACCGACGCAGGGGGAGCTGAAACCGTCAACACCGGCTTTGGAGAAAACCTGTTGCTTACTAATAAGTTCAAGATTGACGTATCACTAAACAGTGTGGCTTTCTATTTGAATGAAGTATTGATAGCAACACATATTGTTAATCTACCCAACAACGCCCCGTTTTATCTGAACCTCTATACGCCGACCGGGGCTGGGGGGGCAGCGACTGTAAGGGTGGGAACTCTTAGAGCCTGGACGGAGGACATAGTAAGATGAGTACTGAAATACGAACTTGGCTAATCAGCAGACGTTTTACCGAACACGCCGCCGACCTTTCTGCCCACACCTATAATGTATACCAGAAGTTAATAACGGGGCAATATATCAACCCTGGAAACAGTGAAGCCACTGTTACAGCACCAACCATAGCTGCTAACACGCTGTATGCACACCCACTCTTGATTCCAAGAAATTTGACTATAGACCGTATTGCTGTCGAAATTAGAACTGGCGATGCAGGGAAGATTGCTCGTTTAGGAATCTACAGGGACGGCACAAACCTTTATCCCGGAGCTTTGGTAATAGATAGCGGTGAAATTAGTGTAGCTGCCATTGGTGTAGTAGCTGCTACAGTAAGCCAGGCTCTTACAAAAGAGCTTTATTGGCTAGCTATATTATCAAACGGTGTGCCAGCAACTAATGGTGCAGTGCTTGTTCCAGGTGGCATCTTAGGCTGGAGCAATCTTCATACCTACGTATCTAATCCTGGTTGGTCTGTAGCGCAAGCCTATGGCGCATTGCCCGACCCATTCACAGCAGGGGGGAGTATGCCTTATAATGCTCGTTCCCCCCTTGTATCAATCAGAATAGCTAGTCTAGATTAAGGAGGTTAAAATGAAACCGGCACAGGAAGTATCAATACTCAGGTCGATGGATGGTGTGTATATCGATACGGATTTAGGTGTTGCCGGTACCGTCTGGCCGATTGGGACACCCGGGTACCCCGTAGATAACTTCACCGACGCGATAGCGATAGCGGTTGCCCACAATTTGAAAACGCTGTATCTGGCCAATCCAAATGACAGCATCATCCTGGACACCGACGTCGTGGGCTATACGATTATCGGCTGCACCAAAAACTGGAACACCGCCTATCTCAACCCGAATGGCCATTCCCTGAAGGATTCCACTGTCTACAACTGCGCTATTATGAATGGCAATATCGACAACGGGGTAGCCGCCGCCTACACCGAGCTGCAAAACTGCGTGTTGGGCTTCGACATCGCCGCAGGCACTGTCTACGCCCGCAACTGCGAGATATGGGACGTTGGTGTTCCTTCTGCCAACTCCGAATTTAACGGGTACGAGTGCTTCGGGGACTACATAGTAGCCCCGGTTATAAGTGGGTTTGGGGGAGGACAAGTCGACCTGGTGGCCTTCAGGGGCTACTGCGAGTTCTATACCTTCAACGTCGGCACTCTTTACCTTGACCTGGCTGGTGCCACCGTTTTTCTCGATGACGATGTCACCCATGTTCAGATTTCGGGCCGCGGTAAGTGTCTGTGGACAAACTTCTACACCAGCAACCCCTACGATTTCGGCACCGACTGCCTCTGGCCTGAAAAGGATGTCAGCATCAATGCCATTGTCGCCAGCGAGACCGACTTTCTAAACCTCTCCGATGGTTTCGGTGCCACCGTAAACAAGAACTTCTACATAGAAGACCTGGTGCTGAAATGCGCCGACCCGGGTGCTAACACGGTCAACGTGAAGCTCTACAAGCTGGTGAATGGTGTCAAGACGAACATAAAGACATTTGCTATCACCGCTGCCAACTTCGCAAACTACTTTACAATGATGGACATGTTCGGCGTACCTCGTCTGGCCGGCGATGTCATCCAGATAACAGTCCAGGCTACAGCGGGCGGCCCCTACGCCGTTACGGGCGAGTATTGTTACAAAACCAACTAGGAGAGAAAAATGAAAACCGAGCGAGTACTCATCTTTAAGGCGGGCCCGAAACCCCACCACAAAAAGTTCATCGAGAGCCTGGGCGTCGAGGTCGGGTCGATTGACCCGGTATCCCACACCATGGCCGTCTCACTTGAGTTGAAAGATATTCCCAGGGTGGAGCGCCTGGGAATCATCCAGAAGGTCGTCCTACCCCATACTGAAGACATTTCTTAAAGGCTGGAGTTATGGCTGAGAAGAGAGAAGAGAGAAAAGGCGGTGCGGCGGCGTTGTTGTTGTTACCAATCGGCCTGGGGCTGGGTCTCTGGCTTCTCTCCAAGCGCGGCGGTGCCGGCGGCGGGGGCGGCCTAATTCTCACCGAAGACCACATGAGCACCTTCAACGGTTTTGTCGGCTTCGCCCAGGGCTGGAACGCCCTGAGCCAGACAGTCACGCCGCTGGTCGACTACAACATCAGGCAACTGGCGCTGATAATGCGCCAGTTTGATATAACGCGCAGGGGCAATGTCGCCATCGGCATTGAGGACACGGAGGGAAACACCCTGTGGCAGACCTCAATCTGGAGCCCCAACCTGCCCGACAGGAGAAAGAGTCCCCAGTGGCTTTACCTGGACGTGCCGTCCCTCTACCTCTATGCCGGAGACGAGTACCGCATCGTGATACACACCGTTCCCGTGTGGCAGTGGTTCAACGGCTCGATGTGGGTTAATAATGACAGCGTGGCCGCGGTAGAGGTGGGTCAGGGCCCCAAGCAGGACTACCCCAGGGGCGACGCCTACTACGGCTATAACTACATAGACCACACGGGAACCTGGCAGAAATTATCCGGGATGGACCTCTGTTTTGAGGTTTACAAATAGGAGGCTGCTATGGGAGATGAAATGAAAAAACTGTGGGATTATTTTAGAGTTGCCCCGGGCAACCCTCTCTGGAACTTCACGAACATGCTGTGGAGCGAGGACGACGTTTACCAGTTTCTGACCGAAGGTTACCTTGAGCCAGGCCAGACATTCGGCGTGTCGCTTCCCTTCGTCGCCGACGCCCAGACACTGCACATCTGCGGCATCAAGGGCACGGGCGAAGGCGATTTTAACTTGAGCATCAACTTCCTGACTGAAGGCTTTACCCTGACTGCCAGAGGCATCCCAGACGCCCCCGTTCTGCCCGACCCCTGTATCACGACCGCCGACCAATGGGTGCCTCTTCACGGGATGTGCCTCGGCGGCCGGCTTGCACTAAACGGCTTTGCCATATGCTCTCTGCCGGTCTATGCCGACGACAGCGGCCTGTTGAGCGTGATAGACGGCGGCAGCGGCAACCTCGGTGTGGTCACTCAGGTACAGTGGAGCATTACCAATACCAGCCCTGCCAGGGCTTACTACAAGTTCAAGGGTGAGATAACACGGGGTTTCCCCGAGAA
Organism: Dehalococcoidales bacterium; assembly: GCA_034419075.1. Lineage (GTDB taxonomy): Bacteria > Chloroflexota > Dehalococcoidia > Dehalococcoidales > BS750m-G39 > E44-bin88. Next base: position 5,286 of record DAOULR010000011.1, on the reverse strand, counting down.
AGTGGCCGAGTATTCAACCATTCCCGCAGGTTTTGTCTTCCCGTACCCGAATTGGATAGTCACCGGCGACGCCCTGACGGGAGATATCCCCCGTATCTGCTATGCACCTGACTACACTCAGGTGCCCTCACCCCCGCCTGTGTACACTCTCGACATCGAGACCTATCCGCTTGAAGCCGGAAGCACCACCCCACTTCCGGGCAAACACAGCTACAACAGCGGACAGATGGTCGTCATCAATGCCATCCCCTATCCGGGCTGGCAGTTTGATGGCTGGCTGGGCAATGTTACCAACCCTGCTCTGGTAACGACCACGGTGGTAATGGACGCCGACCAGAAGGCTACCGCCACGTTCAGCCCGGTGACCAAGACGATGACAGTTTCAGGGTTCAGTGTCACTCCCTACCCGAAGCGCAGGATAAGCACATCAACGGTGGTGGTCGATTCATACAGCCGGGCGCCGGTTAGCGGTGTGGCGGTAAATGTGGTCGGTACCAAGGCAAACAGCCCGGCCAGCGGCAAGGTTATATCTCTCAGCGGCACGACGGATGCCGGCGGTAGATGCGACATCTTCTGCCAGCCGGCCCTACAGAAAGGCGACTGGACATTTCAGCCGGTATCGCTGTCGAAAGCCGGCTACAAGAGTGTTATTCCGGGAGGAATGGTGAAAACGGTACATATCAGCTGATTTGCCAAATGCCGGATAAAGTGATAAAAATACGGCAGGAGGGGAGGTGACACATGGAAAGGAACGAGAAAATAGTTGCCGGGCTGGGGGTTGCCGGTCTGGCAGCCAGTCTGGCGATAGCGGCCATGAAGGTCAAGGGAGGCCAGGTACCTCCACCGGGAACGTTCCAGGGCTTCTCGCTGGCAATCACCAACTACCCGGAAGACGCCGCCTGGTGGATGGCCGACTTCCCCTACAGCGGCTACGAGGGCAAGATACCGGCTACCCCGGTGAACAAGGGGGCTTATATATGGCTGCCGGCACCGGGCCACGACACGCTCAGGATATCCCTCTTTACCGCGGATTTCCTGTGCGTCTCCAGCGACCCGAACTGTGCCGGTTTCAGCTTTGAGCTTGACTTCGTAGACGGACAGCACTACCTTCTAGATATGTCTCAGGGTATCCTTATCGAGAATCCGAACCCGCCGGTGCCGCCGCCGGAAAACAAACCCCAGCTCACCGATATCAACAGCCCTTCGGCTGCCTCCGGTACCGTTTTCTCTGCCGTGGGGTCTCTCTACCTGCCGGTTATCTACAGCGGCAAGCAGATATACGTAGTGGTTCTGTCCACCGATTACCCGTCACCGCCCGAGTACCGACCTCAGGTAAGCAGGATACAGCTGGGATTCATACGCTTCATGTCGCTGGAGATGATTGACTACGTAAAGAGCATTGACCCGGGCGCACTTGACCCGTGGCAGGTGGAGGGTCCGCTGGTACCGCTGACCAGCCCGGACGACAGCTACGACTTCTCCAAGAACTTTGAGATGAAGACCCTCTACTATGACCCGGGGCACGGCGGTTACTTCTGGTACGTTATCCCGCCGGGCTCATACCCTCTCAACATGGAGATAATCTCCGCCAAGGCCGTCTACGTCCCCGGACCCACCGGAGGGCTGGGAAGCGTGAGCCAGGTAAGCCACGACCTTGGCCCGGTGAGCGTTATAGAGGTATTATGATTCAGAAAGGAGCCGAATAAATGAGTGACATTCCTGAATGCCCGTGGAGGTTTGGTGAGAGATATCTGGTTACCGATTTTGTCCAGGTCAATAATGTAGCTGTTAAGGGCCAGGCGGCGAAACTGGCGGCTGGCACTAAGGATGATTACATCAGAGCAGTTGCAGCCTGGATACGGGATGATTTCTTTTATCCCCTTGATAGCGGGGGTAATCCGTCAGCTCAGGGTCAGTTTTTAAGACATCAAAAGGGTATTATGCAGGGATACTTTGCCAAGAAGTGCGTCTACTATGCCTGGTCGTTTCCCAATGAAATTCTGGGATTTACTCGCTGCGGAATATGTATTGATACCGCCCAACTCGCTGGCTCGGTATTGATAGCCGGAGGCATAGATGCCTGGGTAATTCTCGGTGATGTCAGGAGGTCCACGGACGACTCACTACTTGGCCGGCATGCCTGGGTTGAAGTTCCGTATCAGGCTGACCAGTATATAATAGAGGCCACCATACACAAGACTAACATCGACAATATGGTCAAAGCTTCTTCCGTCTATGACAAGAAATCAGATTGGGCCAAGACCAACAATCTTTATTATCCAGTCCAAGCCAAGTATAATGAGAGTATCTTTGATGAGGTTGGACCGCTCGGTTCCAGCATGATAGAGCTCATGGGGATGCCGGCCAAGAAGCAATACTCTCTTGGGCTGGAGAAAACAAAGTGTGAATCGAGCAAGAAGCTATTTAAAGAGTGGCGCCAGCAAGAGCTCCTCAAGGAGAAAATCATAGCCGAGGCTTACAGGTCGATATAGAGTTGGGGGGTGAGTAATGCCGAAGCCAAATATAATAGTCCAGATGGGCAAGCAGGACAAGAAGGATGCCCGGAAAACTCACGAGGCCGTGGTCAGGGCATTCCAGAAGCCTGACACCAAGCAGCCTGCTAAGGGGAAACAGCGGTAACCCCGGAGCAGACCACGATTTTCCTGTTTACTATCTTCATTTTGCCAATCTCTTTTTTTAATAAATTAATAAATTTGTCCATCGCTTCACCAGATAGACTAAGATTGCAGTAATAGACACAGCAGCAGATATAGTGGAGAGCGAAACCTCAGTCAATAAGACCGCTCTGTTCGTTTCCTCATACAGCATCTCCCCGTTTATAAGGACCGACCAGAATATAGAGCAAACCAAGACCACAGTGGCTATTACGAATCCGGCCAGGTATGATGTGGCTATTAGTTTTGCTCGCCCTTTTGTTATTTGATTGGAAGGTAATCTCTCTGCCTTAATCGTCGCCATATCAGCAGGTCCCTGGGGGCATTTACAGTGCTTCTTGCATTTCAAGCACCGGAGACAATCAGCATCAAGCCCCTGGTCGCAATCGCATGGGAAGCCGATAACACATCCCCGATAACTAAATTCCACTCCGCAGCAGAGGCACCTCATTGGAGCTATCATTTCTCTTCAGCCTCCTTCCTCTTTTACCTGGATTCTGGTCATGGCAATTTTACCCCTTCTCTTATAGGCATGGAGCTCCACAATCTGGCAGTCATCTTCATAGCTCACCGTCTGGAGAAGGTCGGCTACCTGGGCCAGCATATTTATGATGTCCGGCCTGCTGGTAGTCTTCCCCCTCCTCACGAACTCAACGGTCATAGCCACTCCTTTGCCCTTGGAAATCGGCTCCACCCCGGCCTCATCATGCACGCTCCTGGCAACCGCACGGGCGGCGTCTGCATACATCCTGGTGCGCTTCGGAGTAAAGGCATAATACCTACCCCTCTTTGGATTATACCTTACCACCGGTCTGGCTTTGGGGACACACGAACCGGGAATAAATACCTCCATCTAGGGTTCTCCTTTGACCGACCACATCTCCAGATGTTTTGAACTGATGACGCGGAGCTCATATCTGTCGCCCCTTTGTTTCCTGAGCACCCAGCGCAGCCCGGGGTAATGCTCGGAAAGCTCGTCAAGGGCGACCAAGGTATCAAGAGGCAGGAAGTTAAAGCGGCCAACGGCCTGACCGCGCCTGGCCACGGCATCCAGCAGCAGGTTGGTGAGCCTGATGTCCCCTTCCTCCAGTTCAACCGTTATCGTCTCTTCTGCTTTTTCTGACATATACCACCGCCCTGATTATTTTAATCCGGTCTTCCTCCCGAACTGTCTGCCTGATGCTTACCACGGTGGGGCCGTCTTCCTGCTCCTTTACCGAAAACGAGCACCCGGGATAAGCCTTTTTCGCCCATTCCACCGCCTCCTTCAAATCCTCAAACATGGCACTAACCCTGCCCCATGAACGGTATCTTGAGCTTGCCCGCGGTTGGCATCACAGGAGTCTGCTGGATAACCGCAAACTTGCCCGGGTCCTCCTCCGTTCTGTCTACTTGAACAGCGTAAAGTGCACCGCAGTCGGCACAGATATCGACCATGGCAGTCACAAGAGGAACGGTCAGCACACCTTTGATTTTAACAGCGTCGGTCACCGCCACTCCCATCTTGGCCAGGGCAGCCTTTTTCTCAGGCCGAATCTTGCCCTTGGCAATCTCTTCCTTCTTGACCTCATCCACCACACGCCGGTGTGACCCGCAGACAGGGCACTTGTCGAAATCCATGGGGAACTTCAATTTCTTCACTTTCTCAGCCATTTTTACCTCCTTAATTATACTTAAGGTTGAGACCAAACGACGTCATAGAGGCTTAGAGGGGGGAATTGGCTAACTTTACCCATCATATGCACCACAACCGTCTTGGCTTCATCAGGGTGACTGAGAGCCCAGACCGCCAGCTTCTGCTCCGGGTCTCCCGACCACGACTGCTTGAAATGCATCAGGACTCCCTTGGCGTATTTATACTTATAGTGAAGGCCATCGATGGTGTAGTAGGCGACATTACACTTCTTCATGGTCGGGTTCTTGTTCACGGGTGGAACTGTAGCCGCCGAAGGCATCTTTAAATAATCAGCTATGCTTAGACTAAACTTAGCCAATTCAGCCGCCAACCCCATAAAGACATTTTCCAGAAAAAGTGCCTGGTGCTTCCAGCCCGCGGTTGAATGTGTCATCTCCTCTAGCTCAGTTTTGATGCCCTCCATCATTTTCAATGCGTCTGAAGAGGGCGGGTAAATTTTAGGCGGAGGTGCGTCCAAAAAAACAGGGGAGTGGGCTAAATAACCCTGACCGTCATGCCAGTCCAGGCAGATATGCTCCGGCGGAACGCCAACTTGCTTTGTCTGGAGCCAGATGTTTACCACAGTGGCCAGTTCCTCCAGGAAGTCGCCAGTTTCTTTGACCAAGCCTTTTACATTAGGCGGGGGAGCACTACTTGTTACCACCTTGGCTTCCATCACCCAGGGGTGCGTATCCTTAATATGGTCCAGTAGAACCTGTGGCTTATCGAATGATACCCCGCATGTGTTACACTTACATTCAGGGGCACCCCCAGAGACAGCCCCGATTACTCCCGGTTTGGCGGGTTCTGCCTTTTTCCCAGCCCCTGTCGTTTTCTGGCCGACCACCACCACCATGAATTTCTCCAGCTTTTTTGTTATTTCAGCTATATCAGCCTGTGCCTTCTCTAAGTCCATCATTTCCGCCTTCTCAGCTC
>DAOULR010000010.1:0-81893 GCA_034419075.1 Dehalococcoidales bacterium | reverse complement strand
GGGGTGGAGCCCGCGGGTGGGGAAAGGTTCGATTGCGATTACCTTATCTTGGCGCCGGGCCGAGAGGGGGCCGACTGGCTTAATAATGAGGCAGAGCGGCTTAAGCTGACTATGTACACCAACCCGGTTGACGTCGGGGTGAGGGTGGAGGTGCCGGCCGGGGTTATGTCCGGGCTGACCGACTACCTCTATGAATCCAAGCTGGAGTTTACCTCCCGGAGATTTGACGACCGGGTACGCACCTTCTGCATGTGCCCCGGCGGTGAAGTCATCATGGAGTCCACTGGCGGCAGTGACCCGGTAACCACCGTGCACGGTCACAGCTATGCCGAGCGCAAGACGGAAAACACCAACTTCGCCCTGCTGGTGAGCACCGCCTTCACCAAGCCCTTCAACCAGCCCATCGCCTACGGGCGCTACCTGGCGCGGCTGGCCAATATCTTAAGCGGCGGGGTGCTCCTGCAGCGTTTCGGCGACCTGATGGAGGGGCGGCGTTCCACTCCGGAGCGCATCGAGCGCGGCCTGACTAAACCCACCCTCAAAAACGCCACCCCCGGTGACCTCAGCTTCGCCCTGCCCTATCGTTATCTCACCGATCTGGTGGAGATGCTGCAGGCGATGGACAAGCTGGTTCCGGGCGTGGCTTCGCACCACACCCTGCTCTACGGCATTGAGGTCAAGTTCTATTCCTCCCGCCCCCAGCTCAGCCCCAGCCTGGAGACTGAGGTCGAGGGCATGTTCGCCGTCGGCGATGGTGCTGGCGTCAGCCGCGGCTTAATCCAGGCGTCGGTATCAGGCGTGGTCGCTGCCCGCGAGATAGTGAAACGCAAAAAGCGCTAGGGGTTGCTCGATTTGTCTTTCCCACCGCCCTTTAAGGTAAAGAGAGGCTTCGCCCCTCTTAAACACCCCAAAAGGGAGAGGTGGAGTGGCCGTAACCCAGAAGGAATTCTAGAGGGAGAATCCCCTCTAAGGGTGGGTAGGGCGGGTCAGAAAGACGTACGCTAAACAGGGTGGGGGAGGGGTAAAGCGTCCCAGACAAGGGAGCAGTAAGGTCTACCCCTCCTGTAAAAACAGCCAGTTGACAGGGTGACTCAAGCTGACTAAAATGTGGTGGGTAAAAAGAACTACGGGGTTTTCGAGAAGGAGGAGGATGCTGCGTGGCTAACGTGGTAGCTACGGACAACGAGAACTTCGAGAGCTTGCTGCGGCGCTTTAACAAAAAGGTGCAGCAAGAAGGTATCTTAGCCGAGGTGAGGCGGCGCGAACACTACGAGAAGCCCAGCGTCAAGCGCAAGCGCAAGGGTGCCGCCAAGAGGCGCAAGAGCGCCCGAATGCCGAGAAGATAGATTTTATGATCCAACCATCCCCATTACAACAGAAGCTGACTGACGACCTCAAGCAGGCGATGAAGAGCGGGGACACGGTAAAGCGTTCCGTCATCCGCCTGGCGCTGGCCGCCATCAAGAACGCTGAAATCGCCAAGCAGAAAGCGCTGGAGGACAGCGATATCCTGGGCGTCATCGCCAAGGAAATCCGCCAGCGCAAGGAGAGCATCGAAGCCTTTAAGCAAGGCAACCGCCCCGAGCTGGCGGCTAACGAAGAGGCGGAGATGGCCATCCTCGAGGCCTACATGCCCACCCAGATGAGCCGCGACGAGATTGTGGCTGAAGCCCGCAAGGTCATCGCCGAGGTGGGGGCGGGGGGCCTGGGCGATAAGGGCAAGGTCATGCCCCAGCTCATCGCCAAGCTAAAGGGCAAGGCCGACGGGCGGGAGATAAACGAGGTCGTCACCGAGCTTTTGGGATAACTCCGAATGGATGAAGATAGAGTACTGATTGCCCCCTGTGGTCTTAATTGTGGTGGTTGCCCTCTATACCTAGCTGCCACCAACGAGGTCGTGCGCCAACAGGTCGCCACATGGCAGGGTGTTCCCGCTGACAAATTAGTGTTGTGCGCCGGTTGCCGCTCGTTAAAAGGGGTGATATCAGCTATAGGGGAAACAACGGTCTGTGATACCTATTCCTGCGTCACCAGTGAGAAAAAGGTGGAATTCTGCTATCAGTGTGGAGATTTCCCCTGCCTGAAGTTAGCTCCCTGTACCGACCGCTCTCAGGAACTACCGCATAACACCAAGGTCTATAACCTGCTCCGGTTGAAGAAGCTGGGGGTTAAAGACTGGCTGGAGGGATACCCCCGTATGATGCAACAATACTGGCAGGGCAAAAAGCCATGCCCCGGTAGCGATATCCAGCTCTAGAGTCCGCTAAAACTTCCTACCCCTTCGTTTCGGTTCCAGATAACCCCTTAAAGACGTCGTGCCCTCAACATCGCCCAAAGTGGCTTTACTCTTCCGAACGACGGCGTCTTCTGCCAGCTTCTCCTCGATGGCTTCGACCATCCACTGCCGCATCGTCTTATCCTGCAGGGCCGCCGCCGCCTTGACGCGGTTCCTGAGCTCGGGGTCTATATCGAGGAAATATCTGGGGCGCTTTGCTGAGCCAGCCATTTCAGCCTCCAATATGATTTACATAGCCATTATAGCCAACATAGCCTAAGCCGTCAATAGTCTTAGGTTGAGGCTTTAGCCAATTCCGATTCAAGGTAACCCGCCTTTGTCCCCAGCTTAATCATATCCCAGGGCAGCCTTTGGCCCGTATCCCAGCGCTGGTGGGCGTAGAAGTCAACATCTATGTTGTGCTTTTCGACTGCTTTGCGCCAGGCGGATAGCGAAAGTTTTTCGATATCGGCCAGCACCCCCGCCAGCTCCCTATCCCCCCGCGCCAAAACCCCCTGCACCTGGCTCCAGGCCGGGCTTTCCGCCTTAATCTTGATTCCCTTGGGCATGAGGCCATGCTTGATGCGGAATAAGCGCCGATTGAGGACAGCAGTCGGCGCCATGGGCAGCCACTGGAAGGGCGTACCCGCCTTGGGGACGAAGGGGGAGATATTGAGGGTCAGGCGGCAGCCCGCCTGCTTTTTAGCTATGGTCTCCTTGCATTTCAGGGCAAGCTCTATGATTTTCTCGATGTCTTCGTCGCTCTCCGAGGGCAGCCCGATGATGAAGTAGAGCTTGATTTGCCTTATCCCTGCTTCGGCGACTTGACCAACCGCTTTGAGGATATCGTCCTCAGTGATGCCCTTCTTTATCATCTGGCGCAGGCGCGCCGAGCCCGCCTCGGGAGCCAGGGTAACCGTCCTGGCGCCGCCCTTGGCCAGTTCTTTTAAGACCACAGGGGATAGCGGCGCGATACGCAGCGAGCTTAAGGAAAGCTCCGCGCCCATAGCCGTCAGCCGGGGCAAAAGCTCTTCGATCTTGGGGTAGCTGGAGACAGCGGCACCGACCAAACCCAGGCGCTTACGATATTTTAGCCCCTCCTCCGCCTGAGCCAGCAGGCTGTCTACAGAGCGAAGGCGCATGGGGGCAAAGCACTGGCTGACCAGGCAAAAGCGGCAGCCCCAGTTGCAGCCCCGTTCCACCTCGATGAGGTAGAGGTCGCCCAGCTCAGCGTCGGGGGTCAATACCGCCGAGGCCACGGGAAAGTCGTCCAGCTTTTCTGCCCACTGCCGCTCAATCTGCTTTCCCGAATAGTATTGGGGTACGTAGACGCCAGCCAGGACGCTGAGTGATTTAAGCATTGCGTCGCGGCTAACGCCAGCGCTGATAACAGGCAGCATTGCGGGTACCAGCGGCTCGGCCTCGCCGATAGCCAAGCAATCGAAGAAGGGGGATAAGGGGGCGGGGTTGGCCATGATGCAGGGCCCGCCGGCGATAATCAGCGGCTGGCTTTCATCGCGGTCTTGGGCGTAGAGGGGTATGCCGCTGGCCTTGAGGATGCTGACGACATTGAAGTAGTCGAGCTCGTAGGATATAGAGAAGACGACGGCGGCAAAGTCAGACAGCGGTCTTTGCGATTCCAGAGACAGGGGGCTCTCCCCTTCCCAGAAGACGCGCTCGCAGACGACATTATCGTAGCCGTTGAGCAGGCTGTAGACGGCGTGGACGCCCAGATTGGACATGCCCAGGTAGTAGGAGTTGGGATAGACCAGGGCGACGGGGATTCGCCCTCCCCAGTCCTTGATTACGGTGCCCTGCTCTCGGGAGAGACGCCGCCTGGCTTTTTTTATTTCGTCCCAGCCCATAGGCTACCCCACAATCAGGTCGACAAACCTGTTTTCTCTCAAGTTGAAGAGCCCCGATTCGCAGATGCGCAGGAAGGGTATGGCCGGGGTGGGGAGAACGGCCATGGTGAGGTGGATGTCGGAGGACCTGGCCCCCAGCTCGTTAGCCGCCTTTTGGATACTATTTAGTTTATCGGCTATGGCCTCCATAGGCTCGGTGGAGATTTCCCCCGCCACCGGAAAGGCCATCTCAGCCACTATCTTGCCGCCAGCGCAGACCACCATGCCCCCATCCAGCTCCCGGGTGCGGTTCACCGCCCGCGCCATGTCGTTTTCGTCGGCGCCGACGACCACTAAATCGCCACAGTCCCAGACCGAGCTGGTGGCGATGGCCCCTTTCTTGAGCCCGATGCCCCTGATTAAGCCGACAAAGCTCTTGCCCGTGCCGAAGGAGCGCTCGATAGCGGCCACCTTTAGTATGTCTTTACTAACGTCGGCTTTGAGCTGGCCGTCAGCCACGGGCATATCGACAAATTCTTCCCTGACGAGCAGGTCGGTCACCTGGTCCATCAGGCGTACCTTCAGTTCTTTTCGACCGCTCCCCACGGGGATGCCGAAGTCTTCGGCGCTGAAGTCATTGGGCAAACGCAGGCTGTGGCACAATGATTGGGGGTAGCGGTGCTTTCGGGGCGGAACCAGCACCTGGCCATCCTTAGAGACCACCCGCCCGTTGCTGATAACGTAGTCAGCTTTTATTGTTTTTAAATCGGGGATGATAACGATGTCGGCATATTTACCCGGGGCAATGCCGCCGATAATATCGTCAAGGGCAAAGTGCTGGGCGACATTGATGGTCGCCATCTGCACCGCCAGCACGGGGTCGAAGCCGAGGTCGATGGCCTTTTGCACCAGAACCTCGACATAGCCCTGGCTGACCAGCTGCTCGGGCCCTACGCCGTCGGTGGATATGGCTAGGCGGTTGAGGGGAATGCCGCTGTCCTTTATCGGGGCGACGGCCTCCAGCTCCCTTCTCACTTCACCCTCCCGTATCAGGACGAAAAGCCCCAGCTTCAGCCTTTCCAAAACCTCAGCGGCGTTGGTCGGCTCGTGGCAGGAGCTGACGCCCGAAGAAACATAAGCCTGCAGCTTCTTGCCGCTGGCGCCAGCACTGTGCCCGTCCACCTTACCCCCCAGCTTTATCGTCTCGGCGATGATGTCGAGCAGCCTCTGGTTGCCCCCCACCACATCACCCCAGTAAGGCTCGCCCAGACCGATGATTTCTTTATAGCCGAAGAGGCGACGCAGCTCCTTGACGCCGATGGCGTGCTCTTCGGTTACGGGGCTGATGGTGACCATGGGCGGGGCGGTGACAAAGACCTTCACAGGCTGGCGGCGCACCGAGTTCAGGAACTGAATAATACCATCGTAGCCCATCGCGGTGGCGATGGTGCAGCTCTCGGTGATGATGGTGGTGGTGCCCCCCTGCAGGGCGAAACGCAGCAGCTCGTTTATCGAGTAGAGGACATCGACATGGGTGTGGCCGTCGATAAGACCAGGGATTAATGTCTTGCCCGCGGCGTCGATGACCTGAGTTTGAGAGCCGATGGACTTTCGGGCATCCTGGCCCACGTAGGCTATGCGCTCGCCCTTGATGAGCACTGATGCCCCTTCAACCTCACCAGTGTAGACATTGACCACCGAGCCGCTAATAATGGCTAAATCGGCCTCGGCCTCCCCCAGCGCCACTTTGATGAGCTCATGCCTGTCGTTTTGCATACTGTCCCATTATACAGGCTTCGGGATAAGTGGTAAAATACCACGCAGGGAGAAACTATGGGCGAATCACCACTCCTCCAGCAAATCGCACAAAAAGAAAGCGATAAGGAGCAGATTGCGCAGCGGATTATCGGCGAGCCGGCACTGCTCGCCGACATTCTGGAAGGATTGAGCGCCCGCCAGGCCAGCGTAAGATTCGGCTGCAGCAAGGTCCTGCGCATCATCAGCCAGAAGCAGCCCGAAGTTCTCTATCCCCATTTCGACTTCTTCGTCCAGCGCCTCGATATCGACAACACCTTTCTCAGGTGCGATGCCTTTCTTATCCTGGCCAACCTGACGGCCGTAGATACGGCCAACAAGTTCGAGTCCATCTTCTACCGCTATTTCTCCCCAGTTAAGGGCCCGACGCTGATTGTAGCCGCTAATGTCATCGGGGGCGCCGCTATTATCGCCCAAGCCAGGCCAGAGCTTACCGACCGCATTGTGGCTGAACTCTTGAAGGTGGAGACTGCCCAATACCAGACCGACGAGTGCCGCCGCATAGCGCTGGGACACGCCATGACCTCCTTTGATGAGTTTTTCGGGCAAATCGGGGACAAGGAACGTGTGTTAAAGCTCGTCAGGAAACAGCTGAATAGCACCAGGAAAGGTACGGCTAAGAAAGCGGAGCAGTTCTTAAAGAAGCACGATAGGGAAAATCCCCCTTAATCCCCCCACTCTGATTTTATCTATTCCCACCCGCCGCCCTTTAAGGTAGAAAGGGGGCTACGCCCCCTTTCAAACCCCCATATTCTGTCCCTCCACCAACGGGTGGTGGGAAGAGAAGCATATAGAGGTTACACCTCTTTAGGGTGGGTATTGGGTGGGAAGAAGACCTGGGGTGGGGGGAGGTCTCTAATCAGCCTCATTGTTTTGAGGAGGGTTAGAGGTCGATTGATCTTCAGCCTCGGGCTTACGCTTAAGCGATTCAAGCAAGCTCTTAACGATTTCTTCCGTTGAAATATGTGACTTTATACGGCCCTCAAAGTCAATACCGCCGTTTGAGTAAGACGCGGTGAAATAATCACCTTTCGTTTGTCTTTTTCTGTGATACCTTTGATATAGCCAAATAGATAACCAATTAACGCCTATACCAGTAGGAATGCCTATCCCCCATGACAGCAGGTCGAACTGCACTTTTACCCCTCCTACGCTGATGGAGGATGGAAGCCCATCGTTGGCTTCGGGGGCTCTTCTGCCGCAATCACTCTACCAAATTTCTCCTCGTATTTACTTACGTTTTGCACAAGAGCAGAAATCATTCTCTTCAAATGACCAGGACTAGTAATGACCCGCGCGGTAACAGAGCCAACGGGAGGCACAACTAACATGAAATCCAGAACAAACTCTTCCTTGGTATGTGTAACGACCATAAAGTTAGAATATACTCCACCCTTAAGGCTATCTGGAAATACAACCTGAACTTCCTGCTTAGTACCCTGCTCAGCCATCGTCCTCCTCCTTATAGTTTAATTGATTCCCACACCTTAACACTTCGTATACCCGCAACTCGGACAGATGTAACACCCCTCCTGATATACCAGCAGGTTACCGCAGTCGGGGCACTGCCCGGCCAGGTTCTTGACGGCGTCGGTGCCCTGGCCGCCGTTCTCACTATTCAGAGCCACCTCGGGGGGCGTGGCTACAATCTGACCGCTCTCAGCACCGATGTGCCTTTCCAGGACGCTGGCGATGGCATCAGCGCAGGAGAGGATGGACTTGCCGTTCTCCCAGGCCATGTTGGGACAGCGGATACCCTTGAGCTGTTTGACCACCGAGGCGACATCAACCCCCGAACGTAGCGCCAGCGTAATCAGACGGCAGGTGGCTTCGAGCTGGGCGGAGGCGCAGCCGCCCGACTTGCCCAGCGTGGCGAAGACCTCGAAAATGCCCTCGTCGTCATAAGCCACCGTTATGTAGAGGGAGCCGCAGCCAGTGCTGACCTTGGTAATCGCTCCCTTGGTCTCGGTGGGCCTCTTGCGGGGCGTCAGCTTAAAGGGCTTTTCTTTCTTGCTCTTACCCGTGCTTAATACCTGGGAATCGCGGCTGCGGTCGCGGTAGATGGTTATCCCCTTCAGCCCCTCTTCATAAGCCATCCTGTAGACATTGGTGATGTCCTCCCGCGTCGCCTCATGGGGGAAGTTGACCGTCTTGGAAACGGCGTTATCGGTTGACTTCTGGAAGGCGGCCTGCATCCTGACGTGCCATTCGGGAGTTATCTCGTGGGCGGTAACGAATAGCTGTTTGATTTCATCAGGGATTTTTTCCATATCCTTGAGCCTGGCCCCCTCGGCCAGCTGCTTCATCATCTCGTCGGAGTAGAAGCCGCCGTCGCGGGCCACTTTCTCGAAATAGGGGTTCACCTCCACCATATGGGCACCGTCCAGTATGTTACGCGTGTAGCTCAGGGCGAAGAGGGGCTCGATGCCACTGGAACAGCCGGCGATGATGCTTAAGGTCCCGGTAGGGGCGATAGTGGTGCAGGAGGCGTTGCGCATCTTGGCGCCGCCGGGAACGTCATAGATACTGCCCGGGTAAGCGGGGAAGATGCCCCTTTCTTCGGCCAGCGCCGCCGAGGCTTTATCCGCCTCGTCGTGGACGAAGCGCATCACCTCAGTGCCTACTTTCAGCGCCTCCTCCGAGTTATAGGGGATATCCAGCATGAGCAGCATGTCGGCAAATCCCATCACCCCCAGCCCTATCTTGCGCGATTTCTTGGTCATATCCTCAATCTGAGGGAGGGGGAACTTGTTGACGTCAATGACGTTATCCAGGAACCTGACGGCGGTCCTGACCGCCTTGGCCAGCTTAGGGTAATCGATCTCGAATTTGCCGTCAGTGGCTTTGAGCATCCGCGCCAGGTTGATTGAGCCCAGATTACAGGACTCGTAGGGGAGGAGGGGCTGCTCGCCGCAGGGGTTGGTCGATTCTATCTTGCCCAGCTTGGGGGTGGGGTTGTCCTTGTTGATACGGTCGATAAAGACGATACCGGGGTCACCGGTCTTCCAGGCCATATCCACGATTTTATCGAAGACCTCTTTGGCGTTGAGCTTAGTCACCACCTTTTTGGTGCGGGGGCTGAGCAGCTCGTATTCGTCGTCATTCTTGACCGCCTCCATAAACTCGGTGGTCACCGCCACCGAGATGTTGAAGTTGGTCAACTTTCTGGGGTTATCCTTGGCCGTAATGAAGCGCATGATATCGGGGTGGTCAACGCTCAAGATGCCCATGTTGGCCCCCCGCCTCGTCCCCCCCTGCTTGGTGACGTCGGTGGTGGTGTCAAAGACCTCCATAAAGGAGACGGGGCCGCTGGCCACGCCCGAGGTGGACTTGACAAAGTCGCCCTCCGGCCTAAGGTTACTGAAGGAAAAGCCGGTGCCACCGCCGCTCTTGTGGATGAGGGCGGTGTACTTCACGGCGTCAAAGATGGACTCCATGGAATCGTTGACGGGAATGACGAAGCAGGCCGAAAGCTGGCCTAATTCCCGCCCCGCATTCATCAGGGTGGGGGAGTTGGGCAAAAACTCTAAATTAGCCATGAGCTGGTAGAACTCGTCTTCCCGGGCCTTGACCTCGGCCTTGGGGTCATAGTTAAGCTCGGCGGCGGCGATAGCCTGCGCCACGCGGCGCAGCATTTCTTCCGGTGTCTCGACTACCTTGCCCTGCTTATCTTTCTTTAGATAGCGTTTTTCCAGAACGCGACGAGCGTTTTTGCTGATATCGATGCCCGATGAGGGTGGAGCCTGGGGTTGAACGACAGCGGTTGTTTCCATCTCAGGCTTGACCTCCTCTTGCTTGGCTGGCTCTTCGGCCTTCATTTTAGGCTCTTCAGCGTCTTTGGGGGGCTTTTCGTCCCCCAGGACTTCCTTGACCAGAGCCTCAATCTCCCCATCGCTGAGCTGGCGGGCGGTGCGGCGGGGCTTGATGACCAGCTCCTCCATCCCCGGCAGGGGCTGGGCCACTACTTCCTTGGCCATCAGGGACGGCTTTTGCTCCAGGCGCTCGATAACCTGAGAGGTTAGCTGCTCGACGCGGTCCCGGTTCGACATGCCCATATCCTCGGCGATCTTAAAGATAGCCCGCGCAATCTGGTTGCGGTCGACCAGCGGCTGGGCGGTTTGATTCTTGGCCGGGCTCATCTCCGCCTCCTCCGTCGATTTTTAGCCACCCCCGCCAGCTCCGCATCGGGGAGGAGGGGCAGCTGGCTGGAGGGAACAGAGGGTTCGGCTTCAGCGCCGAGCAGTGTATCCACTTCCTCTTTCAGAGTGGTGATATCGGCGAACTCCCGGTAGACGCTGGCGAAACGGATGTAGGCGATGTGGTCCAGGCTCTTCAGCCTTTCCATGACGATGTCGCCGACGACGGTGCTGGGCACCTCCGCCTTGCCCAGCTGGTAAAGCTCGGCTTCTATATCGTCGACCAGCTTTTCCACACTGCCCGTGGGCAGCGGGCGCTTTTCACAGGCCTTGCGGATGCCGGAGAGCAGCTTTTCTCGGTCGAACTCCTCGCGCCGCTCGTCCTTTTTAATAACAAAGAGGCTGGCGGGCTGTAGCCGTTCGTAGGTGGTAAAGCGTTCGCCGCAGCCCAGGCACTGACGCCGACGGCGTATGCCCTCATTTACCTCACGGGAGTCGATAACCTTGTCTTCACTATGACCGCAATAGGGACAGTTCATGGCTCACCACTACCTTATATTGTGCAGCGAAGATACAATACCACAACATATAGTGCTTGTCAAGGACTTCTACCCCCATTTACCCCCCTATTTTTAAGACAAAGAAAAAAGGCCGCAGAGCCAGAGCACTCCGCAGCCTTTTAGCCTGTATCTGCCGTTATCGCCACTGGGCTCACCCCTAAGGTGCGCCCGGCGGAGTCTTTATTAGCTTAGTTGACGGCGTAATTGGTTGGCGCCGATGACTAAACGCGGGGCGGCGCAGGAAAGCGGGAACATCCAGCTCCTCTTCCTTGCCTCTTAAGCCCCTAAGCAACTCGTTGAACTCCTCTTCCCGACTGACGCCGGCCATTCCCAGCTTGGAAGCAAAGCCGGTGGCAATCAGGGTCAACCTTACCTCTTCGCCCATACTCGGGTCTTGTGCCACGCCGAAGATGATGTTGGCCTCGGGGTCTACCGCTGCCTTGATGACGTCGGCGGCTTCGTTGACCTCGAACAGGGTAAGACCGGTGCCGCCGGAGACATTGAAGAGCACGCCACTGGCGCCCTCAACGGAAACATCCAGCAGCGGGCTGGCTAGAGCCTCGTTAGCCGCGTCGACAGCCCGGCTCTTGCCGGAACCCACGCCCATGGACATCCAGGCCGGGCCGGCATCTTTCATCACCGCCTTGACGTCAGCGAAGTCGAGGTTTATTAAGCCCGGTACGGTGATAACCTCGGCGATAGCCTGGACACCGTGGCGTAGCACGTCGTCGGCCAGCTTGAAGGCATTATCTACCACCGTTTGCTGGTCGCAGAGGTCAAGCAGCTTGTCGTTGGGAATGATGATAAGAGTATCGACCTTGCCCAGCAGACGGACGATGCCGTCCTCAGCCACCTCGGTGCGGTGGGTGCCCTCGAAGGTGAAGGGCTTGGTGACCACGGCGATGGTCAGTGCCCCGGTCTGCTTACTGGCCTCAGCCACTACTGGCGCGGCGCCGGTACCGGTGCCACCGCCCATGCCGCAGGTGATGAACACCATGTCGGAGCCTTCCAGAAGCTCGGCGATTTCCTCGCGGCTCTCTTCGGCTGCCTTCTGGCCCAGGTCGTGGTCGCCACCAACGCCCAAACCTCGGGTGAGCTTTTCACCGAGCTGGACGCGGACGGGAGCTTCGGTAATCGACAGGGCCTGGGCATCGGTATTCATGCCGATAAACTCCACCCCCTGAATTTGCTCCCTGACCATACGGGTGATAGCGTTGCAGCCACCACCGCCCAAGCCGCAGACCTTGATCTTGGCTGGATTCGGACTAAAGGTTGATTTTGCCATTTCTCCCCCCTCCTTTTTTACTAAATTAGCCGATTTTACAGCTAACGGAACACCTTAAACAGCTTCGAAACGAAGCGCCGCAAACCCGAGCCCAAGCCAGTGCGACCCCAGGTTTGCATCTCCCGGTGCTTGGCTCCCCAGAGCAGCAGGCCAACGCTGGTGGCGTAGGCTGGGTCGTGCAGGGAATCCGAGATACCGTAGATATTGCTGGGGATGCCGACCCTTACCGGCAGCTGCAGGGTATTGCGCCCCAGGGCTTCGATGCCCGCCAGGTTGGAACTGCCGCCGGTAAGCACGATGCCGTCGGGGACCAGCGTCTCGTAGTCGGAACTGGGCATCTCAAGAACGATAAGCCGGAGTACCTCTTCCACCCGAGCGCGGATGATGTCGCAGAGGTCCTGATGGGAAACACCGTGCCCGTTGGTGGTCAGGGTGTCGCTGCCCGAGCCCCCCTTGGTCTCATGGATCGGGGTGACGGAGCCGTACTTCTTTTTCATCTCTTCGGCCACGTCGAAGGGCAGCCCCAGGCCGATGGCGATGTCCCTGGTTATCTGGTAGCCGGCGACGGGAAGAATGGCGGTGTGCCAGATGCTGCCTTCCCGGAAGATAGCGATGTCGGTGGTGCCGCCGCCGATGTCGGCTAAGACGACGCCTACCTGCTTCTCATCCTCGGAGAGCACCGCCTCGCTGCTGGCCAAGGGTTCCAGGATAAGGTCGTCGATATCGAGCCCGATGCCGCGGATGCACTTTACCAGGTTTTGCACCGAGGTCACGGCGGCGGTGATGATGTGGGCTTCGACATCGAGCCGGAAGCCATGCATTCCTATTGGGTTCTTGACCCCCGCCTGGCCGTCCACAGCGTAACCACGAGGAATAACGTGGAGTAGCCTCCTGTCCATCGGTACCTTGACGCTGCGGGCAGTCGTCAGGACTCGCTTCAGGTCATCGGAGCGCACCAGGCGGTCGTTACGGGTGATGGCAACCACGGCCCGGTTGTTGAGCGAGGTTACGTGCCGGCCGGTGACGCCGACATAGGCCGATTCCACCTTGTAACCACTGGCCTGCTCCGCCTTCTTCACCGATTCCCGGACTGATTCCCTGGCCTCGTTGATGTTGACCACCAGCCCTTTGTGCAACCCTACCGACGGCGTAACCCCCACCCCCACCACGCGGATGTTGCCCGCTTCGTTCACATCGGCGATAGTGGTGCATACCTTGGTGGTGCCAACATCAATAGAAGTTAAAACCCCTCGTTTTGTCATCTGCCCCCTCCTTTTTTGAGATATTCGGGTCTTGATTCAATGTTTTTAGTTCTCACATCTTCAAACCTCCCCGAGTGACTCTTCACCTCACGGCAAGCTTAGAAGATTGAACTTCTCCGTCACTATTTATTTTTTACCGATTATGGTGTCGGTGCTGCCCTCTCTCCGGAAGCGCACGTTCCACTTGCTGCAGAGAGCCCCCAGGTGGGCCTGCACCTCGTTGCTCGAGTCTTCATGCAGCTCGGCCAGGAAACCGTGCAGCAGTTCACCGCCGGTCATCCCTGGATTGGGTTCCTTGGGGCCAGGGAGGTTCACGTAGACAATCTCGGTCATCATCTTCTGGTACTCAATAGCTGGTTTACCCACCGTTATTCTCCTTCGGCATAGAGATTCGTTCCGCTGCCCTCAGCTTGGCGCTGCGGCTGCGCGGATTATAATGGACTTCCGCCAGAGACGGAGTAATAACCTTTTTATTGATTAAGCTTAAGTCTGGCTCATCCCCACTCGCCCGCTGGTGCATAAACTGCTTGACGATGCGGTCCTCAAGGGAGTGGTAGCTGATAACCACCAGCCGACCGCCGAAGCCTAGCAGGTCGACTGCCTGCTTGAGCGCCGACTCTAGGTTCTCCAGCTCCTGGTTGACGGCGATACGCAGCGCCTGGAAGGTGCGGGTGGCGGGGTGAATCCGGCCCCGCCGCCCCCCCACCGCCTCCTCTACCGTCTGGGCGAGTTGGAAGCTGGTGTTTATGGGGCGCTGACGCACGATGCGGCGGGCTATCCGCTGGCTGTGGCGCTCCTCGCCATAGGCCCGGATAAGCTCGGCCAGCTGTCTCTCGGAGGAGGAGTTGAGGATAGTGTCGGCGGTAAGCTCCTGGCGGGGGCTTAAGCGCATATCGAGCCGGGAATCATGCTGGAAGCTGAAACCCCGGTTGTTCTTATCCAGCTGCACCGAGGAAAGACCAAGGTCAAAGAGAATGCCGTGCACCGGGAAGAAGCCGTGCCTTAAGCAGATTGATTTAAGATTGGCGAAGTTCTGGTTGACCAGGAGCACGGAATCGCCGTAGGCTTCGAGCCGGGACTTAGCCACTTTTATCGCCCTCGGGTCGGCGTCAATGCCCAGCAGCTGTCCGCCGGGGGCGCTGCGTTCCAGAATAGCCGCGGCGTGACCACCAGGCCCAATAGTGCCGTCGATATAGCGGCCGCCGGGCTGGACATCCAACGCCTCGATGGTCTCCTCCAGCAACACCGGGATGTGGGTGGGAGCTGCCGACATAGTCAGATTCATTGGCGGTTCTCCAAGCCCTCTAGAAGCAGCCAGGCCTGTTCCTGGCCCATAGCCTTCTCCTCTTCCCAGCGTACCTTATTCCATAACTCAAGGTAGTTATTGGCTCCGATTATAACTACCTCGCTTACAATCTCGGCATGTGCCTTAAGCGGGGCGGGCAGCATTATCCGGCCCTGGCCGTCCAGACCCATGCTGAAGGCGGTAGCAAAGACCGCCCGCTTTAACGTTCGCAGCTTACTGGGTGCTAGCGAACTCTTGGTCAGGGTATCGGCCAGCTTCTTCCACTCGGCCAGTGGGTAGACGGTAATGCACCCCTCCACCCCCGGAGACAGCACTATTCCCCCCTTAAGCAGCCTCCGGAACTTAGGCGGTATAGGGACCCGGCCCTTTTCGTCAATCTTGTATTCGAATTCCCCAAAAAACATACACCAACCCCAATTTTAATCCTTATTTACCACTATTTCCCACTTTCTACCATTCTATAGCACAACCACCCCCTTTTGTCAATACCCACTCGTACTAATTTTTCATAAACTCGTCTCTTTGGCTCTAAACTTTGCTCTAAGCCCCATCTGTGATAAAATATAGTCTGCTTTCGAAAGGCATAGGATATGTTTAAGCTGGGTATTATCACCATCAGCGATAAGGCGTCGACAGGTAAGCGCCCCGACAAGAGCGGGCCGCTGATTAAGGATAGCTTTGCCGCAGCCGATTGTGAGCTGGTCAAATACGAGGTTATCCCCGACGAGAGGGGCATTATTGAGCAGAAGCTGGCCCAGTGGGCCGATGCGGGCACTATGGATATTATCCTGACCACAGGCGGCACCGGGCTGGCGCCTAGGGACGTTACCCCCGAAGCCACCCGGGCCGTGGTGGACAAGGAGGTGCCGGGCCTGGCCGAGATGATGAGGGCCAAGTCTTTCGCCATCACCCCCAACGCCATGCTCAGCCGGGCGGTGGCGGGGATGAGGAAGCAGTGCCTTATCGTCAACCTGCCGGGCAGCCCCAAGGCGGTGGCGGAGTGCCTGGAGGTAATAATGCCGGTGCTGGCGCACGCGGTGGACGTCATCAAAGGACAGGTGGGCGAACACACCATCCCCATCAAGGGGGAGGGGTAGGAAAATGCATATCGACGTTTTGACGCTTTTCCCCGAGATGTTTGGGGGCATCTTCGACCAGGGCATCATGAAGCGGGCCATAGACCAGAAGCTGGTCTCCATCGGTCTGCATAATATCAGGGACTATACTCATGATAAGCACCACACCGCTGACGATTACCCCTACGGGGGTGGGGCGGGTATGGTGCTCAAGCCCGAGCCCATCTTCGAGGCGGTGGAGGCGATAGATAAGAAGAAAGGAACGCCCATAATACTGTTATCGCCGCAGGGGCGGCTCTTCACGCAGGAAGTCGCCCAGGAGCTGGCCAGTCACCGCCAGCTGGTTTTAATCTGCGGCCATTATGAGGGCGTTGACGAGCGGGTGCGGGAGCATCTGGCCACTGATGAAATCAGCATCGGCGACTACGTCTTGAGCGGCGGCGAGCTGGCGGCGATGGTGGTCATCGACAGTGTCTTCCGTCTGGTGCCCGGGGTCTTAGGCTCCGAGGAATCGCCTTTGGATGATTCCCATGTCGGCGGGCTTCTGGAGTACCCCCACTACACCCGCCCACCCGAATACCGGGGCTGGCCCGTGCCCGAGGTCTTACTATCGGGGAACCACGCCCAGATAAAAAGCTGGCGCCGCGAGCAGGCGATAAGGCGCACTTTTACGCAGCGCCCAGAACTCCTAACCAAAGCCGAACTCAGCTCTGAGGAAGAGCGACTATTAGAAAGATTGAGGCAAGCTTAATTATGGATATGACGACATTACTCAAGAACGAACCCAACCCCAATATTCCCGCCCTCGCCCCCGGTGACTCGGTCAAGGTGAGCGCCAAGATTGTGGAAAAGGGACGAGAACGCGTCCAGGTCTTTAACGGCGTGGTCATCAAGGTGCGACGCGGCGCCGACGGCGGCAACTTCACCATCCGGCGCGTTGCCCGCGGCGTGGGCGTAGAGCATACCTTTCCCTTCGCCTCACCGCTGGTGGAGAAGGTGGAGGTGGTGCGGCGGGGCAAGGTGCGGCGGGCCCGCCTCTTTTACATGCGCGGCCTGAGCAGCAAGGCCTCCCGCACCAAGGAAAAACGGCTCAAGGAATCGGAACTAAAGGCAGAAGCGGAGGCAGAAGCAGAAGTAGAACCGACGCCGGAGCCGGAACTAAAGAAGGAGCCGGGGGCTGGAGCAGAACTAGAACCGGAGCCAGAGGCCGAAGCGGAAGTAGAGCCGGAGGCTGGAGCAGAACTAGAACCGGAGCCAGAGGCCGAAACGGAAGTAGAGCCGGAGGCCGAAGCAGAAGCTGAACCGGAGCCTAAGGCTGAAGCGGAGCCGGAACCGGAAGCGGAACCAGAGTCGGAAGAGAAGTAGTAAGGCTACCTCGGAGTGCGGGATGAGCTTTGCTGAGGTTAGCGTCAATTCGCCCATAGCCCAGCGTCGGACATTCAGCTACGCCATACCCCCCGACCTGGAGATTAATGTCGGGCAGGCGGTATGGGTCCCCTTCGGCGAAAAACGGCTCCAGGGCATCGTCCTGGAGCTAAGCCCCCACCCCGAGGTTGAGGAAACCCGGGAGATTATCGGGGTCATCGAGCCTCGCCCCCTCTTATCCCCCCAGCAGGTGCAACTGGCGCGCTGGATAAGCCAGTATTACCTGTCTCCGCTTTTTGACGCCGTGGCCCTGATGCTGTCGCCGGGCTTCGAGCGGCGCACCATTACCTTTATCAGCCCCACCCCCAGCGATTTCGACATCTCCAAGCTCAACGATGAACTGAGGCAAGCGCTGGAGCTAATCAAAGAAAAGGGGAGTTTAAGCCTGGGACAGCTTGAGAAGGTGCTGGGCAAGAAAAAGGCAGCCAGCATCGTTAGCCAATTAGTTAACCGGGGGCTGGCGGCCAAGAGCTACGAGCTGGAGAAGATTCGGGTCAAGCCCAAGGTGGCGCCCTATTTGAGCCTGGCTATCACCCAAATAGAAGCCAAAGCCGCTGACCTGAGCAAAGCCCCCAAACAGGCTTCTTTATTAGCCTACCTTTCGCAACAAAAGGAGGCAGTACCCTGGGCGGAAGTCAGAGAGGATACCAAATGCGCTAAGGCAGTAGCTGACGCTTTGGTCAAAAAAGGGCTGGTTAAATTCGAGGCGGTGGAGGTTAGGCGGGAGCCGATCTCCTATAAGGATATCGTCCCCTCCCCACCCCTCACCCTGACGCCCGCCCAGAAGAGAGCCTTGGCGGCGATTAAGCCCAGCCTGGCCGAGGACAAGACGAAGGTCTTTCTCTTGCACGGCGTCACCGGTAGCGGCAAGACCGAAGTCTATCTGCAAGCATTGGCGGAGACGGTAAAGCGTGGCAAAAAAGCTATCGTACTGGTGCCCGAAATCGCCCTCACCCCCCAGACCATAGAGCGCTTCGCCGCCCGCTTCCCCCAAAGGGTGGCCGTGCTCCACTCCAAGCTTTCCTTAGGCGAGCAGTTCGACGAGTGGCAGCGGATAAGAAACGGTGACTTCGACGTGGTCATCGGCTCGCGCAGCGCCATCTTCGCCCCCCAGCCCGACCTCGGCTTAATCGTCATCGACGAGGAGCAGGAGTGGACCTATAAGCAGCCGGACAAATCGCCGCGCTACCACGCCCGCGCTGTGGCACTGAAGCTGGCGGGTTTGAGCGGAGCGGTGGTAGTGCTGGGCAGCGCTACCCCTGACGTCGAGAGCTTTTACCGCGCTAAAAGGGGAGATTACCAGCTGCTTGAACTACCGGAAAGGGTCACCCCCTACGACGGCTCGGCCCTGCCCCAGGTGGAGGTAGTCGATATGAGGGAGGAGCTAAAGGCGGGCAACCAGAGTCTTTTCAGCCGTTCCCTCTTCCAGGCGATTGGCCAGGCGCTGGCCAACCAAGAACAGGTTATCCTTTTCTTGAACCGCCGCGGAGCCGCCAGCTTTATCCAGTGCCGCAACTGCGGCTTCGTTATGAGATGCAAGCGCTGCGACGTCCCCCTCTCTTATCATTCTACCGAGGACAGGTTGGTCTGCCACCAGTGCAACTACAATATTAAGGTCCCGGAGAGCTGCCCTCAATGCGGGGGGCGGCGCATAAAGTTTCTGGGCATCGGCACCCAGCGGCTGGAACAGGAGGTGGGTTACACCTTCCCCCAGGCCAGACTCCTACGCTGGGACAGCGACGTCACCAGAGGCCGATATGCCCACGACGTAATATTATCCAAGTTCCGCGCCCACGACGCCGATATTCTCATCGGCACCCAGATGGTGGCCAAGGGGTTGGATTTGCCGCTGGTGACGCTGGTGGGAGTGGTCAGCGCCGATACCGCCCTCAACCTGCCCGACTTTCGCAGCGGGGAGAGGACCTTTCAACTATTGTCTCAGGTAGCGGGTAGAGCCGGGCGGGGGGAACGGGGAGGCAGGGTTATTATTCAGACCTACTCCCCCGAGCACTACGCCATCCGCGTCGCCGCCGAACACGACTACGCCGCCTTTTATAAGCAGGAGATAGACTACCGCCGCCAGTTGCACAACCCGCCCTTCAACCAGTTAGCCAGTCTGACCTACAGCCACACCAACGACGCCCTCGGCCAGCGCGAGGCGGGGAGAATGAAGCGCTTTTTGGAGCAAGAGATAGCGGCCAAGGGCATAGCCGACATTGAGCTTATCGGGCCCGCCCCGGCCTTTATCCACCGGTTGCGGGGTCGCTACCGCTGGCAGCTTATCCTCCGCGGCGCCGAGCTTTCGGACTTTCTCTCCCCCCTGCCCCTCCCCCCGGGCTGGACGGTGGACATTGACCCCGTGGGTTTGGTTTAGCTAATATAGTCAAGAGGTTTAAGATGGCAGTTTTACCCATTAGCACCCTGCCCGACCCGGTCTTAAGGCAAAAGGCAAAGCGGGTCAAAAATATCGACGGATCCATCAAGAAGCTCATCGAAGATATGCTGGAGACGGTTCACGCCGACCCGGGGCGGGCGGCACTGGCCGCGCCGCAGGTGGGCGTCTCGCTGCGGGTAATCGTCATCGACATCCCCGATGCCGAAGACGTCGTCCTTATTAACCCCGAGATAGTTAAGCGCATCGGGGAGCGTTCGGTGACCGAGGGGTGCTTGAGCGTCCCCGGCTATTACGGCGAGATCAAGCGGGCTAAATCAGTGACGGTTAAGGGGCGGGGCGCTAGCGGTAAGGAAATCAGAATCAAGGCCAAGGACCTGCTGGCTCAGGCGCTGGAGCACGAGATAGACCACCTCAACGGGAAGCTCTACATAGACCACCTAGAGAGCCAGGAGAAGCTGCACAATATAGAGGACGAGACTCCTCAACTCTAAAGCGAGCTCAGTTTCCCCACCCCCCAATCCTAAAAACGGCGACTGGCCACGACGACACGGGAATCATTGCCAACTGGCACTTCAGGGACGAAGTAGAAGAGGTCGTCAAACGAGCAACCGGGGAAGGCCTTGATGGCGCCGATGATGAACTTACAGTTGATTTTACGCTTGCCTTCCTGCACGCGGTAGACCTGGCTTACCGATATTTCCATGGCCTGAGCCAGTTCGGACAGGTTCTTATACCTTTCCGGGCATAGGTCAAAAACCCTTGTCTTCAGCAGCATGGTTAAAGCCTCCTATGCCAATTGGCGACATTATAATCATCAGTATGCCTACTGTCAAGGGGTATTTCGGCAAATGGCAGATTTTATTCGTTTTACTGAAGTTGACATTTGCCATTTGGCGAATTATAATTTCCCTGATATGGACCAGAACCGAAGCACCAATCTGGGCGAAATAATCAGACAGGCAAGAGTCACGCAGCGGCTAACCCTGAGTCAGCTTAGCGCCACGTCTGGCGTATCCTCGTCACACCTCGGCCGCATTGAGAGAGGCGAGCGTTACCCTTCAGGTTCAATTCTACGCAAAATCGCCGAACCTCTAGGTTTTGAGGAAAACGAGCTGTTTACTCTAGCCGGCTACCTGACTCCCCCCTCCTCGGGTGTAGCCGAGAGCCGTCCCCCCTACGGCGGCAACGAGCTCGACCCCTACGTGGCCCGGATACTAGCCCAGGAGCCGATTGACGTGCAACGTGCCGTTATCGGCATCCTCACTATCTTAAAAAGTCTCGCCCTGAGCACGGCCAAAGAAAGCGCCTGAAGCCGCACCGCAGGGCAATAGTCACCGCTAACCAAGGCAATCAGCCCACGCTGATATCTGCCTAGACATAGCGGCGATGGGCCTTTTGCTTTATTTTCCCCTTGTAACTTTAGCCGACTGGTAGTATAGTTTAGCCTTAGAGTATTACGGGATGGGAGAGATGAAGCTGTCTATTGAGCCTGGGGCTCTATCAATACTAAACAAGGTCAGCGATTGCTTGAGCGGACTTGCTAAAGCCTATCTGGTCGGCGGTTTTATCCGCGACTCCCTGCTGGGGAGAACCACCGCCGACATTGATATTGCCCTGGCCGCCGACGCTCTAGAGGCAGCCCCCAAACTGGCCGAAGCCCTGGGGGGCAGATTCGTCCCGCTGGATAAAGAGAATCACATCGGCCGCGTGGTGGTGCTGGATAAAAAGGCGCCGTCGGGGGGGCGGTGGCAGCTCGATTTCACCAGCTTCGAGGACAGCATTGAAAACGACCTGAGTCGGCGCGACTTCACCATAGACGCCATCGCCGCTGAGCTGGAAAAGGTCGGCAACAAGGACATAGCCCTTATTGACCCCTTCGGCGGGCAGGCCGACCTCAAAGATAAAACGATTCGGGCGGTCAGCCAGAGCGTTTTTGAGGACGACCCCGTCCGCCTGCTGCGGGGAGCGCGATTAGCGGCGGAACTCGGCTTTACTATTTATGAAAAAACCGAGGCCCTGGTCAAGAGCCAGTGCCATCTCATCGCCTATGTCGCTGGAGAAAGGCTGCGGGAGGAACTAGTCCGTTTGCTGGCCGTCCCCCACCCCGAAAGGTTTCTACCCCACCTTGACGAGCTGGGGCTAATCACCGCCCTCTTTCCCGAGCTGGCGGAGACAAAAGGGGTGGAGCAGCCCAAAGAACACTCCTGGAACGTCTTCGACCATTCCCTGCAGACGGTGATTGCCGTTGACTTTATCCTACGTCAGGGAGGCTGGCCCTACGCCTCCGAAAAAGCGCTGGCAGCCGTCCCCTGGTCGGACAGATTGGCCGAGCACTTCTCCCAGGAGGTCAGCGGCGGCAGCAGTCGTCGAGCGCTACTCAAATTAGCCGCTCTACTCCACGATATCCGCAAGCCCGAGACCAAGGCCGTCGGCGAGGATGGTCGGACGCACTTCTTGGGACACGCCAAGCTGGGAGCGACGGCAGCAGCCGAGATAATGGCCAGGCTGCGCTTTAGCAGTAAAGAGGCAAAGCTGGTCGAGATTGTGATAAACTATCACATGCGGCCGGGGCAGATGAGCCAGCAAGGGCTGCCCACTCAGCGGGCTATCTACCGCTATTTCCGCGATTGCGGCGAGGCGGGCATCGACACGCTGTTTTTGAGCTTGGCCGACCACCTAGCGACGCGGGGACCCAACCTGGATATGGCAGGCTGGCAGGAGCACGCCAGGATGGTGGCTTACGTTTTAGAAAAGCACTTCGAGCAGCAGGAACTGGTGGAACCGGTCAGGCTGGTGGACGGGAACGATTTAATAAATATCTTCGGCCTGAGTCAGGGTCCGGCGCTGGGAGAGATTCTAGAGGCGGTGCGTGAGGCGCAGGCGTCGGGTGAGCTGGCTAGCCGCGAAGAAGCCCTGGACTATATCCGCCAGATGTTGGCAACCGAGAAGACACTCTGTTAATATATATGGTTAATGAGCCGAAATAGAGGTAGTATATAAGACATGACTAGAGGCAATATCACCGTTCTAGTGATTTTGATAGCCATCTTCGCCTTTTCCGTTTGCGCCCTGATCTATCCCCTCTTCGACAGAAACGAAATGAGGATGGGCTTAGACCTTCAGGGTGGTATCCACATCGTCTACCAAGCCGACCTCTCCGGGATAGACGCCGAAAACAGGGACAGCGCTATGGAAGGGGCCAAGGAAATCCTGAGCAACCGTATCAACCCACTGGGGGTGACCGAGCCCATTATCCAGAGGCAGGGCAGCGACCGCATCCTGCTCGAGCTACCTGGCATCAGTATTACCGACCAGGAGAAGGAGAGACTGGCACGGGTGGACATACTGGAGTTCGGGGAATTGGTCGCCGAGGACGAGGAAGCCAGGTGGGAAAACGAGCTGGGCCGCTGGAAGCCCGCCATGGGGGAGATTAACGGCGAAGAGCTGGAGCTGACCAGCCGTTACTTTAAGGATAACACCTACGTCACCCGCAACGATTTGGGGCAGCTGCTGCTGATTTTCGAATGGGATGAAACTGGCGCCCAGCTATCGGAACAGATCACCAGTCGACTTATCGGCCAGCCGATGGGAATCTTTGACGGCGACATCGCCCTGCTGGGGGACGAAGGATTCCCTATCGCCCCCACCGTCCAGAGCGTTATCACCGACCGCGGGCAAATCGAGGGCTTGAGCCTTGACGAAGCCACCAGCCTCTCCAGTCAGCTGAACTTCGGGCGTTTGCCCGTGCCCCTCAACATACTCTACGACCAGACGGTCTCGCCGATACTGGGCGAGGACTTCGTCGATATGAGCCTCAAGGCGGGTATAATCGGCATCATACTGGTCATGCTCTTTATGATGATTTACTACCGCTTGCCTGGGGTCATTGCCAGCCTGGCGCTCGTCTTCTACGGGGCGCTGGTGCTGGCTGTATTCAAGCTGATTCCGGTCACCCTGACCCTGGCCGGCATCGGCGGCTTTATCCTGTCCATCGGCATGGCGGTGGACGCCAACGTGCTTATCTTCGAGCGCATGAAGGAGGAATTCGCCACGGGCAGAACGCTGGGGGCAGCTATCGAAGCTGGTTTCAGCCGCGCCTGGACCGCCATCAGGGACAGCAACGTGACTACCTTTATTGTCTGCATCATTCTTTTCTGGCTGGGCAGCAGTATCGCTGAGAGCGCCCCGGTACAGGGCTTTGCCCTGACCCTGTTCATCGGCGTGGCGGTGAGCATGTTTACCGCCATCGTGGTTACCCGCACCCTGCTGCGCCTGTTCGTAGGCTCGCGACTGGCTAAGAGAACAGCTTTGTTTAGCGCTCATCAGGAGAAAAAGTAATGTATATCACCGGCAAAAGGTATTGGTTTTTAATTATCTCGGAGGCGATTATCCTGATTGGCATTATCGCCCTGCTCGTCTTCGGACTGAAACCGGGTGTCGAATTCAGCAGCGGTTCCATCCTCACCATCAGCTTTGAAGAAGAGTTGGAGCAATCGGAGCTGGAGGCAGCCATGACCGAGCTGGGCTACAGCAATGTCATTATACAGCGCACCGGTGGGGGCGACTTCATTATCCGCACCCAGGAACTGAGCGGGGAGGAAAGGATGGGGTTGGAGGATGCCTTAAGCGCCAGATTCGGCGCCACCACCGAGCGCGAGTTCTACTCGGTCTCGGCCATGGTGGCCGCCGAGACCACCAGTAACGCCATTATCGCCGTGGGTGTCGCCGCGGTGGGCATACTGCTCTATATCACCTGGGCCTTCCGCAAGATGCCCAAGCCCTTCCATTACGGCGTCTGCGCCATAATCGCCCTGACGCACGACGTGGTGGTGGTGCTGGGTATTTTCGCCCTACTCGGTGCCATAATGAACTGGGAAATAAACCTGATGTTCATCACCGGCGTACTGGCCGTCATCGGCTACAGCATCAACAACACCGTGGTCGTCTTCGACCGGATAAGGGAGAACCTGAAGCGAGGTATGAGCGTCAACTTCGAGATGGTGGTCAACAATAGCCTGGTGGAGACGATGAGCCGTTCCGTTAACACCAGCCTGACCACCATGCTGGTTGTCCTGGCCCTGCTCATCTTCGTCGGCGCCACCATCCAGAACTTCGCCATCGTCCTGCTCATCGGCATCATCGCCGGCACCTACAGCTCGCTCTTTATCGCCCCCACTCTGCTCATTGTCTGGGAGCGGGGGGAGTGGAGGCGGCTCATCCTGCTACCCCAAACTAAAGCCAAAGAGGCGTAAGTTATGCTGGCCACCAAGGAGAATGCGGCCAAACTAGCTATCGTCGCCGTCAGCTTCCTAATTGCGATGAAGGTCGTGGCCAGTATTGTTACCGGCAGTATCGCCATCAGGGCCGACGCCATCCACAGCGCTATCGACCTGGTGGGGGCGATTATCGGCTTCATCGGCATCAGGATTGCCGACCGCCCCCCCGACCGCCAGCACCCCTTCGGCCACGGCAAGGCGGAGAACGTCGCTGGCGTGGTCATCGCCGCCCTAATCTTTATCGCCGGGGGCACCATCGCCTACCAGGCCATAACCAGGCTGATTAGCGGGGCCACAGTCGAGTTGCTCACCGTGGGCATCTACGTAACGGCGGCGGCTATCGTCATCAACCTAGCCGTCTCCTGGTACGCCATGAGGGTAGCCCGAAGAACCGACTCCGTAGCCCTGGAAGCCACCGCCCGCGACCTGTTGGCCGACGTGCTCAGCTCGGCGGCGGTGCTGGTGGGACTAATTCTGGTCAGAACAACTGGCGTCGTCCTGCTCGACTCCATCGTCGCCCTGCTGGTGGCGGTGCTAATCTTCCGCACCGCCTTCCTGGCCATGAAGAGGGCTTTCGGTGGCCTGATTGATACCAGGTTACCCCGGCCGGAAGAGAGGAAGATAATCGCCTGCCTCAGAGAGCACCGGGGGCAACTGGTGAACTTTCACAAGATACGCACCCGCAAGGCGGGCAGCCAGCGCTATATAGACTTCCACCTAGTGGTGCCCAAGGATGTCAGCGTGGAAAAGGCGCACCAGCTATGCGATGAGCTGGAGCAGGAAATAGAAGCCAGGCTTGCCTCTACCAGCGTTACCATTCACATCGAGCCCTGCGACGGCCAGTGTGAGCGGTGCTCGCTCACCCCCGACCTGTGCCAGCGCGACTAGCTGAGATTGTGTATCTTCTTTATCTCCGCTATCAGGCTCTCTATGTTAGGCGGCTCGGAACGGCGCGGCGGCGCGCCCGAGAGCTCTTCGCTGGCAGTGCCGAGGAGGACGTCAAAAGTAGCTTTTATCGAGGCGGCCAGGGCCTCAAGGTTGTAGCCCCCCTCCAGCGTCAGCGCCAGACGCCCGACACAGAGCTCGTCGGCCAGTTCCTTGATAATCTTCGCCATCTGGGCAAAGCCACCGACGCTTAGCTGCATCATAGCCAGTGGGTCGGCCCAGTGGCCGTCATAGCCCGTGGAGACCAGGATGAGCTGGGGGTTGAAGCGGCGGGAGGCGGGAATGACAATCTGCTCAAAGACTTCTAGGTATTCCTCGTCGCCGCAGCCGGCGGGCATGGGTATATTGAGGTTGGTCCCCCTCCCCTCCCCGCTACCGGTCTCGTTTATAGCCCCTGTCCCTGGATAGAAGGGGTATTCGTGGGTGGAGATATACATCACCTGTGGACTATCGTAAAAAGTTGCCTGTGTGCCGTTGCCGTGGTGGACATCGAAGTCGATGATGAGGACTCGTTCCAGTTTGTATTTGGCGAGGGCATACTTAGCAGCTATGGCCAGGTTGTTGAAGAGGCAAAAGCCCTTAGCCTGATTCGCCGTAGCGTGGTGGCCCGGGGGCCTGACCAGGGCGAAGGCGTTAGCCACCTCCTCACCCATCACCGCCTCCACAGCGCGGATAACGCCGCCAGCGGCATAGAGCGCCGCCTGGTAGGAATCGGGCGACATCACGGTATCGGGGTCGAGCCAGCCCCCACCCCTGGCCGCCGTCTCCTCAATCTCTTTTATATAGTCCCGCTGGTGGACGAGGGCGATTTCGTCAACCGTGGCGGGGCGAGGCTCAATCAGGGTCAGCTTCGATTTCAACCCCGTTTCCTCCAGGTGGGCGATAACCGCCTCCAGGCGGGCGGCGACCTCAACGTGTCGGCCCGTGTCGTGCCTCAGGTAGATGGGGTGATAGACGTAGCCTGTTGTCATGGCCTGATGATAGCAGATGTAAGCGCGGTGAGCAAAGGGTGACCCCTTTTTATCCAATGCACCACCCCCCAGGGTCTTTCTTCCCACCCAATACCCACCCTATAAGGGATTAGACCCTTATATATCCCTTATTTGGGGGTTTGAAAGGGGGCACAGCCCCCTTTCTACCTTAAAGGGCGGCGGGCGGGAATAGATAAAATAATGGTGGAGAGGGGCGTATCTCCCAAGTTAAGAAGTTTACTTATTAGGGCGGGCTGGGTTGGGACGAAAACCAACGTTCGTCAGGGAGGGGATGGGGGATGCCCCCTTCGTAACCCCCAATTGAGTTTATCCCCCTGATGGATTATACTGTTTGACAGTGGTCAGAGGTGAGAAATGCTGGATGTGGAGAATTTACAGCTAACCCTAAACGGCAAACCGATAATCAACGACTTCTCCCTGCACGTTGACAGTGGCGAAATCCACGGCATATTGGGCGAAAACGGCACGGGCAAGACCACCGTGGCCAATCTGATAATGGGCACGAACAACTACAAGCCCACGGCGGGCAGGATAAC
The DNA here is from genome assembly GCA_034419075.1 of Dehalococcoidales bacterium. GTDB lineage: Bacteria > Chloroflexota > Dehalococcoidia > Dehalococcoidales > BS750m-G39 > E44-bin88. The sequence goes on along the minus strand of DAOULR010000010.1, from coordinate 54,765 downwards.
CTTTGAGGGGGAGGACATCGGCGGTCTCTCCGTTTCCCAGCGCGCGCAGAAGGGCATTACCCTCGCCTGGCAGGAGCCGGCGCGGGTGGAGGGGCTGACGGTGAGGGAATACCTGCGCTTGAGCAGCCATAACGGAAGCGGCGACGAGCTCGAACGCTATTTATTGATGGTGGGGCTGGAGCCGACGCAGTATATGAATCGGGACATCGACGCCACCTTAAGCGGCGGCGAGCGTAAAAGGATTGAGATGGCCTCGGTGCTGGCCATGCACCCCAAGCTGGCCATACTCGACGAGCCCGACTCGGGCATAGACATCGTGGCCCTACCCCTGCTGCTCAACGGCATTATCGAGATGAACAAGCAGGGCTCCTCGGTCCTGCTCATTACCCACAGCGAAACGGTGGCCGCCATTGCCCACCGCGTTTCGATATTATGCGCGGGCACCATAATCAGGACGGGCCCGCCCGCCGAAAGCAGCCAGTGGTTCAAGAACAACTGCCTGACCTGCCCCCACATCAACGAGCCAGAGCACTGAGATTAACATGGTTGGCTATACAGTAGAAAAAGAATACCAAGGGATGATTGACGCCTACGAGAAGGCGGGTGGCGACAAAAGCGTTTTGCAGACGAAGGATGTCGCCAAGCTGGTCGTCCACGAAAACAGGGTATTGGCTAACGACCCCATCCAGGGCCTGAAGATAGTCACTGAGGAGACCAAGAGCGGGGTCAAGGTCGACCTCACCGTGGAAGAAGGCGTCAAGGTTCCCCGCCCCGTCCACCTCTGCTTCGGCCTTCTGCCCAAGGAAGGCCTGCAGGAAATCATCATGAAGGTGGACGCTCGGGACAACAGCGAAATCAGCGTCATCGCCCACTGCATCTTCCCCAACGCGGTTAAGGTCATCCACAAGATGGACGCCGACATCGAAATCGGCGCGGGCGCCCGCTTTGACTATAAGGAAACCCACTACCACGGCGAGGACGGCGGCATCGAGGTCATCCCCAAGGCAAAGGTTAAAGTGAATAAAGGCGGCGTCTGGCAGAGTACCTTTGCCCTAAGCCAGGGGATGGTGGGCAGGCTGGACTACGATTTCGAGGTCGTCTGCCTGGAGAAGGCCATCGCCGAGCTGACGGTTAAAGCCTACGGCAAGGGCAACGACGACATCAAGATAACGGAGAGGATTCATCTTAACGGCGCCGGTGCCAGGGGGCTGGCCAAGAGCCGACTGGTGCTGGGTGACAAGGCTAAGGCCGAGGTCAGGGGTGAGACCTACGGCAACGCCCCCTACGCCCGCGGCCACGTTGACTGCATGGAACTGGTCAACGGCACCGAGGCCGTGGCCAAAGCCATACCCATCGTCTCGGTGACCGACGGCAAGGCCAAGGTAACCCACGAAGCGGCTATCGGCAGCATTGATAGAAAACAGGTCGAGACGCTAATGGCGCGGGGCTTGGACGAGGATAAGGCGGTGGACGTTATCGTTAAGGGGATTTTGAGGTAACTACAAGAGGTGGATGTGATAGAACGGGGGGAGGGGTCTGCATATGACGCGAGAATTATCTCTTGAAGAACTAGTGCGGAGAGGCGAAAGTCAAACACTAGAGTTCAAAAAATCACTTAGCCTGCAACGCGAAGGGCTGGAAGCGCTATGTGCGATGGTCAATTCTGACCTAGCTAAAGGAACAGTAGTCTTTGGAATCGAGCCGAATGGAACTGTCTGTGGTATTGAACAGGGAAATTTTGATAAAGCGCAGCGCTCGCTATCTCAAACTTTGAGAAGTAAATTTGAGCCTCAGCTAACGGCACAAATTAGTATTGAAGAATTGAGCGATAAGACAGTTCTCGTAATTAGTGCGGAAAGGCATCGCTCTATACCTTACCACGAATATGATGGCCGAGCTTGGGTCAGGCAAGGCTCCGAAAATCTTAAGCTCAGACTTGATGAAAAAAAACTTCTCGCAAGAAAAAGAGACCGTGATAGCCATAGGGGACCATGGCAATGTGACCGCTGTGGCGCAATGGTTTTAGAGCTAACCTCAGTCGAGATTACAGATGGTAGAATGAGAAGAACTTATAAATGCGAATGTGGTGGTGAATTTTGGCCAGTTACATAAGAAGACCTAAAAGCGAATGATTCATGGGAACTAAAGGCGGAAAGAGTTTAAAATGAAACGAATATTATTGATGATTTTAGTTATCGGGGTTCTTATGTTGAGCGCATGTGGCTCCCCAAATACAGATTCATCGCCTGAAGCTCCAAATCAACCTGGATTTACACACTATGTTAATGCAGATTATGGCTTCAGCGTAGATTACCCAACGGACTGGATTTTTGAGGAAGTTGACCCTGGTACTATAGGCATAAAGCCCGAGGAAAGCTCTTACAATCAGATTATGATCAGTGCCAACGTTGGAGGGCTGGCACCCCCCTCGACGCCAGAAATAATGATTTCTGTTTCCACTGAAGCTAGCCTCCGGCAATTCTTTGAAGCTTTAGGGTTCACAGAGCTAACTATCATTACCAATGAGCCAGCGACAGAGAAATGGGATTGGGTGATGACTTTCACCATAGTTTATGAAGATATCCCGTTACAAGGTGGGCAGTTCATTAAGGAAACCGGGTCTATCTACTACACCGTATTGTTTCTGCAAAATACGGATTGGCCCGAAGGACAAGAGGTTATAGATTCGTTCAGCCTTACTGAATAACCGGGAGGGAGGACAAAAATGGGAACTAAGGGCAGAAAGAACATTAAGAAACCAAAGAAGACAAAGCAGGAAAAGCAGGCCGCCAAGAAGAAATAGCTAAGCCAACCGTAAAACCTTGGTGGGAGGATGCTATGCCGACCGAATATGAAATCAACGAACTGGCCAAGGAAGAATCGTGGCGTATGTTCCGCATCATCGGCGAGCTGGTGGAGGGCTTCGACACCCTCACCGGTATCGAGCCGGCGGTAACCTTCTACGGCTCGTCACGTCTCAAAGAGAGCGACAAGCTCTACGCCCAGACCGAGGAAATCGCCTATCAGCTGGGGGAACTGGGCTTTTCCATAGTAACCGGCGGCGGGCCGGGGGCGATGGAAGCGGCCAACAAGGGCGCTCTCCGGGCGGGGGTGGAATCGGTGGGGCTTAACATCGAACTGCCCCAGGAGCAGGCCGCCAACGTCTACACCACCAAATCTATAGTCTTTCACCACTTCTTCGCCCGCAAGGTGATGCTGGTAAAATACGCCACCGCCTTCGTCATCATCCCCGGTGGCCTGGGCACGCTCGATGAGCTGACCGAAATCCTGACGCTGATGCAGACTCACAAGATAAAGCCCTTCCCGGTGATAATATTCAACAGCCGCTACTGGAACGGCTTTTTGGACTGGCTAGGGAGCACGGTGCTGGGTAAAGGCTGCATCGCCGAAGAAGACCTCGACCTGCTCATTGTCTGCGATAAACCTGAAGAGGTGGTCGAGGCCGTCCAGAGCTGGTACACTCAGCAAAAGGTAGTGGGCAAGAAGGCGCTGCTCAAGTGAGCTAGCTCAAGAATGGAGTTATAATGAGTGATTTTTGGTACGGTCTTATCGCTGGCATAATTATCGGTCTGGCCATTGGCTTCATTATCACGCGAGGTAAACAAAAGCCCTGGTCGGAACTGACCGAAAAAGAGAAGAGGCTAAGAATCTGGCTGATAGGCATCGGGGTCGCTCTGCTGGCGGCGGGAGTTGTGGTGGCACTATTGGCCATGTAATAAGGTAAATCTGGAGAAAGAAAGCATAATCTCAGAAAGAGGCAAGGCGGGGACGAAAGAGGACTTAGAAAAAACTGTGGGGATAAAGGCCCTTCCCTAGAGCCTCTCCAGGCCGCGGACGACGTCGTTGAAGTCTTCGTAAGGCTGACAGTTCAGCCTCTTCTCCTTGCAGATATCCATCAGCCCGTCACGGGCGAAGACATGCTGGGCCAGCGCCGCGGGGGAGTAATCGGAAGGCCCGTTGCCGATGCACACCACCTGGTAGCCCTGATTGAGAAAGAGCTTGGTGTAGGCCTCCTTGAAACCCTTTTTTAGCACCGCACCCTCGGGGCCGATATACTGCACAGAAAGCCCTTCGGGGCTGAACTCGGTGCGGGCGGCATAGACCTCGATATTGCCCAAGCCAACATTCCCCAGAATATCTTTAATATAGAAATCAAGCCCGTTGCTGACCACCAAGAAGCGAAAGCCCCGTTCCTGGCAATAGTTCACCAGGTTGCGCAGACCCTGGCGCAGCTTGACCTCTTTGCGGGCGACCTTCAGCAGTTCATCGCGGCTGGCTTTGACCATGGCGAAGGCCTTGGTGTTAAAGTCGCCCACCGTCATCTTACCCTGGCGGTACTGCTCGAAGAGCTGGCGCCAGTCGCCTTCAGCGAAGGCATCGAGCATGGCAAAGCTGACATCTTCTTCGGTTATGGTGCCGTCAAAATCGCTCTGAATAATCATTTATCGAACTTAAAGAACCCCAAACTTTCGAGCAGGATTATACTTGAATACAAACCGCATTTCAAGGCTCTGGCCTACGTCGGCGCTTCAGATGTCGGTGGAGATTGACAGTTAAACACCCTAGGGGTTAGTATGTTGCTAGTCTTTTCAGGCTTGGACAAACTATACCATCGTCGTCATTACTACTCTAGGAGGTACACTATGCCGAAAAGCCTTTTGCTCAAGGAACTCTCAAGGTACAATGTCGGCACCTGGACCGACGTAATCTATAGGAACGCCCTCCTCCACCCCAATGACGAAGCCTTCGTCTACGAAAACACCCGGATAACCTTCGCCGACTACAACAGCCGCATCAACAAGATAATCCACGGGCTGCGTAAGATGGGGGTAGAGAAGGGGGACGTGCTCGGCATCCTTTCCTGGAGCTGCCTTGAGTTCGCTGAGCTTTACGGGCTGACCATGAAAGGCGGCTACATCGCCTCGCCCTTCAACCCGCGGCTGGGCCAGGACGAGCTGGAGTACCTCATCAAATACTCCGAGACCGAGACCATCTTCGTCGGCAAGGAGCTGATTGAGACAGCCAACGCCCTTAAAGAGCGCCTGCCCCAGGTCAAGAACTTTATTTCGCTGGAGACGTCCGCCCCGGGCATGACCGCTTATGACGATATAATCAAAGCCAACTCCGGAGAAGAGCCCGACATTGAGGTGGATGAGAACGACCCCTGCTGCATCATCTACACCAGCGGCACCACCGGTGTTCCCCGCGGCGCTCTCTATAACCATCGCCGCTTTATCGAAGACTCTAAGACGCTGTCCATCGACATGGGCCTACAGGAAGGTCACAAGCGCATCCAGATAACGCCGCTCTTTCATATCGCCGGCAACACCCACTTCCGCTCCTCGCTCCTAACCGCGGGCTGTAACGTCATCGTCAAGTTCTTCGACGCCGCCGAGACGCTGAAGACTATCCATCGGGAGAAGGCCACCCACATGGACACCGTGCCCACCCACCTGGCGGCGATACTCAACCTGCCCGACCTGAAAGATTACGATATAAGCTCGCTGCAGTTCTTCTGGTACGGCGCCTCGCCCATGCCCCAGGAGGTGCTCAAAAGCGGGATGAAGGTCTTCGGGCCCATCTTCGCCCAGGGCTACGGGCAGAGCGAGAGCGGCCCCGCCATCTCCCACCTCTCCAAAGAAGACCACAACGTGCTCGATAAGCCGGCCAAGGAGCAGAAGAAGCTGGCTTCGGCGGGCCGGCCCGATATCGGCGTTCAGGTCAGAATCCTCGACGAAAAGGGCAACGACCTCGGGCCCGACGAAGTGGGCGAGATAACGGTGCGCAGCAAGCAGACCATGGTCGAGTACTGGAAGAAACCCAAGGAGACCAAGGCCACCCTGATTGACGGCTGGCTGCACACCGGTGACATGGGCTACTTCGATGAGGAGGGCTATATCTACATCGCTGACCGCAAGAAGGACATGATTATCAGCGGCGGCGAAAACGTCTACCCCAGAGAGGTGGAGGAGGTCCTCTACCGCCACCCCGCCGTCATGGAAGCGGCCGTCATCGGCATCCCCGACGAATACTGGGTGGAAAAAGTCCACGCCGTCATCTCCCTTAAAAAAGGCAAGGAAGCCACCGCCGAGGAGATTGTCGCCTTCTGCAAGAAGAACATTGCTGGCTACAAGACGCCGAAATCTATAGAGTTTTTGGATGCCCTGCCCAAGAACCCCGCCGGCAAGATATTAAAGCGCGAGCTGAGGGACAAGTACTGGAAGGGAACCCCGAAAGATAAAAAGAGCTGACTCGGCATTTAGAGTCGGGGTATGGAAAGTTACAAAATAAGGTTTGAGCCACTGGGCTTGAGCGGGCGCTGCCGCGCCGACGAGTCCCTCCTCGCCTGCGCCCATAGCGCCGGCATCGGCATCATCAGCCTCTGCGGCGGCAAGGGCAACTGCCAGTCCTGCAAGGTGCAGCTTTTGGAAGGTAGTTTCTCCAAACCCACCGCCAGTGAGCTTAAAGCCTATTCCCGCCAGGAGATTAAGGAAGGCTGGCGCCTCGCCTGCCAGACCTACCCCACCAGCGACGGCAAGGTGGGCATACCCCCCACCTCGCTGACCACCACCCAGCGGGTGCAGACCGAGGGGCAGGAGGTGGGTGTTACCCTCGAGCCTGTGGTTACCCCCTACCAGGTTAAGCTTAAAAAACCCTCGCTGACCGATGCCCAGGCCGACGGCGACCGCCTGCTCAAAACTCTCAACCGCCAGCACAGGTTGCACTGCGACACCATCGACATTGGGGCTCTTAGCCAGCTATCGCCCAGGTTGCGCTCCTGGGGCTGGCAGTGCCGGGCTTCGGTGCGCGAAAAAGAGATAATCGCCTTCGGCCCCTGGCCCAGCCGCCAGCTGGGTTTGGCTGTCGACCTGGGCACCTCCAAGATATCAGGCTACCTGGTCGACCTCGACAGCGGCCAGACCCTGGCGGTGAAGGGGGTGAGCAACCCCCAGATAAGCTACGGTGAAGACATCATCAGCCGTATCTCCTACGCCACGCAATCGGCGGCTAAGGCGGCGCAGCTGCAAAGGCTGGCGGTGAAAGCCTTAAACAAGCTGGCTAGCGACCTTTGTAAGGAGGTCAAAGCTAAGGTCGAGGATATTGTTGACGCCGTACTGGTGGGCAACACCGCCATGCACCACCTGCTGGCCGGGCTACCGGTAAAGCAGCTGGCGCTGGCCCCCTTTGTCCCCGCCGTAAGCCAAGCCATTGATATCAAGGCCAGCCGTCTGGGGCTTAAATTCGCCCCCGGGGCTTACCTGCATTTGCTGCCCAATATCGCCGCCTTCGTCGGCGCCGACCATACCGCCGTCCTGGTGGCCACGCTTGACGGCCTGCCCCAGGAGACAACGGTAGCCATCGACATCGGCACCAACACCGAGGTTTCGCTGATTGATAAGGACAAGATAACGACTACCTCCTGCGCCTCCGGGCCCGCCTTCGAGGGCTGGCACATCAAGGACGGCATGCGCGCCGCCAGCGGCGCTATAGAGAGATTGCGCATCGTCAATAGCAAGGTGGAATACCAGACCATCGACGATAAGCCCGCCATCGGCATCTGCGGCTCGGGTATATTAGACACCGTAGCCCAGCTCTATTTGTCTGGGGTGCTAGGGGAGGGGGGCAAGATGGACGAGAAACACAAACGGGTGCGCCGCGGCGATAAGCAGCTGGAGTTCGTGCTCGTCGGTAATAAGGAGAGGAAGGACGTCTCTAAAGATATCGTCATTACCCAGCAGGACGTGCGCGAAATACAGCTGGCCAAGGCGGCCATCCGCACCGGTATCCAGGCGCTGCTGGAAGCCAACGGCTACAGTGAGGAGAAAATCGGGAGGGTGATAATCGCCGGTGCCTTTGGCACTTATATTGATGTCACCAATGCTATGGCCATCGGTATGCTGCCCACCCTACCCCAAGAGCGTTTCCAGCCGGTGGGCAACGCCGCCGGCACTGGCGCCAGGCTGGCTTTAATCTCCGGGGCCAAGCGGGCCGCCGCCCAGAAGATAGTCTCAGGAGTGCATTATATCGAGCTGGCCAGCGTCCCCGGCTTTAATAAGACCTTTATGCAGGCCAGCTACCTGGGGCGTTTCCGGTTGAAGGAAGGGAAGAGAAAGGCAATCGGCGTAAGATGAGAGCCATTCCGCCTCTTGTTTCCACTAACTGGTTAGCCAAGAACCTAGAAGACCCGACACTGGTTATCCTTGATATCAGAACCAGCGACAACTATGAAGCGGGGCATATTCCCGACGCCATAAACGTTCCCTTCCGTTTATGGGCGGTAACCAGGAAGGGGCTCCTTCTGGAATTACCCGAAGTCAAGGCGCTCTTCAAGATGATTGGCGCGGCGGGGATAAAGGGTGATTCTCGAGTGGTGGTGGCTAATAAGGTGGATATCCACCATGACATCGCCGATGCCACCAGGGTAGCCTGCACGCTGCTGTATGCCGGGGTTAATAACGTGGCCGTTCTCGATGGGGGCTACAACAAGTGGCTGAAAGAGAAAAAGCCGCTGTCCGAGGCAACGGTCAAGCCCAAGCCACTGGCCTACAAAAACGAAATAAACAAGGCGCTCTTCGTCGATAAGAAATACGTGGCCAAGAAGCTGGGGAAATCGGCCGTCATTGACACCAGAGCCCCCGATGAGTTCTTCGGTATAACGCAGGACCTTTTCACCGATAGACCGGGCCACATCCCCGGTGCCAGCTGTTTACCCGCCCCCTGGGTCTGGACCGAGGCCGGGACCTATAGGAGCACCAGGGAAGTCAGAGAGATGGCCGCGGGGGTCGTCGGGCGGGACAAGTCCCGGGAAATCATTATCTACTGCGGGGTCGGTGGCTACTCCAGCACCTGGTGCTTTCTGCTGCGGGAGCTGCTGGGCTATACCGATGTCAAGATTTATGACGGCGCCGCGCAGGAGTGGACCGCCGACCCGAAAGCGCCCATGGTCAGATATAGTTGGCATTAAGGAAGGAGAGCCAGAGATGGAAACTAAGATAACCAGCGCCACCAGAGAGGTCATCATCGGCGGCGACCGCCCCACCGTGCTCATCGGTGAGCGCATTAATCCTTCGGGCAAGAAGAAACTGGGCGAGGCTTTAAAAGAGGGCAAGCTGGATATTGTGCGCCGGGAAGCCAAGGCTCAGACCGAGGCCGGCGCCGATATCCTCGACGTCAACGTCAACATCTTCGGCGTTGACGAGCCCGACCTGTTGCCCAAGGCAGTCAAGGCGGTGATGGAGAGCTCGGACTTACCCCTCTGCATTGATAGCGCCAACGCCGAGGCGCTGGAGGCGGCCATCAAGGTCTATAAGGGCAAGCCGCTGGTCAACTCGGTCACCGGCGAGGAACAATCCCTGGCCAAGATACTGCCCGTCGTCAAAAAGCACGGCACCGCCGTCATCGGGCTGGTGCAGGATGACAACGGCATCCCCAAAACCCCCGAGGCACGGCTGGCCGTGGCCAAGAAAATAGTTGAGCGCGCCGAAAAGCTGGGCATCCCCCGCGAGGATATCGTTATTGATTGTCTGAGCCTGGCGGTGGGTGCTGAAAGCACCTCAGGTACAACGGCGCTGGGGACGATTAAGCTCATCAAGGATGAACTGGGGCTGAACACGACGCTGGCGGTGAGCAATGTTTCCTTCGGGCTGCCCGACCGCGAAACGCTGAACAACGCCTTCGTGGCGGCCTGCATTGCCGTCGGCGTGACCTGCGTCATCGTCGACGTCAAGAAGATACGACCCGCTGTCCTGGCCGCCGACCTGGTTATGGCCCACGACAAATACGCACGGCGCTACGTGGAGAACTTCCGCCAGCGCCAGCAGGAACAGGCACAGCAATAATGCTCGAGAGGCTAGCATAGCCGAGCTATCTATGCTATCATAAAGGGCGATTTTCGCCTTTGTCCGCCCCTGATTAACGACGAGAGGGGGGTGGGCGCAGTTATCAAAAAAGAAGGAGGCAACTATGGGCAGACTGGACGGAAAGGTAGCCATCGTCACCGGCGGCGCCAAGGGTCTGGGCAAGGCCTTTTGCTTTGCCCTGGCCAAAGAGGGAGCCAAGGTGGTAATGGCGGCGCACCGCCTCGATACCGACGAGGCCAAACAGGCGGCTAAGGATATAGAGGCCAAGGGCGGCATGACGGTAGAGGTCGACGTCACCGACGAGGCGAGCACCATAGCCATGGCCGAGGCGGCCTTTAAGAAATTCGGGCGGATTGATATCCTGGTCAACAACGCCGCCTTCTACTACGGGGTGGGCCGAAATCCCTTCCACGAGGTCAAGCCAGATGACTGGGACAAGGCGCTGGCAGTGGGGGCTAAGGGCGCCTGGCTCTGCGCCAAGGCCGTATTCCCCTACATGAAGGAGCAGAAAAAGGGCAAGATTATCAATCTCTCTTCGGATACCGTCTTCGCTCCGACCAAGGGGATGATTAACTATATTACCTCCAAGGCGGCTGTCGTCGGTATCACCCGCGTCCTGGCCGGAGAGCTGGGGCAGTATAACATCTGCGTCAACGCCATCGCCCCCGGTTACACCGATACCCCCGCCAGCTGGACTATTGGCGACGTGTCCAAGTTCAATGCCAGCGACACCCCCCTGGGGCGGGTGGGCAAACCCGAGGACATGACCGGGGCCGTTGTCTTCTTCGCCAGCGGTGACAGCGACTTTATCAGCGGCCAGGTACTGATAATCGATGGCGGCCGCAGGGTACACTAAGCCGATAGAGCGATAAAATTCTCTCCCTCAACCGCAATCGGGGGTCCTATTGCCGAGAGGGGGCAAATGAGCCCGCCTAGAGGTATGCTATCTTTAGTCTAAGGAGAGGAGAAAAATGGCCGAATACGAGCAATACAAGCACAGCAAACACATCATCACCAAGACCAAGTCAGACCTGACACTCCCCGACTTCCGCCGCGAGGCCCTGAAAACCGCCGGCGACACCCGAACCGCCATGGCTTATCTCGACGACGATGTCTTCAAGGGGGCCTTCTATTGTGAGTGCGTCTGGTTCTGGAAGGGCATGGAAAAACCGGAAGTAGAAGCCCACACCCACCCCTTCGATGAGGTCATCACCTTCTTCGGCTCCAACCCCGACGACCCGGAAGACCTCTGCGGCGAGGTTGAGATATGGCTGGAGGACGAGAAGATTACACTGACCAAGAGCTGCCTCATCTTCGTACCCAAAGGGATGAAACACTGCCCGCTGCACATTAAGAGGGTGGACAGGCCCATCTTCCACTTTACGGCGGGGCCGTCCAGCACCTATAAATAAAACGGGGGGAGAAAGTTGTTACTAAAGGGGAAGGTGGCCGTTATCACCGGCTCGACCTCGGGCATCGGGCGGGCGGGGGCTATCGCCTTCGCTCAGGAAGGCGCCAGCGTCGTTGTCAGCGGCCGCAACAAAGAACGGGGTGGGGAGGTGGTGGAGCTGATAGAGAAGCAGGGCGGGAAGGCGCGCTTTATCGCCGCCGACGTGATGGCGTCGGGCGATATTGAGCGATTGGTCAAAGAGACGGTGGAAGCCCTCGGGCGGCTGGACATCTTCTGGCACAACGCCGGCATCGTCGGGCCCGACGACATCGAGACCATCAGCCTAGAGACATATGATAAGATGATGGCCACCCACCTCAAGGCCGCTGTCTTCGGCGTCAAAGCGGCGCTGCCCCAGCTACGTAAGGCCGGCGGCGGCGCTATTCTGTTCACCGGCTCGGTGGCGGGCTTAAAGCAATCGGGCTTTTCGCTGACCTATTCACTGGCCAAGAGCGGGCTGGTCATGCTCACCCGCAAGCTGGCCGTGGATTTAGCCAAGGACAACATCAGGGTCAACTGCCTCTGTCCGGGGCGGGTGCAGACCGGGATGAGGCCCGAAATCTCCGAGAAAAGAGCCAAGGAACTGGGCATAGCGCCCGAAGAGTGGGAAAAGCGGGACAAGAAGCGCATCCCGCTGGGGCGCTTCATCACCGAGCAGGAGGTGGCCGAGGCCGCCCTCTTCCTGGTCTCGGAGAAGGCTTCGGGCATAACCGGTGTTGCCCTCCCCGTCGACGGCGGCTTTCTGGCCGTATAAATATATTTCTAGAAAGAGGCTTAAAATGGGAATGTTAGACAATAAGGTAGCCATCGTAACCGGAGGCGCCAACGGGCTGGGCAAGGCCTATTCCTTAAGGCTGGCTCAGGAAGGCGCCAAGGTGGTGGTGGCCGATATCGCCGAAAAGGAGGCGCAGGCGGTGGTCAGCGAAATCAAGACGGCAGGCGGCCAAGCCATCGCCCTCAACACCGATGTTACCTCCGAAGCCGCCACCAAAAAAATGGCCGAAGAGACGGTAAAGGCCTTCGGCAGCATCGACGCCCTGGTCAACAACGCTGGCTTCTACCATGGGATGTCGCGCAAACCCTTCAATGAGATTTCGCTGGCGGAGTGGGACAAGATGTTCGACGTCAGCGCCAAGGGCACCTGGCTCTGCGCGCGGGCGGTCTTCCCCCAGATGAAAAAACAAAATAAGGGCAAGATAATAAATATCGCCTCCGAGGCCTGCTTCGCCCCCACCAAGGGGCTGATTCACTACACGGCGGTCAAGAGCGCCGTTATCGGCATCACCCGCGTCCTGGCCGGAGAGTTGGGGCAGTATAATATCTGCGTAAATACCGTCGCTCCCGGTGTTATTGATACCCCCGGTACCAGGAGTTACATAAATATGGAGAAAATGGACGCCAGCTCCGTGCCCATGAGGCGTTTCGGCGTCCCTAAGGACATCGTCGGTGCCGTCGTCTTCTTCGCCAGCGACGCCAGCGACTTCATCAGTGGCCAGTCGCTGCTCATCAACGGCGCGCGGCGGGTAAACTAAGCGCACTCTTTAGCTTCTGGGCAAGATACTGTATAATAGGCAATACCGCCTAGATAATAATGTCTTAAGGAGGAAAAGGACATGCCCTGGACTTGGAACTTATATACCCGAGAGTTCTGGCCGCAGCGGGACCTCAAGAAATTCCCGCTGTGGTTCGTGAACCTGGCCCACAGTTTCCCAGCCTGGACTCCCCTCTTCGGCTGGATGTGGGCCTATCCTCTAGCCCACGGTCTCTGCTACGGTATCAACGAGGCTTCGATACCTACCGTCAGGGGCAGCGAGACGCGCAGCCTCGACGGGTGCGCCCTGGCCAGCTCCCTCAGAATCAGCGACGAGGAAGAGATTAAGGAAAGAGAGGGGCTTTTCAAGAAATTCGTCACCGAGACCTACGCCCCCAACGCGGATAAGCTCTATAAAGAGATGGAAGACGAGCTGATAGCCATGTGCCATAAAATCCGCACCTTCGACTACGAAAACGCACGCCAGTATGAGCTCTATAAGCTCTTCCGTGAGGCGGTGCAGATGCTCTACCGGGAGTGGGAGACCCACTTCCATCTGATGTACCCCGTCTACGAAGCCTACTGGCACTGCAGTGATATCGCCGCCGAGTATGCCGGGATGAAGGAGTTTTCTCCGGAATGGCATCGCATAATACGCGGCTATGATAACGACCTCTTCGTCCAGGACAAGACGCTCTGGCAATTGCGCAGCCGCGCCATTGAGCTTAAGATTGACGACGTCTTCAGCAAGAACCCCGCAGAGAAGGTCATCCCCGCCCTGAAGAAGACAGCGGCAGGCAAGGAATGGCTAGAGAAAGACCTCCACGACTTCCTTATTGTCAAGGGCTACGGCTGGCGCTCACCGCGTATGATGGAGTTCATCATCCCCGCCTGGTGGGAAGACCCCACCCCCGCCGTCGCCCACGTCCAGCAGTACCTGCAGATGTCGAAAGACCCCAAGGAACCCTTCCCGCTGGACAGCATCAGGCCGCGCCTGGTCAAGGAGCGGGAGGAGTGCACCAAGGAGCTTATCGACAAGGTCAAAGCTTCCGGTTACAAGGACATGGACTGGTTTATGGGCACGCTTAAGATGGCCCAGAAATCGAGCACCTTCAGCGAGAGCCACGACCTCGCCTGGGAGCAGGGCTGCCACACCACCTTCCGCTACTGCGTCCGGAAAATCGGGGAAAAGGTGGCCAAGTTCGGCACCATTAGCGAACCGGACGATATGTTCTTCTTTATCCCCGAAGAGCTGGAACTGCTCATTATCTATCCCGAATCATACGAGGTAAAGGACATCGTCGCTGAGCGCCGCGAAAGATGGACGGCCCAGAAGGAATTCAAGTCACGGCCGCATATAATCACCGCGGGGCCAATGACTCCGGAGGATATCAACAAGCACCAGGCGTCGGTGCACGACGCCATCGTGGCCAAGGTCGTTGCTGGCGATGCCCCCGTCCGCCGACCGGAGACGGGTGCCGTCGCCTTTGGACTCTGCGGTAGCCCCGCCGGCACCGTCGAAGGCACCGCCCACCTGGTGATTAACAACGAGGACGTCTTCGCCACCAAGCCAGGCGATATCATCGTCGCCCCGGGGATGTCTTCAGGATGGACGCCGATACTGCCGCTGGCCAAGGGGATTGTCACCAACGGCGGCGGCTCCTTGAGCCATGCCTGCATCCACTGCCGGGAGTACGATATCCCGCTGGTAGCGAATACGGGCAACGGAACCCTGGTTATCAACGAAGGCGATAAGATTAAGCTTGACGCCGACCAGGGGCTGGTCTTCAAGCTAAAATAGCTAGGCAGAGACAAATGAGTGTGAGGGTCAAGCTGCCGCCTATCCTGCAGGAAGCCAGCGGCGGCATTGAAGAGCCCGAAGTAACGGGGCGGACGGTCGGCGAATGCCTGGATAGCCTGGAGAAACAGTTCCCCGGCCTCACCGACCACCTGTTCGACAGGCAAGGCAAGCTTTTACGCGTCTTCGGTATCTATCTTAATGCCGACGGACTTCGTCCCGTGGAGCTGGATACAAAGCTACGGGACGGTGACGAGCTCGTCATCCTGAATTTTCTTATGGGAGGCTAGAATGAGCAGTTATAAAGGCAAGCTGATACGGCTGAACCTGACTACGGGCCAGAGCCAGGTTGAGGAAATCCCCCAACAGTGGCTGAAGGACTACATCGGGGGGAGGGGGCTGGGGGTCAGATACCTCTACGAAGAGCTCAAACCGGGCGTGGAGCCCTTGAGCGCCGATAACAAGGTGATAATGATGATGGGCCCCCTGGGGGCGACTACCGCCATGTCGGTATCCCGGATGGCGCTGGTAACCAAAAGCCCGCTCACCGGCACGATAGCCAAGTCAGTTATGGGCGGCAGCTTCGGCGCCTTCCTCAAGTTCGCTGGCTACGACGGCATTATCGTTGAGGGTGAATCAGCCAAACCGGTATATCTCCACATTGATAAAGAGGGTATCCACCTCCACGACGCCGCCGACCTCTGGGGGCTGGACACCCAGCAGACGCACCAGAAACTACGCGAGAAGCACGGAAAAGCCACCCAGGTCGCCTGCATCGGCCCCGCCGGAGAAAACCTGGTCCGCTATGCCGTTCTCATCAGCAACCTCCGCGTCGGCGGGCGCACTGGCGTGGGCACGGTGCTGGGAGCCAAGAAGATCAAGGCCTTCGCCGTCAACTCTACGGGTCCTTTAAGCCTGCACGACCCCGATTCTTTCAAAAAGCTGACTAAGGAAATTATTGACGGCCTAAAGACCAGTCCGGGGCGAATCAAGATGAGCGATTTCGGCACCTCTTACCTGACGCTGGGCTTCGAGAAGGTGGGCATCTTTCCGGTGAAAAATTTCCAGGAAGGCCATCTCGAAGGCGTGGAGAAGATAGGCGATGAGGCCCTGGCCAAAATCAAAACTAAAAACGATGGCTGCTACGGCTGCATGACCAAGTGCGGTCAGGTGCGCGAGGCCAAGGAGGGGCCCTATGCCGGCGCCACAAGCGAAGGGCCCGATTATGAGACTATCTGGTCACTGGCGGGCAACCTAGCCATCACCGATGCTGGCGCGCTGATAGCCGCCGACTCTCTCTGTGATAAGCTCGGCATGGATACTGTCAGCGCTGGTAATACCATCGGCTTCGCCTATGAGCTCTACCAGCGGGGCATTATCACCAAGGAAGACACCGACGGCCTGGAGCTCAAATGGGGCGACTCTGCCCCCGTGATGACGCTGCTGGAGAGAATCAGCCGCCGCCAGGGCTTCGGCAAGCTGCTTGGTGAAGGCACCAAACGGGCGGCGGAAAAGATCGGCAAGGGCGCCGAAGACTACGCCATCCAGATTAAGGGCTTGGAGCTTCCCGCCTACGAGCCCCGCGCCGTCAAAGGCTACGGGCTAATCCTGGCCACCTCCAATATAGGCGCCAGCCACATGTACGGCCGTCCCCGCGACGAGCTCGCCGGCAAGAAGGACAAGCTGACCGAGGTCGATAAGGGGCAAGACGCCGCCCAGGCCGAGACATCCCAGGCAACTCAGGACTCGGTCATTCAGTGCAGCTTCAGCCCGGTTACCGGTTTCAACGCCGAGCAGCGCAGCCAGCTGTTGGTAGCGGCTACGGGCTTCAAGGAGTTCGGCGACCCCGCCTACGTGGAAAAGGTAGGCGAGAGGACGCTATGCCTGGAGCGCTGCTTCAATGTCCGCGAGGGCTTTGACCGCAAGGACGATACCCTGCCCAAGAGGATGCGCACCGAGCCGCTAAAAGATGCCGGCCCGGCCACAGGGCAAACCTTCAAGAACCTCGATGGCCTCCTCGACGAGTATTACGATGTCCTGGGCTATAACCGAAACGGCATACCCACCAAGGAGAAGCTGAACGAGCTGGGGCTGGGCGAAGTAGCTAAGGACATCGAGAAATTCAACAAATAGACGCCCTTGACTTTTAGTTAGCTGGGAAGGCTGATAACAACGTGCCGGAAGTTACTAGCCGATAGGGGAAAAGCCGATGGAATATGAGGTAGTGCATATTGCCGTAGCTCCTCCGGCCCACCCCGACGAAACGCTGGTAAACAGCGTCGCCGCCGTTATCAACAAGAGCCCCACCCACACCCGTCTGCTGCTGGCTGGCGAGCTGCCCAAAATCATCGCCCACGCCGACAGCCCGCCGGAAGCCGAAGCGATAGTCAAGAATCTGCGCCAGCTGGGCCTGACGGCGCTGGCCTGCCCTGACTCCGAGCTCCGTCAGATTCCCCAGCTCTTCGAGGCGCAAACCCTGGAATTTAAGGAGAAAGAAGTCCTCTTTCGGGACAGCGCCGGCGCTGAGAAAAGGATGGGCGCTAGCGACGTCTTTTTGATTATCACCGGCCGGATGGAAAGCTCGGTGGAGGTGGAGAGAACAAGGTCTCGGAGCAAGTTCAGCTGGGGCCGGACGATAATGTTGGGGGGTATCCCCGCCTGGAAAAGGGTCAAGGAAACGGCCACGGAAAAATCCAGCCAGACCGAGGAGTTCGCCCGGCTTTATTACCGAAAATCGGCCGAGCCCAGCGTAGAGCTTCGGCAACAACGGCTGAATTATTCGTTTCTGGGCGCCGAGCGAGCCGCCTCCTCCGTCGCGAACTTCAGCACCCTGGTGCGGTGGCTCCGCGAGGCGTTCCCCGAAGCCATCTTCGACGAGAGGCTGGCCAAACATCTAGTTTTAGGCGAATCTTCCGGCTGGCAGGATATTGAGCTAAACTGCCGATTAATCTACCTGTTCCACACGGTGTAGATTTCGAACTTAGTCGAGGCTTGTTATCTCAGCAGCGCGAACCTCAACCGGTTTCACTGTTACCTTAAATGTCCCGGGGTATCACCCGAAGTGGCATACCTTGCGTGGAAAAGCTAAAAACAGCATTCATGCTGGAGTGACCCCAACAGTTTAGGCCACAGCTCAGGGCTCATCCTGAACTCGGCAAGCTTCAACAAAACCGCTTCTATCATCGCTTTCTGAATCATACAGAACCTTTCGGGCGGTGGTGAAAGCGGCTCGCTTTCATTATAGCCAAACCCGTAACAGGAATAACATATATTTCGGGCCCAGCACCGCTGGCAGGGGAGCATTCTATCTCTCGAATGCCCGACAAGGAGCCTCTCTACCCCGAAGTATTTCTCACCGGGCCAATCGCGGTCGAAAATATTACCCATTAAGAGCGATTCATTCACCAAGAAATAACAGGGATAAACATCCCCGTTGGGAAATACCGACAAGGCGCCAAGCCCGGCAAAACATAGATGTTTCCTGGGCACATTAGTAATCAAGCACTCTAATATGTAACGAACATATTGCAGCCATACCGGGGAATCCGTCAGCAGCGAATCCATTGTGCAGGCAGCTGCTTCCCTAAAACTGGTGGCCAATGATTCCGCCTGCTCTGGCAGTATGGCTAACTCCTGGTCCGACCCGCAGACAGGCATTATGTGGGCTGCTTCCGCGCCGAGTGTATGCAAGTATAAAAGTGTATCCTTAACAGAATACCCACTTTCAATGGTCTTTCTGGTCACGGTTGCTTCAATATTGAAACTATGATGAACCTTCTTCAATTGGCTAACCCTCTCAACGACGATATCGTGCGTGCCCTCTCCCGACGGGAAAACGCGTTGGAAATCGTTGACCGGTGAAGGGCCGTCCAGGCTGATGGTCAACATGACGTCATGTTCTCTAAGAAAGTCAATTACCTCCGAGTCAAGAAGCGCTCCATTGGTCACAATGCCGAACCGCGGCACCTCATCAATCCGATTTTCCCGGCAAAACTGTTTGGTGAATTCAACCAAACTAATGATGCTCCGAAATTTGATCAGAGGCTCCCCACCGAAGAAGAGAATCGTTCCGAGCTTATTGGGGTACAATCTCAAAAAAGTTGCCAGTGCTTTCTTCCCCATCGCCAAATCCATGTGCGGCTTTCCCTGAGACAGGTCACGCGCGCAGCAGTACCCGCAACTGAAATTACAGCTATGGGTAACAAAGAGGACAAGCTCATCAAGCCCGCCACTCCGTTTCTGCTTTTTCCCCGAGTCGGACACCGGCTCTTTTTTGTCATCGAGTAAAGCCAGCGTGCCGCGAACCTCCCCCTCCGCTATCTTGAGCAGCCGCGATATCTGAGAGATGCTCTTAGATTCCTCATATAACTCGAGTATTGCGGCCGCCCTGTCGCTGATACTGAACATGGCTAGGCTCTCCGCCTGGAAGGCCACATTGATGCTCTTCGATCTTAATACATGAATGTCAAAGCTCTCCATAGGTTCACGTCTGACAAAAAGGGAACTCCCGATATAAAGGCAGATAGGGCATCTATTTAAATAGCGCCAGCTTAAACAGATACCCTATCCACAATTCTTGCGCCTCTACTTGCGCATCATTTCAAGCCCCGTGGCGGGCGAGCATCCCAAGCCGCAAATACCGTTGTTGGCAGCCTTAGGCATCAGCATAGCGACCTTATGCAAGGCTTCAAAATCCATAGCCAAAATCTCCCTTTGCCTGCCAAGGACGGCGTCGAGCTGGGCGGCCGTTCCAGCCTTAGCCAATTCTGCCATTTTTTCGATGTCCGCCCGCGTTACCTCTTTTGCCATAGTTCCCACCTCCTTTCTCTCTAGCCTGCTACATGTCTCCTATATAGCACTTTTATTGCCAGTTGTCAATAGTACATTTGACATCTTGGGGCGGTAGTACGTATGCGGTGCACATACGTTCCCAAACGTCAACTAATGGGGTGGGGGTGGTTGGAGTTGCTGTAGCGATGGGGTGCCAGCGGGACTAAACCGATAGTTCCCGCCCGCAGTGAGGGCACTGTACGCTGTCCCCCTTAAATTCGGGGGATACTCTCAGCCTGGTGCCGCAGGGGCAGTTAACGGTGCGGTACTTACTGAAGCGCCACATCATGTCCGAGGTCTCGCGGGCGCGCTCAACCTTCTGCGGCGGTTTTTCCTCGGTCTTGGCCTCGGCTGACGGCTCCCGCAGGGCGGTAGACCCCGCCATCTTGTCCAGCGCCAGCGCCGAGGCGGGGGCGATACCCGCCTTGGCCCCCCTCGCCTCCCGGTAGGCCTTATCGTAATCGGTCAGCGAAGCCCCTGCCATAGCCCGCAGGATTCGTATTCTTTCCTGGATGGGAGGGTGGGTGCTGGTGAGGTTGCTGGCGGCCCTCCCCTTCTCGCGGAAGGGGTTAATGGTGTACATCGGCGCCGTCGCCTGGTTGGCCGATTTAAGCTGTATGGGCGAAGCGGCAATCTTCTCCAGCGCCGAAGCCAGCCCTTCGGGGTAACGGGTATAGAGGGCGGAAGAGGCATCGGCCAGGTATTCCCGTTTCCGGGAAACGGTGAAGTAAATAATCTGGGCCAGAATCGGCGCCAGTATGAGCAGGAAAATTCCCACGGCCAGGACTATTAGCCCCCCCGCACCCCCTCCCGAACTCCGCCTACCGCCGCCGGTAAAGAAGAGCACCCGCGTGGCGTACCAGGCCAGGATAACGATGGTGCCCAGCATAACAGCGCAAATCGCCATCAGCAGCACGTCGCGGTTCTTGACGTGGGCTATCTCATGGCCGATGACCCCCTGCAGCTCGTCGCGGTTGAGCTTGGACAGCAGCCCCGAGGTGACGGCCACCGAAGCCTTGCTGGGGTCGCGCCCGGTGGCGAAGGCGTTGAGGGCCGGGTCGTCGATAATATAGATATTGGGCATCCTCTCCAGGCCCGAGGCGATTTTCATCTCCTCGACGACATTGTAGAGGCGCGGGTTATCATCGCGGCCTATCTTGCGGGCACCCGACAACCCCAACAGGATGCTGTCGCCCTGGTAAAAGGCGAGCAGGGCCAGTATGCCCCAGACGATAAGGGCGATGATAAGCCCGATGACGGCGTTATCGAAGAAGAAATAGCCCACGGCGTAGCCTATCAGGAGCAGGATAATGGCCATGCCCATGGTCAGGACTACCGAACGCCATCGATTAGCGCTAATCTGTTCCCACATATCTTAAATCGTTCTCTTTTATGTAAAACTAACTTTGGGTGCTTCCCTCTCCTCGGTCACCGTAACCTCGAAGAACTCGCCCATCTTGAAGTTGGTCATGGCGGCGACCACGTTAGAGGGAAACATCTGGACCTTGTTGTTCATCCGCAGCACAGAATCGTTGTAATACTGGCGGGAAAAGCTTATCTTGTTCTCTGTCGAGGCCAGCTCCTCCTGGAGGGCCAGGAAGTTCTGGTTCGCCTTCAGGTCGGGGTAGTTTTCCACCACCGCCAGCAGCTTGGAGAGGGCGCCACCCAGCGCGTCCTCCGCCTTGGAACGGGCGGCGGCACCGGCGCTGGCCAGGCTCTGCGCCAGGTTGCGCGCCTTGGTTACCGCCTCCAGCGTCTCCCTTTCGTGTATCTTATACCCCTTAACCGTCTCCACCAGGTTGGGAATGAGGTCATGGCGCCGCTTGAGCTGGACGTCTATCTGCGCCCAGGCGTTGCGCATCTGGTTGCGCAGCCCGACGAGGCTGTTGTAGGTGACAATGAAAATGAGGAAGAGTATGACCACAATACCGCCGACAATATAGACTGCAATCATCGTAACCTCCTTAATGGTTTATTTAAAACCAGAGCCTATACCCGACTATTTTTCGGCCTTAAAGGTATCCCCCAAAAAGCTGAGAACGCGCTCCTCGGAGCCCGCTTTAGCACTTGGCTTAGCTGAGCATTGCTCTATAATCTGGCGCACCTCGCCGCCGTCGAACCAGAGCCCATCCCCCCACCCGCAGACATCGATGAGCACCTCCTGGTCCTTGCCGATGTACACCTTTTTCATCTTCCGCCTGCAGATGGGACAGCGCCGCTTTTTCTCTTTAGTCTCGGCGTCAGGCAAATCCATTATCTGTGCCATTGTCAGGGCACCGCTCTCCAGTCCCATCCTCTCCAGCATCAGCTCTAGCTCTCCCGCGTCGAACCAGACCCCGCGGCAACTGGTGCAGTGGTCCAGCTCAATCTTGTCCTGCTCGACGACTATCATTAGCTCATGGCAGGTGGGGCAGATCATAGTTCACTCCTTTAAAGGAAATTGTATCACAAATCAGGCGATATTGCAGAGGGGGAAACCCAGCTACCACAGGCCAGGTAAGAGCGCACGTCTCCGGGAGGGATAATCGGGGAAACGCTGCCGGTACCAGGCGTGGTGGGAACGGGCGCGGGGCACCAGGTTGGCTGCCGTCCAGACAGCAAAGGCCAGCCCCGGCAGCGACCAGGTGGCTATCGCCCAGCCCGTCCAGATAACTATTTCGCCAAAGTAGTTGGGGCAGGATATCCAGCGGTAAAGCCCACCGTAAGGAATCTTGTAACCCGAGGAAGTCGTCTTACTAAGGTTGCGCAGGACGTTATCGGCCCGCCGGTTGATGATAAAGCCTGTGATGAAGAGCGCCGCCCCGATGACAAAGCGCGGGTCGCTCAGCCACTGGTTGGAGTATCCGTCGGAGAAGCTGAAGAGATAGCGGCCGTTGAGGTAACCGTTGGCAATGTTGAAGAGCAAGACGACGCCGAGCACGACCAGTGGCACCCCCCGTCTGTGGAGGCGAAGGCTAAAGGGGTAGATAAAGGCGCGGTGCAGGTAGTGCGCCTCCCATAATACCAGAAAGACCAGCGTGGTCACGGTGACGGCGTTGTCACCGATAAAGAAGCAGGCGGCAAATGCCAGCGGTGCCGTCGATTCCATGATAATCCAGCCCAGCCGGTTGTTGAGGGCAAAGCCCCAGCTGCGGCGGACATAGCGCCCGTAGGGGGCGGGAAAGAAAAGCAGCGACAGGAAGGCGACGACCGCCAGCCAAAACCAGACGATGATAAACCCATTGAAAAAGCTCAGCTCGTTCAAGTTGCCCCCGCCTTTTCCAGTTTTAAGTGGTGCTCCAGCTTACCCGCCGCCTCGAACCACTTCAGGGTATCGACGAGAGTTTCGCGGAAGGGGCGCGGCTGGTAGCCGAGCTCGCGGCTCGCCTTCTGGTAACTTATATTGTGATGACCGCGCAGCGCCTGCAGAGAGGCGCTGGTATATAGCGGCCGCCGTCGCGCCAGGCGGTCAAAGGCGGTGACAAAGGGGGCGCCGATTCGCGCCAGCCACATCGGATAGACCGAACCGGGCGCCTTGACGCCGGTTAGCTCCTCCACCATTTTGGCCACCTCGCCCAGTGAAAGCCAGTGACCAGAGAGAAGGTACTTGGCACCGGTGGGGGCTATCTCTTGAGCACGCATCGCCCCCCTGACGACGTCGCGCACGTCCACCCAGTTAAAACCGCCGCTGACCAGTGCGGGCAGGCTGCCGTTGGCCAGCTTCAACAACGCCTCGCCGAAGTGCGACGGCTTGTAGTCGTGGGGGCCAACAATGGCCGTGGGGCTGATGATAATGGCGTCCAGCCCCTTTTCTATACCCTGGGACACCTCTCTCTCCGCCATCGCCTTGGAACGGTCATAGGGTGGGTAGCGCTGGGATTCGACCAAGGGACTCGACTCGTCAACGGGGATATCGCTGGCCGTATCGCTCAGGGTATGGATGGAACTGAAATGAACCAGGCGGCGCACCCCGCAATTCAGACAGGCCTCGACCACGTTGCGGGTACCGTTAATGTTGACCGCCTCCAACAGTGACCAAGGGTCGGTGGCTATGGAGATGAGCGCCGCCAGGTGATAGACCACCTCGGCGCCCTCAAAGGCCTTGAGCAGGGAATCAGGGTCGCGGATGTCGCCCGCGACGACCTCTATACCCAGCCCCTCCAGCGCCCTTCGGTCAAGGTGGACGAGGGCGCGCACAGGGCTTCCTTTAGCCGCCAGGGCACGCACCAGGTTAGCGCCAACATGTCCCGCGGCGCCGGTTACTACAATCATTATTGACGGTAATTATACCAAAAAACACCCCTCGGTTGACAACAGGGGAGCACTGGTATAGAATAATTATGAGCATAAGACCGAAATAACTAACAATCATCGCTATCTTAATGGGCTTATGACTTAAAAATTAAGGATAAAGGCTTATGGGAAGACAACCTATGTGGCGGCGGGTGGACTCCATCCCGCAGGTGACCTACTTCAAGCCGGCGGGCGTGCCCCTGTCCAACCTTGAGGAAGTGCGCCTCTCCGTGGAGGAAGCCGAGGCGATTCGGCTCAAGGATATTGAGGGACTGGAACAGGACGGCTGCGCCCAGAAGATGAAGGTATCACGCAGCACCTTTGCCCGCATACTGCTCTCAGCGCGGCAGAAGATGGCCGACGCCCTGCTCAACGGCAAGGCGATAAGGATTGAAGGCGGGAACTACGAGATGACAGTGCGCCGCTTCCGCTGCGGCAACGGCCACGAGTGGGAAGTCCCCTTCGAAAAGATGATTAAGGAACCGCCCGAGCTTTGCCCCACCTGCCGCACGGATGAAATCATGGCGCTCTGGCCGATGGGCCACGGGCGGGGCAGAAGATTAAAAACAGACTAACGCAACTATTTGAAAGAAGGGATAAGGAGGTAGTCGATGAAAATCGCTATTTCAGCTAACGGGCCCACCCTCGATGCCGAGGTCGACCCGCGCTTCGGGCGCTGCGCCTATTTCATTATCGCCGACCCCGAAACAATGGAATTCGAGGCGATTGATAACGCCAGCGCCATGGCCTCGGGCGGGGCGGGCATCTCCGCCGCCCAGATGGTTGCTCAAAAGGGCGTTGCCGCCATTATCACCGGCAACCTCGGGCCCAACGCCCATCAGGTATTGTCCGCTGCCGGCATCGAGATGATAACCGGCGCCTCGGGCAAGGTTGAAGACGCCATCGAAAGCTACCGCACCGGCAAGCTAAAAGCCAGCCTCCAGCCCAACGTGCCCGACCGCTTCGGCATGGGGCGAGGCATGGGCGGCGGTATGGGACGAGGCATGGGTGGAGGCAAAGGCCATTGTATGGGCCATGGCATGAACCCGCCCGTGGCTTCGGCAACCCACAGCCCCACCCAAGAAATCGAGGGGCTCAAGGCCCAGTCGCAGGACTTGGCCCAGCAGCTCAGCGAAATCCAACGCCGTATTGAAGAGCTGGAGAATAAAGATAAGAGTTCAGGGGAGTGAGCATGAGGATAGCCATAGTTCCACATTTCGAGCAATTGAGAATTCTGGTTAATTATGACGGGCAGGTGGCTTCGGGAGGCTCTGTCTCATCCCTACCGGGCCTGTTTGCCCCCTGGCCAGGTGCCCGAGAGAAAGGGTTTGCCGAAATAGAGGTGGAAGGTGACACGCTGAGAGCAATACTCGCCGAATTAGGGGCTTGCTACAAGCAAGCGGGCGTCGATTTTGAGCCGATTTGCCCCATAACCAAGGATATAAAACTGGATTACGACGTGTTTGTTAACGGCCGGAACTATGTGCTTTTGGATCACGGCCTTGAGTCAGAGCTAAAGGATGGGGACGAGGTGAAGATACAGTCAGATACACTGGGGCATTGTTAATGGCCAGCATTGCTCAACCAGAGAGAAATTCTTAGTCAGTTTACAGGGGAGGTGTAACTATGCCTAGAGGAGATGGAATGGGCCCTCCCTGGGGAAGCGGCCCGGGAACAGGCCGAGGCGGCGGCAGGGGCCGGATGGGGGGCAATCGCCCCGGCGCTGGTCCCAACGGCGAATGCGTCTGTCCCGCCTGCGGAACAAAAGCGCCGCACCAGAGAGGCGTCCCCTGCTACGATATCAAATGCCCTAATTGCGGGGCCAAGATGACCAGAGCCTAAATGTTAATCTCAATCGCCAGTGGTAAAGGCGGCACGGGCAAGACGCTGGTCGCCACCAGCCTGGCCCTGGCCCTAAAGGATAACCGCAAGGTAAGGCTTCTCGATGGCGATGTCGAGGAGCCCAACGACCACGTGTTCCTTAAACCCGATATCAGTGGCCGCCAGCCCGTCTTTATCCCCGTCCCCAAGATAGACGAGACCAAATGCAACCGCTGCGCTAGGTGCGCCGAGGTCTGCGCCTACAACGCCATCGCCGTCCTCGGCGAGCACGTGCTCACCTTCCCCGAGCTCTGCCACGGCTGTGGTGCCTGCAGCTATCTCTGCCCGGAAAGGGCAGTCTCCGAGGAAAATAGAGAGATGGGCGTGGTGGAGCGGGGCAACGCCGACGGCATTGATTTCGTCCAGGGCCGGCTCACCGTGGGCGAGGCCATGGCCTCGCCCGTAATCAGGATGGTGAAAAAGTATGCCGATAGTGAAGGCTTAACCATTATCGACAGCCCGCCGGGGACATCCTGCCCGGTGGTTGAGGCCATTAAAGATAGCGACTTCTGCCTGCTGGTCACCGAGCCCACCCCCTTCGGCCTCAACGACCTCGTCCTGGCCGTGGAGACGGTGCGGCAGCTGGGCATAGACTGCGGCGTCGTCCTCAACCGCGCCGGTGTCGGCGACGACAGTGTCGAGGATTATTGCCGTAGCGAAAATATACCCATACTGCTCACCATACCACTGGACACCGAGATTGCCCGACTGTACTCTCGAGGGATAACGCTGGTCGAGGGCATGCCCGAGTGGAAAGAAAAATTCATCGAGCTTTTTGAGAGGATTAAGGAGATAGTGGATGCGAGAGATCGTAGTCTTAAGCGGTAAAGGCGGCACCGGCAAGACCAGCCTCGTCGGCTCGCTGGCGGCGCTGGCCAAGGGCAAGGTACTGGCCGATTGCGACGTGGACGCCGCCGACCTTCATCTGCTGCTCAAGCCCACAGTAAATCAGGAAAACGATTTCTGGAGTGGCCAGCTCGCCCAAATCGACGAGGCAAAATGCACGGAGTGCGGGCTATGTCAGGACTTGTGCCGCTTCGAGGCCGTTAGAGACTATAAGGTCAACCCCATAGCCTGCGAAGGCTGCGGCTTCTGCGCCCACATATGCCCAATGGACGCCATAACTATGAAAGAGAATATGTCGGGGCATTGGTTTGTCTCCGACACCAGATACGGGCCGCTGGTCCACGCACGTCTCGGCATCGCCCAGGAGAATTCGGGCAAGCTGGTGGCTCAGGTCAGGCAAGAAGCCAGGCGCATCACCGAAGAGCGTGGCTTTGATTGCATTATCAGCGACGGCCCACCTGGTATCGGCTGCCCGGTTATATCATCGCTGTCAGGGGCCAGCCTGGCGCTCATGGTGGCCGAGCCCACGCTCTCCGGGATACACGACCTGGAAAGGGTGCTGGGCGTCAGTCGTCACTTCAGCGTGCCCGCCACCGTCGCCATCAACAAATATGATTTGAACGAGGAGAACAGCCGCCGCATCGAAGACTACTGTAAAAGCCAGGGCATCGGGGTGGCGGCCAAAATCCCCTTCGATAATGTCGTAACCGAGGCCATCGTCCGCGGCTTGCCCGTGGTGGAATACGCCGACGGCGCGGTCTCGCGGGAGATAGAGGGGCTTTGGGAGGCAATCTCCCGCCCCTGATTGGAGACAAGGATGGCTAAAGAGAAGATGTTATGCCCCTTCTCCGGGAAACTGTGCCATGAGTGTCCCCTCTACCGAGGCCGACACTATTATCTCTGTTTCAACAAGAGCTATCGGGGGCACCTGGAAAACGCGGATGAAGCCGCCGCTAAGAACAAACCCCTGGAACCCGTCTGGAAACCCGACAAAATGCCCAGCGCCGTCGACCCATTCCAGCGGCCGATGGCCGACATCTGGGACTAGACCGTCAGACCGGGACAAGGATAATCACTCAAACTCGCGGAGATGATATAATGACAGGGATGAAGCCGGACGAAAAACTATTAAAGATTCACCACAGACCAGAGCTAAAAGAGCCCTTTCTGGTGGCGGCCGGCCCGGGCACGGCCAACGTGGGCTTAAGAGTGGCCAGCTACCTCCAGGAAAAGCTGGGGGCGGAGCTCTTCGCCGAGATTGAGCCCGGTGATTTTTTCACCCCTCCCTACAGCTTCACCCTCCACGACGGGCTGATCGACATCGCCCCCCCAGAACCATGGGGACATAAGCCCCAAAACCAGTTTTACTACTGGCAGGCAGGCCAGCGCCACGACATCATTTTCTTCGTCGGCAATACCCACCCCCTCCCCGGCAAGGTGCCCGAGCTGGCCGACTATGTGCTGGAGGCGGCCAAGGGCTTCGGGCTGAAAAGGTTGTATATGCCCGGCGCTTTTCTGGCCGATATCCACCACCTCGCTGAGCCCACCCTCTACGGCTCGGCCACCAGCCAGGAGCTGCGCCGGTACCTCCACCGCCGCCGTATCGCCGACGCCCCGCCGATGAACATCGCTCACAACCTGAACGCCTGGCTGTTGGGTATGGCCAAGAGCAAGAACATCGACGCCATCGGGCTGGTCAGCGAGATACCCGCCTACAAGCCTGAGGAGAGAAACATCCGGGCCTGTCTTGCATTAATTAAGGCTCTGTGCCAGATGCTCGAAATCGAAGCCCCTGACCTCTCCGACCTGGACATACTGCTCGTCGAGGAAGACAAGCGCACAGAAGAACAGCTCGCCGAACTACGGGAATCCGACGACGAAAGGGTGATTGATTTTCTCAACTACCTAGATGTGCTGGCTGAGCGCGGTCGTCAGGTGTCTAAAGACAGTGGGCTGCTACCCTCCAAGGTAGAACTGCCCGCCTCGCTCAAGTTCATCGAGGAGCTCTATGCCCAGGCTAAAACCAACCCCGTCAGAGTTCAGGCGCTCAGGCTGGCGGTGCAACAGCTGGGCAGCTCGGACCGACTCCTGATAATGCGCAAATACGGCGAAGAAATCATGAGCCTGCTCGGCTATCAGGTTTGAGGCGATAAGGATTCCATTGCCATGTCACTAAGAGAAATCGGGTGTTGCGGCGCGTATTGTAAGACCTGTCGTGCCTCTACTACAGGGGGCATCTGCCGTGGCTGCAAACTGGGATACGAAAATGGGGAAAGAGATATAAATAAGGCTAGATGTAAGATTAAGGTTTGCTGCTTCAGAGATAGAGGATTTGAAACCTGCGCCGACTGCGCTGATTATCCCCATTGCGAAATAATCCAAGGTCTTTATAACAAAAAAGGGTATAAATATAAGAAATACAGGCAGTCGGTCGAATTTATAAAAGAAAAGGGATACGTCAAATTCCTAGAAATTGCCGACACCTGGACGGGGCCTTACGGCAGACTTGCTTGAATCCCCGATATGAGAAGCAGCCGTATAAAAGACGTATCAACTTGTTTAATCTAGCCTCTTCCGCAGCTTCTTCCAGCTATCCGTAATGAGGAAGCTCTCCTCCATATTGTCCATCATGGTGATAAACCGCGACATAGGCACGGCGAAGCTGAGCCTGTCTTTCTGCACATAAGGTCGGGCTGAAATATCGAACATACCGATAACGGCCCTGGGATTGGGGGAGTCCTTCTCCAGGTAGGGGTAAGAAACGATAGTGGAACAGCCCGCGCCCATGGGGGTAAAGACGCCCTCCGGGTGGGCCAGGTCAAAGTTAGCCAGGGTAAACAGCCCGGCCACGACATCGACATGGGCAAAGAATATAACCACTTCGGGATTGTCCTCGGCTTCGAGGTTATCCCACCTTTTAAAGATGATAAAAGGCTTCGGCGCCTTAAAATGGGGCAGGTTCTTATAGAGCTCTTTGACCAGTTCCGGCGACTTCTTATAGCGTTCCCCCTCCATCCGGCCGGGAATACCACAGGACAGGAAATACTCGAATTTGCGCATAATGCCTTTGGAGAAGCCCAGGTACTTCCGGCCGCCGGCGCACCCCACCGCCTTGGCGTTGAAGGCCAGGGAGCGCCCGTTTCTCACCTTACCCAGCGCCCCGATTAAACACCGGGCCAGCGTGCCGGGCTTTACCTTCTCCGCCGACCCCTCTTTCCTACTGTAGTAAAAGGTGATGGGCAGCTCGGCATCATCGAAATACTTTTCCCAGAGCTCCAGGAATCTGGCCTTTATTTCCATATCCATGAGCGCCCTCCTATTTAGTGGCAGGAGTTCCTAGCTGGTCTCCAAGCTGTATAGATTATCCGCTCCTGAGGCTGCGGAAGACCTCTCCCCAACTAGGCCTCTTCCCGTACATGAGCAGGTAAGCCCGGAAGACCCTGATGGCCAGGAACATAACCAGAATGACGGAGAGTGCCAGCACGGTGATACTGACTGCCAGTTCCCAGACGGCAACACCGCTTACGCCCAGCCTGAGCATCACGGCTATAGGAGCCGTGACCGGTAAAATGGTCAGCACCGTCCAGAGCGGGCTGTTGGGAAAGATAAACAGTATAGACGAGAACCAGAGGGGCACGAAGAGGAGAAGCGTAAACATGGGGATAAGTTGCTGTCCCTCACGAGCGCTGGGGCTGATGGCGCCGACGCCCGCCGAGAGGGCGGCGAACAATGAATAGCCCAGAACGAAATAGACTATCCCCAAAACGAGAAAGCTGGCCGGCAGTTGTATCGCACCGAAAAAGCCACCGAAGGTGGATGAGGCCAGGTTTAGGAGAAGCGGCAACGAGGCCAGCCAGACGACCACCTGCACCAGCCCGGCGACACCCAGTCCCAAGACCTTGCCCACGAGCAGCTGCCGGGTGTTAACCGAGGAGAGCAATACCTCGATAAGGCGGCTCTCCTTCTCATCCCCCAGCCCCTGTACCAGGTAGACGCAAGAGAGCTGTAGGGAAAGGGCCAGCAGCAGGCTAAAGATTCCGGGGACGATAAGGTTCCCGAATCCGCCCTGCTCGGTAGCCACCTCCCCCGTTTCGGTAAGCCTGGTGGTAACCAAACCCAAGGGTTTTTCTACCAGCTCTATAGTGTCGGGAGGGACCTTCTCCGCTAAAAGATTGCTGGTGAGGAAGTTCTTAATGGCGGTGACGGTGGCTTTGGGTGTCTCCAGCTCTCTGGCCAGGGTATAGCGGTTAATTACCCCGGTTGATGTATAGTCCTCCGGGATGACGAAATACTCCTTAACCTCGTAGTTAATCAGGGCGACCGTGGCCTCGTCTTGGGTATCAAAGCTTACCAACTCTATATTCGCCTGAGTCGTATAGCTATCGAAACCGCCAATTTCATCGACATAGCCGATGGTGGTTATTTCCACTACCGTCGGCCCAGCACCGGTTGATACCAGAGAGAAAATACCTATGCCCAGGAGGCCTAAGACGGGCACGATAAGGGTCATAATGATAAACCCTTTCCTCTTTATCGCGTTCCTGAACTCGTGCCGGAATATCAACAGCGTCTTGTTCATGACTTTTTACCCACCTCCTTCAGGAATATCTCGTTGAGTGAAGGAGTGGCTACTTCAAAACGGTTGATTACTATACCGCGGCCTAATAATCGCTCCAGGAGCTGTTGGGGGGTTGTCCTTTCGTCCAGCATCAGCTCAATATAGCCTTTGTGCTGGCGCTTAGCGGTAACCCCCGCTATTTCCCCCAGCTCCCCCTCAAAATCCAGAAGGACCGAATTGCCCCGGTATCTTGACCTGATTTCAGCCAGGTCTCCGTAGAGGACGTTTTTCCCGTTGTTTATCATCAGGATACGGTCGCAGAGTTCTTCTATCTGATTCATCTGGTGGGTGCTCAGGATTACGGCCTTGCCCTGATTCCTCAGGTCAGCGAGCATCCCCTTTAGCAGCTCGGTGTTAACCGGGTCGAGCCCGGCAAAGGGTTCGTCCAGAACAACCAACTCCGGGTCATGGATGATGGTAACGATGAACTGGATAATCTGCCCCATGCCCCGGCTCAGTGCCTCAATCTTCTTGCTTTTGGTGGCTGACATGCCGGTTTTTTCGAGTAGCTCGTCGGCTTTTTCGGTAGCTGAGTTTTTGTCCATCCCTTTTAGCGATGCCAGGTAAACGATAGATTCGAGGACGCTCAGCTTCTTATACAGCCCTCTTTCCTCAGGCAGGTAGCCTAGCTTATTCTTGGTGGCTTCGTTCAACTTCTCGCCGAGGATGGTCACATCGCCCGAATCCGGCTTTATGATGTCCATCATCATCCTGATGGTGGTCGTCTTGCCGGCGCCATTAGGACCAATCAGGCCGAATATCTCACCCTGAGCCACCGAGAAGGACAGGTCGTCAACGGCGACCTTATCGGTAAAGGACTTGACTACATGGTTGACTTCAACGGCAAGCATATAATTAGCTCCTTCTTAAGTTGGTATTATATCACAACGTCGATAGGGAAAGCCCTGTCCGGGGGAAAGCTGACTTTGTAGAAGGGAACGAGTATAATGCTAGTGTGTTTAGAAATTAACGGAGAAAGGAACCCAAGAAGTGACGGCAGGATATATGGGAAAGCTATTGTTCGTGAACCTTTCCACCGGGGAGATAAAAGAGGAAAAACCTGAGGATAGCCTCTATCGAGATTTCATCGGCGGCTACGGCCTTGGGGCCAGGGTCCTTTACGACCACCAGAAGGGCGGGGTGGACCCGCTGGGAGAAGAGAACACGCTCGGCCTGGTTACCGGCCCACTCACCGGCACTCCAGCACCCTTTGGTTGCCGCTACGTAGCCGTGGCCAAATCGCCGCTCACTGGAGGGTGGGGAGACGCCAATTGCGGCGGGGATTTCGGCCCTAACCTCAGGTTCGCCGGCTATGATGGTGTATTTTTTAGCGGCATCTCGGAAAAGCCAGTCTATCTTTTTGTTGAAAACGGCCAAGCCCAGTTAAAAGAGGCGACTAGCCTCTGGGGAAAAGTCACCTATGAAACTGACGATATTCTGCAGGCTGAACACGGTAAAGCGGCCAAGGTCGTCAGCATCGGTCCGGCCGGTGAGAAACTCTCCCTGGTTGCCTGCCTTATGAACAATAGAATAGATGCTGCCGGGCGCTCTGGTCTGGGGGCGGTAATGGGCGCCAAAAAGCTCAAGGCAGTGGTAGTCAAGGGAGACCGAAAGGTCCCCCTAGCTGATAGCGAGGCGGCCAACAAGTTAAGACAAAAGCACATAGCCGAGATGAAGGCCTCCCCATTCCTTGAGGATTTCCACAGGTATGGCACCAGTGGTCACACCGCCGAATCAGCACACAGCGGCGATACGCCGGTTAAGAACTGGGGCGGCATTGGCGTCATTGACCTGCCCGATGTAGCCGCTCTTCGCAAGGATGTGGTAGACGCCAGAGTGGCGAGCAGAACCGGCTGCTGGCGTTGCCCCGCGGCCTGTAAGGCCAGACTAAAAGAGGCTGCCGGCGACTATAGCTACCCGGCGGGCACTCACCGGGCGGAATACGAAACCCAAGCCGCCTTCGGAGCCATATGCTTAAACAACAACAGCGAGGCAATAGCCATGGCGGGCTACCTCTGCGACATCTATGGACTGGATACTATCTCCGCTGGTACTATCCTCGCCTTTGCCATGGAATGCTACGAGCATGGTCTTATTACCAAGGCGGATACCGACGGGATTGAGCTAACCTGGGGCAATCACCAGGCTATGATTGCCATGCTCAAGAAGCTTGCCCGGCGGGAGGGCTTCGGTGACGTCCTCGCCGACGGGGTAAAGCTAGCCGCCGAGAGAATCGGCAAGGGGGCCGAGGAATATGCGGTTCACATCGGGGGGCAGGAACTGGGTATGCACGACCCCAAGTTTGATTTCCCGCCCTTTGCCGGTCAGCCGACGGCGGCCAGGTACCAGATGGATGCTACCCCTGGTCGGCATACTGCTGGTTTTGGCCCTTCCCAATTCCAGGGTTGTGTGGTTAATGCCAGCGGGCTCTGCCTGCATAGTCAGCTGGCGGTGGCCGATTCCAACGACTACCTGGTGGGATTCATGAGCGCCGTGACCGGCTGGGACCGTTCCCTGGAAGAGTTGCTCAAGTACGGTGAGAGGATAGCCATTATAAGGCACGTCTTTAACCTCCGCGAAGGTATAAATCCTTTGGAACTCAAGGTACACGGCAGGATAATCGGGCGCCCTCCTCAGAAAGAAGGCCCTCTGGCTGGGGTATCGTCCGATATCGAGGCTCAAGCCTACTGGAACCTGGGCGCCCTTGATTGGGACCGGAAAACAACCAAACCAAGCCAGAGAAAACTGCTGGAACTGGGCTTGGATGATATCGCCCGTGAGCTCTGGCCCAAATAGTATTAATCAGCCGAAATAGGAGCATAGGCTATGTTTAGATGCGTTGTGGAGATGTTCGGGCTACCGAGCGAGATTACCGAGCTGCGGGAGGTGGAGGTCGAATTAGATGATGGGGCGACCCTGAAAGATGTTGTTGCCGCCCTTAAGGATAAAATCCCGGCACTGGAGGGGACAGCCATTCGTGTCGGTGAAGACCAGCTGGTGGAGAATTACAAGTTCAACGTCAACGGGCACTTTTACTATGACGACATGGGCCTTCAGGTTAAGAGCGGCGACCGCGTCGCCCTGCTTGTCCCCATTACCGGCGGATGAAAAGAGGTATTACTTATCCAGCGGCTTATAGAAATCCTGCTTCTCGTGAGCCGCCTTCCTCACTCCCTTGTCCCTTCTCTCCTTGAAGAAATTGAATTCATCAGGCTCAAAGCTCAGGTTCGTCCCCATAGTATGCTGTAGGTAAGAATGGGTAAGCCCTTGGGTCACCCCCATAATGTCATAGAGGAAATGCCGTGACGCCTTACCCAGAGCAATACCATCACGAGGGAAGCGGGCCAATCCTTGGGCGAGTTCATTAACCTCGGCTTCCAGTTTATCGGCGGGGACGGCCCTGTTTACCAGCCCGATCTGACTGGCTTCTTTCCCGTCAACCATTTTACCGGTAATACAAAGCTCCAGGGCTCGTGTCAAACCACAACGCAGCACCAGAATTGGTGAGATAGTGTTGCCGGCTAAGCCAAGCCTCTCCTCGACATGGCCGAGCTTACAGTCTTCGGAGGCTATAATGAGGTCGCAATTGAGGAACAGGTCTAATGAGGCGCCGAGGAGGAAACCATGCGCCTGGGCTATGGTCAGTTTTTGGCAGAGCAACAACTCCTGGGACTGTTCCCAGAAGGTGCGGCGGTCAAAGTGCAGGCGCACTCTCAGACTAGGACGGCGCGCTTTTTCCCCGGGCTTGGGTTCCTCCCAGCCATAGACGAAGCCAACCTTGCTCAAGTCTGCCCCGGCGCTAAGGGCACGGCCAGCCCCTTTAAAGATTACCACTTTGACATCATCATCCTCGTTGACTTCTTTTATCGCCTGGCTTATATCGTCGCTGAGTTCCGGGCACATGGCGTTCAATGTTTTGGGACGGTTCAAGGTTATACGGGCGATATAATCACTCTTTTCGTAGATAATATTCTTGTATTTCATTGGCGTCCTCCTTCCCCGCTGTTCTGTCTACTATTGGCTGTTTCAATCTTCAACATTGTAAGCCATTTGGGGGACTCTTACAACTGCTCTCCGAATTGAGTATTCCTAAACGATGGGTGACGGGCTTGGGCTGTGCTATAATGATGAACATGAGCGTTGCCAGCGATAAGCGTGAGCCCGCAAGCAAGCTTTTACCCCTTAAGGAAGCGGTCAGGCGCTATGTGAAACCAGGGATGAAGTTACATCTTGCCGGCGGCATAGGTGGCCCCAGCGCCGCCATTTGCGAGATTATCCGACAATATTATGGTAAAACCCCCAATTTCGTGCTCATTCAAAGCACACTATCCGGTCATGCCCTGAACCTCATCCACTGTAAGCTGGCTAGGAAGCTGATTTTCTCCGCCGGCGCCGACATATCGACCTCAGGACGCCCCAGTAAGATAATGCAGAAAGTCTGGGCAGAAAAGAGTGTTGAGCTGGAAAACTGGTCTCTCTGTTCCCTACAGCAGGGGCTGATGGCCGGAGCGCTGGGCGTTAGCTTCATGCCAACCCGCTCTATCGCCCGGAGCACTATGGCGCAGGAAAACAAAGATTCTTTTAAGGAAATTGATGACCCTTTCGGGGGCGGAACCAAGACAGGCGTAGTCAAAGCCATTAACCCTGATATCTCCGTAGTCCACGGGTGCGTTGCCGATGAACAGGGGAATACCATTCTACCCGTCCCCTACGGCGATGACCTCTGGGGGCCTCTGGCCAGCACTGACGGGGTGCTGGTTACCGTCGAGAAGATTGTGCCCACTGACTTTATCAAGAAATATGCCCCCCTGGTAAAGATACCCGGCCATATCGTTAAGTCAGTGTCGCTAGCGCCGTTAGGGCTTCATCCTTTTTCACTGGCTAACCCGGGGGTAAGCGATTTTAACGCCTACGAAGCCGATACCGAGTTTCTGGAAGACTTGCACCAAGCATTTTCCAGCAGCCAGAAGCTTGATGCCTGGATAAAGGAGTGGGTAATAGACTGCGCCACGCCGAAAGATTACCTCAATAAACTGGGTAACCAGAGGGTAAAGGCACTCAAGCAGATAACTATTGAGGACACCGAGCGCCCTGATTTTCCACCAAAATCCGCCCCCGAACCAAAGCCAGAATATAGCCCTGAAGAAATGATGCTGATTGCCGCCGCCAGGGAGATAACCAAGAGCGTGCTAAAAGCCAAACACAGGACTATTCTTATCGGGGCCGGCTCTCGAGCTGTGGCCGTGTTAGTGGCCTATCATCAGCTCAGGGCCGAAGGGTATGAACTGGAGCTTATCACCGGCAATGGGCAGATTGGCTACGAGCCCCGACCGTCAGAACTAGCCACACAAAGCGTCGCCGGGGTATACAGCTCAAAAATGCTGACCGATACCCTAACCACCCACGGAGTATTTGTTGGCGGTAGGAACAATAATTGCCTCAGTGTACTCGGTGCCGGACAGATTGACCGAAAGGGAAACCTTAATTCCACCACAACCGCTGAAGGTCAGTTTCTGGTTGGCTCCGGAGGAGCCAACGATGCCGCCAATGCCCGGGAAGTAATTGTAATCCTCAACCAATCAAAAGACCGCTTTCCCGAGACCCTGCCCTACATTACCTGCCCCGGTAACAGGGTAACCACGGTGGTATCGACGATGGGCGTTTTTACCAAACCAATCGGCAAAGCGGAACTGCGCCTGGCCGCATGTTTGCCTGACCCTAAAATACCCAGCCTGGAAGACAGGATAAAACGGGTGCAGGACAACTGTGGTTGGCCCCTGAAGCTGGCCGATAGGGTTGAGGAGCTAGCCAAACCCACGACAGATGAGCTAAAATTGCTGCGCTGGTTGGTGCCTCTACCCTCGTCCTCATAGCCATCTAATTATATTAACAAAGGAGACTCTTTTATGGCCGGGCCGCTGGAAGGTATTCGAGTTTTAGAGTGTGGTGGCTATCTCAGTGCTCCCTCGGCGGGCTACATGCTGGGTGACCTGAGAGCTGAGGTAATCAAGATAGAAGACAGGGTCAAGGGTGACCCGGTCCGAGGTATGTCATCCACCTTTGGCAGAGGCATGATTATGCCCGACGGCACCAACATCCTGTTTGAGACCGCCAACAGAAACAAGAAGAGCATGACGCTGGATATAAAGAAGAAAAAGGGTAAAGAGCTTCTATATCGTCTGGTAGCGGTATCAGACGTATTCTGCACCAACTACTCTCGCTCGGCTATTGACAGCCTGGGTATAGATTATAAAACCCTTAAGAAGCATAACCCGAAACTTGTTTACGGTTTGGCCACGGGCTACGGGTCACTGGGGCCCGAGAGTGAGAAACGCGCCTACGATACCATCGCTCAGGCTCGCTCGGGGATAATGGGCACCGTCGGCGAGCCGGATGGCCCCCCGTTGCAGATAGCCGGGGCGATATTTGACCAGATGACGGGGACCCTGCTGGTAAACGGCATATTAGCCGCACTGGCGGCTCGAGACCGCCAGGGAAGCGGGCAGGAGGTTGAGGTATCCCTGCTTGGTTCCGGAATACACATGCAGGCGTATAACCTCAACGTGGCGCTGCTGCGCGGACGCCCGATGCCAAAGCCCTCCAAAAAGACGCTGAAAAACCCCCTGGCCAATCACTACGAATGTGCCGATGGCAAATGGCTGCTGTTGGCCGAGCCCCAGTCCGACCGGTTCTGGCACGACTTCTGCCTCGCTCTGGGCATTGAAAATCTGGAGAAAGACACCAAATTCGCCACCGCCAAAGACAGGCGGGATAATTTCCTGGAGCTGGCTACTATTCTGGAGAAGGTATTTAAGACCAAGACCAGAGACGAGTGGATAACTATTTTGCAAACCAAGGGAGGAGGCATTGCCTTTTCGCCCGTTCTCGAGCTAACCGAACTCGCCTCAGACCCGCAGGTATTGGCTAACGATTATATCACCGAAGTCGACCACCCTACCCTAGGCAAGGTCAAAATGACCGGTATCCCCATCAAGTTCAGCCAGACGCCAGCCCAGATTAGGAGCTGTGCGCCCAACTTCGGTCAGCATACGGAAGAGGTACTGATGGATATCCTCGGTTACAGCTGGGAAGATATACAGACATTGAAAGACGAGGAAGTAATCTAGAGCCAGACCGTCCGCAGATTCGGGAGGAGATGATGGAAGTTAAACAAAAGCGTATTGACGAAGACCGCTTCCTGGAAATGCGTAAGGAGGTGCTGACCCAATGGCCAACGGGTAAGGAGGTGGACCTTGAGGAAGCGGTAGCCTACCAGCGGAGTTTACCGGAAAGCAAAAACTTCATGAAGGTGACCGAAAAAGCGCGCCAGGAAGGAAAGACTCTCATCTGGCCCAGAGCCGGAACTCCCGTCCTTGAGGACGAGATTACCTTGGTCAAAACGCTGGTAGAAGCCGGCATACGCCACATCCCGGTGACCATCGATAGCTACACCCGTCTGTTACAGTTTGATAAAGCCCAGCAAGCCCTGGAGGAGTCAATCAGGACTGGCCGCCCCATGCTCAACGGCTATCCCATCGTTAACTACGGGGTGAAGAACACCAGGAAGCTGGTTGAAAGCGTTGACGCCGCTTTTGTCCCCAGGGGGGCCGGCAAACTGGCCATGGAGATTGCCCTCGCCTCAGGTATGACAGCGGCGGGAAAGAGCTCACTCTTTGAATTTGGTAGCTACGAGAAAAAGACCACCCTGGAAGAATGCTTTGCCCGCAGCCAGTATACCAACAGACTAGCTGGATATTATACCGAAAGAGGTTCCAAAATAACTACCGATATCCACGGACTGGTACCGTCTGGTGTTTTCCCCTTCAGTGTCAATATAGCCTGTATAATTGTGGACACTCTGGTCGCCGCCGAGCAGGGGGTAAAAAGCATATTGCCCCAGACCCACTGCTTGGGACATATGGCGCAGGACATAGCCTGGATGAGGCTGATACCAAGATTGATGAGGGAGTACCTGGACAGATTTGGCTATAAGGACGTTGTCGTCCCCGGCATACTGGCCAATCAGATTCCCCTCTTCCCTGTTCCACAGGGAATGGGCGGGGCCTTTGCCTACCTCAACTATACGGCCATGGTGACGGCATTGGCCGAGGCCGAGGCCGTGTTTGTCAGGACTATTGACGAGGGGGCCGGCGTAGCCACCAGGGAGAGCCACGCCCTCAGCTATGAGTCGGCCAACTGGATTTTAAATGTGGTCAGGACACAAAAGATTAAATTTGAGATTGACGATGTGGCCACAGAAGAGAAGCTAACGGAGGCGGAGGTAAGGGCAATATTTGATAAGCTCCTGGAGCTTGGCGATGGCGACATAGTCATTGGCTCAATAAAGGGGGTTGAGGCTGGAGTTATTGATTCGCCTTTCAGTCCTAATATCCATATCAAAGACAAGGTGCTCGGTGTCAAGGATGTTACCGGAGCCTGTCGCTACCTCGAGTTCGGCAACCTGCCCATACCGGACGAGATTAAGGAGTTCCATCGTGAAAAGATAGCCGAGAGGGAGCGCGCCGAGGGCAGAAAGCTGGACTACCAGGTAGCGGTGGAGGACCTATGGGCCCTGAGCAAAGGGAGAATAGTCGGCGTCCCCTCCGCTAGATAGTTCTCGACAAGGAGAGGTAATGAAAAAACAAGCCACAGTGATAACGGGAACGGTAGGCATGGATGCCCATGTCATCGGCACTAAAATCCTATCTCGCGCCCTAAAGGATGCCAAGTTCAATGTCGTGGAACTGGGTATGCAGGTACCACCGGAAGAGTTCATTGAGGTCGCTAAAGAAACAAAGGCCGATGCTATCTTAATGAGTTCACTCTATGGTATGGCTGAGCTGGACCTAAGAGGGTTCAAAGAGAAGTGCAAGCAAGCTGGCCTTGAAGATTTAATTCTAAATATCGGCGGCGTCCTCGGGGTGGGCCGACAGGACTTTGGAGAAGTCGAGAGGAAGTTCAAGAAGCTGGGCTTTGACAGGGTCTACCCGCCTGAGGCCGATTTAAAACTGGTAATCGAAAACCTCTGGAATGACCTGAGAGCAAAAGGAAAGGCTTAGCAGGTGTGCTAAAAGGCTGTCGGGCGTTAGACCTAACTGATGAAAACGGCTTCCTCTGCGGCAAAATCCTAGCCGACCTCGGTGTTGACGTAATCAAGGTTGAGAAGCCCGGGGGCGACCCTTCCCGCCAGAGGGGGCCTTTCTGGGCTGACACGCCCCACCCTGAGAAAAGCCTGTATTGGTTTGCCTACAACTCAAATAAAAGGGGTATCACCCTCGATATTGAAGCCCAAAAAGGCCAAAAAATACTGAAGAAGCTGGTTAAGACGGCGGATTTCGTTATTGAGTCATTCCCCCCCGGATTTATGGAAAGCCTGGGATTGGACTATGCCACACTCAAAAGTATTAATCAGGGAATAATCCTGACCTCAATCACGCCGTTTGGTCAAGCTGGACCCTATAGGGACTACCAGACCTCGGATATCGTGACTATGGGTATGTCTGGTATCCTCTACCAGACCGGCGACCCCGACCACCCCCCGCTGCATATGAGCCTGCCGCAGGCCTGTCTCCACGCTGGAGCCGATGCCGCCGTGGGGACGATGATTGCCTATTACCACCGGGAGATGACCGGCGAAGGGCAGCAGGTAGATATAGCAATGCAGCAGAGCGCTGCCTGGTTTCTGGCCAATGCCATACCGCTCTGGGAACTGAGCGGGGTAGTCTCAAAACGGTCGGGGGCTTTTCGCTGGACGGTCAACTCAACCCAGCGGCAGGTCTGGCGGTGCCAGGACGGCTATGTCTTCTTCTTCATGGTAGGTGGCCGAGCCGGGGCCAAGACCTTCCACGAGCTGGTGAACTGGATGGACAGCGAAGGCATGGCTAACCAATACCTGCGCTCCGTTGACTGGGAAAACCTAGACATGTTCAAGGTCAGCCAGGATGTAGTCGACCAGATTTCCCAACCGATAGAAAAGTTCTTCCTGACGCACAGCAAAAGGGAAATCGCCCAGGGGGCAGCGGAGAGAAGCATATCAATCTGCCCCCTATCCAGCATGCCCGACTTGCTCAGTGATGCCCAGCTTAAGTCGCGAAACTTCTGGGTGGAAATAAAACACCCCGAATTAAATACCAAAATCAGCTATCCGCGAGAATTTGTTAAGTCCTCGGAGAAGTCATGCGCTACCCGGTTCAGGGCTCCGCTCATCGGCGAGCATAACGGGGAAATCTATGACGAGATAGGGCTCTCCAAACAAGAGCTGGCTGCCTTAAAACAGGCTGGGATTATCTAGAGGGGGTATAACGGGAAATGGAGGCTACAACTAGCGTATTCAGTGGCATAAAGATAGCCGGTTTCGGCTGGGCCATAGTCGGCCCCTTGACCATGAAATACTTCGCTGACTACGGGGCAACCGTGATTCGCGTGGAGACCACCAAGCGCCCCTGCACCATGAGAATATCGGCCCCCTATAAGGATGATAAGCCCGGCCTGGACCGCAGCGGCTACTTCAACCATTTCAGCGCCAATATGCTCAGCCTGGCGCTGAACATGGAACACCCCAAGGCCCTGGAGGTGGCCAAGAGGCTGGTGGCCAAGTCCGATGTTGTCATGGATAACTTCACTCCGGGGGTGATGGAGAGCTGGGGGTTGGGCTATGAGGAGCTGAAAAAGGTCAAACCCGACATCATTATGCTGCGGCAGAGCGGTTTTGGTTCCTACGGTCCCTATGCTCAACAACCAGCCTTCGGCATGATACTGGCGGCTATGGCCGGCCTGCCCAATTTTATCGGCTGGCCGGACGGAGGGCCGCTGCCGGTTGGCGTCTCCGCCTATACCGACTGCATATCGCCGCGCTTTGCCTCCGCCGCCCTGATTGCCGCCCTCGATTACCGCAATAAGACCGGGAAAGGCCAGCTGCTCGATTTATCACAGTTTGAAACGACGCTCTACTTTATCATGCCGGCTATCCTGGAATACATTTCAAGCGGTAGAGAACCAAAAAGAATGGGCAACTCCCATCCCTACGCGGCTCCTCACGGCGTCTATCCCTGTAAAGGCGATGACCGCTGGTGCGCCATAGCCGTGTTTAGCGATGAGCAGTGGGCGAGCCTGTGCCGGGTGATGGGCAAGGCTGAATACAGAGACGACCCCCGCTTCAGCACCCTGTCCGGCCGAAAGCAGAACGAAGATGAAATAAACGAACTGGTAAGTGGCTGGACTATCAACTTTACGCCTGAAGAGGTGATGGATAAAATGCAGTCAGCTGGTGTGCCCGCCGGTGTGGTCAAGAATGCCGCTGATATATATAATGACCCTCAACTAAGGCAGCGTCAGCTCTTCTGGCCTTTAGAGCATCCGGATATGGGGTTATTTACCCATCTGGGGCAGGGCTTTGAGTTATCAAAAACTCCAGCCCAGGCCCTCACGCCCAGCCCCCGACTGGGTGAACATACTGAGTACGTTTGCTCTAAGATACTGGGCATGACTGATGAAGAGTTTGTTGAACTTATGGGCGCTGGGGTGTTTGTTTGAATCTAGTTAGGGAAACAGGGGGAGATTATGGACCTAAAACTAACCGATAAAGTAGCCCTGATAACCGGTACCGGCAGCCAGATAGGCTTCGGTAAGGGTATAGCCTTGACTCTAGCCAGGGAAGGATGCCACATAATTAGCGTCGATATAGACCTCGAAGGGGCCGAAAATACAGCGGCTGAGGTCAGGGCCTTGGGACGTAAGGCCATGGCTATCAAGGTAGATATAACCAAAAAGGCCGAAGTTGACAATGCCGTTAAGGAAGCTCTGGCGGAATTTGGTAAAATAGACATACTGGTAAATAATGCTGGCCGTGCCAGTGGCGTGCGGCCCTTCGTTACCACGACCGAAGCGCAATGGGACATAGACATAGATGTTAACCTCAAGGGTACGCTATATCTCACCCACGCCGTTCTCCCCCACATGCTGGAGCGTAACTACGGCAAGATTGTCAACTTTTCGACACATGCTGCCCATCAGCCAACAGGCCTGGCTGGTACAAGTCCCTACATCGCGGCTAAGGCAGGGGTGGTAATGTTCAGTAAAACGCTGGCCGGCGAAGTGGGGCCCTCGGGAATAAATATTAATATAATTGCCCCCGGCCCAGGGGCGACCAATTTTCACCGGGCCAGTGGGGCTCCTCCTCAGATGATAGAACTGGTAGAATCATTGGACAAGGAAGGCCTGGCAACCACGCCCGAGGATATTGCCCATACGGTAGCCTTTCTGGTCTCGGATGTAGCCAAGAAACTTTCGGGGCAGGTTATTGAGGTCTTTGCCGCCGCCGGGAGCTCTGGCGGCGGGGCGGATTGATTGGGAGGTTTATCATGAGCTTGACTGATGAACTAAAGAAGTTTGCTAAAGAAGAACTGGATATGGATTATACGGGCATAGCCAGCGTGGACAGGCTTTCGGGAGCGCCTGAAGGCCATAGACCCACCGACCTCCTGCCCGATGCCAAGTCCGTAATCGTGATGGCGGTGCGACTAATACAGGGAGCCGTACAGACGATTTTCCGAGCCTACGAGGATGGACTCAGACACGCCCAGTGCATCTACGGCACGCATGGTTACGCCCTCACCCCGAACCTCCATTTGAAGTTTGCCGCTTATAGAATGGCCAGGTTCCTGGAGAAGAAGGGCTATATATCTACACCATTACCATCCGGTCCTGGTGCTGGTGGCGCTCCTTTCAGCCACAGGCATGCAGCTGTAGCCGCTGGACTTGGTGAGTTCGGCTGGCTGAGCATCGTGGTCAACCCTGATTGCGGACCGAGGCTCAGATTTGTTAGCGTCATAACCAGGGCTGAGCTTGAGCCAGACCCCATGTACCAGGGGCCAAAGCTATGCGACCCCACCAAGTGCGACGTATGCGTAAAAATCTGCCCGACAAAGGCTATAAGTGAAAAGGAGTCAAAAAGCGTGGTCATGGGTGGTCGAAGCTATGAATACGGGGCCGTAGACTTCGCCAAATGCCGTATTGGTTCCGAAGGCCTGCTCAAAAAGACCCTCGGTTTCAAGG
The DNA here is from genome assembly GCA_034419075.1 of Dehalococcoidales bacterium. Lineage (GTDB taxonomy): Bacteria > Chloroflexota > Dehalococcoidia > Dehalococcoidales > BS750m-G39 > E44-bin88. Next base: position 10,605 of record DAOULR010000010.1, on the reverse strand, counting down.
ACCTACCCATACCCGAGAATCCTAGCTGGGAAGATGTCGAAAAGGCTCGCCAATATATAGACCCCAGGCAGATACAGGAGGCTATCTTACCCGCCGACCGAGCCACATGGTATTGCGGCCAATGCCTGGCCTATTGCCCGGTCGGAAAGAAGTAGCGGAATAAAGGAGGAGAAATGAAGACAGAAAGCGTAAAAAACAGAAATTACGATGTCGCTGTGATGGGTGGTGGGGCTTCGGGGTTAGCCGCCGCCCTGACCGCGGCTGAAGGAGGTGCCAGGGTCGTCCTTTTTGAGAAAAGGCGCCACATGGGGGGAAGCTCCAATTTCGCTGAGGGGATGTTCGCCGTGGAGAGCGAGATGCAGCGCCCGATATATATGAACTACTCCCGGGGGCAGGCCTTCAGGAACGTAATGGAATATAACCACTGGCGGGCCAATCCCCGTCTGGTGCGGGCCTTTATCGACGAATCGGCGGCCACTATCAGCTGGCTGCGGAGTCGGGGGGTGGAGTTCACCGAGGCGATAACCAATATACCGGACGGTTGGCGGACGTTGCACTGTCTGAAAGGGCCGTTCGGGGCGATGGGGTCACCCATGATTAAGACCCTGACCCGCCACTGTCGGGGAAAGAGCGTCGATATCAGGCTGGCCACGCCGGTTAAGAAGATACTAAGTGAAGGGGGCCGTATCAGCGGCGTCATCGCCGAAAAAGACGGAAAAGCAGAGACAATTAAGGCCAGAGCTGTCATTGTTGCCAGCGGTGGTTACGCCAACAACAAAGAGTGGATTAAAAAATATGCTGGTTTTGACCTGGATGTTAACGTGATTCCCATCCGCAACTATGATAAGGAGGGGGACGGCATCCGCATGGCCTGGGAAGTCGGCGCCGCTGAAGAAGGCATGGGTACCCTGCACTTCTTCCGGGTAGGCCCTATGGGGCCGGGGGTCCGGATGCTGGGACACGTCGAATGCGCCTGCCTGCAGCCCCTCCTCTGGGTCAATCAGCAGGGAGAACGTTTCTGCGATGAATCCGTCTCCTTTAACGACACCTTCGGGGGTAACGCCAGTGCCCGGCTCAAAGAGGGCTACAGCTACACCATATTTGACGATGCCACCAAAGAACATTTGGTAGAACATGGCATTGAACGAAGCGCCTCCAACAAAAACCTGCCCGGCACCCGGCTTACCAACTTTGATGCCGCCCTGAAGAAAGCCTTAGAAAATAAGAACCCGGATGTAGCCGTTGCCGACACCATAGAAGAGCTGGCCCGGAAGATAAATGTGAAGCCATCCGTCCTCAAGGCAACCGTTGACCAATATAACCGCTTCTGTGAAAACGGCTGCGACGAGGTTTTTGCCAAGGAGCCGAAATACCTCTGGCCGATAAAGAAGCCGAAATTCTACGCGATAAAGGGCCATACCGTCTTCCTAGGGACTCTGGGCGGCATCAAGATAAACCACCGGATGGAGGTTGTTGACGAGAAGGAAAAGGTTATCCCTGGCCTCTATGCGGTCGGGATAGATGCCGGCGGGCTCTACGGGGATAGTTACTGCTTCCTGCCGGCTTCGGGGACGACGCTCGGCTTTGCCGTCAATTCCGGCCGGATTGCCGGTAGAAATGCCTTAAGCTACATCGGTAAATAGAGAGGGTATCACCCTATCCGACTAGTCGGATGATTTCGGTGGCATCATCCAGTCTCTCAAGCCGCTTGATAAGTTCTATGACCTTAGCTGCGGTATCATCGGCCAGTGGCTTGATAGAACCAGCAGCACACTCCCGGAACTTGGCCGCACAATCCTCAAATGTCATCGGCCTTTCAATACTGCCCAGGCAGTGTTCCACTTCCTCGGTGTACTCCGTGCCGTCTGCCATCACTACTTTTACTCGGCCCGGACCGACCCCATGCCGACTCATCGCCGGTTCCAGTACGCTGGTTACCTTTTGGGAAACCTTGAGGGCGTCTTTCCTTTTAATGGCTTCCTCGGTGAAGTCTCCCAAGCCGACTCCACCTCGAACGAGAGCGGTAGCTATCGCCCACGGTAAGCTGAACTGGGCATCGACAGTATTCCGTGGATTGTGCTTCACCTCCGGGGGCACGCCGCATATCTCATAGGCTGACTCGCCACCGTAGGCGGTAATACTCTTTACATTTTCGGCATTTATATCGTGTTTGGACTTTAATAAGAGAACGGCATCAATAAAAGGGTGGGTAAATCCGCAGCAGGGATAGGGTTTATCGCCTATGTTAACCCCCTCAAACCTCTTACCCAGCTCTGCGGTCAGGATTTTGGCATCATAGTCTCCCCCGTGGTACTGGTAAAACAGGCCGTATTCACCCTCGAGTACGTTCTTGGCACCGGTAATCCCCCTCTCCGCCATAAGGGCCGCCGTAATGCCTCCCTTGACCGCCAGTCCCGGCCCCATCCTCTTGGTCAGAGCGCCGTCACTAACACACTGAGAGTTACCGGCGCTCTGATGATAGGCAATGCCTATGGCGTTAACCATTCTTTCTTCGTCAAGCCCCATTATCCTCCCCGCCATGGCGGCGGCGCCTAAGTAGCCGTAGAGAGCGGTGGGGTGCCAGCCGGATTTCACCAGGTTAGACCCCGGGCGGCTGGCCAGTCCCAGCCTCGCCAGGAAGTCAGCCCCCAGCGCCAGAGTCGTGATTAATTCCTGGCCGCTTATCCCCCCCATTCGCTCGGCCACAGCAAAACAGGTGGGCACGGCCAAACAGCCGATGTGCACCTGGGCCACCGGGTGACCATCATCATAGTCCAGGGCATGTATCATGGTAGCGTTGACCTGGGCCGCGTTCGGGGCGGGGCACTTCATCCCGTAGGCGATAACGGTGCTCTGCTCATTACCTCCCCACTCCCTGACCATGTCCACCAGCTCCCCAACACCCGCCTGCGACGAACCGCCCAAGGCTGTGGCCAGGCTATCCAGGACCTCTTTCTTGGCCGCCTCTATCGCCGGGCTGGGAATATCCTTATAGCTGGTGCTGGTGAAGTTCTTTACAAAGTCAAATATCGCATCCATATAACCGCCCTTGATAGAGGCATTTAGATGAGACCGCCACTGATGCCGATGGCCTCTCCGGTAATGTAGGTGGACATATCAGAAACCAGGAAATAGGCCAGGTCAGCGACCTCGTCAACGTTACCGAGCCGCCCCAGCGGTATAAGGGAGCCAATCTTCTGGTAGTCCTTCTCCCTGGCCTCATCCCAGCTGATGCCCTGCTCCTTGGCCATTTTGGAGAAGGCCTCGTCCCTGAGGTTAGTGATGACGGCGCCGGGATTAATGGCATTAATGTTTATCTTATGCGGCCCCAGCTCCAGAGCCAGGGTCTTCACCAGTCCGATGACCCCATATTTAGAGACACTGTAAGCGACGCTGCCGGCGACGCCGTGCGTCCCCGCCATTGAGGCTATAAGCACAATCCGGCCGCCCTCGCCCCGGGCAATCATGCTCTTGGCCACTGCTTTGGAAATTAGGAAAGAGCCGGTGGTATTGACGTCCAGAATAGCCCGCCAGTCTTCCTCAGAAAGTTCGATGGCTGGTTTTCCCACCGGGCCGCGAATGGCGGCACAATGCACCAGGATATCAATCCTGCCGAAATTCTTCAGGGTTTTATTTACCATTGAATCAACATCTTTGCTACTGCTTATGTCTAACACCAGTGCCATGGCTTTCCTGCCCAGGGCTTCTATCTCGGCAACCTCGGCCTCCAGACCACCCCACCCCTCATCACCCGGGAAAAGGCTCTGCGGTGCCGCATATTTGTCGGTAACGACCACGTTAGCCCCCTCCCCGGCCAGTCGCAGGGCGATGGCATGTCCCATACCTCTCTTACTGGCGGCTCCGGTGACTATGGCGACCTTACCCTCAAGGCTACTCATTAATGATATTACCTCCTTTAGATAGGCTTGAGTTGACTATGGGAGTTCTCGAGCAACGTCTTCTAGCCCAAGTTCTTTTAATTTCTTATTGCTGGGTCGGGCCGTTTTCTGGTCCCAGTCCATGGCCTCAAGGTATTCCCTGACCATAGTATCTTCATCAACGGTAACTCCAGCCAGGGGGCCCGCTTCTAGCGGCGGCTTGCCTAGTAGTCTGCCTGATATCTGGTACGGCAGGGGGCTAATCCCTTCGCGAATGTTAAAGGCCTGACGGAGATTGCCGATTCTCTCCCCGGTTAATACCAGTTCGTCTATGGTTACGTCCCAACCGGTAACGGCCCTCATAAACTCGATGACAGCGTCAACATGGGGTAAGGCGCCGTGCACGAATAGACAGAACCCGACAGACATCAGGAAGTGCTGGAAGTTGCTGCCCCTTCTGTATACCTGGGCGCGGCCGCTGAATGACTGCTTGTCGAATTTGGGCAACAAGCCATCAATATGATGTTCCTCAGAGCCTTGAGTGTGGCGGGCGGGGGTGGCATTGGTGATATAGGTAGTGGCTAAAGCAAAACCGGCGATGGGGTTGTGGGCGGGAACCTCCTGTCCCCGAACGTGTATGGCATATTTATCGGCACCCCGGCCAATTTTCTCGGCGGCTATCTTAACTCCATCGGCTAATATGTCCCCGAAGCCTTCCCTCTTGGCCAACTTTTCCGTCATAGCCACTATAGCCTTATGGTTTCCCCAGGTCATCTCGATACCATCGGTGTCCTTTTTGTTGATGAGCCCTTTATCATAGCATTCCAGGGCGAAGGCAATGATGGCTCCAGCGGAGATGGTATCAATCCCGTAGCGGTTACAGATGTCGTTTACTTTAATTATTGATTCAACATTTTTGTTGAGGCAATCGCTGCCAAACATAGCCGATGTCTCATACTCAGGTCGATGACAGCCTGCCTGATATTTATATTCGCCCGTCCCTTCTTTCATAATGGCTTCACAGCCAACAGGACATAGATAGCAGCTAGCCCTCTTCAACCAGTGGGCTCTCACCGCGTCGGCTCCGATGGTTTTAGCCTCGGGAAAATCAACTACGGCTACCCCTCCCCAGTTTTTTACCGGCGAGTCCCCGCTCTCTATGCAGGAAACAGTAACGAACGTCGTGCCGAACTTCTTCAGCTGGTCAAGAGGCCCCCTAAGGTCAGCGATGTACTTTTTTCTTAATTCCTTGGTTCTCTTTTCATCAGCCACCGGTACCTTCATTTTGCCTTTCACCGCCACCGCCTTGAGCTTTTTTGAGCCCATAACGGCGCCCAAGCCCGAGCGGGCCGCAGCATGGCCGTGGTCGTGGATAATAGCCGCGATTCGGGATAGTTTTTCCCCTGACGGGCCGATGCAGGCTACGGCCACATCACTGCCCAACTCAGATTTTAAGATGTCTTCAGTCTGGTAACTGTCCTTACCCCAGAGATTGGCGGCATCTCTGAGCTCGGCTCGGCCATTATCAATGAAGAGGTAAACCGGTTTTTCTGATATGCCGGTGAAGAACACCCCATCGTAGCCGGCAAATTTCAGGTAAGCACCGAAATAACCGCCCGAATTGGCATCACCCCAGCACCCGGTTAAGGGCGATTTTCCGACCACGGTGAACCTTGTACCCGAAATGGCCTGGGTGCCGGTAAACGGGCCGGTCAGAAAACCCAGCATATTATCCGACCCCAGGGGTTCGACGCCAGCCTTCTGCTCACTGAAGATAACCCTGGCGCCAATGCCATAACCACCGATGAACTGACGGGCTAGTTTTTCATCAAGCGGCTCATCCCTAAGCTCATTCCGGGATAAATCTACTCTTAGTATCTTGCCCATATAACCGTGAGGCATGGTTTCTCCTCCTCAGGCACGTTTTAGGAGATGGCGATAACTTTCAGAGTCGTTGTTTCCGTCCCAGCTTGGCCAGGCGGGCGGCAACCCTGCCCCCCACTTGACCACTAGCCCCGCTAACCGCTAACATTGTCTACACACCTTTGCAGTGAGATAGTATAACACACAAACTGACTAAATCGATAGGGAAAATATTCTAAGGAGGCAGCAGGTGTTACTTAGTGATAGAGTTGCCATTATTACCGGTGGTGCCGTAGGGATTGGCCGGGGTATCGCCCTCAAATTCGCCGCCGAAGGTTGCTCGGTCGTTATCGCCGATGTTGACGCGACGGAAGGGAAGAAAACGGCGGAGGCGGTCTCAAAAAAAGGTGGGAAGGGGCTCTTTGTATCCTGTGATGTCACCGTCGGCCGTCAGGTAAAGGATATGGTGGGCAAGACCATCAGCCAATTCGGGAAAATTGATATTCTGGTCAATAATGCGGGAGGAGTACCCGACCCTAAGGGCTCTCTTGATGAGGTGAGTGAAGAGCAGTGGGATAGGTCTTTAAAGCTGAACCTAAAGAGCGTGTTTTTATGCTGCCAGACGGTGGTACCCCACATGAAAAAAAACAAATACGGCAAGATTGTAAACGTCTCTTCTTTAGGAGCCGTCCACCCGGCCGTTTCCGTGGTTCATTATCATGCGGCTAAAGCGGGTGTCTTGGGTTTAACCTATAACCTAGCCTTTGAATTGGCCCCTTTCAATATCTCGGTGAACGCTATTCTGCCGGGACCCATCCGCACGCCGTTCTGGGAGCCCGTAACCAGGGATATCGCCGATAAAGATGCCTATTTTGCCGAGATTGCCCGAAAAGAGGTGCCCATGCAGAGAATAGGTACGCCGGAGGATATCGCCGGAGCCGCCTTATTCCTGGCATCAGAGCTCTCGGCATTCGTTAGCGGTGATACCATAAATGTTGGTGGAGGACTACCCCAGTTACCCCACAGTGCCACCATTGGTGATTAGGAGTGCCGAGTCAGCAAATTCGTTGGAGCTTGTATCCCCTGCCCTTCTTAGTGTTAATTTGCTGGGCAAGGTCTAAAATTGAAGCTCAAGTGGGGGATTAGAAGGTAAAATGCTAGGCGGGATGCCACTTGCCCGATTACAGCTGAGGCCCCACACGGGAGGGGGAGACAAATCATTTAAACCAGCGGGGAAGAAACTTAGAACCCCTGGTACCTCAGTTTCCCCTGGCAGTGCCCGCCTAGCATTTTTCAATAGCCAAGCCTAGTCAAAAGAGACCGCTGATGCATATTCTAAAGTTCCATGCCCTAAAAATAGCCTGGGCCGGACACCAGTATTCTTCGGAAACACATACACCGTAAATGGGAATTATATCAGCACGCCGGCATCTGTTGAGGCAAGAGCTATGAACATCTCAACCTTCGGCTCTCCCTTTGCGTTTTCCACAACAACATTACGCCATACATCCGATTCTAAATATGCCTCTAGTGCCTCTTGGTTTTCGAATGCGTAAATGCCACCTGCCTCGCCTGTCTTTGGGTCGGCAAGGAAATATTTCTGTTTCAGCCCAGGAACCTTTTTGTATACTTCAACCAGCTGGGCAAGCAATTTCTTTTGTTCTTCGTCCTGCATTTGTTCTTTCAATGTGAATACAGCTTTCAAGATTACCATTTTGACCCCCTAATTATTGATTTTCATGAGCAGTATTTTCAGTTCCGGCCTAATCAAGTTAATTCCCGCTCATTATAAGGCCAGACTATGGCCTGTTTATTCTTACTTTTTGCGAGCTAATACCATATCCACAAAATCAGTGAGCTTGGATTCGAATTCTGCAGGGGGTAAAAGCGCTTGGTCATAGAGCTTACCATCGATAATAAGAGTTGGTAGCCCCAGCTTTTTCTCCACCGTATCAGCGACCAACCGAGCCATGCCGGCGATATGCAAACAGCCTACTGGCCGATAGTAAATGACGGCGTCACAGCTCCAATCTTTACACATCTTAACAACGTTATCTGCCCATTCGCTGCCTTCATAGTTGTCTTCTCCAAGCATGAACCTAGCTTCTTCCTCGAGCGGAGTGAGCTTCCTCCCAAATTGCTTCTCATCTCCCCAGTTGGGCCTCCAGCCGTTAAACGCCCCCATCGGCGGTAACCATATACCTGTTAACGACACCCCCAGGCGGTCCAATAGAGCAAAGGTATCCACGTATAAAGGTAAGGCATCTAACCAGAGAATCCGCAGCTTCTCCTCCTTTTTCACTCCCTTGGCCACACGCTGCTCGATATCTTCAACGCGCTGTTTCCAGAACTCCAGCACCTTTTCCCTTTTACCATAAAGGTTAGGGTCAAAGTGAAGCGGCAAGAGACTGACTTCCACGTTGCTCAGTGGCATAGGAATATTTTTCCTCAGCTCATACTCCTTTAGGAAATAGTTGACCCATTCGCGGTTGGCTTCTATGATTTTGACGTGCTCTTCCTCATCGTATTTGAGGCCCGGGATGTGCTTTTCCACGAACTTAGCGAGCTCACCCAGCTGGCCGGCTAGATATTTTACACTCTCTTCGTCATAGCCATGGGGAGTATCTATGTCGAATGTGGGCACACCGAAGTACTCAGCAAACGTCTTCATATGGTACATCCAGACACGGCAGGCGCCCCCTGTACCCGATGTGGCGACAGTTGGGGGAGGAAGATGCCCGGCCTTAACCGCCGCCGCGGGCAGGGTGAATACATCGCACATATAATCGGGCATCCCCATATCGTGGGCCACCTGGTATAGTTGCGCACCTAGCTCCGGGTCTGGAGTACAGAGAAGAATATCCTGGTAAAGGCAGTGCATGGTGCCCATGGCTCTGGCCATACCCGAAGATGGGAAGTGCGTCAGGATAGGCTTACCCTTTTGCAAGGCTTCCAGCAAATCACCGTATCCTTCAATCTCAAGCTCCAGCGCCAATCGAGTAGACTTCATTTCGTTGGGGTCAGGGTTTTTGTCCATCTCCTTAAGACGCGCTTTATTATTAGCTATCAGTCTTTCCAGTAGTGTCATTATATCCTCCTACTTCTCTGCTTTTGTCTCGTATTGTAGACTTAGCCCACTGCTTATTAAGATGACCACAGGTGAGTCACGAGCACCATCTCACCCTGCGGAGCTACTTACCTAGTATCTCTAAAAAGGCCTCTACTCTTGTTCTTAGTTGACCCACGTTGGTTAGGTAGTAATCCCGCTCAAAACTCATCGATGGTACCCCAGCCTCTTTTAGCCAGCGCTCTAAATATGGCTTGCGGAACGCTCGTGTGTAATCATACATGTCGGGCAACTCCAGCACGCCATCAATGTTGAATTCTTTAGCCCATTGCACCAGCTGTTTTGTCTGTCCACGCCAGTCAAACATACGGGGCGACATATTTTTGAGGTAGCGTACTGCTAGGTCATAGGCAGGGTCCTGGCTGTTGCCGTCCGTTGTCTTCCAGAAATAGCGGCTACCGTTGTCCAGGTCGTCCATAGCCACCAGGCAGCCCGCTTTCTCTACCAGCTCTATATAAGCGGGGTTATCAAGCAGGTCACTGGATAGCAGCACGCGGGGCCGGGTGTGGCTGACGTCAGCCTTTCGCTGCACCAGGTAGGGCAGCACCGCCTCTAACTCTTTATTGAACTCATCGCGGGGCATAACCATAGCTGCCGTGGTTATGGCCAGGGCTTCGCTGCCCGATATAGGTGGCGCTTCCTTCTTTCTTAGCTCGTATAGCTTCCTGAGCAGGCTATAGCCCTGGTCGTAGACGGCTATGGCATGACGTAGCGTATTGTTATCAATCTTCACCTTGCCAAACTCTTCGATAGCGCCTATGAACTCACGTATCTTGGTGGTAAACCTCCCCCGGGTTAATTCTGAGTTTATTACTGGAACCTCGACGAGATAGGTAAAGCGTTTCTTGCTGAGATGCCGCCAGTAATCCCAGAAACGCAAAAAGTCCTCATCGCGGTTACTGCACACCATACCGTCCAGAAAGTCCAGTTCGCCCTCAAGGAGCGACTCCATAACATGATTAAGGTAGTCTTGGCCCTGGGGGAGACGATACATCATAGCCCGGGAAACATCCGCTTGCCAGGTGCCTTGAATACGCCAGGGTAGCATGCCGGCAGCGTAAATAACCTCTTCGGGCACCAGGCTATCCAAGACTCCGATGACTTTCTTGCCCTGTTTTTGCCACTCCTTTGCCCATTTAGCTCTGTTTGTCGGGTCACTGGCACTCACCAGCTGCTTAAACTTATCTTCCATGCACCTCACGTCCTTTCTGGTTATGTTTTTTATGTTTCAGAGTTACAGCGAAATATTGTTCACGATTTTGGGTTGGGTTTATACAATATAAGCTGCCGTTCTTAAAGTTACAACGGCCTATTGACCACGGTCTAAAGTTCGTTGACGGAACTATTGGCCAGTGTTAAAATGCCCGCACGGTTCTGGCAGAACGCTTTTCATTAAATTTAAGGAGGTAAAAACCAACCATGAAAAAAATGCTAATCTTGCTCGTTGTTATGGCACTCGTTCTGGTGCCAGCCAGTCTTTTTACCGCTTGTGGGGGTGAGGAGCCAACGACACCGACGACACCGACGACACCAACGACACCGACAGAACCGACGACGCCCTCGGAGCCAGTTGTCTTAAAGCTATCCACAACGCTTCCCCCAACTCAGTCGGCAGTACTTGATGACATGGCGGCGAGTTTTAATGAGAGGGCCGCGGCATATAACTACTCCATCGAGGTTTATCCCGGAGGTGTGCTCGCCTCAATGGAGGAAGCCATGGATATGGTGATGACAGGA
>DAOULR010000009.1:0-154961 GCA_034419075.1 Dehalococcoidales bacterium | reverse complement strand
TTGTGGCATCGTCCTACTCGAACCTGGCGTTGTGGATATTATCGGCAATGAGATCCGAAAGAGTGGCGATGACGGGATGTATATCAGGAATGCCGTACTTTATTATATTACCGTAGAAAATAATACCGTCACCGATAGTGGCGACCATAACATAACCCTCCTCAACTCTTCCAAAGTGAGCATTAAAAAAAACGAGATTCGGAAAAGCGTTAGCAGTGGCGTTCATCTCGAATCTTCAAATGCAACAATCGAATCTAACCATATCCTGGAAAGCGGTACATATGGGATATATTGTTTAAAATCCTCCCCAAGATGTGCGAACAACACATTAGAGAACAATGCTATTGGCAAAACATGTTTTTGCGGTGATGATTGCCGCGATGATAATTGCTGATTGTGCTTAGCCATAGTCCCCCATTACCGGCCTTCACCTCTTTAGCTCAGTGGATAGAGCAACGGTTTCCTAAACCGTGTGTCGCGCGTTCGAGTCGCGCCAGGGGTACCACTTAATTTCTACACAGAATTGTGATAATATATTCAGTGCTTTAGGAGTGTAGCTCAGCTGGAAGAGCAGCGGTCTCCAAAACCGCAGGTCGCGGGTTCGAATCCTGCCACTCCTGCCATTTTTTGTAGCTGGCCGGTGAACTTTTTTATGGTGAGGCGGAATTTGGGAGCAGGACTAAAGTCACTCCAACTCGATGACTACTTCCCAGCCCATATTGTCAAGTTCAGTCCAAGTGTAAATCCTCTGCCAGATAACCGTCCCTACCGTATCATCGCCTTCCTTAACGATAGCCGAGATAACGTACTTCCCAACTTGCTCACCGACTTCGCGGCCCATTGGTATTTCGAAGTAGACGAAACTTCCGTTCTCGCCCGGTAGGATTGGGCCATTATTCGATATCTCTTCCCGAGGTGTGTACGGGCCTGTGAATTCATGCGCCACTATATCCACATTTATCCACACGGTACTCGATGTGTGATTCTCGTAAGCTATGGTGGGACCACTGTCACATCCTACGGACACCGGAAGCATCATAGAAATCGCAAGGAAACAGACAGCTAAAAAAATCCTTTTGCTCATCTTGGTATCCGCTACCTTTTAACCGCTCTTAGTCGCCACCCTCCAGAGCTCCAGGAAGGCGTCGGCTGCCTCGGGGTCGAACTGGGTGCCCCGACAACGCTCCACCTCGGCGCAGGCCGCCTCTTTAGACAAAGCCTTACGGTAAGGGCGCTCCGAGGTCATGGCGTCAAAGGTATCGGCCACGGCGATAATTCGGGCAAGCAAGGGTACCTGCTCGCCCCTTAGCCCGTCGGGATAGCCAGCGCCGTCATAGCGCTCGTGGTGATTGCGGACTGCCTTTAGGATTTCCTTATCGTCCACGATGGGCTTCAGTATGCGCTCTCCAGTCTCGCTGTGCTGGCGTACGTGCTCGTACTCTTCGTCAGTGAGGCTGCCCGGCTTATTCAGCACCACCTCCCTCACCCCAATCTTGCCGATATCGTGGACCAGCCCCGCCAGCCGTATCTTCTCGATAGTCTCCTTGGGCAGCTTAAGGTGCTCGGCGATGGCTACCGATATTTCCGTCACCCGCTGAGAATGGCCGCTGGTATAGACATCCTTGGCCTCAAGGGCATAGGCCAGAGCGGTTACGGCGTTAAAAAACGAGGCGCGGATTTTCTGGGCCTGCTCGTCCACCTTCTGTTCCAGGTGCAGCTGGTAGTCGCGGTTCTCAAGCTCTAGCCGCCTCATCTCCAGCGCCCTTTCCACACCCAAGCTGACCTCATCCAGGTTAAAGGGCTTGGTGACGTAATCATAGGCCCCCGCCTTCATGCAGTTGATGGCGATGCTGGCATCGGATACAGCGGTGGCCATAATCACGGCCGTATCGGGATATTTGGCCTTTATCTCGGGCAACAGTTCCACCCCCGACTTCCCCGGCATCTTTATATCCAGAATAACCATCTCAACCGGGGCCTCTTTGAGCTTTATCAGCGCCTGCTCGGCGTTAGCCGCCTGCTGGCAGCGGTAGCCTTCGGCCGAAAGCTTCTGCTCAAGCAGCCGCCTTATCATATCCTCATCGTCAACGAGCAGTATTTCCCCCTTTTTTCTGGTCATTTTACCGCCTGACTCAAGGTTTCCCTGACCACGGTTTTCAGCTCCTCCAGAGTGAATGGTTTGGGTAGTAACGGGCGGGCCGCCCGTTCCAGGAAAATTCTGGTATCCGGGTTTATCGAATCGCCGGTGGTAAATATCACCGCCGTCACCAGTTCGGGGCGCTCTTCCCCTATCCAGCGGAAAAGCCGCTTACCGTCCATCACCGGAGTCATGATATCAATAAGGCAAATGTCATAGTCCTTTGCCTTCAGCTTCTCCTGAGCCTCAGCCCCGTTTTCGACGGCATCTACCTCAAACCCCTCCCCACTAAGCGTTCTTAAGCATATCTGGCTGATTGAGGGTTCGTCTTCGACCACCAGCACTCTGCCGGCGCTGGCACCAGGTTTTTTCATGCCGCACCCCCTTTCCGCTCAGCGGCGCCAATAGGTAGTTCCACGATAAAGGTGGCACCCTTGCCCAGCTCGCTTTCTACGTATATCCGGCCGCCGTGCTCGGTAACTATGCCGTGACAGATACTTAAGCCCAGCCCCGTCCCCCGGCCCACCTCCTTGGTGGTAAAGAAGGGGTCGAAGATGTGCCCCAGGTCGTCCTTGGCAATACCGGGCCCGTCATCAGCAAAGGAAACCCTTATCTTTTTGCCCACCTTTTCCGTAGTGATGGTCAGCTTGCCTTTATGATGGGCTTCCTTCATGAAGTACTCGGCATTGATGACAATATTAAGGAATACCTGCTGCAGCTGGAAATAGTCACCCATAACCTCGGGCAGGTCAGAGTCAAGGCGGGCATCGACGGTGATATTTTCCAGGTTCTGCTCGTAGGAACGCAGCTCCAGCACCTTATTGATAACGTCGTTTATATTCACCTTCTCCTTGATGGCGCTGTGTTTGCGGGCGAAGGTGAGCAGGTTCTTCACCACCTGAGAGGTGCGCTGGGCTTCATTGTAGACCACCTCAACATCCTCCTTAATGTCTTTCGGCATCTCCTTGCTCATGAGCAGCTGGGAAAAGCCAATGACTCCCGTCAGCGGGTTATTCAGCTCGTGGGCGATACCTGCGGCCAGCTCGCCGACCGAAGCCAGACGGTCGGTAATAACCAGCTGTTCCTGCATCTTTCGGCGCTCGGTGATGTCTTCAGTGACAGCAACAAATCCTATCGGCTTAGCCGACTCATCCTGTATGAGGGCAGCACTGAGCTGAGCGGGGAAGGTAGTGCCATCCTTTCTGATAAAGGTATACTCAATCGCTCCACTGCGCCCAGTCTCGAGTGTCTCTTTTAGATTATCCCTAGCTCGGGCATGGCCTTCCTTAGCGATGAATTCAAAGGCGTTTCGTCCGATTAGTTCCTGCCTCGTATTATAGCCATGCAATCGAAGGACAGCATTGTTAACCTCTAGGATTTTGCCATCCAAGTCAGTGACTGTAACGCCCTGCGGGATAGATTCAAGTATGACACGTAGTTTTTCCTCCGATTGGCGTAGCGCCGCCTCCGCCTGCTTGCGCGCGGTGATGTCCCGGCAGACGCAGAAGATGAGCTTCTGCCCCGCATAAATGACCCCGTTGGTGCTGATTTCAACGTCATAGGTGGTGCCATCCTTGCGGCGGTGTTTTGTCTCGAAGTGGTCGCCGGTTTCGTCAACAGTCCGTATCATCTCAGCGACCTGTTCTGGTGGAAATTGAAACTCCCAGTCCCAGACGTTGAGCTCGCGGACTTCCTCAGGGGTGTAGCCAAGCATCTCGGCAAAGCGCTTGTTGGCCTCATACACCTTGCCCTTCTCGTCAAGGACAACGATGCCATCGCTGGACTCGTCAATAAGGATGTGGTGCCGGGTGGCTTCATCTCTAAGCTTTTCATCCGCCAGCTTGCGCTCGGTAATATCGGTCGCCGAAGATATCATACAGCTCTCGCCGGCAATTTCGATGGGCTCGGCGGAGAAAAGCATGGTGTGTATCTCGCCCGACTTGGTGCGGGATTTATACTCCTCATCAGCGACCCGGCCCTTTTCCCGCATTATCCTCACTATACGGACACGGTCCTTAGGGTTGACCCATATCCCCAGCTCCTTGGAGGTACGGCCAATCACCTCTTCCCGGCTGAAGCCGTTTAAGCGCAGGAAGCCATCGTTTACCTCCAGAAATCTACCTTCCTTTGATGTGGTTAGGGCCATGGCATTAGGGCTGGAATAAAAAGCCTTGTAAAACTTCTCTTCCGACTTTCGCAAGGCATCCTCCGCCCGCTTGCGCTCGGTGATATCACGAATGAACACAAAGAGACGGCCATCGCCAGCACCAGCATAAGTGGTACTTACTTCAATGTCCACGATGCTGCCATCCTTACATCTATGACGCGTCTCAAAACGGCCATGCCCGGTCTTAATAATCTGACGGATACGCCGGGCTGTTTCTTCCGGCTTCTCCACAGCCTCGATATCCTTAATGCTCATATTCAGCAACTCTTCGCGGCTGTAGCCAATGAGAGCGCAATAGGCATTATTCACATCCAGAAAGCGCCCCGCGCTATCCACAATCCAGAAACCGTCGGTGGTAGTCTGGAGAATATTCTGGTATTCCATCTCTTTTAGCTTAGTCTCGGTAACATCGCGGAAGACGCCCTGAGTGGCCACCACCCTGTCCCCAATATAACGCGGCGCGGCATTTCCTTCCACCAGAATCTTGCGGCCATCCTTGGTCAAGAAAGCGGCCTCTATGTCTTGGACAGGCTTTCCCTTAGTAACCTCGGCCATCAATTCCCGGCAGTGTGCCCGGGAGTCGGGGTGAATAATGTCAAACAAGTTCAGGCTCGACAGTTCGGCTTCGGTGTAACCCAGCGTATCCCGCCAGGACTTGTTGACGAAGATGATGCGGCCATCGAGGCCGACACTCTGTATCATATCGTGCGCTCCCTCAATGACCGCCCGGTATCTGGCCTCGCTCTCCCGCAGCGCCCCCTCCGCCTGCTTGCGCTCGGTGATATCGAGGCCGTATAGGTTAAGGTAGTCCTCGCCGGCTATAGGGGCGAATGTCACCGTAAATATCCTCTTCCCAACGTTCACTTCAACATCTTTTCTTTTACCGGAGTTGAGAACATTTAAGGCAAATTCACGCCAGTATTTGGGCAGTAGCTGGCCAACTTGGCTCTTCCACTCATTTAATAAGGCCAAAGCAGGCTTATTCGCATAGAGGACGGTCCCGTCCCGGGCAATCCGCATCACCGAGGCGGGGTTTTCATTCGGGAACTTCGCCAGCCCAGCTATTTCCTCCTCAGCCTTCTTGCGCTTGGTGATATCAACCCAGCTGGCCAGGAGATGCTGGAACTTTCCGTCCTTTTTTACCGGCGTAGAGGTTATCTCCACCCAGAATCTCTCCCCGTTCTTATTCTGGTAAGGCTCCTCTATTCTGTCACTTCCCTGCCGCATAGCTTTCTTAAAGCCCTTCATGATTTCATCGACTTCTTCTTTCGGCCAGTAGGGGTAGGGAGGTTTCTGTCCGATAAGCTCTTCGGCCGAAAAACCGGTCAGCTTCTCCAGTGCCGGACTTACGTATCTAATTGAACCATCGGGGTTAATGACGTTTATCGGAGTGGGGGAATTAGTCAACAGCCCAGACCGAAAGACTTCGCTTTCCCGCAGTGCCTCCTCCGCCCGCTTGCGCTTTTCCTCCTCCTCAATATTCTTCAGGGCAAAGGCAAGGTCATTACCAAGCTCCAAGAAAAGGGCTTTTTCCTCCTCATCGGCAAACATCTCGGACGGCAGGGTGACCCCCAAAATGCCGTAGACTTTACCGTCATCCTCCAGCCGGCACCGGTAGACGCCTCGACGGCTGTGTGCCTCGGCTAAGATACACCCTTTATGCTTAGCGCCGGGACAATCCAAACCGAGAAAAGGGCTGTCCTGCCGCCACAGCTCTTTGACGCATTGAGGGTATTTACCCGACTTCATCTGCTCCAAGAAAACCGGGGACTCGCTTCCTAAACCAGCGTTGGCGACGGAGACGGATCTTTTGTTTTCGTCCACAAGGACTATCCAGGCTCGCTCATAACCGCGAGTATCAACCAGCACTTCGCAGGCTTCCTGAATCATGCGTTCTTTGTCCTTCTCGCGCGTCATGAGCTGATTAACCCCCCGCAGAGCCTTCATCACCAAGTTAAGATGCCTTACCCTCCCCTCCACCTCCTGGCGCTGGCTAATTTCCTCCTTAAGCTCTTTTGTCCTGGCCCTAACCTGGGACCTCAGAATTAGACTGCCTCCGCCAAGCAGAAGCGCCAGCCCTCCAACACCTATCAGCGACCATTTAATCCATCCCGGGAACACAGATTTCTCGCCCAATTTTATTCCAAACCAATTCTCCAGCGCCCGGTAATATATGGAGTCTTCATTCACCTTTAATGCCTGAATATGGCTATCAATGCGCCCGATGAGATAAGGCGTCAGGCTTGAATCTTTGGGGAAAGCAAAATAAAGAGAGCTGGGCTGGAAAACAATGCTGGTCTTTACGAGATTAAAATCGTCTTCGTGTTGATAACCAAAGTCCTTACTAACAACCCCGGCATCGGCCTCCCCGCTTTCTATCAGCTCAAAGACTTCGGTATAACTGTCCGCTTCAAGGAAAGTACAGTCAACGTCAAACTCACGGACAAGCACTTCTATGCCTTCCGGCCCTTCATAATTAACGCTACCCTGCAATACGGCTATGGTTTTCCCCTCAAGGTCAAGGATAGATTCTATTTCAACCCCTTCTCTGGCATAAACCCTTGACCAGCTCACATAGACGGCCTCGTTGGAAAAGTCGTATAGCTTACTCCTCTCCTCGGTATAGGCAACGTCCGGCATTATATCTATTTCATTATTCCCCAACCTTTCAAGGCTCTCTGACCAGGTGCCATGGACATACTCTATTTGCCACCCTTCCTCATCAGCGATGTACGCTATGATTTCCGGCCAGAAGCCAGCCGCGTCACCGTTTTCATCGGTAAAGATTTTGGGGCTATTTTCATATATGCCCACTCGCAATGTGATGGGGTCATCGGCAGAGACAGGCACGCCGAAAAGGAAAGCGTAAAGCAGTGAAAAGAATAGGAGCGGAAAGGCAAGCAGTATCTTAGTATTAGTCTTCATGGCCGTTTCCGAGCCCCCTCTATTCTGGGTGCTTCCCACTGCCAGCAGCCAGCCTGGCCAGCTACCTTTGCGGCTAACAGGAGACCCCGGAATTCCTTCATCGTCTTACCCCCTTAGCGCCTAGCCCTCGCCCTCGATGAAGTCGCCTCAAAAACCGACCATGTTCAATATACGGATTAAGCTATTAACTCTCCAACTTGACTGCAGTATCTTTTATAGCTGTTGTATGCCCGCAGTCACCTACTAAGTCAACACTACTAAGTCAATACCACTATCCTGTCGAATTGTCAAGCTTGGCAAAGCTAACCACGCCCAGCCGACGAGGCCGCAGGACAGGGAAAATGTCTTGACGACAGCCTACAAGAGACTTATACTATCTGGTGTGCTTAAAAAGCACCGGGGAGGGGAAGGGTTTAAGAAGTTGCCGAGGTGGTGGAATCGGTAGACACGCCATCTTGAGGGGGTGGTGCGCGTAAGCGCGTAGGAGTTCAAATCTCCTCCTCGGCACCAATTGAAGGGTCCCCGCAAAAATCCTAGATTTTTGTGGGCTATTTTGCGGAAGTGGCTCAGCGGTAGAGCATCTCCTTGCCAAGGAGAGGGTCGCGAGTTCGAATCTCGTCTTCCGCTCCATAAAAAGGGTCCCCGCGAAAATCGAAGATTTTTGTGGGTTAAAAAGAATGATTCATGGGGCGACGTAGCCAAGTGGTTAAGGCGGGGGTCTGCAAAACCCCTATGCACCGGTTCGAATCCGGTCGTCGCCTCCAATTATTTGGCCGGGGTGGCGGAATTGGCAGACGCAGCGGACTTAAAATCCGCCGGACTTGGTCCTTGTGGGTTCGAGTCCCACCCCCGGCACCATTTAGAGAGTTAAAATGCCCTGGTTGATAATACTAGCCGCTTATTTTCTGGGCTCCATCCCCACCGCCTACATTGCCGGGCGCACCATCAAGGGCGTCGACATCAGGCAAGTCGGGGATGGCAACATGGGGGCGGCCAACGCCTACCGCCAGCTCGGGCCTAAGGTAGGAATTATGGTGGGCGTGGTTGATGCCGCCAAGGGAGCGCTGGCGGTGGTTATCGCTATGGCCGCCGACGCCCCCCAGCTAGTTGTCCTGCTGGCGGGAGCCGCCGCCGTCTTCGGCCACAACTGGCCCATTTTCCTGGGCTTTCGGGGAGGGCGTGGGGAATCGACAACCATCGGGGTGCTGCTGGCGGTGGTCACCGTACCCATGCTGATTGTAGCCGCGCCGGCCATTCTGGCTCACTTTATCTTCCGGGACACCACCAAGGCCGCCGCCTTCATCTTCGTGCCGCTGCCCTTTGTCTGCTGGCTAATTGGACTCTCGGGGGTGCTGATAGTATACAGTATCGCCCTGCCCTGTCTGGTGGGCTTTACCCATTTCCTGAGGACGAGGTGGCTGCCGGCGGCGCAGAGGCCGCGCAGCGATTAGCGCTTTCTCTTTAGCGCCGACTTAACGCCCCGCATGATATCCTTCTCAGTCAGCCCGTATCTCTGCAAAAGCTCTTCAGGCTTGCCCGACTTGGCGTAAGTGTCCTTTATGGCGATAAACTCCATGGGCACTGGTTTGTTCTGGGTTACAACCCGAGCCACGATGCTGCCCAGGCCACCATGCTCCAGATGCTCCTCGGCGGTAACGATAGCCCCGGTCTCAGCGGCAGCCTGAACTATAGCCGCCTCATCGATGGGCTTGAGGGTAGACATATTGAGGACGCGGCAGTAGATGCCATCCTTTTCCAGCTCGATGGCGGCCTCCAGAGCTGCCCTGACCATCAAACCGATGGCGATTATGGTGGCGTCCCCGCCCTGCCTCATCATCACCGCCTTGCCCAGCTTGAATTGATAGTCCTCGCCGTAGACCAGCGGCAGCTTGGGACGGCAGAGCCGGATGTAGAAGGGCCCGAAGTTGGCGGCGGCCGCTTTAACCGCCTGGGCCGTCTCGATGGCATCGGCGGGAACGATAACGGTAAAGCCCGGAAAGGAGCAGATTAAGGCGAGGTCTTCCACCGACTGCTGGGAGAAGCCGTCCTCGCCAACACTGATGCCGCCGTGAGTAACCACCAGCTTAACGTTCAAGCCCGGCTGAGCTATAGACAGGCGAATCTGGTCAAAAGAGCGCCCGGCGGCAAAAGCAGCAAAGGTGCTGGCGAAGGGTATCTTGCCCGATGCCGCCAGCCCGCCGGCAATACCCGCCATATTCTGCTCGGCGATACCGCAGTTAAAGTAACGCTCGGGGAACTTCTGGGCGAAATATCCCGTCATCGTGGAATGAGAGAGGTCGGCATCAAGCACCACGATGTCAGGGTCTTCCAGGCCCAGCTCGAGCAGGGTTTGGCCATAAGTATCTCTCAGGGAAACCTCTTGCCCCATGCCTACTCCAGTTCCTTCAAGGCTATCTCCATCTCAATAGCATTGGGCGCTTTGCCGTGAAAATCGTTATTATTCTCCATAAAGCTGACCCCTTTGCCCTTTATGGTATGGGCGATGATGACCGTTGGCTGCCCCTTGACCTTCGGCGCCTCCTTAAAGGCTTCGATAAGCTCAGGGAGGCTGTGTCCATCAACCTCAATAACCTTCCAGCCGAAGGCCTGCCACTTCGTCGGTAAGGGGTCAAGGTTCATCACGTCACGGGTCCAGCCATCCAGCTGCAGCTTATTCTTATCCACTATCGCCATCAGGTTATCCACCCTGAAGTGGGCGGCGGACATCGCCGCCTCCCAGACCTGCCCGGCATCACACTCCCCATCCCCCAGCAGAACATACACGCGGTAGTCCTTAGCATCAAGTCGGCCGGCTAAAGCTATGCCGATAGCGAAGGACAGCCCTTGTCCCAGGGCACCAGCCGACAGCTCCACGCCAGGGGTAAGGGTCCTATCCGGATGACCCTGAAGGCGACTATCCATCTGGCGAAGAGTGAGCAGTTCTTCTACCGGGAAATAGCCGCACTCGGCCAGGACGGCGTAAAGGGCAGGGGCAGCGTGCCCCTTGCTCAGGATGAAGCGGTCGCGGTCGGGCCAGTTAGGGTCTAAGGGCTTATGTCTCAGCACCTTGAAATAAAGGGCGGTCAAGATCTCCACCGCGGAAAGGGAGCCGCCGGGGTGGCCGCTACCTGCTTTGCCGATCATGGTGATAATATGGCGGCGCAGCTTTTTGGCCACCGCCTCCATCGCGGCCAGCGAGGCCGACAAAGAAAAAACCTCGGCTTCTGCATTGGTAGCCGAGGTTGATTTCGAGCCGCCCGTCTCAGCTAAAGACTTTTTCGCCATCTGTGCCTTGATTATACACCAGTTTCAGGCTCAAGTCCAACCGATTTTAATTGACTTTAGCCCGCTGAAAGTGTTAATGTTAATGGTTGTTAAAGCACGCCAGCTTGGTGGTTTGACCAAGTTGACATCAGACAGGGTAGAGGACAGATGGAAAAACTGAAACTGAAGGCTAACAAGCGAGAGATACTGGGCAAAAAGACCCGGTTTTTGCGCCGCCAGGGCATAACCCCCACCCACCTCTTTGGGGATGGGTTTGATTCGCTGCCGCTGCAGTGCGATACCCCTACCCTGCAGAAGACGATAGCCCGGGCGGGCATGACCCGCCTCATCGCCCTCGACGTCGAAGGCGACAAGAAGCCGCACAGCGTTTTCATCCGCGAAATCCAGAGAGAGCCCCGCAACGGCGCTCTGCTCCACGTTGACTTCTACCAGGTGAAGATGACGGAGAAGATAAAGTTCGACGTTCCCATCGTGCTCATCGGCGAAGCCCCGGCCATGAAGGAGAAGGGGCGCACCGTAGCCCACAGCCTGACTGAATTAAGCGTGGAGTGCCTCCCCGATGACCTCCCGCCCCAGATTGAGGTCGACATCAGCGTCTTAGAGGATGTAGACCAGGCCATCTTCGTCAGAGATATCGCTCTTGGCCCCGGCGTCACCGTTCTCGACGAACCCGACCAGATGGTGGCCAAGGTCAGCGAGGTCAAGGAAGAGGTTGAAGAGGTCCCGGTGGTTGAGGAAGAGGTCGCCGCCGAGGCTGAGGTCGCTGAAGAGGCCGCCGCCGAAGAGGGTAAGGAGCCCGCGGAGAAGGCGGAGGAAGAAAAGCGGGAAGACTAGCCCGCTTGAAGCCCTTAAGGGTGTTTGCTATAATCGGGCTGTGACCGTTGACTTTCATTGCCACGTCTTCCCCCCTGAGATAAAGAAGAAGCGCAGTCAGTACATCGACAGCGACCCCTGCTTCGCCATTCTCTACTCCAACCCCGAGGCCAACATCGCCACCGCCGACGAGCTCATCGCCGATATGGATAAAGCCGGCATTGACATCTCGGTCATCGTTAACATAGGCTGGACGACCCACGAGCTCTGCGTCGAGACCAACGACTATATCATTGATGCCGTATCCCGCTTCCCCGATAGATTGGTCGGCTTCGGTGCCGTCCAGCCCCAGTCGGTTAAAGCCGCCGTAAAGGAAATCGAGCGCTGCGCCCAAGCCGGGCTAAAAGGTGTTGGGGAGATAAGGCCCGACATGCAGCTCTTCGACCTCGACGACGAGATGGTAATAGACCCCTTTGTCGAGGCACTCAACCACCACAAGCTGATATTGCTTACCCACGCCTCGGAACCGGTGGGGCACAGCTACCAGGGCAAGGGAGGCATCACCCCCGATATACTCTACCCCTTTATCGCCACCCACCCCCAACTGACCATCGTCTGCGCCCACTGGGGCGGGGGGCTGCCCTTCTATAACCTCATGCCCGAGGTCAAGAAGGCGACCAGGAACGTCTACTACGACACCGCCGCTTCCCCCTTCCTCTACAGCCCCGATATCTATAACCACGTCGTCGAGCTGGCCGGCCCCGACAAAATCCTCTTCGGCAGCGACTACCCCCTGATGCCGCAGCAACGTTTGCTCAAAGAGATTGAGGCGCTGGAGCTAAACCAGGAGACCAAAGACCTGATACTGTCCGGCAACGCCCGCCGCCTGCTCGGCATCAAAAACGGGGCCTAGATATGGAACAGGTGCGCTCTTTTATCGCCATCGAGCTCCCCGACGAAGTGAAAAAGGGACTACGGGAGCTTCAGGCACAGCTCAAGGCGGGCGGCTCGGCACCGGTAAAGTGGGTCGACCCCGCCAACATCCACCTTACCCTTAAGTTCCTGGGCAACGTGGCCGCCGACCGGATTGATGAAATAAGTTCGGCGATGACGAACGCCGTGCAAGACACCTCTACTTTCAAGCTCGAAATTAAGGAGCTGGGCGTTTTCCCCAACCCCAGGCGGGTGCAGATAGTCTGGGTGGGGCTGGGCGGGGAGGTAGATAAGCTAGCGAGCCTCCAGCAGCGTATCGAGAGAGGACTGGAAAAGCTGGGCTTTGCCCCAGAAAACAGGCGCTTTACGCCCCATTTGACGCTGGCCCGAATACGAGACCGGGCCACCCCCCAGGAACGAGAAAAGCTGGGGCAGCTCATCGCCGAAACTGAATTCGCTACCGCCCAAGGCTTCAGGGTGGATAGCGTCAAGCTGATGAAGAGCCAGCTTACCCCGGAGGGACCCATCTACAGGCGCCTCAGCTCGGCCGAGTTAAAGCCCTTGCCAACGACAAAAGCATAGTGTATACTTCATAAGATTCCATAATTTCGGTTGGGAGGAGGACTTCATGGAACAAACTAATTTCCCCAAATGCCTGAAATGTAATGCAGGAGAGCTGGTGCCCCTGTCCGACTTTGGCAGTCAGGGGGCAGCCATTCATTACAAAGCCTGGGTTTGCACCAATCCTGATTGCGGTTTCAATCTCAAAATCAGGAACGGCGACGTCTACGTTAACGAACCCATCATCAGCGGGACACTTCACAGCCCGCGTTCCCGCTCTTAACCCGAGCCTTTACCCCGTATTAGGCTGGAGGAAGGTGCTCCCTCAGTTAACCAAACTCAAGGGGATAGCACTCGACCTGTTGTTTCCACGCTGGTGCGTTGGCTGTGGAAGGGAGGGGGATTTTATCTGCTCCGACTGCCTCAAGTCGCTGCCGCGTATCAATCCCCCCCTCTGCCCCCGCTGCGGGCAGCCCCAGCTCAGCGCCGTAGTCTGTCCCGTCTGCGTTGGCTGGTCGGCGGATATTGATGGCATCCGCGCCCCCTTTAGATTCGACGGCGCCGTCCGCCAGGCCATTCACCAGCTCAAGTACAACAATGTGAGGGCGATAGCGGCCCTGCTGGGCCGTTGGCTGGGCGATTACCTGGAGGCTAACTCCCTCCCCGCAGATGTACTGGTGCCTGTGCCGCTGCACCGCAAAAGACTGCGGGAGCGTGGCTACAACCAGTCCCGCCTGCTGGCTCTGGAATTGGCTAAACTCAGCGGCTTACCGCTGGTCGACGACTGCCTGGTAAGGGAACGCCACACCACCCCCCAGGCGCGGACATCGAACGTGGAAGAGCGCCGCGGCAATGTCGCCGATGCCTTCTCCTGCCGCGACCGCCGCCTGAAAGATAAGGCGGTCCTGATAATCGACGATGTGGCCACCTCGGGCGCCACCCTCGACGCCTGTGCCCGGACGCTAAAAAAAGAATCAGGGGCCAGTTCGGTATGGGGTCTGGTGCTAGCTAAAGAGATATAAGGAACCAGCCTAAGGAGTGTGAAACGATGGAGCTACAGATAACGGCTAAAAACATAGAACTAACCCCCACCGTGCGCCAGCTCGTCGAAAGCAAACTGGGCAAGGTAGGGCGCCACCTGCCCGATATCAGGGAATATAAGGTGGAAATAGCCCAGGAAAAGACAAGGAACGCCAAGGAGCACTTCGTCGTCCAGCTCACCATAGATAGCCACGGCACCCTGCTGCGGGGGGTGGAGCGGGGGGAAGACCTGCCCGCGGCCATTCACAAGGTGGCTTCGGTCATGGACCGCCAGATTGAGCGCTTCAAGGGCAAGCTCTACGAAAAGGGTCGGGGCCGGCCGACGGCCAGGGGCAAGTTTGGGGCTGAGGCTCCGCCCGTGGGCAAGGTGGTCAAGGTCAAGCGCTTTACCGTCAAGCCGATGTCGGCCGCCGAAGCTATTGACCAGATGGAGCTTCTGGGGCACGACTTCTTCCTCTTCTTCAACTCCGAAAGCGAGGAACTCAACCTGCTCTACCGCCGCCACGACGGCGACTACGGGCTCATCGAGCCCGAGATGGGCTAAAAAACCCGCTTGACAAGCGTCGGCGCTTTAATCTTTAATTATGATACAGAGACTTTAGATGGCAACACCAAAGACAGCAAAAAGGACCAGCCAGCATAAGAACCTCTACCTCTCCCTGACCATAGCCTTCTTTCTGGCCATCATCTTCGTATTCGTCTTCGACGGCTACATGGGCATTTATGACACCGTCACTATAGCCACCCAGGAACGGGATGAGGTCATAGAGCCCGACGACTGGGCGCGTAACGACCTTGGTTACTACACCTGGGCCGAAGAAGGGCAGGATATATACTTCAGCTATGAGATCGACAACCGCCTCTTCAGCACCTACACGGCTGATGTCGAGGCGGCGGTCTGGTTCGGCGAGACCAAGCACAGCGACTTATTATCGGAGGCGGTAGCCATCGACAGCTTCGATAAAGCCGAGCTGGAGTGGACGGTGGATACCGGGGAGTTGCGTCCCGCCGACACCCCCGAAAACTATGACTTCGAGTTCTCGGTAATAATCACGCGGGACGGGGTCGAGCGCCGTATAATAGTGCACGTATCGTCACTGTTACCTAGGTACTGATAACTGGAGACATTAGTTATGAAGCTAGAATACGTACTGTTCGGTTTCGGAATTCTCTTCTGCCTGGCTGGCGTCGGCTACCTGGCCGCCCAGTACGTGAGCTACCTCTCCGAGCTGGGGCAGCTCATCTCCCTGCTGCTGACGGTGGGCATGTTCACCTGTCTGGGCAAATACTTTGAGAAGGTAGGATGGTAATCGGGATGCTAATACTGGTGGCCATACTGGCTTGCCTGGCCTTTATCGGCTGGCTTATCTATAGGGCGGCAAGACGCCGTGCCTTCAACGCCCACACCATCACCTACGCCGTGGCTGTCCTCACTGGCATCTTCACCTACGCCTTCTTCCTGAGCATGGACCTGCCGCAGCTGCTCAAGATACTGGTCTCCATCCTGCTCGGCGCCGCCCTGATATTCCTGGCTGCCTATCTTCAACTCCGCCGCCGGCCGCGCAAGTCCTAAATTCTTTAAGTAGGGGTAAAGACCACGGCACAACGGCTATACTACACCATCTTTAATACTGATATGGGCTGGGTGGGGCTATTAGGCTCCGACTCGGGACTGTCAGCCGCCACCCCACCCCAATCATCTGCGGCCAAGGCCGAGCGGCGGCTGGGCGACCTGAAAGAGGCCACCCTTTCCGAAAAGCCCTTCAGTGATACGGTGGAACGACTGAAAGATTACTTCTCGGGCAAGCGGGTGGAATTCCCCGAAGAGCTCGACCTCTCCTCAGCGACTCATTTCCAGCGTCAGGTATGGCGTCTGACCAAGCTCATTCCCTACGGGGAAACCAGGAGCTACGGCTGGATAGCCAAAAGGCTGGGTAAAAAGAAGGCGGCGAGGGCGGTGGGGCAGGCTCTGGCCCGGAACCGCCTGCCCGTTATCATTCCCTGCCACCGGGTGGTAAGCGATGGGGGCTTGGGCGGCTACAGCGGTGGGGTGGGGGTGAAAAGGTCGCTGCTCCGCCTGGAAGCCAGCCATCGCTAATCAAAGGCTATTCTATATTGACGGTAAATACCTTGGTCTCACCCACTCCACCACCTTCCCAGGGCTGGGCATAGGTCAGGGTTATCTCAGCCTCCCCCGCCTTCAGCGTCTTGAAGCGGAAATACTCGATGCCACCAGCGCCCATGGCGGGCTCATCCGTTTCCTCCGCTTCGTAGGTAGGCTCGCCGCCGACCAGCTCCAGCATCGTTTCGTCGTAGCTCGCCTGCCAGCTGTAACCGGTTGAGGGGTTGGAACCGAGGGCGATGATAAACTCCCCTCCCACGCCGATATCTATCACATGCCCCTCGTCATCGTAGGTCGGAACCGTGGTGCACCCCGCCACCAGACCCAGGGTTAAGACTATCGCGGCCACCAGAAGCAAAGCTCTTTTCATAGCGCCCTCCTTAAATTACTCTTCTTTATCTTTCCACTCCATTATAACGATGACGGCGATAAAAGGTTAGGGGCGCCAGTGAAGCTCGGGGGGCAAAACCTTGGCCCGGTAGAGCCTTCGTTTCGCCTCGGAAACCCCCTTTAGCTTCAGGTCCAAGAAATCCCCTTCGTATTTCTCGATTAGTCCCTCCACGGCGAAGCTGTAGTATCTGTTCTCGCCGATGATAATATGGTCTAAGACCCTTATCTGCATAATACCCCCGGCAAAGACCAGGTCGCGGGTTATCTGCTCGTCGTTGGGGCTGGGCTCGGGCTTGCCCGAGGGGTGGTTGTGGACGAGGATAAGCGATACGGCGCTCTGCCCGATGGCGCCCTCCATCACCTCTCGGGTCGAGACCGCCCCCCTATCAACCGTCCCTTTGGCGATGTCGGCGATGTCGATAATCTGGTTCTGGCTGTCCAGGTAGATAACCTTGAAGACCTCTTTCTTGAGGTCGCGCATTGAGTGGTAGAGGTAGTCGAAAATCTCCTGCGCTGAACTGTAGGCGGGCCTATCGACGACCTTCTGCTTTAAAAATTCGCGGGCGACCTCGGATACCAGCTTGATGCCCAGGGCGTTGTGAGGCCCAATGCCGTCTATCTGCTGCAACTCTTCGGGCGAAGCCGCGAGCACCCCCCTCAGGCTTTTGAATCGCTTGATGGCCTCTTTCGCCTGGGGCTTACAGTCCCGGCGCGGCGAGCCCAGGGTGAGCAGCAGCTCGACGATTTCGTAATCGTGAAAGCCGCTTAGGCCCGCCTTGTTGAACTTATCCCGCAGCCGCTGGCGGTGTCCCGCCATCTCTTTGCCGCCCATTACCCCTCCCCGATTTTAGTTGCCCGTCACCACCTTCAGCCCCTCCTCCCCCACCAGCGCCACCAGGCGCTGGTGCAGTTCGGGGCAGTAGCCCGTGTTAATATTAGAAAGCTTAAGGTTGACCACCCTACCCCCACTGACGACGCACATATTGACCTCGTCCTCACCGGGGAAGATTCTCAGGGTGTCGACCAGCTTATTGAGGCAGGCGACATCGTTATCGATGTTTTCCGTCTGCTTGATGCTGATGGTCAGGCGGCTCCGGGGCGGTGGGGGTTCGGGCTTGGCCTCTTCGGGCGGGGCTTCCTCGGGGGCAGTTTCAAGCTGGTAGCGGCGCACGTTATCGCAGCTCAATTGCACGCGGTCATTGCGCACTCTGACCCTACCCTCCACCAGCAGTATGGAGCCTTCCTGCCAGAGCTCGCGCGTGCCCGCATAGACATCGGGCCAGGCCATAACCTCCACCCGTCCGTCGAGGTCTTCGAGCACCACGCTGGCGAAGGGACGGCGGTCGCGGGTGAAGGACTGGTGCACCGAAGCCACCATGCCCGCCACCCGGACGGTCTGCCCCACCCGCTCGGCTTCGACCTGCCCGCAGAGGACGGTGTTATCCGCGGCCACTTTATCGGCAAAGGCGGCGAAAGGGTGCTCGGAGAGATAGACCCCCATCAGCTCCCTCTCCCAGTCCAGCTTATCCTTGGTCTGGATCTCGGCCTCCTCCAGCTCCAGGCTGGGCATCGGCGTGGGCATGGTCTCACCCCAGAGGTCGAACATGGTGGACTGCCCCGTATCTCTAAGGTGCTGCTCCCGCTGGGCCAGGGACTGGATGCGCCCGACGCTGGCCAGCAGGGCGCCGCGGTCGCCCAAGCTGTCGAAGGCGCCCGCCTTTATCAGGCTCTCCATCGCCCTCCGATTCAGGTTGCGCAGGTCAGCGCGGCGGCAGAGGTCGTCGACAGACCCGAAGGCGCCGTTTTTATTGCGTTCGTTAACCAGCGGCTCCACCGCCCCCACCCCCACGTTCTTGATGGCGTTCAGCCCGAAGCGTATGGCGGCCTTGCCCTCCTCATCGGGCTCTATGGAAAAGTTGACCTGGCTGCGGTTAACGTCGGGAGGCAGGACTTCAATGCCTAAGCGGCGGCATTCGGCGACAGCGGTGGCAACTTTGTCCTGCTCGTCGGCGTGGGTAATAAGAAAGGCGGTGATATACTCGGCGGGAAAGTTCGCCTTGAGGTAGGCGGTCTGGTAGGCGATAAGGGCGTAGCTGAAGCTGTGCGCCTTGTTAAAGGCGTAGCCGGCGAAGGGCTCGATAAGGGCGAAGACTTCCTCGGCGACCTGGTTGGAAAAGCCCATCTCGCTGGCGCCGCGCATAAAGTTGCGCTGCTCCTTCTTCATCACGGCGGCGATCTTCTTGCCCATCGCCTTGCGGAAGATGTCGGCCTGCCCCAGGCTGTAGCCGGCCAGCGCCTGGACGATAAAGAGCACCTGCTCCTGATAGACGATGACCCCGTAGGTCTCCTCCAGTATATTGGCCAGGGCGGGGTGAGGATAGTGGATGGGCTCCAGCCCGTGCTTGGCCCTGATAAAGGTGGGGATATGCTCCATGGGGCCGGGGCGGTAGAGGGCAATCATGGCGGCGATGTCGCTGAAGGTGGTCGGCTTGAGCTCCTTGATGTAGCGGCGCATCCCTGCCCCCTCCAGTTGAAAGACCCCCACCGTCTCCCCCGAAGAGAGGAGCTCGAAGGTCTTAGCGTCGTTCATGGGTATATTATGCAGGTCGATATCGACGTCGCGGCTCTGGGCGATAATATCTCTAGCCCTGCCCAGGATGGTCAGATTGGCCAGCCCCAGGAAGTCCATCTTGAGCAGCCCGATGCGGGCGATATCTTCCATGGAGAACTGGGTCATAACGGTAGTATCGCCGTCGCCCCGGCTCGCCCGCTGCAGGGGGACGTAGCTGGTCAGCGGCTGCTTGGAGATGACCACGCCCGCGGCGTGGGTGCTGGCGTGGCGGGCGATGCCCTCCAGTCTCTGCGCAGAATCGACCAGCTGGCGGATGATCTTGTCCTCTGCGTAGATAGCCCGCAGCTCGGCGTTCTCCTCCAGTGCTCTTTCCAGGGTCATCCCCGGGCGGAAGGGCACCAGACGGGCGACGCGGTCAACATCGCCGTAGGCCATGCCCAGCGCCCGCCCCACATCCCGCAAAGCGGCTCTCGCCCCCAGTGTGCCGAAGGTGATTATCTGGGCGACGTGGTCCTTGCCGTATTTCTGGGAGACGTAGGCGATGACCTCGTCGCGGCGGGCGTCCTCAAAATCAAGGTCGATGTCGGGCATCTCCTGGCGCTCCAGGTTAAGAAAACGCTCGAAGACCAGCTTGTTCTCCATGGGGTCGACCTCGGTGATACCCAGGCAGCGCAGTATAATGCTGGCGGCGGCGCTGCCCCTGACCCCAAAGAGTATCTTTTTCTCCTTGGCGAAGGAGATGATGTCCCAGACGACGAGCAGGTAGTTGGCGAACTGGGTCTGCTTGATGACCTCCAGTTCGTAGTCGAGCCGCTGCTTTATCTCCGGGGAGGGGTCGGGGTAGTATTTGTCCAGGTTCTGGTGGCAGAGGTCGGCCAAAAACTCGTCGGCGGTCTTGCCCTCGGGGATGTCAATCTCGGGCAGGTGCAGGCGCCCGAATTCAAGCTTGAGGTTGCACATCTCGGCGATGCGCTCGGTGTTCTCCAAAGCTTCGGGAATATCCTGGTAGAGCGCCGCCATCTCCTCGGGGCTCTTGAGGTAATAGAAGTCTCCCGCCATCTTTATCCGCTTCTGGTCATGGATGGAGGAGTTGGTGCCGATGCAGAGCAGCAGGTCGTGGGCGGAGGCATCTTCCTTGTTAACATAGTGGACGTCGTTGGTGGCTACCAGCGGTATATCCAGCTCCTGACCCATCGGGATGAGGTGCTGGTTTAGCTGTTCCAGCTCGGCGATAGGGTGGCGCTGTATCTCGAAGTAGAAATCGCCGAAAGTCTCCTTGTACCAGAGGGCGGTCTGCTTGGCCTCTTCCAGCCTCCCCTGCAGGATAAGCTGGGGCACCTCGCCGACGATGCAGGCGCTCAGGGCGATAAGCCCCTGGTGATAGCGCTCCAGTAGTTCGCGGTCCACGCGGGGGCGGTAGTAAAAGCCCTCAAGTTGCGCCCTGGTGGTGAGCTGGATGAGGTTGCGGTAACCGGTCAGGTTTTTGGCCAGCAGGACGAGGTGGTTATTGCTCTTGCCACCGGTGTCGCGGCTCTGGCGCCCGTTCGGCGCCAGATAGACCTCGCAGCCGATGATGGGCTTTATGCCCGCTTCCCTGGCGGCCAGGTAGAACTCGATGGCGCCGTACATGACGCCGTGGTCGGTTATGGCCAGGCTTTCCATGCCCATTTCCTTGGCCCGCGCCACGAGGTCGGAGATGCGACCCATGCCGTCGAGCAGGCTGTACTGGGTATGAACATGGAGATGGCTGAACATGGCTCTGATTTTTATTATAGCACGGGCTCCTGTCGGGGTGATAGAACTAGCAGACATAACTGACAGGAAATTTTGAAAGATTTTTTAAGGGGACCCCACCCCGATATTATCTATACCCACCCGCCACCCTTTAAGGCAGAGATGCGGGGCGTTGCCCAGATAAGAGATATATAAGGGTCTAATCCCTTATAGGGAGGGTATTGGGTGGGACGAAATCACCTTCGCATAACAAGGTGGAGCGGGGAATGACAGAATGGGTGTGCACGGTGTAAAATCTTAAAAACAATGAAAACGAAAGTCCTCGGTATCATCGCCCAATGGCTCTTTATCCTCTGCCTGCCCTTTCTCTTGTTCACCGCCAGCCTGGCCTGGGCGGTAAACAGCCACTGGCTCTACAACTACGGCTTCGAGAAATACTCCGTCGTCCAGACCCCCGAAATTAACCAGTTCGACCTGGAAGCCATCGCCGACGAGCTGATAGATTATTTCAACTCCGGGGAGGAATACGTTAGTATCACCGTCACCGTCGACGGCGAGTCGTTTGAGCTATTTACCCCAGAAGAAACCATTCACTTCAAGGATGTCAAAGACCTCGTCTGGCTCGACTACTGGGTGCTGGGCGGGACGCTGTTTTACGTGCTGGCTTATGCCGCCGTCTGCTTATTCTGGCGGCGGAGAAGGTACTGGCGGAAACTGGTCTGGGCGGTTTTCGGCGGCGCCTGCCTGACACTTGTTTTCATGCTGGCGCTGGGTATAGGCACGCTTTTGGGCTTTGATGAGCTCTTCTGGAACTTCCACCTGCTCTTCTTTAGCAATGAGTTCTGGTATGCCCAAGGCTATATGCTGCTGCTCTTTACCGAGGAGTTCTTCTACGACGCCGCCCTCTTCTGCGCTCTGGGCAGCGGCGGGGTAGCCTTGATACTGGGCGGGGCCAGTGGGGGCTATTTGCTCTCTACCCGAAAAAAGGAAAAAGCCTAGCTATATCTCTCTTCTTTCCAGGGGTCGCCGTGGTTGTGGTAGCCCGATGACTCCCAGAAGCCCCTTTTATCTTCGGCCATGAACTCGACGCCCGTCACCCACTTGGCGCTCTTCCAGAAATAGAGCCGCGGCACCACCAGCCGCAAGGGATAGCCATGGTCAGCGGATATCGTTTCGCCGTTGTGCTTTAGGGCGAAGAGGACGTCGGGCTGGAAGAAATCGTCCAGCGAGAGGTTGGTGGTAAAGCCGCCTGTTGAGTGCACCATGACGAACTTAGCCTCGGGCAGGATTTTGACCAGCCCCTTTATCTGCTCGCTGGCTACCCCCTCCCAGAGGTTATCCAGCTTCGACCAGCCCGTGACGCAGTGGATATCGGAATAGACCTGAACCATGGGCAGCGTCGTAAACTCTTTATAGCTGAGCTTGCGCTCCTTCTCCACCAACCCGAAGATGCGGAACTCCCATTTAGAAACATCGACTTTGGGCACCGAGCCGTAGTGCAGCGCCGGCCACTTTTTGGTGAGCTTCTGACCGGGCGGAACCCTTTCCGCCCTCTCGGTGTCGGGGCTTTTGATTATATTTTTATCGGCCACTTCTCTCCTATAACACCACAGCCAAGATAAACAGAACCGCCACGATTGTTTTGACCACAGGGCAGATTTTGTAGGGCAGTTGTGCCGTCCTGGCTCCGGTGAGCGTGGTCAGCAACGCCATGACCAGCAGCATCACGGCGCTGACCCAGTAAACGATACTGGCGGCTTCGGCCTCATAGCCCGCCAGCAGCGTCACCAGGAGCACCAGCACACCGATAAAGCAGAGGCTAATACCCTCGGCAACGACCTCCATGGTCAGGATTTTCTTGTTGTCTTCGGAGATGTTGCCGAAACCGCTGACTATAGACTTGGTCGGGATAAGGTGAGCTATCCCCCAGAGAATAATCACCCCGGAACCGATATAGAGCAGTAACTCGTTCATCGTTTACCTCCCCAATCTATTCAACCGCCCCTCCGCCTCGTTCTTCTCTTTGATACCCAGTTTAGCCCGGTTTATCGCTTTTCTCAACAGCTCGATGGACTGGTCGTAGGTCTCCCTGTCCACCGGATAGGGGATGCCGTCCTTACCGCCGTGGGCAAAGCTGTAGCGGGCGGGGTCGCGGTAGCTGGGGGCGACGCCGTAGACCAGCTCCGAAATCAGGCTCAAGGCGCG
Source organism: Dehalococcoidales bacterium (assembly GCA_034419075.1). Classification (GTDB taxonomy): domain Bacteria; phylum Chloroflexota; class Dehalococcoidia; order Dehalococcoidales; family BS750m-G39; genus E44-bin88. Next base: position 132,076 of record DAOULR010000009.1, on the reverse strand, counting down.
TATCGTCTTGGGCCCCACCCCACTCAACCCCAGCAGCTGCTCGAAGTCCTGGGGCTGGCGCTCGTAGCTGCTCAGGATAATACGGCTGATACTGTCGGGGTGAAGGTCGCGGGTGGTCAGGTAGTGGCGGGACGGCAGATCCAGCGTTTTTATTTTTTTGAGGTCGGTGATGATTTCATGGGGCTTACGCTCGGTGATAATCTCGGCGATTGTGGTGCGGGCGGGGTCGCTCTCACTAGCCACCAGGTTCAGCGCCTGACCCCTCCCCTCCGAGAGCACCGCCGAGTGGGGCTCGTTGACGAAGCTGGCGACATTTTCTCCCAGCCAGTGGTAGCGGCGGGCGTAGCGCTTACTCTCGTTCATCCCCTGCTGGATAACCGCCCAGGAGCCTTTCTTGGTGAAAAGAAAGCTGTGGTGATAGAGCTGGTAGCCGTCCTGAACCGCCGCGCTGTCCACCTTGGCCGACATACGGCTGGCGTAGACCAGCGGCTTCGGGTTCAGCGAGAGGTACTGCCCCCACCGCTCCAGCTCCTCGGGCGTTCGCCGCGATGTTTTGCCCTTGCCGCCAGCCACGAAAAGCCCCAAATCTTTCTCCAGGCCCCTGATGCCCTCTTTAAGCGCCCCGCAGAGGGTGGTGGTCACCCCGCTGGAGTGCCAGTCGAAGCCCAGGATGCAGCCGAAGGCCTGAAACCAGTAGGGATGAGACAGCCTTTTCAGCATTTCCTCGGGCCCGAAGTCGGAAACAATAGCGATGGTAATCTCCCGCGCCAGCTTGGTCATGCGCTCGAAGAGCCAGGGGGGCGCCTTGCCGTAGTGCAGCGGGAGATTGGCAATACCGGTTCGTCTGGGAACAGCGGGCATAACTACCTCTAACTATAATTTTAGAGATATAGCGACGCTGGGTCAAACCTCCCAGGCCACTTTGCCCCCGATTATGGTCATCTCAACGCGGATGTCCTCGAGCTCTTCGGGAGGCGACGCCAAAGGGTCGGCGCTCAAAACCGCCATGTCGGCCAGCTTGCCCTCGCTGATAGGGCCCTTGATATCCTCCTCGAAAGAGGCATAGGCGGCATTGGTGGTGTACATGGCTAAAGCCTGTTGGGCAGATACGGCCTCATGAGGCAAGAGCTGTTGCCCCGTTTCCGCCCGCCTGGTTACGGCGGCGTAGATGCCTAGCAGCGGGTTATCGTAGGCCACCGGCGCATCCGAACTGGCGGCGACCACTAATCCGGCGTCGTGGAAAGAGCGAACGCGATAGAGCCATCTTTGTCTTTCCGGGGAAACGGTGGCCAGATACCTCTCGCCGTTCTGGTAGATAAAGACGGGCTGGGTGACCACCACCGTCCTAAGACTTTGCAGATGCCGCAGCAGGTGGGGCGGGCACTCCGATAGGTGCTCCAGACGGTGACGGCGTCCCGCTACTGACGAACGCTCAGCGATGTATTCCAGGGCGGCTATCGCCGCCGCCACCGTCCCTGGCTCAACGCAGTGAATGGCCAGCTGGAAGTCGGCTTGGTGGGCAGCTAACGCCTGCTCCTTTAATTCCTCCAGTGGCGGCTGCAGCTTACCCGCCGTCTCGCTGAGCATAATCTTCACCCCACCCAGCCGCCGCCCGCTGTCGCCCCAGCCGAAAGCCAGCCCTCTCTCCTGAAAGCGGGGCAGGGCGTCGAAGCCGAACATCATAGAAACTCGGCTCTTGAGCTTGTCGTTATCCTTAAAACGCTTGAGGGTCTCCCAGCGAATGTGGTCGTTGCTCACCGAGGCCTCCTGCAGTGAGGTGATGCCCAGCGAGAGGTAGTGCTCGTTGAGCCAGGCGATACCCTCGGCGAATTCGTCATCGGATAGCAGCGGCAAAACCTTCTGGCGGATATAGCCTGCCATCTCGAAGAGCACCCCGCTGGGCTCGCCCGTGTCCAGCTCCCGCTCGATAACCCCACCCCTCGGCTCCGGCGTTCCTCTGGTGATTTCGGCCAGCGCCAGCGCTCGGCTATTGAGGACGCAGGCGTGCAGCGAACGGTGAAAGAGCACCACCGGGTGGTCGGGGGTGGCTTCGTCCAGATCGCGGCGGGTGGGGTGGCGCTTCTCCGCCAGGTAGAACTCATGGTAGTCGCTGCCGATAATCCACTGGCCTTTCGGGCTAACCTGCGCCTGGCGACGGACAGCCGTTATTATGTCGGCGATAGACTTAACCGACGCCTGACTCAGGTCAATAGTGCCCCGTTTCCTTATCGCGCCGAAGAGATGGCAGTGGGCGTCGTTGAAACCGGGCACTACCGTCCTGCCCACACAATCGATGACCTTAGTCCTAGCCCCCCTCACCTCCCCCAACAGTTCGTTATCGCCCACCAGCATAATCCTGTCGCCCTCAACGGCCACCAGTTGGGCGATGGGACAACGGGAATCCATGGTTATTATATTGGCATTACGGAGAACAAGGTCGGCGCTCGGCATACTAAGTCCTCTGACCGGCTAGCTACATGGTAGTATACTACTGGCAACTTGGAGCTACAACCGATGAACCCAGCGGCATCTTTTTCCCCACGCCGTTTTTAATCTTTTCCCACCCACCACCCTTTAAGGGGCTTTGCCTCAAAAGTCGGCAAAATCAACGACTTTTAGGGCAACAGGCTGTTTTGCCCCAAAAGTCCAAAGCAAGGGTGTATAATGCCCCTATACGATGGTATAGGGGGACAAAGCTATGGTTCACGAAGTATCGGTTGACTATACGCCAGCAATTATATTCGTTATCATTGCGGTTCTTATATTTTTGCTGGCATTTGGGGATGAGATTAGGTGGAGGCTTCATAAATTGGACAAGTGGTTTCCAAGCCGAACATTCAGAGACTGGATATTCATCATACTCGGCGGTGCTTTTGGTTATGCGGGGTATGCCGTGATGACTAATAACTGGATAGGGTTAATAATAGTTGCGGTAGCGTTCATAGGGCTTCTAATTTGGGTCGCTTTTATTGACAAGAAGAGGGAACAACAACAAAACGAAGCAATAAGGACAGCCGTGCAAGAAGGCGTTAAGGAAGGTATCAGAGAAGGCATCAAGACAGGCGTAAAAGAGGCGATAGAGGAATTAAAAAGGGATGGGATTATTGGCAAGAAGTAAGACTTTTAGGGCAACTGACTGACTTTTGAGGCACGTGGCACTTTTAAGGCAAGGCCCCCTTTAAGGAAAAAAGGGGGCTGCGCCCCCTTAAAAACCCCCCAATAATAGGGGGTGGGGAGGCGTTACCTCAGGTTAAGGAGTTTACTCATTAGGGCGGGCTGGGTTGGGACGAAAAACCCACGTCCGCCAAGGTGGGGTGAGGAAGAGAAGTCTATAGAGGTGACACCTCTGTAGGGTGGGTATTGGATGGGGAAAAGACCCTGGGGCGGGGGCAAAAACCCACCCCCCTATTCGACATAAAATACTCTCGAACGCTTGTTTTAGGGGGGTATCTGTGCTATTATTCAGCTAGGCGAATATGACCACAGAAAAGGTAAAGGCGCTGGAGCTGGCTATCAGCCAGATTGAAAAGCGATTCGGCAAGGGCGCGGTGATGAAGCTGGGGGAGGGCGCGCTGGTAAAGGTGGCAGCCATCCCCAGCGGCTCGCTGGCGCTGGACATAGCGCTGGGCATCGGCGGCGTCCCCAGGGGTAGGATTACCGAGATATTCGGTCCTGAGTCCTCGGGGAAGACCACCCTGGCCCAGCACATAATTGCCGAAGCGCAAAAACTGGGTGGCACGGTGGCCTACATCGACGCCGAGCACGCTCTGGACCCTTCCTATGCCGCCAATTGTGGTGTCAATGTTGATGACCTGCTCATCTCCCAACCCGATACCGGCGAACAGGCCCTGGAAATCACCGAAGCGCTGGTAAGGAGCGGGGCTGTTGATGTCATCGTGATTGACAGTGTAGCGGCACTGGTACCCCAGGCCGAGATTGAGGGGCAGATGGGAGACGCCCATGTCGGCTTACAAGCCCGCCTCATGTCTCAGGCCTTAAGGAAACTGGCGGCCGCTATCGGTAAAGCGGGCACAGCAGTAATATTCATCAACCAGCTGAGAGAGAAGGTGGGTATTATCTTCGGCAATCCCGAGGTAACGCCAGGGGGCAGGGCTCTCAAATTCTACAGCTCGGTGAGGATAGACCTAAGGCGCATCGAAACCCTGAAACAGGCCGAGGCCGCCATCGGCAGCGTAGTGCGCGCCAAGGTGGTCAAGAACAAGATTGCCCCCCCTTTCAAAACGGCTCAGTTTGATATCATGTTCGACCACGGCATAAGCCAAGAGGGTAATCTTATCGACATGGGTGTGGAGCTGGGGATAGTCAAAAAGTCCGGTGCCTTTTTCTCCTATGGTGATGTTCGCCTGGGGCAAGGGAGGGAGAACGCCAAACAATACCTGAGTGAGAATCCCAAGCTTGCCGAGGAGATCGAGCAGCAGGTCAGAGCCTCAGCCGTCATCACCCATAACTCATAATAACTAACCTTAAAATATAAAAGAATAATAAATAAGGCTGAGGCGTAGTGCCTTGGCCTTATGTCTTTTAAAGGGGCAGAAAAAGGATGAAAAGGGTCACCGCCATCGCGGAGGGGAAGAGAAGAAAGAGGCGGGTCAACATATTCTTAGACGACAAGTTCGCCTTCAGCCTGGAAGCTGGCGTCGCCCTCAAAGAAGGGCTGCGTGTCGGCCAGGAGCTTTCCGATGGTGATATCGAAGCGCTGACCAGCGCCGAGCAGACCCAACGCTGTCTTAACGCCGCTTTCCGCTACCTCGCTTACCGCCCGCGCAGTCAGGCCGAGCTAAAGGAAAGGTTGGCGCGGCGCGGCTTTGACGGCGATACCATAGAAGCGGCCATCGCCAGACTCAAAGAACAGGGTTTAGTGGATGATATGGCCTTCGCCCAGTTCTGGAAGGAAAACCGCCAGTCCTTCAGCCCGCGCAGCCAGTGGCTGGTACGCCATGAACTCAGACAGAAGGGCGTCGCCGCTGAGGTCATCGACAGGGTGGTGGCTGACGTCAACGAAGAAGATAGCGCCTACCAGGCGGCCATAGCCAAGGCACGAAGCCTACCCACTAGCGATTATCAGGGCTTCCGCAAGCGGCTCGGTGAATATCTCAAGCGCCGTGGCTTCGGCTACGGAGTGATAAAAAATACCTTTAAAAAGGTCTGGGAGGAAGTGAAGGAGTAGGTTTAAAGATAAACTACCTTGACCCCGAAGGGGCAAACTGGTTAGCATCTATCTGAAGCCTATTCCCGAGGGGGAGATATTAAAAATAAGGGGGCATAAAAAATGACAATGACGGGAATATTGGCCGTTTTCTTCGCCTTCGTCATCGGCGTCGTCTTCGGCGGCATGGCTATCTTCCTCTTCAGGAGGTTTTCGGTCAACCGCCAGATTCGCTTAGCTCAAAGAAGAGCCGCCAAGATAGAAGCCGAAGCCAGCGAAGAGGCTAAGAAAGCACTCAACGAGGCAAAACGGGAAGTCGACAAGACAAGGTCGGCGGCCGATGCCGATTACCGGGAACGGCGCGCCGAGCTGCAACGCCAGGAAAGCCGCCTTTCGCAAAAGACAGAGGCCCTGGACCGGAAGCTGGAAGGCGTGGAGCAGCGTGAGCGCAACCTGACCAACAAGGAAAAGGAGGCAGCCGCTGTCCGCGAAGAACTTGACGAAATCAGGGCCAAGCAGCTCAAGCAGCTGGAGATGATTTCGGGCATGTCCACCGATGAGGCCAAAAAGCTTTTCATGGACGCCATAGAGACCGAGATGGAAAAGGAGACCACGCGGCGGCTGCGGGAATGGGAGGAGAACTTCAGAGAGGAAGCCGATAAGAAAGCTCAGGATATTCTTTCCCAGGCGATACAGCGCTGCGCCTCCGACGTGGTATCGGAGACAACGGTGGCCGCCGTCCCTCTCCCCAGCGACGAGATGAAGGGGAGGCTTATCGGGCGCGAAGGGCGCAACATCCGCGCCCTAGAGCAGGCGACGGGCGTCGACCTCATCGTCGACGATACCCCAGAAGCGGTAACGCTCTCCAGCTTCGACCCGGTGCGGCGGGAGATAGCCCGCCTGGCTTTGACCAAGCTCATCCAGGACGGGCGCATCCACCCCGCCCGCATCGAAGAGGTGGTGGCCAAGACCAAGGAAGAGGTGGAGGCGGCTATCCAGAACGCGGGCGAGCAGGCGGCCTACCAAGTCGGCGTGCACGGGCTGCGCCCCGAGCTGGTCAAGCTGCTGGGGCGGCTCAAGTACCGCACCAGCTACGGGCAGAACGTACTCAACCACTCCATTGAGGTCGCCCACCTAGCGGGCATGATTGCTGGGGAACTGGGCGTCAACGTGGCTACCGCCAAGAAGACGGGGCTGCTGCATGACATCGGCAAGGCGGTGGATAGAGAGGTAGAAGGACCCCACGCCGCTATCGGCGCCGACCTGGTCAAGCAGTGGGATAAGTCCCCCGAGGTCGTCCAGGGCGTCGGCGAGCACCACTTCGAGACGGAATCCACCAGCGTCTGGGGCTTCATCGTGGCCGCCGCCGACGCCGTCAGCAGCGCTCGACCCGGAGCCAGACGCGAGTCCCTGGAACACTACCTAAAGCGCCTAAAGGAGCTGGAGGACATCGCCAACGAGTTCAAGGGCGTGGAAAAGTCCTACGCCATTCAGGCTGGCCGCGAAATCCGCATCCTGGTTAAGCCCGAAGAGATTGACGACCTGGGCGCGATGAGGCTGGCGCGGGACATCGTCAAGAAGATAGAAGAGGGCCTGGAATACCCGGGGCAAATCAAGGTTACTGTGCTCCGGGAGACCCGGGCCGTAGATTACGCCAAGTAAAAATGCTGATATTAGCCATCGGTGACATTGTGGGCAAGCCGGGCCGGAAGGCGGTAAGCCAGCTCCTGCCTGGCCTCCGCCAGCAATACGGCCTAGACCTGGTTATGGCCAACGGCGAAAACGCCGCCGGCGGCATCGGGCTGACCCCGGAAACAGCCCGGGAGCTGATTGATGTTGGCGTCGACGTGATAACCTCGGGCAACCACATCTGGGCGCAAAAGGAAATCTTCCCCTATCTTGATGGGCAGATGCCCATCGTGCGCCCGCTTAATTATCCGCCCGGGGTACCGGGGCGGGGCTATATCATTTTCGGCGAAGCGGCCATAGTCAATATCATGGGGCGGACCTTCATCGGCAATCTGGATTGCCCCTTCCAGGCTATGGACAAACTGCTCGGTGAACTGAAAGAAAAGATTATTATCGTCGATTTCCACGCCGAAGCCACCTCGGAAAAGGTGGCTATGGGCCGCTATCTGGACGGGCGTGTCAGCGCCGTCCTGGGCACCCACACCCACGTGGGCACTATCGATGCCCAGATCTTAAGCGGCGGCACCGCCTACGTCACCGACATCGGCATGACTGGCCCCACCGATTCTATTATCGGCGACGACGTCGACGCCGTTCTCCAGCGTTTTTTAACTGGTATCCACTATCGCCTCTCGGTGGGCAAGGGCAAGCCCATTCTCAACGCGGTGATGGTGGATATCGACGACGGCACGGGGCGGGCCAAGAGCATCGAGCGAATCTATGGGGAGGTGGACTAACCTTGGGCCAGGTCGACCTCCACATCCACTCCACCGCCTCCGACGGCAAGCTCACCCCCGCTCAGGTCATTAGAGAGGCGGCGGAAAAGGGGCTGGTCTATATCGCCCTGGCCGACCACGACAGCGTGGACGGTATCGCCGCCGCCAAAAAGGCAGCCCAAGCTTTCCCTGGTCTCAGCGTTATACCCGGCATCGAAATCAGCACCGATATCCCCCAGGGCGAAGTGCATATCCTGGGTTATTTTTTTGACTACAACGATCCCCAGCTGCTGGCCAAGCTGGAGGATTTCAAGAACTCCCGCCTGAGGCGGGCGGAACAGATGGTGGCTAAGCTGGACGGGCTCGGTGTGCATATCGACTGGCAGCGCGTCCTGGAACTGGCTGGCGCCAGCACCATCGGCCGCCCCCACATCGCCCAGGCCATGATGGAAAAAGGCCTCGCCCCCTCCTTCAAAGAGGCCTTTGACGAGTATTTGGGGCACGGCAAGCCCGCCTACGTCGAGCGGGAAAAGATGCTCCCCGCCGAGGCGGTAGGCATCATCGTCAGGGCCAAAGGCCTGGCCGTGCTGGCCCACCCCCTCACCACCGAAGACCCCGAGGGGCTGATTTTGGAGCTGAAACCAGCGGGGCTGGTGGGCCTGGAGGCTTATTACAACGGCTACAGCGCCGAGGAAGTCGAGGGCCTGTTGGCGCTGGCGCAAAAGCACGACCTTATCGCCACCGGCGGCAGCGACTTTCACGGCATCGAGCCCGACGAAGAGACCGCCATCGGCGGCGCCGAAGTACCCCTGGAAGCGGCCGAACGGCTCATCGCCCTGGCTAAAGAGAAAGAACCCAACCTTATCTTATGAGGAGAGTTTATGGTTGTTAAGTTTATCCTGCTAATTATCGGCGGCTACCTTATGGGCGCCATTCCTGCCGCCTATCTGGCCGCCCGGTGGACGCGAGGGATAGACCTCAGGCAACACGGCAGCGGCAATATCGGCGGCGCCAACCTGGTCAAGACCGGCGCCCGCTGGATAGCCGTCATAGTAGGCCTCTTCGACACCTTCAAGGCGATGCCCGCGGTCTGGGTCGCCCACCTGGTAGGGCTGGACCTGACCCAGCAGGTAATCATCGGTATCGCCGCCGTTATCGGGCACAACTGGCCCGTCTACCTCCGCTTCAGCGGCGGCCGGGGCATTGCCACCATCATGGGCGTGGCTTTTATCGTACCTCTGGTCAACGGCTACATACCCTGGTCGCTGATAGCCTTCCTGGTAATTATGATTATAAACCTGTTTACCGTGCGCAACATACCGGTGGGCATTGGCATTTCCGTAGCGGTTATGCCCATCGTTAGCTGGGCGGTGGGCGAGCCGCTGGAGATAACTCTGGGCTTTGTCGCCATGTTTGTCATCATGGTCATCAGGCGGCTGACCCCGCGCCGAACCCAGATCTCGGCCTCGGTGACGACGGGGGAACTCTTGCTCAACCGTCTGCTCTTTGACCGCGATATCAGGGACCGGGAAATCTGGATAAATCAGCAGCGGGCAAAGCCCGAAGAGGGAACGGAATAAGATGAAATGCGCCTATCACCCTGACGTTGAAACCAATTTGAGCTGCGGCAAGTGCGGTAAACCGATATGCCCCAAGTGCATGGTGCAGACACCGGTGGGGGCCAGATGCCCCGACTGTGCCAAATCAGCCAAACTGCCCACCTTCCGCCTCTCCACCAGACATTATCTGATTGCGGGTGGCACGGCGCTGGGCATGGCTATCGCCACCGGTCTGGTCTGGGGGTTGCTGCGGGGTCTTTTGCCCTATATCTACGTCAACCTAATACTGGGCGGCGGCGTCGGCTATGCCGTCGGCGAGGTGGTCAGCCTTGCCGTCAACCGCAAGCGCGGCAACTGGCTGGCCCTGATAGGGGGTCTAGCCATATCCGCCAGCTACCTGGCCAGTATCCCCTTCATCATGATTTTTAGTTACGAGGCCGTCTTCCACCCGCTGGATATACTGGCTATAGCCATAGGTATATTTGTCGCCGTTCTCAGATTACGCTAAAATCTTTAATGTCCGAAGGGGCCTAGGCAGGAGTAATCATGTCAGCGAATATCTTTGCGCCAGGAACGACCTTATTTTACGTAATTTTCTGGGGAGTTTTTCTACTCACTCTCGGGCTGTTCCTATACCGCCTCCGGCAGCTCTGGCAGTACATGTTTCTGGGACAGAAAGAAACTACTCCGAAAAGCCGGTTTAGAGCGCTCTGGGATACGACGGTCTACGTTATCAGCCAGCTCTGCCAGCTCAAGAATTTCCGGCTCAAGGACCGGGCGCCTTTAGGTCACGCCCTGATGGTATGGGGCTTCTTCGTCTCGGTCGTCTTCTATTTCTTCTTCATCATCTTAACCGAAGGCCTGGGCTTAATTGGACTGGAAGAGACCGGGGTCTATTTCTACTCGGTCTGGGTAATGGACTTCATGGCCGTCTTCATCTTCATCGGTGCCTTCTGGGCTATTATCCGGCGCTATATCATCAGGCCTGAGCGGCTCCAGGGGGAACAGACCACCGAGGCCATGATTATCCTCCTCTCCGTGCTCGCCCACCCGGTAACCTACGTATTTGAAATAGCTACCAAGATTTCGCTGGGACTGGCGCCGGCGGGGCTGGGGCATAGCCTGCTACCCCCGGTGAGCGCCTGGATAAGTAATCTTTTCACCGCCGGTGCCGGCACCGAGGGCTGGTACCTCGGCTTCCTCTGGGCACATTGGCTGACCGTAGTCTTCGTTCTGGCCATTATCCCCTACACCCGCTACCTGCACATCATCGCCTCCATATTCAACGGCATCCTGCGCCAGCAGCCTCGCGGTGTTCTCAAGCCCATTGACCTGGAGCAGGCGGAAACGCTGGGTGTCTCCACCATCGACCAGCTCACCTGGAAACAGAACCTTGACCTCTACTCTTGCGTGGTCTGCGGTAACTGTCAGGAACTCTGTCCGGCTTACAACAGCGGCAAAAAACTCAACCCCAAGAAGCTGATTCAGGACCTGAAGAAACACCTGCTCAAGGTAGGCCCCGAGCTGGTGGCGGCTAAGGCCAAGGGTGAAGCCGCCCCAGCCAACCCCGAAGGGGAAGCCCCCCAGGGCAACCCCGATGTCCCTCTGGCCGAAAACGTCATCCTGCTCGATGAAATCTGGGCCTGCACCACCTGTGGCGCCTGTGACGAGGTCTGCCCGGTCTGGGTGGACCACGTTGACAAAATAGTCGACCTGAGGCGAAACCTGGTCATGGAGCAGGCCTCCATGCCGGAAACGGCCGAGGGCGCGTTAAGGAGCATTGAGGACAGGGGCCACCCCTGGCGGGGAACGACGCTGTCGCGGATGGACTGGGCGGAGGGGCTGGAGCTTAAGGTCATGGCCGATGACAGTGACATCGATATCCTCTTCTGGGTGGGCTGTACCGGCGCCCTGGAGGAGAGGAGCACCAAGATATCTCAGTCGGTGGCCAAGCTGCTAAAAAGCGCTGGCGTCAACTTCGGTATTCTGGGAACGGAGGAGAGCTGTTGTGGCGAGCCGGCCCGCCGTCTGGGCAACGAATACCTCTTCCAGATGCAGGCGGAGAAGAACATAGAACTCCTAAAGAACTACGGGGTCAAGCGTATCGTTACCGCCTGCCCCCACGGCTATAACATCCTCAAGAACGAGTACCCCCAGTTCGGTGGCAACTACGAGGTCATCCACCACACCGAGTTTATCGCCCAGCTGCTCAAAGAGGGCAAGCTCAAGATTAAGAAGGGCTTAAACGAGGTGGTCACCTACCACGACGCCTGCTACCTGGGGCGATACAATGATATCTACCAGCCGCCGCGCCAGGTTATAAAAGCCGTCCCCGAAATTAAACTCAAGGAGATGGAGAGGAACAAGCGGCGGGGGTTCTGTTGCGGTGGCGGCGGCGGTCACATGTGGCTGGAGGAGCCGGAAGGCCGCCGCATCAACGAGATGCGCACCGAGCAGGTGATAGAAACGGGGGCGCAAAAGGTGGTCACCGCCTGCCCCTTCTGCCTGCAGATGTTTGACGACGGCATCAAGACCAAAGAGGCCGAAGAAAAACTCAAGGTTATGGACATCGCCGAGCTATTGGCGGCGCAGATAGAGGAGTAGCCCTTAAAGGAGAAGAAATGGCGGAAAGCTTTGTCAGGGTCAAGGTAATAAGCCAGAAGGGTCACTGTGAAGAGGGGCATAAGGTCGGTGATGAGTGGCTGGTCGGGGAAAAGACGCCCCAGGGCATGTGTATCTTTGCCTTCGCCTCCCTGCTCCCCTTTATAACGCCGCTGATGTTCGGCGGCACCTTCCCCTGGGAGAAAGACCCCGACCGCACCACCGCGGTCTGCCCCGACCCCGATAACCCGGTGGTCTTTGAAATTAGCCGCGTAAAGGACTAAGGCTGGCCGTACTGCTCGCGGAGCTTACGGCGCAGTATCTTGCCTGTGCTCGTCTTGGGCAGCTCTTCGCTGACAAAGATTACCGAGGTCGGGCGCTTAAAGCCAGCCAGGTGGGGACGGCAAAAATCGATAATATCCGCCTCGCTGGCGTTTTCCCCCTTTTTGAGCCTGATGACGGCCCTGACCTGCTGCCCCCACTCCAAATCCTTGACCCCGATGACTCCCGCCTCCTCTATCTTGGGGTGGCTGGTGAGGACGCTTTCCACCTCACTGGGGCCGATGTTCTCGCCACCGCGCACGATGATGTCGTCTGCGCGCCCACTGAGGTAGATATATCCCTCCTCGTCCTTATAGCCCATGTCGCCGGTGCGGTACCAGCCGTCGGCGGTAAAAGCCTTTTTGGTCTTTTCTTCGTCCTTCCAGTAGCCCTTCATGATGCGGGCGCCGCGGACAACTATCTCACCCGTCTGGCCAGCGGCTAACTCCCGCCCCTTGGCACCCCTAACCTGAATCTCGACGTCCTCCGTGGGCAGCCCGATGGAATGGGCCAGACGCTTCAGTTTCTTTTCTTTCTCCGCTTCGGATTCCTGGCCGGTGATTATCTGGTCTTCGGCCCTGAGGGCAGCTATGGTGGAAGAGGTCTCGGTGCCACCGAAGGCGTTTATCAGCGCCCGCCCCGGAAAGAGCCTTATCGTCTCCTTGAGCACCTCGTAGGGGCAGAAGGCGGCGCCGTAGGTCACCACCCGCACGCTGGAGAGGTCGTATTTGTCGAAGTCGGGGTATTCCACGATTCTTTTGAGCATGGTCGGCACCACCATCACCCTAGTTGCTTCCTCTCGCTGCACCGTCTCGAACCATTCCTTTTCCTCGAACTGCCGCAGCAGGGCGATGGTTCGCCCGCCGTAGATGCTGGCCATCAGGGCCTGCATGCCGGCCACGTGGTAGAGGGGCATAACCAGCAGGTTGGTCTCAGCAGGCGCCTCCATGTCCGGCGGGTCAACGTTGCTCAGTACGTAGGAGCTGTAGGCGTTATGCTCCTGCGGCACCCCCTTAGGAAAACCGGTCGTGCCCGCGGTGAACATGAGCATGGCTATATCCTCGTCTTTAACCTCGGCAAAGGTTTTGTCCTCGGGCGAGCCGGATTCGAGCAGCTCGTCGTAGTTAAGCATCCCCTTATCCCCACCCCCGATGATAATAAAGTTCTTCACTGAGGGCAGCTGGAGCTGAACGCGGCGCACCATATCAACGTAACGGCTGCCGACGAAGAGTACGGTGGGCTCGGCTTCATGCACCAGGTAGGTCAGCTCGTCCTGCCTTACGCGGAAGTTGAGTGGAACAAAGATTGCCCCCAGCTTGACGGTGGCGAAGCAGGCCTCGACGTACTGGTTACAGTTGACTTCAAGGATAGCCGCCCGGTCGCCCTTCTTTAAGCCCAGGCGGTTCAGGGCGTCGGCCAGTCGGTTGACCCTCTCCTTGAGCTTAGCGTAGCTGTAGCGCTTGCCCTCGAAGGTTATGGCCGTCCTCTCCGGGACGAGCAGGGCGGAAAGGTCGAGAAATTCGCTTATAATCATTTTGTCTCCAGTTTATCCTTAACTTTTTCGACTATCCGGGACATGGCCTCCCCCGCCTTGGCCCTGATGAGGACACTAGCCTGTGGGTCCAGCGGGGTATCGCTTAGGTTGACGATGATTAATTTGGCCCCCGCCCGCAACGCGTAGGCGGGCATATAGGCGGCGGGGTAGACGATCAGCGTCGAGCCGACCACGATAAAGAGGTCACTCTGGGAGGAGCGCCGAGAGGCTTCCTCTAAGACGTCTGCCGGCAGGGCCTCACCGAAGAGGACGGCGTCGGGCTTGAGCATCCCTCCGCACTCTTCGCAGTCAGGTATCTCCTCACCCCCATCCCACCGGGCTTTGATATGCTCGAAGGGGTAGCGCCGTCCGCAGTCCAGGCAGACCGCCCACTGCACGTTGCCGTGTAGCTCGAAAACCTTCTCCGCGGGCACCCCCGCCTTGTGGTGCAGGTTATCCACGTTCTGGGTGACGACGCAGTCCAGCTTGCCCAATTCATCCAGCTCGGCGATAGCGTAGTGGGCCAGGTTGGGCTGAGCGTTAGTGGTCAGGTGCCCCTCCCCCAGCATCCGCCACTGCTTCCTCCTGGCCTCGATGTCGGTGGTGAACTTCTGGTAGGTGAAGTCCTCGGGGTCGAAGCGGCTCCAGATACCGCCGGGACTGCGGAAATCGGGAATCCCCGACTCGGTGCTGATGCCGGCGCCGCTAAAGACCACCAGCTTTCTGGCGGCAACAATAAGCTCGGCCGCTTTTCTAGCTAAACTATCCAGCGTTTCTTCTATCATTGCATTCCTCTATGCTAAAGAGCCCGCCAGCCGGGCTTCGAGCTCCAGCCCTTGGGCTAAAGTCAGGTCGAGCCCCCGCGTTACCGCCTGCTTGGCGTAAGCCACCGCCAGCGGGTTAAAGTTGGCGATTCTTTCCGCCAGCTTTTCGGCGGCGGGCATCAGTTCTTTCTTGGGCAGCACTCGGCTCACCAGTTTCAGGCGGCGGGCTTCCTCGGCCTTGACCCACCGCCCCGAAAGCAATATCTCCAGCGCTTTTCCCCCACCGATTATGCGGGGCAGGGTCTGGCTGCCCCCCGCCGCTGGGATTATGCCCAGCCCCGGTTCGGGCAGCCCGAACTGGACGTCTTCGGCGGCTAAGCGTATGTCGCAGCAGAGGGCTATCTCTACTCCGGAACCGAGGACGAAGCCGTGCAGGGCGGCAATCATTGGCTTATTTATGCTCAAGAAAAGCCCCCAGACGTCCCTTTCCCAGCGCGCCCGGCGGGCGATGATGGGGGAGAGGGCGGTGAGGAACTCGCTAAGGTCGGCGCCGGCGCAGAAGGCTCTATCGCCAGCCCCCCGAAAAAGGGCAACTCTGACATCGGCGTCGTCCCTGATGGCACCCAGCACCTGGTAAAGCTCATCGCGCATCTTGATATTATAGACGTTTAAAGCCTCGGGGCGGTTCAGGGTGACGTAGGCCAGCCCGTTATTTTTTTCGTAGATTATGGTCTCGAAATTGCTCATTTGTTTTTGAACTTGGGCGGTCTTTTCTTCAAGAAGGCGTTGATGCCCTCGGTTCTATCGGCGGTAGTATGAAGTAAGAAATACAGGTCACCCTCGAGGCGCAGCCCCTGCTCTAAGGTTAAGTCCAGCCCCTTGTTCACCGCCTCCTTGATAAACCTCAGCGCAATCGGCCCCTTGCTGGCGATGGTAGCAGTTAGAGCCTTGGCTTCTTCCGCCAGTTGAGAACTCTCTACCACCCGGTCCACCAGCCCGATTTCAAGCGCCTCAGCAGCAGTTACGGTCTCCGCAGTTAGTATTAATTCCAAGGCCTTGCCCCTCCCCACCAGCCGCGCCAACCTCTGGGTGCCGCCGTCGGCGGGGATAAGCCCTTGAGCAACTTCGGGAAAACCGAGCTTGGCTTTATCCGAAGCCAGCCTTATATCACAGCTCAGAGCTAATTCTAAGCCCTGCCCCAAAGCGTCGCCGTTGATGGCGGCAATAACCGGTTTCTCGATGGCAGCGACAGCAGAAGCAACGCCATAGACCGCCCCTTTTCCCTCACCACCCCCGCAGAAGGCCTTGCCCGCCCCGCTGAGGACGACGACATAGACCTCGTCGTCCTGGTTGGCCTGTCGGCAAGCATCCTCCAGCTCCTGGGACAACTCTAGGTTGATTTTGTTAACGGCTCCAGGGCGGTTCAGGGTCAGGTAAGCCACGTGGTCTTTCCTGGTGTAGCTAACTGTGGAATAGGGCATGCTTTTCCCCATCCCCATATTAACCAACCCTCAACCTGCCGTCAAGATTGCCATAGGACTGGGAAAGGGGAAGATTTATGAAGGCGCCACACATCCCCACTCCATTTTATATCTTTTCCCACCCGCCGCCCTTTTAAGGTAAAGAGGGGCTGCGCCCCTCTTAAACACCCCAAAAGGTGGGGAAGGGTGTAACCCTAAAGGAGAGTATAAAGGGGGTACCACCCCTATAGGGTGGGTATTGGGTGAGACAAAACAACGTACGCTATCAAGGTGGAAGGGGATTACAACCGACAAATATCAATTCAAACAGCAATCCCCGCAGAGCGGCTGGCGGCGGCAGACGTTCTTACCAAGGCATACCAGCAGAGCGTGGTACTCGTTGAACATTTGGGTATCGCGGGACAGGTTATCCATAAAAAGCGCCTGATAGGCAGCGTAGCTATCCTTTTCCGGAGCTAAGCCCAGTCGGCTTATGATGCGCCGCGTGTAGGCATCGATGACGAAGACGGGCTTCTCGGCAGCGTAGAGTATTATGGAATCGGCCGTCTCTGGCCCAATACCGTGCACCGAGAGTAGTTGTTGACGAAGGTCAACCGCATCAAGGGCAAACAGTCTATCAAGGTCATCGTCGTAGTGATTACCCAGCCAGAGAGCAAAGGCCTTGAGCTTGAGCGCCTTTGCGTTGTAGTAGCCGCAGGGATAGACCATCTCGGCCAGCTTAGCCTTGGGAAGCTTCCTCAACGCCTGTGGCGACAGCGCTCCCGCACCCTGCAAATTCGCTATCGCCTTCTCCACGTTCCCCCAGGCGGCGGACTGGGTGAGTATGGCGCCGACAATGACCTCGAAGGGCTCCTCGGCGGGCCACCAGTGCTGTGGGCCAAAGCAGTCCAGCAGCTTCTGGTAGATATTGGTTAGTGTCCCGGCATCCATCGTGGCGCCTTGGCTTCGGGGGCGGAATCGTAGCCCGGAATATAGGGCTTGATATCAATAACGGGGGTGCCGTCGATGGCATCCAGCCCTCTTACTTTAAGGACGTTAGCCCGCCGTTCCAGAAGCTCGACGGTGGCCTGCCCTACCGGATTGGGGCGGCTGGGAGAACGGGTGGCCAGACGCCCGGTAAGCGGCAAAGCCTGGTCGCCCATGGGGTGGACCTTGAGCGCCAGCTTTCGTCCTTGGGGAAGCTGGTGCATCCAGTAGAGGACGATAATGTGGGAGAACTCCTCCAGCCCGTCCAGCGCCTCGGTCAGCTCGCTGTTGACGGTGATTTCGGAAACGACCTCTCTCCAGCCGTGCCTTATCGGCTGCTTGATAGCGTTGCTGACGACGCCGATGGCTTTTAAGCTCATTGCCGGTGGTTGGTCGGGCATAATGTCACCTTAAATAAAAAGGGGCTGCCTCTAGGGCAGCCCCAATCTCTCTGAACTGTTACCAGGCCAGCGGGGTAGACGTTAGCAATTGCTTGGCAATCTCGGGGTAGTTGGCGATAAAGAGCAGCTCGTCCTCGACCAGGGGCTTATGCGAGAGGACGTTGGCGTATCTCACCAGCTCCAGTACGTCGTTGGCTTCTTTATTGCTTTTAAAAGACACGTCTTTAATCTTACCCATGACGTGGCTGAAGCCAGAAATGCCGCTGTACTGCCCAGCGATAATCTCTCGCCCCGTGTCCACCTTGATGGGGTCGCCCCGCCCCAGTTCCCTAAAGCCGTAGAGCTCGTAGTTTTCCGGGTCTTTCAAGACGCCATCAGCGTGTATCCCCGACTCGTGGGCGAAGGCGTTGGCACCGACACCGGGCTGGTTGATGGGAATGGGCACGTCGAAGGCGTACTCGGCGAACTTGGCAATCTTCCAGGCCTTGGACAGCTTTATTGGGTTACCGAACTTATATTTTTCGGCGAAGTCCTTGGACTTGGTCACCGCCAGGATAACGGTCACCAGGTCGGCGTTGCCCGCTCTCTCCCCGATGCCGTTGATGGTAGTGTTGATGTAGGCGTCCTGCCCGCCGTCAATCGTCCCTTTCGCCCCCGCCAGTGAGTTAGCCGCCGCCATCCCCAGGTCGCCGTGGCAGTGCTGCTCGATGGGCAGCCTCACCCTTTCCGCCAGCGCCTTGTTGGTATTATAGATAGTGAAGGGGTTATCGTAACCCAGGGTGTCGCAATAGCGCAGTCGGGTGGCCTTATGCTCCTTAGCCGCCAGCCCGAACTCAACCAGGTATTCCAGGTCGGTGCGGGAGGCGTCCTCGGCGTTAACGCCGATGCTCTCGGCGCCTCTGGCCCAGGCGGCATCAACCGCCTCCGTCATATTATTGATAACGTCGCTCCGGGTCTTCTTGCCCTGGAACTTGCCCTTAATCATCTGGTCGGAGGTGGATATGGAAACGTTCAGGTGTTTTATGCCGGGCACCCTCTCGAAAGCCAGCTCAACATCCTCAGCGATGGCTCTTATCCAGCCCCCCAAACGTATAGGCGTTAGTACCCCCATCTCGGCCAGCTCCACATTGGCGTTAAGGTAGCGGGTCTCGTGCCTGGTGGTGGGGAAGCCGAACTCGGATTGAAAAACCCCCATTTCATTGAGGTAGATATTCACCATCGTTTTTTCCAGCTTAGAAAGACCAAGCTTGGCGGTCTGGACGCCGTCACGGTTGGTTACATCAAGCAGGTAAATCTTAGGCATATTTCCTCCTTTGGGAACTACAATTTTAGCATAAATCAGCTATGATTAGCAAGAATTTCGGCCCTTTTGGCGAGGGCAGGAGGACATATTTTATGTTACAATGTCCTTAACAACCGGAGGCTAAACGATGGGTTCTCTGCGCAGACTGCTATTCGCCATATACGCCTTCGTCATCATCGTGGCCATCGGCGTCATCGGCTACATGGTCATCGAGCACTGGACGTTCCTCGATGCCCTCTACATGACCGTCACCACCATTACCACGGTGGGCTTTAAAGAGGTATTCCCTTTAAGCGATGCCGGGCGTATCTTCAGCATCTTCCTCATCATCGGCGGCGTCGGCGGCGCGCTCTACATCCTGACCACTATCATGGGCTATCTGATAGAGGGACAGTTCGATATCACCCTGGGGAGGCGAAGAATGAAGAACAAGATTGCCAGACTGAAGAAACATTATATTCTCTGCGGCTACGGGAGAGTGGGGGAAGCGATAGCGCTGACCTTCAGCGAAGAGGGCACCCCCTTCGTCATCATCAGCAATAACGAGGAACACGTGGCCAAGGCGGAAAAAGAGGGCTACCTGGCTATATTAGGCGACGCCACCGACGACGATGTACTCAAGGAAGCCGGCATCAAGCGCGCCTACGGACTGGTCTCGGCGGTGGGCAGCGATACCGATAACACCTTCATCACCCTCTCCGCCCGCGAGGCCCGTCCTGACCTGTTTATTGAAGCCCGCGCCTCCAGCCCCAGCGCCGAGAGCAAGCTGCACCGGGCCGGCGCCGACCGCATCATATCCCCCCACGCTATCGGCGGCCGCCGCATGGCCATGCTGGCGCTACGCCCGGCGGTGGTCGATTTTATCGATACCGTCACCTCGGGCCGCGGCCGCGAGTTGCAACTGGAAACGGTGGATGTCGTCGGCGGTTCCCCCCTCATCAGCCAGACCATGGCTCAGGCCAAAAGCAAGGCCGGCATAACTGTTCTGGCCCTGAGAAGGGCGGACGGCACGCTTGTCCCCAATCCTCCCGACGAAGGTATCATCGAGGAAGGGGACAGGCTCATCGTCATCGGCACCAATCGGCGCATGGCGGCACTGGAAAAAATCCTGACCGGGAAGAAAAGAGGCAAAAAATGAAAGTCGGTATTATTAACGTGACTGGATATACGGGTGTCGAGCTGGCCCGACTGCTCTATCAGCACCCCGAAGTAGAGCTTAGCTCAGTTACGGGGCGGAGCACGGCGGGGCAAAAGCTTGGCGATGTCTTCCCTCACCTGGCTGATATTGATTTGACTATTGAAGCCGAGCTGGGCAATGTCGAACTGGCTTTCTCGGCCATGCCCCACAAGGACAGCGCCAAAGAGGTCATCCCCTTGATAAACAAGGGCGTCAGGGTGGTCGACATCAGCGCCGATTTTAGGTTGAAAGACGCCTCGCTATATCAGAGCTGGTACGGCTTTACGCATCCCGCCCCCCAACTGCTCAAAGAGGCCGTCTACGGGCTGCCCGAGCTGCACCGCGCCGCAATCGCTAAGACCAAGCTGGTGGCTAACCCCGGCTGTTATCCCACTAGCGCCATACTGGCTTTAGCACCGGCGGTCAAGGCCAAGCTCATCGGGGCGGACATTGTTATCGACAGCAAGTCGGGCATCTCCGGCTCCGGGCGCAGTCTGAGTCTGGACACCCATTATTCGGAGGTCAACGAAGACACCAGCGCCTACGCCTTAGAGGGGCACCGCCACATGCCCGAGATCGCCCAAGAGCTGGCGCTGGTTAACCCGCAGTCATTCTCGATAACCTTCGTCCCCCACCTAGTGCCCATGACACGGGGTATTTTGAGCACCTGCTACGCCCCACTGACCAAGAAGATATCGGAGAAAGAGGTCAAGAAATTATATAAGGACTTTTATAAGAGCGAGCCTTTCGTCAGGGTGACCGACGCCCCGCCCCACACCAAGCACACCTGGGGCAACAACAACTGCCTGGTCTATCCCGTCATTGACCCCAGGGCGAACCGCTTGGTGGTCGTTAGCTGCATCGATAACCTGATGAAGGGGGCGGCGGGGGCGGCCATCCAGAACATGAACCTTATGCTGGGGCTGCCCGAGACGACGGGGATAGAGGCTTTGGCGATTTATCCTTGACCCCACCCCGAATAGAGGGAAGTAAGGGAGTCTAAATTAATACTCTTGTCGCCCACCATATTTGTATACTAACTCAACACCGGCTTCTGCGAATAGTTGTTCACTTTCTTCAGAAAGCTGATATTTACGTTCACAAACTACTTTTTGAATCCCACAGTTGATCAGCAGCATGGCACAAGTCCGGCAGGGGGTCATTCTCGTATAGACAGTGGCACCTTCAATGGAAATCCCTCTTTTGGCAGCCTGGCAGATAGCGTTCTGTTCAGCGTGCACTGTCCGTAAACAGTGCTCGCTTATTTCACCGTTTTCTTGAATCTCTTTCTTCATCAAATGTCCTACATCATCGCAATGAGGTAGCCCGGCGGGAGATCCAACATATCCTGTCGCCAACACCTGTTTATCTCGGACAATCACACAACCACTCTTTCCACGGTCGCAGGTGGCTCTTCTAGAAGCTGCGTCTGCCAGTTCTAAAAAGTAGTCATCCCATGACGGACGAACGCTTTTCGATCCACTATCTTTTGCCACGTTTTTCTCCAACTATCTATTTTATCATAGGTCGCTTGTTAAACCGACTACTTGCTGCCTTTCTCGAGTGCAGTATATTTAAGTATATTGCCGATTTCAATATAGTGCTAGGGGAAGAAGATGAAGATGAGGTACCGAATGAAATGTCCTAGCCTCAAACTTGTTTCTTAAGGATTCAAACCCCAAAAACAAAATCCCCCCTCCCCGAAGAGAGAAGGGGGGATTCTTTTTATTCTAAGTTATACGACGATAAAGAGCGGGCACATCACCAGGGTGACGGTGGCCAGCAGCTTGACCAGAACGTGCAGCGAAGGCCCCGCCGTGTCTTTAAGCGGGTCGCCCACGGTGTCGCCGACCACAGCCGCGGCGTGGGTAGGCGAGCCCTTGCCGATTACCTTGCCGTCGGCGTCCTTGAGCTGCCCGTCCTCAATCATCTTCTTGGCGTTGTCCCAGGCGCCGCCGCCGTTGTTCATGTAGGAGGCCATCATAATGCCGCCGATAGTGCCCACCATGAGCAGGGCGGCCACGACCATGGCGCTGTCATAACCGGGGATAAAGCGGAAGATAACACCGATAACCACTGGCCCCAGCACGGGCAGTAGTCCGGGGGCAATCATTTCCCTCAAGCCGGCTCGGGTGGTGATGTCCACGGCGCGGGCGTAATCGGGCTTAGAAGTCCCTTTGAGAATACCGGGGTCAGCGCGGAACTGGCGGCGTACTTCCTCAATAATCTTGGAGGCCGTCCGCCCCACCGCCTTGATGGCCCAGGAGCTGAAGAGAAAGACTATCATCACCGCCAGCAGGGCGCCCACGAAGACCTCGATGCGGGCGATGTTGACGACGCTGTACATACCCACCTCGCCGAACTTGAGGAAAGAGACCCTGTCCAGGAAAGCCTGGAAGAGGAGGAAGGCGGCCAGGCCCGCTGAGACCATGGCGTAGCCCTTGGTCAGGGCTTTGGTGGTGTTGCCCACGGCGTCGAGTCGGTCGGTCACCTTGCGCACCGCCGGCCCCGCCCCCGCCATCTCGTTGATACCGTTGGCGTTATCGGTGATGGGCCCGAAGGTATCCATGGACAAAACGTAGGGGCAGGTCATGAGCATACCCATCGTCGCCACCGCCGTGCCAAAGGCACCGGCGCCGTGCACCCCGCTCATATCCCCCATCCAGAAGGCGAGCAGGAGCGAGATGCCGATAACTAATGCGGTGGGCAGCGTCGTCTCGAAACCCACCGCCGTGCCCATGATAATGTTGGTGGCCGGCCCCGTCTTGGAGGCCTCGGCGATATTGCGCACCGGGCTGAAACGCGACTCAGTGTAATACTGGGTGACGAAGACGATGACCACGCTGGCGGCGATGCCGATGATGCCAGCGCCGAAGAGCCACCAGTTGCCCAGCATAAAGTGCACGGCGGCCGCCAGCCCGACTATGGAAAGGCCGATAGCCACGAAATAGCCGCGGTTAAGCGCGTTCATGGCGTTCTCTTTCTCCTTGGCCCGCACGAAGAAAATACCAATCATACTGGCCAGCATGCCGAAACCGCGCACGCACAGGGGGAAGAGAATCCAGGCGATGTTCTCGGTAGCCAGATAGGCGGCGATACCCAATATCATGGCACCGATGTTCTCCGCCGCCGTGGACTCGAAGAGGTCGGCGCCACGACCGGCGCAGTCGCCGACGTTATCGCCCACCAGGTCGGCAATGACGGCGGGGTTGCGGGGGTCGTCCTCAGGGATACCCGTCTCGACCTTGCCCACCAGGTCGGCACCCACGTCAGCAGCTTTAGTGTAGATACCCCCGCCGAGCTGGGCGAAGAGGGCGACAAAACTGGCGCCGAAACCGAAGCCGACGATAAGGTGCGGCGCAATCTCCGGGTTGCTGGCGCCGCCGTAGGCGAAGAAGATAACGGTGACGCCGATAAGGCTCAGGGCCGTAATCAGGAAGCCGGAAACAGCCCCGCCCCGCAGCGCCACGTTGACCGCCTCGGTGAGGCTCTTCTGGGCGGCGGCAGCACAGCGCGCATTGGATTTAACGGCGATGTACATGCCAATGAAACCAGCCACCCCCGAGCACAGGGCACCCACCAGAAAGGCGACGCCGGTGCGCCAGCCGATATCAAGGGCGCTCAAACCCTCCACCTCGGTTCCCCCCAGCACCCCCACCAGGACCCCGATAATAATGGCAATCGCCACTGAGTACATGGCGATGGTGCTGTACTGGCGCTTCAAGAAAGCCCAGGCAGCCTGAAAGATAATGTCCCCGATTTCTTTCATCTTGGGTGTGCCCATGGAACGCTTGAGCACGTTTCGGGCCAAGAATATGGCGAAGATTATGGTTATGATTCCCGCTGCGGGCACAACCCAAAAAATAGCTGGCATATCGCCTCCTTTTGGGAAATATTCGTCAGGATTATACCACAGCCATTTGCCGAGGACAAAGGCTCTGGGGGCTTTTAAGGCACTACCCTATCCCCCTTGTTAGCGAACGTATTTCAGACCCAATCCAGCCCGCCCTAATGAGTAAACTCCTTAACCTAGGGAGTACACCCTTCACCGCCCCACTATAAGGGGAAGAACCCGACCCGTTTCGGGGGTGTTTAAGAGGGGGCTCTGCCCCCTCTTTACCTTAAAAGGGCGGTGGGCGGGAATAGATAAAATCGGGGTGGGGTGGAGAATCCCCCAACAAGGTGGGGCAGGGGGAGAGAAGTCTATAGATGAAAAATCTAGCCCCAAAAACCATTGCCTCTTTAGCTGGCTCGTGTTAAGCTTAACCAGAAAGATGGCGACTAATAAAAGCACCTTTCGCCGCAGCGACTACCTCAAGATTACCATCTTCGGTTTTGCCCTGGCTGCCCTCTGGGGTGGCCTGCATACTATTATCCTGCCCACACGGCTCCTAGACCTGGTGTCGGCATCGGAAAAGAGCACCTACCTGGGGATTCTTACCTTTAGCGGCCTGATGCTGGCCATAATCGTCCAGCCCATCGCCGGCGCCATCAGCGACCGTTCCGGTTTTACCTGGGGGCGTCGCCGTCCCTTCATCCTGGTGGGCACGCTGGTGGCCATGCTCTTCCTGGCCGGAATCGGAGGGGCGGGCAGTTTCCTGGCCATCTTCGTTGTTTACTGTCTGCTCCAGATTGCTTCCAACACCACCCAAGGACCTTATTTAGCCTTCATCCCCGACCTGGTGCCCCAGGGCAAGCGGGGGCTGGCCTCGGGGGTCAAGGGTTTCCTGGAGATAGCCGGCGGGGTCGCCCTGCTCTACCCCATTGCCATCTTTATGGACAACTACTCCGTGGGCGAGGGTAGCAGCTGGCTCTGGCTGGCCCTGGCCATACTGGGGGCCGTCCTGCTGGCGGCGATGGTCTTCACCATCCTCACCGTCCGGGAACGCCCGGGCAAGGCAGCCCAGCTCCCCCTCCTGCTCACCATCTATAAGAGCTTCAAGATTAAGCTCAGGGCACACCGCGACTTCATCTGGTTCATCTTCTCCCGCCTCTTTATCATGATGGCCTTCACCACCCTCCAGACCTTCGCTCTCTATTTCATTATGGATGTCGTCGGCGCCCCCGACCCCGCCGCCGCCACCGCCCGCTTTTCCATAGTGGCTATAGTCGGCATGCTCGTCGTTGCCTATCCTGCGGGTCGGCTCTCGGATAAGGTGGGGCGCCGTCCCATTGCCCTCACCGCGGGTCTGCTCGGTGCGCTGGCTATTCTGCTCATTTACTTAAGCGGGCAAAACATGACGTTTATAATGCTCTGCGGCGGGCTGGTGGGCATCGCCTTCGGCGCTTTTATGAGCAGCAACTGGGCGCTGGCTATCGATTTAGTGCCCAAGGGCGAAGAGGCGAGGTATCTGGGTCTGACCAACCTGGCCACCGCCGGTGGCGCGGCGCTGGCGCGCCTTATCGGGCCGCTGATTGACTTCGGTAACAGCCAAAGCCCCAACCTGGGCTACTCGTTAATGTTCCTGGCCTGCTTTATCTATTTTATCGTCGGCTCACTGCTGCTGCTCAAAATCAGGCGGCGCTAATCAAACCAGCCCAGCATCGTCCCCCACCCCCAAGCGCCGGCCAGGACCAGAAGGACGTATTTCAGGCTCTTACCCGGCCAGGCAATCAACAAAAACTTCCATAGCGGGTAGCCGATGGCACCAGCCACCACGCCAGCTATATCAAAAAGGGGTAAAGGGGCGGCGGCGAAAGCAAAGATGGCCCATCCCCCCCACCGCTTCATCCAGTTCTCCACCATGGTATAGAGCCGACCCTTTTTCTCTATCATCCTGCGTCCGCCGTAGCCGGCCATAAAGCCGGTCATCTCACCGATAACTCCGCCGGTAGCCCCAGCCAGTCCCACCAAAACCGGGTTCAGATTAGGGTCGGCGCCAAGGGCAAAGAGCACCACGATGCCGGGCACGGGTAAGATGATAGTAGCGCAGCTGATAAGGCCAACCAGAAAGGCGCCCAGATAGCCGTAATCACCGAACTCAGCTATCTTGTCCCGAAAAATGAAGAGGACAACGGTAATAGCTACCGCCAGCAGCACCGTCAAGATAGGGATAAGGTTGCGCCTAAACCAGTTTGCTTTAGCCATTAGGGGTATTTTAGCACATTAACGGGCCACCCGAAGCCCAAAACCGACCAATAATAGACTGTTGTTGACACGAGGCCGTCTCTGCTATACTTTAGGGACGTGCCCCCATCGTCTAGAGGCCTAGGACGGCGGCCTTTCAAGCCGTAAACAGCGATTCGAATTCGCTTGGGGGCACCAAACAGTCGTCCGAGGTGTCGCCATGATGATAAAAATAGAATGTCCCAAGTGTGGTACCGAGGGCAGCCAGTCACTGCTCAAGCCTGATTACGTAGGCCCCTACCGCTGCTGGAAATGCCGGGAGCTCTTCACCATCACCATCGTCAACAACGAGGTCAAGGGCTGGGAAACCCTCACCGAGGAGCAGTTGCAGGCGCAGGAAGAACAGAGGCGACAGGCAGAGGAGCTTAAAGCCAAGTTCAGGAAGCCGCAGGACTAGAATTTGCCCTTCAGTTTTTGGTAGCTATCGGCCAGCGCCTCGGGTAGCACCCTCACGTCAGCCATCACCGGCATAAAGTTGGTGTCCCCACCCCACCGCGGCACGACATGGGTATGGATATGGTCATCGATGCCTGCCCCCGCCACCCTTCCCAGGTTCGTGCCGATATTAAAACCCCCGGGCTTAAAGACCCCTCTCAGGACGGCCAGGCTCTTCCGCACCATTTCGTAGTGCTCGTGGAGTTCTTCGTCAGTCAGCTTCTCTAGGCTATCCAGGTGGCGGTAGGGGGCGACCATCAGGTGGCCCGGGTTATAGGGGTAGCTGTTGAGGATAACGAAGTTCTTTTTGCCTCGGTAGAGGATATAGTTCTCGGCATCCTTATTCTCCTTGGGCTTGTCACAGAGGATGCAGCCCTTCACCTCGCCCTGCTCGATATACCTTATCCGCCACGGTGCCCAGATATGCTCCATTTCACCCTCCTTCGATTAGTGCTATTTTAGACGGCAATCTCTTTGTTTTCAACCACCCCCCGTTTTTAATCTTTTCCCACCCACCACCCTTTAAGGGGCTTTGTATCAAAAGTACCTTTTGTTCCATAAGCCAGTGACCTGTTCCAAAAGTCAGGGGGCTATTACTTTTCGCACGTTTCCTTCTTGTTTGCGGAAACGAGTTTGTAGTTATCGGAGACCTCCAATACTCCCATGCTTTGGTTATGAACACTGCAAAGTGGAAAGATATACCACTTATTGTCGGGACTGTCGGCTTTCTGGACGTGAGCACCCACCAAGTCTTTCCTCAAGCATCCGTTTGGTCGTGGCTCTTTACAAGGACAATAGGTGACTGATTGACCGCTGAACTTCTTCCAATGGTTCAGCCATGAACCACAAGCGCATGTGGTTTGGGACGTTCCGTTGATATTTTTGAGTTTCATGATTCCCCCTCCTTTCTGAGTTGGCTCATTTCTGCCGTCCGAGCCAGATTAAAAGTATTACTACGCCCGCTATTGCTGCTATAGGTTTCCAAGGGGTTAATTTCTCTGGGGGGTTAAGTGTCACTTCCATGTGGGGTAGAGTCCCTTCGGTTTGGTAGGGAATTTGATAGGCATCCAATATCTGCGTCAACTCTAGCGTTGCGTCACGCCTATACTTATCATCAAGGTGTTCAAAGTAATCCCTTGAGATTTCTATTTCAGCCTCTAATCTCCCATCCTTGAAACCTCTAACATGCATTTCCCAAATGCCATCCACCTTTTTAACCAGTCCAAAAACCTGTCCCTGCTTGATGGTCTGAAGTTTTGTATCATGGAAGCCTTCTTGGATAAGAACTCCCTTCACCCTTTCAAGCCATTCCTTTATGTTTTCCCGTTGCATTTCTAACCACCCCCTTCTTGGACTTCAACTGGCTTTACCCCCAAAAGCCTCTATTATAAGTGACCAAAGATGTTAATGACTTGGGCTGTAGGGGTTTGGTTGTCAAAAGAAGCTACCACAGTGCCCCTTGTGCTTCCACGCTTGATGGATATTTGACGGTTGCTGTGGTTGTAACTGAAAGCATAACGCTGTCCGTTGCGTGTCATCCATAAAACGTTGGCAAGGCTTCCCTTCCAAGAGCGAGCCTCCAAAGGGGTTTCGGTATCCTTGAACAGCACCGCAGCACCAGCAAGGGTTAAGATGACTTCTTCAATTTCGGGGGCATGATGGCTTGCCCTGTCAATAACGCCTCCGAGGTAAGTCTGCAATTGTCTTACCGAATTAAGTTGGATTGGCATTTTCTACTTCCCCCCTTGCTGACATTTATTAAGTAACCAGATTTCCAAACTCAGAGCGCAGTTTCATTATTTCTTCCTGTGCTGCCCATTTCGATTGAAAGGCCGTTTTGATACGCTCTGTTATTTTTGTTATCTCGTCTTTGTCTTTCATTATAGGCAAGTATAATTCTTTCCAGCGACCAGCGATGTTAGGCAGTGTGGTATCAACCAAGATTTTCTGGGGCAATTGCCTTTGGGTTAAATGATGCGATAACAGGTATATTAGGTAGTACGGGTTAATGCCGTATTCGTTCTCGGCTTCAATGACCCTCATTACTACCAGTTCCCCAGTTAGCAATACCTCTGTATCGAATGGAGATACCATTGCGACACTACCGATACGATAGCTTCCCCTGCGAACGAATATAACATCTTCCGGCTGAAGGTCTATTCCATTGCCCTTTATCCTGAGATATACTTCACGAGGTACAAAGGCAGTGGGATTTTTGTACAGTTCCCAATTTATAATATCTGCTACCCTGATATAAGGAACATCCCCAAGCCCTTTGAAGCCAGACGGCGGCGAACCATAACCTTTGTAATCAGCTATTATTTTTTCATTAAGCAATGTCTGCAATCTAACTGGGTCATAACCAGATTCCTTAATCTCGTCCAATATGCTCTGGGCTCGCTTTTGCCAATAGTATCTCGGTACATAGATATTGCCTTTAATATCGGTCTTTTTCACTGAGAATACATACTGATTATCTTTATCGAACGGATTCCCTAATTCCTTCCGCACGTTTTCCGTGTCATCCCAGACCTCTTTGGTAAATGATTGTGTCTGGTAATCGAATCTGTATTTTTTGCGTCCTTGATGGTCATGACCTGTTTCTTCGGTGACACCCATAATGATGTTGTCTTGTTGCGGTTTGTCTTTTTGAAGTATTACCAATAGTGTTTTGGCGTTGTTATGAGGCCTGAAAGTATTATGTGCCAGGTCAATGACGGCTTTAATGTTGGTTCTCTTTTGGATGTAGTTAAGTACATAACGACTTTTAACGGCGTGGAATATTGTTTCAGGGAGAATAATTGCAAGTATCCCACCATCTGTTAGCATATCTAAACAACGCTCGATAAACAGTATTTGGGGTTCAGTATTCTTTGTTTTGCTGGTCATTTGCCAGTCGCCGTTGGTGTCCTTTTTCCAAACATGCCCCAAATCAAAATATTGTGCTTCGTCTTTTAGCACCTTGATTTTAGAGCCGAATGGCGGATTGGTCATAATAATATTGAATTGACGGAATATCTCTTTGCCCTCTTTATCCTTATCGACGAATAACTCGTGCGCCCGTTCCAAGTAGTCCTCCGGTTTGTGCAATGTGTTTTCATGGACGATACCCCCACGCCCATCACCAACGATAGCCATATAAGCCTTAGCTATCTTCACCAAATCCATTTCCTTATCAATGCCATAGAAATATTTTTCGGCCATGTCCTTTTTTAAATTAGGTAAATCCGGGCTGCCCTTATATTTTTTACTGTTCGCCATTATGTCCCAGACACACTCCAATGCGTAAATAAGGAAACCACCTGAACCGCAGGCGGGGTCGAGGACACTCTTTAGGGGCTGAGGTTGCACCAAGGCCACAGCGGTTTTTACGACCTCACGTGGTGTAAAAAATTCGCCCTTTTCCCCGACCAATACTTTCTCGCCAAAAACCTCAAAAGCGTCACCGACTGCATCCCTGTCGGTCAGGTGGAGACTATAACGCTGAAGCTGGCCTACCACCCAAGCAACTGCTCTGGGGTCAAGACCGATTTTCTCATGTCCCTCGAATACGCCATCCTTGACCAATTCATCTTTTACTTGGTCAAACAATCCTTGAATCCGGTATTTCAAACTTTCAGGGGATTCATCCACGCTAACACGAAATTCTGGCGGTTTGTCTAAATCGTATCGTTCATCCCATATCTTAGTGAATATAAGCCGTATCATTTCCCCACCCAGTTTTTCGCTACGGCTTATATTTGTGTTTGCGTAAAGAGTCTCATGTATGCGTTTAAAAATAAGTTTCAAATCTGTAGCGGGGATTAAGCGGTCTTTGGTGAGCTTCCCCATGTCCTCTATGCTTTCCCCACGCTTAGGAATATCGAAAATGAAGTCTCGCTTAATAGTGCCTTTAGTAGCATCTTTGTAGATATATTCAATGCCACCCAAGTCACCATTTGTCCATACGCCCCACCGAGCCGAAGATGCGGACATATAGCTCATAAGTTGTTTAACGCCTTCGGCTTGTTCCGGACGTTTTGTCTCTATAATGCCGATGATGTCTTGGTGCTGGTCTCGTTTGCTAGTGTCTGTGGTAGCATATATGACGATGTCGGCTCGGTCTCTTTCTGCCTTTTCCTCTTTGGGTTCTTTTTCGGGCCGGCTACCACGTTTAATAAATACCTCGATGTCCATTTGCTTGTAATCGTAGCCGTAATCGTCATGGAGTATCTTCTCATATTGCTGGCGGACTTTTTCTTCGGGCTTACGCATGTCCACTGGTTTGCCAGTGGCTAAATCGTAATCCCATCCCTCTTTGAGCATACTTTGTTGCACCATATTATTGCTCCTGAATGAGTCTTACCCTGCTACCCTTAGCGTATCGCTTTTTCTTCGGTATTCGGTTGCGCTTGAGAAGGCGGTCAAGGGCGTCAAGAATAGGCTTGTCTAGTTTGGGGTATCTCGTCCCTGCTTTCCACATCCCGATAGTGTTGCGGTGGATTCCCCCAAGCTCATTAGAATCGGCTATCGCCGCCAGCGTCCAGCCTTTTTCCTGAAGCTGGGCTATCTTTGCCTGTACTTCGTTCATTGCCAGACATAATAGCACACAATATGGGCGTTTGTCAATAGGGAATTTTGTAAAAAAGTCTAAAATTAGCCTAAAAACTATTGACAAAGGCATACAGTATGTGCTATTATAGGCGTATAACAAGGAAAGGAAGGGATAATTGAAATGGACGCAAGAGAGGAAAGAGGGCTGGTAATAGCCAACACGAGCAAGATAGAAAAGAACAAGCTGGGCTGGAAAGTGCCCTCCCAGTCTGGCAACGGAAGCTATGTCGTAAACCTCGACCACGGCGAGCCGTTCTGCACCTGCCCCGACTTTGAGAAGCGGGGGTTGCCCTGCAAGCACATTCACGCTGTCGAGTTCGTTATAAAGAGGGAAACAAGGCCAGACGGGAGCACGGTCTACACCAAGTCGGTCAAAATGACCTGCACGCAGGAGTGGCCTGCCTACAACGAGGCGCAGACCCACGAGCAGGAGCACTTTGTCGCCCTGCTCCGAGACCTCTGCAACGGCATTGAGCAGCCTGAATACAGGTTCGGGCGTCCGAGGCTGCCCCTTTCCGATGTCGTGTTCGGCATCACCGCTAAGGTCTATTCCACTATGTCCGGTAGACGCTTTATGACCGACCTGCGGGAAGCGGAAGCCAATGGGCTGGTAGCCAAGTCGCCGTCCTTCACCAGCACCTTCCGCTATCTCGAAAACCCCGAATTGACGCCCCTGCTCAAGAGCCTCATCGAGCAGTCGGCCACCCCCTTGAGGGCGGTTGAGACCGACTTTGCCGTTGACTCGTCTGGCTTCTCCACCAGCACCTACGCCCGATGGTTTGACCACAAATACGGCAAGGAACGGAGTATGCAGAATTGGGTTAAGACGCATATCATGTGCGGGGTCAAGACCCACATCGTCACCAGCGTAGAGGCCACCCCTTACGCATCCGCCGACAGCATCCAGCTTCCCGCCCTGCTCAACAAGACCGCCGAGACATTTGACATCAACGAGGTATCCGCCGACAAAGCCTACTCCATCAAGCGCAATCTCCACGCCATCCAAGCGGTGGGGGCCACACCCTACATCCCCTTCAAGTCCAATGCAACAGGACAGAAGGACGGCCACCACAAGTTTGACGGGCTGTGGAGTCGGATGTTCCACTTCTATAGCTTCAATAGGGAAGTTTTCTTGGAGCATTACCACAAGAGGTCGAATGTCGAGACGGCCTTCTACATGATTAAGAGCAAGTTCGGTAGTGCGGTCAGGGCTAAGACCCCGACTGCTCAGGTCAACGAAGTCCTTTGTAAGATTCTGTGCCATAACATCTGCGTCCTCATCCAGAGCATATACGAGTTGGGGCTTGAGCCGACCTTCTGGACTTTTGAGGGGAAAGAGCCTGTCGCCCCCAAGCTCTTGGATAATATGCCCTAAAATTACCATCGTCATAATTGTTTTAATGCCTCATTTACTTTTGCTAGGTTGATGTTCATTTCCTCTGAATACTGCTCCCTATATCGTTGGAATTTATCAACAATCTGCGTGATGACCGGAATATCTTTTAATAAATCGATTTTATTTATCATATGAGTTAGGGTTATTATTACGATGTCTAATGCTCTATAAGCTCTTGAAAAGTCAAGATAGTTATCAATGGCTTTTGTTGCTTCCACTGCTGCGTCACTAGGCAAATTTTCACGAGCTAGTTTTAATTTCTTTATGAGTTTTTTATTACGTCGGTCATGCCTAGCCAATTTATCATCAATGCCTAAATGTTCATTTGCCTTTCGTGCGATTAAGAGTCCTGCTTCTTTATCCCCCAATTTTGCTATGCTCTTTTGCATTTTCTTGATACCCTTTTTAGTGTTGCGAGCAAGACTTAATATTATTCCCACAATCTCCGCAAAATCCTCATCGCCTTTTCGCTCTGGCAATTCAGGCATTTCGTCACCAACTAAAATAAGCCAAGTATCTTTCAACATACTGAAAACAAATTGGGTGTTGCCCTTACCTATTCTTTTATCAAGTTCGCTTTGGATTACTTCCCCCCGCCGTGCATCAATGGCGGTTAATAGACTGGGAAGGTTTTTTACAAGTCTTATATTCTCCGCTCGTTTAATGCGGAAAGAGAATACCCACAGCAAAATCCCGCACACAAGAGCCACAGCCCCCACGATAATGATTATTTTTGCTTGGTAAGGTGTTATCCACCCGCTTTTTTCTAACCCAAATGGGATTGCCGCTAATCCAGTTACCACTAATAAGCCTCCCAGAGACCTAAAAATTGTTGATTTGTTCCACATAGCTTTATCCCCCCGTTCCAGCTTACAAAGGGATTATACACCCTGCCAAAGCGGTGTAAAGGGTGCATAGTACGGGAGTGAGCAAGCCATTTATTCATTGCCCACCTCCAAGCCCTTCGCCCCAAAAGAGCCGAGGGCACTTTTGGAACAGAAGTGGGGGCTGTTCCAGAAGTCGCCCCCGAAGGCGACTTCTGGAACAAAGCCCCCTTTAAGGTAAAGAGGGGCTACGCCCCTCTTAAACACCCAAATGGGGGGTGGAGAGGCACGTAACCCAAGGAATTCTAGAGGCAGCGCCTCTAAGGGTGGGTAGGGTGGGAAAGAAAAACGTACGCTAAACAAGGTAGGGAGGAGAGGAGCACCCCCAAGCAATTGTAAAAACCAAAGCTATCGTCTATAGTAGTAAGGCTAACCAGAAAGCGAAGGAGGGGATGCCTTATGGAAAACCCCGAATGCGCCAAATGCACCAAACTCGTCTGCGACAGTAAAGCCTATCTTAAAGGCCCCGAAAATTGCCCGACCAAGACCAGACAGGAAATCATCCAAAAAGCCCTGGCCGAATACGACGACCCCGAGGTCAGGGGGTTCGCCCTACAAGCGTCTATTCAGGAAGCCGAGTGCTATATGAACCTGCCCGAAGGACTGACCACACGCTACCCGCGCGTTGAAGAGATTGCCCAGTTCGCCAAGAAGATGGGCTATAAGAAGCTGGGCATAGCCGCCTGTATTGGCCTCCAGGACGAAGCCGAAATCCTAAGCGAAATTCTGGAAAACCGGGGCTTTGAGGTTATCTCCGTCTGCTGCAAGGCGGGTGCCATCCCCAAGGAGAGAATCGGCATAACGCCTGAGCAGAAGATAAAGGGCCCCGACGCTTTCGAGGCGATGTGCAACCCCATAGCTCAAGCCAAAATCCTCAACGACGCGGGCACCGACTTCAACATACTGGTCGGACTCTGCGTCGGCCACGATTCGCTATTTTTCAAATACGCCGAGTCCCCCGTCACCGTGCTGGTAGCCAAGGACAGGGTCTTCGGCCACAACCCGGTAATGGGCCTCTATCTGGCTCATTCCCCCTATTACCGCAAGCTTCTGCGCAAAGAGTAGGAGAGAAACCTTGCCCTACCCCGACGAGATTCTCTATAAAGTCACCCGCCCCGCCCGCTATACGGGCGGCGAGTGGAATTGCGTTATCAAGGACTGGGAAAAGACGGCTCTCAAGTTAGCCCTGGTCTACCCCGATACATATGAGGTCGGCATGTCCAACATGGCGCTGCCTATCCTCTATGAGATATTAAATAGCCAGCCCGATGTCCTCGCCGAGAGGGCCTTTGCCCCCTGGGTGGATATGGAAGCCGCCCTGCGGGCGGCCAAGCTACCCCTGCTCAGCCTTGAGTCGAAGCGCCCTTTAAAGGATTTCGACGTTATCGGCTTCTCTTTGGACTACGAGCTGACCTACACCAACGTTCTAAATATCCTCGACCTGGGGCAGATACCCGTACTGGCTAAAGAGAGAGACGATTCCCACCCCATCGTCATCGCCGGCGGCAGCTGCTGCCTAAACCCCGAGCCCATGGCCGACTTCATCGACTTCTTCGTCATCGGCGACGGCGAGGAGGTATTGCCTGAGCTGCTCGATATCTTTCGCGACTGGAAGCAGAGCAAAGCAAACCGAAAAGAGCTTTTGAAAAAAGTAGCCGCCGTCCCTGGTGTCTATGTCCCCTCCTTTTACAAAGTTGAGTACCAGCCCGACGGCATGTTTAAGAGTATTAGGCCGACTGAGAGCGAGGCTAAAGAGGTTATCCAGCGGCGCATAATCGATAAAATGCCGCCCCCCGCCACCCGCCCCGTCGTGCCCTATATCGAGGTCATCCATGACCGCGGCGCGGTTGAGATTCAGCGGGGCTGTACCCGCGGCTGCCGTTTCTGCCAGGCGGGGATTTTATACCGCCCCCTCCGCCAGCGCTCCCAGGCCGAGGTTATAAAAGCGGTGTGGGAGCTTATAGCCAACTGCGGCTACGACGAGGTCTCGCTGGTTTCTTTGAGCACCAGCGACTACCCTAAGATTGAAGAGCTGGTGGCCAGCCTGGCGCGCCAGTATAAAAACCTGGCGCTCTCCCTGCCCAGCCTGCACATCGACAGCTTCTCGCTGAAACTGCTGGAGTCCCTGCCCGCCCGCCGCAAGACCGGGCTCACCTTCGCCCCCGAGGCGGGCAGCGAAAGGATGCGCCTCACCATCAACAAGGGCACCACCGAGGAAAAGATATTGGAAACAGCGGCCGCCGCCTTCGCCCGCGGCTGGCGCAGCCTGAAGTTGTATTTCATGCTCGGGCTGCCCAGCGAAACTATTGAGGACATTGAGGAAATCGTACAACTGGTGGCTAAAATCCGCGCCACGGGCAAGGGCACCAAGGGGGGCTTGCCCCAGGTCAGAATCAGCCTCTCTACCTTTATCCCCAAGCCCCACACCCCCTTCCAGTGGGTGGCGCAGGACAATGAAGAGACGTTAAACGCCAAGCACGAGCTTTTAAAACAAGGGCTGCGTCGCAAGGGCAGTCGCCTTTCCTGGCGCGACCCCGAGGTCAGCCTGCTCGAGGCGGCACTATCGCGGGGCGACCGCAGGCTGGGTAAGGTTATCCACGACGCCTGGAAGGCAGGCTCGGCCTTCGATGCCTGGGACGAAAGGTTCAACTACCAGAACTGGCTCGACGCCTTCAAAAAGAGTGATCTGGAGCCGGCATTTTACGCCCAGAGAGAGCGCTCGCTGGACGAAGCCCTGCCCTGGGCGCACATCGACTCCGGAGTAACGGTGGAATTTTTGAAAAAAGAATACCAGCGCGCCCTCAAGAGTCTAGAGACCCCCGACTGCCACTATAACCCCTGCAATGCCTGCGGTCTGGAGCGATTGAGCGCGGCCTGTAAGAAGAAGCTAGGCGATTGAGCCGCCGTCAACGACAATAGTATGCCCGGTAATGTAGGCCGAGGCCTCGGAGGCCAGAAAGAGCACCGCGCCCGTTATATCCTCGGGCTCGGCCAGCCTACCCAGCGGTATCTCCGACTCAATCTGCTTCAACATCTTGGGGTCGGCCCAGAACGGCTGGCTGAACTTGGTCTTGACTATGGAGGGCGCCACGGCGTTGACCCTTATATTATATTGGGCTAATTCTAGGGCCAGCATTCGGGTGAGCATGACCACCCCCGCCTTGGCGATGCAGTAGGCGCCCATCTCCGGGGCGGTGTCCACCGCCGCCGTGGAGGCGATGTTGATGATATTACCCCGCTTTTGCTTGACCATCACCCTGCCTGCCGCCTGCGAGCAGAGGTAATAGCCCTTGAGGTCGGTATCTATGATCCTATCCCACCCCTCTTCGTTGAGCTCGAGCAGGGGGGCTACGATGTTCATGGCGGCGTTGTTGACCAGGATATCGATAGTGCCGAATTCGGCCAACGTCTTTTGCACCAGGTTATCAACGTCGGTCTTCTTAGTGATATCGGTCTGGACGGCAAGCGCACGACTACCTAATTTCTTGACCTCTTCGGCGACGGCTTCGAGAGCGCCGTCGTCAATCACCCTATCACCTAAAGCGACATCGGCGCCGGCTTCGGCCAGCGCTAAAGCGATGGCCCGGCCGATGCCCCGCCTCCCCCCGGTGACGATGGCCGCCTTGCCCGCTAAGGATAGCGGCATTACTTAGACTCCTTCTCGAAAGAGGCGATAGCCACCACCTCGTCGCCCGGGTCGAGCCTCATAAGCTTTACCCCCTGGGTGCTCCGCCCCTGAATGGAGATGCCCTGCTTGGGGTCTTTCTCCTTGACCGGTGTCTGGATGACGATGCCCTCGGCCGATACAATCATTACCTGCTGGGCCAGCGAGACCACCTCCGCAGCGGCGACCTTACCTGCCTTTTCCACCAGCTTGAAGGTCCTCACCCCACCCCCGGCTCGGTGCTGCTTGGGATAGGCCTCAACGGGGGTGAGCTTGCCGGAACCGCCGCTGGTGGCCACCAGCACGTAGCCCTTGGCTTTCATGACATCCATAGCCACCACTTGGTCGGTGGCGCTTAACCTTATGCCGCGTACGCCCCCGCTGGTGCGGGAAGCGTCCCGCAGGTCTTTGACGGCGAAGCGTATGGCCTGCCCCTCCTGAGTAACTAATAGCATATCGTCCTTATCGGTGGCCAGTCGGGCGGCCACCAGCTCGTCGCCCTCTTCTAAGTCCATGGCGATGAGCCCGCTTGAGCGCACGGCGGCGAACTTATCGGCCGTCGTCTTCTTGACCTCGCCCAGCCGCGTGGCCATCAAAAGGTAGGAACCCTTCTCGAAATCGGGCAGGGCGACCATGGCCGTGACCCTCTCGTTATCGGCCACGGAGAAGAGGTTGATGACCGCCGTCCCCTTGGTGGCGCGGGAGCTGTCACCGGGTATCTCGTGGCATTTGAGGTAAAAGACCCGCCCCCGGTTGGTGAAAAAGAGCACATGGTCGTGGGTATCGGCAACGACGAGTAGCCTTACCGCGTCGGCCTCGCGGGTGACCATGCCGATGATGCCCCTCCCCCCTCTATGCTGGGAGCGATAGCTGCGCGAAGCCACCCTTTTGACAAAACCGCGCTGGCTTAAGGTAACCACCACCCTCTGGTGGGGGATAAGGTCCTCCTCGCGGAACTCGGTTATCTCTTCCTCGCTGATCTCGGTGCGGCGCTCGTCGCCGAAACTCTCTTTAAGCTGGGCCACCTCCTCTTTGATGAGGAGCAGGATGCGCTTGGGGTTGGCCAGCAGGTCCTCCAGATAGGCGATGGTCTTGACCAGCTGAGCGTACTCGTCGGTTATCTTTTTCCGCTCCAGGTTGGCCAGACGCCGCAGCTGCATGTCGAGGATGGCCTGCGCCTGAAGCTGCGAAAGCCCGAAGCCCTCCATCAGCGCCTTGCGGGCGGCCTCGGCGGTGGCTGACTGTTTGATGGTGGCAATCACCTTATTGATATTGTCCAGGGCGATCTTTAGCCCCTCCAGGATATGCGCCCGCGCCTTAGCCTGCTTCAATTCGAACTTGGAACGTCGGGTGATAACCTGGTGGCGGAAATCTATATAGTACTGCAGCGCTTCCCGGAGGCTGATTACCCGTGGCTGGCCGTCGACCAGCGCCAGCATGTTGACGAAGAAGGCCGACTGCATGGCGGTGTGCTTAAAGAGGTTATTTAGCACCTGCTTGGGCTGCGACTCTCGTTTAAGCTCAATGACGATACGCATCCCCTGCCTATCGGATTCATCACGCAGCCCGCTGATGCCCTCCACCTTCTTGTTCTTGACCAGCTCGGCAATCCTCTCCACCAAGGCTGCCTTGTTGGTCTGGTAGGGCAACTCGGTGACCACTATCTGCCACCGCCCCCCCGTGTCGCCAATCATGGCCTTGGCCTGCACCACCACCTTGCCCCGCCCCGTGGCGTAGGCGTTTTTTATACCCTCCCCGCCGCGAATAATGCCCGCGGTGGGGAAATCGGGCCCCTTGATGAACTGGGTCAGCTCGTCGACGGTGGCCTCGGGGTTCTCGATTAGGTAGGCGATGGCGTCGCAGACCTCGCTCAAATTATGAGGCGGGATGCTGGTGGCCATGCCCACGGCGATGCCGGCGCTGCCGTTGACCAGCAGGTTGGGCAGCTGGGTGGGCAGGACCAGCGGCTCCTTAAGGCTTTCGTCGAAGTTGGCCATAAAGTCGACGGTATCTTTATCGATATCGACCAGCATCTGCTCGGCGATAAGGGCCAGCCTAGCCTCGGTATAGCGCATGGCGGCCGGCGGGTCGTTATCGATGCTGCCGAAGTTACCCTGACCGCTAATTAAGGGGTAGCGCATGGAGAAGTCCTGCGCCAAGCGCACCATGGCTTCGTAGACCGGGGCATCGCCGTGTGGGTGATATTTACCCAGCACCTCGCCGACGATACGGGCGCTCTTCTTGTGCGGGCTGTTGGCCGCCAGCCCCAGCTCGTCCATAGCGTAGAGGATGCGCCGCTGCACGGGCTTTAAGCCGTCGCGCACATCGGGCAGAGCGCGGGCCACGATGACGCTCATGGCGTAATCGAGGTAAGAGCTGCTCATCTCTTTTTCGATATCTACTGGTCGGACCTTGCCTAAAACCATAGGGAAAACCTCCTGCTTCTAACCATCCCCGCTGCCATCTATATCAACCGACTCGTCGGCCATGGTCTCGATATTCTCCAGCTCGCGGCGCAGCATCTTGTCGCTCAGGTAAGGACGCAGGTTGTCCGTGCCTCTGGGGGGGAAGGAAAGCTGCCCTGCCTGGGAGGGGTCCTGGTATATCTCGCGGATAATGACCGTCACCCGCTCCTCGCTGATGCTGACGATGGCCGCGCTGTAGCGGTTGCCGCCCCCCATCATCTTTATCAGCCGCTGCCCGTGCTTGGGCTCGACCTGCCCCACGTACTCGCCGCGCCCGTTCTCCACGTTCAGGCCGGCCCTGTCCGCCTTGAGGTAGACCCGGTCGCCCGCCCCCATCTTGGCCAGCACCGAAAGCGGCGCCAGGCGGTAAAGGGCGACCACGCCCGTCTTGCCCGTCTCCTCGATAAAGTGCTGGGGCTCGACGTGGTCGGAGTCATCCTCCTCGCCCGCTCCCTCCCCCAGATAGGAAAGGCGCTGCAGGTTCTTCTGGGCGATGATGTTATAGGGGTCGAGCTCGGTAGCCTTGGTGTAGGCTTCCTTGGCCAGTGCGTATTCCCCCAGCTCGATGTGGGCTCTACCTAAGCGGTTATAGGCATCGACGTCACCGGGGAAGCTGGCGATTATGTCCTCGTTGGCCGCCACCGCCTCCCGCCACCGCCCCTGCATGGCCAGGGCTATAGCCTGCTTGCTGCGCTGCCGTCTCAGCCTTACCTGTTCCTCTTCCTGATAGGCCATCGGCATCACCTTAAAACATCTAGAACATACTATTTTACTCTAGCCAGAGCAGCAACACAAGCCAGCTTAGAGGCAAGGAGGTGCCTTTTTTTAGCTCGTGGTTGATTATTCTTCTTTTTCCAGCTCAAAGGCACGGTGTAAGGCTCGGACGGCGTCTTTGACCTTATCTTCGTCGATGATACAGGTAATTCTTATCTCCGAGGTGGAGATAAGCTGGATGTTGATTCCCGCCTCGCTTAAGGCGGTAAACATGCGGGCGGCAAAACCGGGGTTGTTCTGCATGCCCGTGCCGATAATGCTGACCTTGCCCATCTTGGGGTCGCTGACGTACTCCCGGGCGCCAATTTTCTGGCAGACAGCCCCCACCACCTTCATCGCCTTATCCAGCTGGCTCTTGGCCACGGTAAAGGTCAGGTCGGTGATTTTATCAATGCTGGCGTTCTGCACGATGGTATCGACGTTGATGTTGGCTTCGGCCAG
This sequence comes from Dehalococcoidales bacterium, assembly GCA_034419075.1. Taxonomy (GTDB): domain Bacteria; phylum Chloroflexota; class Dehalococcoidia; order Dehalococcoidales; family BS750m-G39; genus E44-bin88. The sequence goes on along the minus strand of DAOULR010000009.1, from coordinate 91,618 downwards.
CGGCACGAAGATAGAGGCGGCGACACCGGGCCGGTCGGGCACGCCGACCACCGTTATCTTGGCCACATCAAGGTCGTGGGCGATACCCCGCACCTTATTTCGTATTTCCATAGACCCCCCTCCGTGAATTAATGTCCCCGGATTCTGGCTGAAGCTGGAAGCCACCTGAATAGGTATGTGGAAAAGCTCTCCCAGCTCCACCGCCCGGGGGTGCAACACCTTGGCGCCGTAGCTGGCCAGCTCCAGCATTTCTTCGTAGCTGATTTCGTCCACCTTGCGCGCCTCGGGAACGAGCCTGGGGTCGGCAGTATAGACCCCCTCGACGTCGGTGTATATCTCGCATTTCTCCGCCGCCAGGCTGGCCGCCAGCGCTACGGCGGTGGTATCGGAACCCCCCCGCCCCAGCGTGGTGATATCCATGCCCTCGGTAATCCCCTGGAAGCCAGCCACGATGACGATGTTACCCTTGTCCAGCTCGTTGACAATCCGCTCCGGGTCGACGCCCACGATTCTAGCCTGGCTGTAGACGGCGGTGGTTCTTATCCCTGCCTGTCCCCCCGTCAGGCTGATGGCTTCGTAGCCCATCTCTTCCAGTGCCATGGCCAGCAACGTGCTGGAGACGACCTCCCCCGTGGAGAGGAGCAGGTCAAGCTCACGGTCGGCGGGGTGGCTGGTCAGCTGGTAGGCCAGCTTCAACAGGTTATCGGTGTTATCGCCCATCGCTGAGACCACCACCACGACCTCGTTGCCCGCATCCTTAGTGGCGGCGATGCGCCGCGCCACGTTCTTAATCTTTTCGGCGTCAGCTACCGAAGAGCCGCCGTATTTCTGCACGATTAAGGCCATTCAACTACCCCCCACAAACTTACCCATTATTTTATACCCATCGGGCATAAAAAGACCAGTTTCTTTTGCCGCCGCCTCGCTGAACCGACTAGCGCCATTAGGCCTAAAGCCCTTTCCCCAGAGCATAAATGGCACTGGTTCCGGGCTGTGCGTCCTGATGGCGATGGGGGTGGGGTGGTCGGGCATGGCTAGGATACGCAAGTCGCCGCGATACGAACGCAGGCGCTCGATAACCTCTTTATCTATCTGCTCGATGGCTTTAATCTTGTCATCGATGGAGCCAGCGTGGGCCGCCTCGTCGGGCGCCTCGATGTGGATAACCACCAGGTCGTTATCTTCAAGAGCCTTTAGAGCACCCTCGGCCTGGGCCTCATAATCGTTATCGGGGCCGTCGGTGACCCCCGCTATCTCCAGTATTTTCATCCCCGCCATTTTGCCCAGTCCTTTGAGCAAATCGACGCCCGAGGTCAGCGCGGCATTAAGACCGTAAAGCTCCTTGAACGAAGGCATTGCTGGTATTTCGCCGCTGCCCCAGAAGAGCCAAATTGTTGTTGCCGGAATATCGCCGCGCGACTGGCGACTGAGGTTTATCGGATGACTCTGGAGCACCTTTTCCGAGCGCTGCATTAAGTCCCTCAAAATATCGCTGCCTCGACCCTTGGGCAGATAGTCGGATATCGGCTTATCGGGGATGTCGTGGGGCGGGGTGCATTGAGCCGAGAGTGTTTCCTCATGCCCCTTGAGCTTTAAGATATTCCGGTAGCTCACGCCCGGGTAGAAATGGATGCTATCGCTACCCAGACTATCGTTCAAGGCATTAATAAGCTCTCTCGATTCCTGGCTGCTGATATAGCCGGCGCTGTAGCTCTGCATCCTGCCGTCCTGGACCCCCACCAGGTTGCAGCGGAAGACGACCTCCCCCTCCCCGATGGGGATATCCATGGCCCTGGCTTCGATGGCGCTCCGCCCCTTGTAGTAGACCTTGGGGTCGTAGCCCAGCACCGACATACAGGCGCAGGCGCTGGAGGGCTCCATCCCCTCAGGCACGGTTCTCGCCAGCCCCACCACCCCCTCTCCCGCCATAGCATCGAGGTTGGGAATATTGGCCAGCTCCAGGCAGGTCTTGTTTCTCCTCTCAGGTAGGGGCAAGCCCGCCGCGCCGTCGATTATGACCACTACGTATTTCATTTCTGGCTAACGCCGCCCCCCTTATCCCTGAGCGCATCGAGGGTCCGCCGGCTCTCGTAAGGCTCGACAAACAGTTCGTAGTCCTCCTGAGGTAGCGGAGCTCCGTATCTTTCCATCACCTTTTGGTAATCTACCATCGCGGGTTCCAAAATCTTACACGGGTATCTCTCACAGTAGGCACAGTTCTCCAGGCCTTTTTCGAGCACACAGGGTCTTATCTTGCATTCCTTGTTTATGCGTATCGGGTTTTGGCTATCGTCGGCCAGGCAGCCATCACAATAACATTGTTCCAGGGTAAGCTTATCGCCGTAATACTTCAGCAAGCCGTCACGAAATCGCCGCCGGTCCTCTTCACCCTTCAAATTGTCTTTATAAATCAGGCAGCGGCCACAATTAAAACCACAGCGACCTATGATATCAGCCATAAAGAACCCCCTCCTTTAATGTAATAACCCGTTTTGCAATAGAAGCCAATTCCCCCTATAATATGGCGGACGGGGCGTAGCGCAGTCTGGTTAGCGCGCGGCGTTCGGGACGCCGAGGTCGGAGGTTCAAATCCTCTCGCCCCGATTTTTTGCGGTCTTTTTTGCCGCTGATTGCCGTCCATTATAGCACAAATAAAGCCTTTAAGGAGGGATTTTAGATGCAAAAAACGGCTAATCCTGGTGCTCTGGGACTGGGGGCGTTCGCCCTGACCACATTCCTCTTGAGTATGGTGAATGCAGAGCTCATCGCCCCCGAATCTATCGGCATGGTTCTGCCCATGGCCTTTTTCTACGGGGGGCTGGCTCAGGTGCTGGCGGGAATGTGGGAATTCAAGACCGGGAATATCTTCGGCGCCACCTGTTTCACCTCTTTCGGCGCCTTCTGGCTGGGTCTGGCGCTGATGATTGTCCTAGAGTCAGTAGGCGTAATCTCGGCGGTACCGCCGGCGGGATTGGCCGTTTTCCTGGCGGCCTGGGGCTTCTTCACCCTCTACGCCACCTTCGCCGCCATCAAGGCCCCGCGCGGGCTTTTAGCCCTCTTTATCGCTCTGACGATAACCTTCTTCCTGCTGGCAGGGGGTGAGTACGTTTCCGGCCTGAAGCTGGCGGGAGGCTACCTTGGCATTCTGGTGGCGCTAATAGCCTGGTACGACTCGGCGGCGATTTTGATAAACAATACCTGGGACCGGAAGATTCTGCCCTTTTAGTAGGGACTAGCCTAGTCGGATGAAACGGGCGGGGGCTATCTTGCCTTCTTCTTCGCCTCCGCCCACAATGCGTTCTGCTCGTCGAAGGATAGCTCGGCGAACTTCAGCCCCCGCTTACGGCAGAGCTCCTCCATGGCGGTGAAGCGTTTGTAGAAGCGCTTATTGGCCTCTCTCAGCGCTGACTCGGCGTCTATGCCCATCCTTAGCGCAATGTTGGCCAGCGTAAAGAGCAGGTCACCGAACTCGCTGGCCTTCTCCTCCCTAGTCCCCGCACGCTGGAACTCGCCGACCTCCTCGGCCAGCTTATCGATAATGCCGTCAATGTCCTCCCAGTCGAAACCTACCCAGGCCGCCCGTCGCTGAATCTCATGGGCGTAGCCCAGGGCGGGCATTTCCTTAGGCACGCTCTCCAGCAGGGAAGCGCCCTCTTCTCTCTCTTCCTTTTTGAGCTCCTCCCAGTTATGCATCACCTCTTCGGCGTCTTTAACATTTTTGGAGCCGAAGACATGGGGGTGGCGGTGGATGAGCTTCTTGTTGATACCCTCGATGACCTCCCCCAGCTCGAACTCGCCGGCTTCACGGGCAATCTGGGCGTGGAGGACAATCTGCATCAGCAGGTCGCCCAGCTCGCCGCGCAGCTTGTTGGCATCACTCGCGTCCAGCGCCTCCAGCACCTCATAGCACTCCGAGAGCAGGTTTTCCCGCAGCGAGGCGTGGGTCTGCTTTCTATCCCAGGGGCAGCCGTCGGGCGCCCTCAAACGGGCGATAATCTCGACCAGGGCCTCGAACCGCTTTAGATCCTCGGGTTGGGACAAGCTGTCCTCCTTATTAATTTGAGGGCAAAACCACCCCGATAAAGTCGCGCTGCCCCCTCAGGAAATCGGCGGCGGCCAGCGCCTGCTTCCCCTCTAATTGCACTCTAAGGATGTTTAAGGCACCATCGCCAGTGCCGATGCCGAACCCCGAGTCCAGTGCCACCACCTCCCCCGCTTTAGCCGACGTCTGCGGAGATAAGGGCACCGCCTCGATAATTTTTAGCGTCTTACCCCGCCATTGCGTGTAGCTCCCCGGCCAGGGGTAAAAGGCACGCACCTGACGCCAGATCTCGATTGCCGATAATTTCCAGTCGATTTCCCCTTCGTCCTTGTTGATAGGCTGGCAGTAGCTGGCTTTTGCCTCGTCCTGGGGTTGGGGCTTAAGCTCCCCCCTTATCCACCCCACCAGCGCCTCCCCCAGCAGTCCCGCCCCGACGAGAGAGAGCTTTTCGCCCAGCGAGGCGGTGGTGTCGCTATCGGCGATGGCAACCTGCGCCCGTGCCAGCAGGGGGCCACTGTCCATGCCCTCGTCGAGGAGCATAATGCTGACGCCAGTGAAAACGTCGCCGGCTAAAATCGCCGCCGCCACCGGGGAAGCCCCCCGGAATCTGGGCAGGAGGGAGGGGTGGACGTTAAGGCAACCTAAGCTGGGCAGCTCTAAAACTACCTTGGGCAGAAGCTGACCGAAGGCAGCCACCACGATGACATCGGGTTTATAGCCAGCCAGTTTTTCCACAGCCTCAGGCGCCTTCAGGCTCTGGGGCTGCACCACCGTTAGTCCCAGCGCTGCCGCCGCCTGTTTCACCGGTGAAATCGTCAGGCCGCGCCCCCGCCCCCCCGCTCTATCGGGCTGGGTGTAGACCGCGGCTATTTCGTAGCCGGCGGAGACAAGGTATTGTAGGGAGGGCACGGCGAAGCCGGGACTGCCCATAAAAACAACTCTCAAGTTCAGGCCTCCACGGGCTAAAATTTTAACACCAATCATTTTTAACAACAAGTTTTCGGTTTATGGCTATCCCTTAAATATCAAGAGAAAACACAAGCTCTATAGACCTTTTAAGGGAAGACCTGCCCCAAAATCCCCCACCAACCATCCCTAAAAAGTTTGCCATCATCCTCCCCCACCCCTTATTCTATATAGCACGCCACTAAATTTCCTCCCTCTGCCTCTATCGAAACCGCATTTTCCCCCGACTGCCCTTTACTGCAGTCTGCTCTAAATAAACCTAAAGCGACTTATTTTTAACGAGAGGTAAGGAACGGTATGGGAACCAGTTCAGCTCAAGAAATCTGGGAAGCCGCTTTGGGTGAACTTCAGGTTCAGGTTACACGCTCATATTACCGCACCTGGCTGGAAAAGACCACCGGTTTAAGCTACGAAGACGACCAGTTTGTCGTCGGCGTGCCCAACGCCTTTGTCGCCGAATACCTCAACCAGAACCAGCGCTCCCTCATCGAAAAGACCCTCATCGGGCTGACGCGACCCGACATCAAGCTAACCTTCAGGGTGGTTACGGCGCGGGAGACCACAGCTGCCGCCCCTACCGTCCGGCCCGCGGGCCAGGCCCGCTACACCTTCGATTCCTTCGTCGTCAGCAACAGCAACCGCCTGGCCTACGCCGCCGCCCTAAGCGCCGCCGAAAACCCCGGGCGCGGCTACAACCCCCTCTTCCTCTACGGCGGGGTGGGACTGGGCAAGACTCACCTGCTGCATGCCGTCTATCACGCCGCCCGCGCCAACAACTACCGCGCCCTCTACGTCAGCGCCGAGCAGTTCACCAACGAGTTCGTCAGCGCCGTCAGGGAGAGGAGCACCGAGGAGTTCCGCAGCAAGTTCCGCAATGTTGATATCCTGTTGATAGACGACATCCAGTTCATCAGCGGCAAGGAGCAGACCGAGGAGAGCTTCTTCCACACCTTCAACGAGCTGCACAACGCCAACCGCCAGATTGTGATGACCAGCGACTGCTCACCCAAGGCCATGCCCCGTCTCGGCGCCCGCCTCTGCTCCCGCTTCGAGTGGGGACTGGTGGCCGACATCAAGCCCCCCGACTTCGACACCCGCCTGGCTATCCTGCGGGCTAAGGCTGAGCAGGAAAAGACCGAGGTGCCTCCCGAAGTGCTCGAGTTCATCGCCCAGCGCATCCAGCAGAACATCAGAGAACTGGAGGGTTCCCTGCACCGCGCCATCGCCTACGCCAAGCTCTTCCGGGCCCTGCTTACCCCAGAACTGGCCGCCCGGGCGCTGGAGGACATCGCCGGCAAGGGACCCAAGAACCCCCTTACCCCCACCAGCGTCATCAAGGCCGTGGCCCAGAGCTTCCAGCTCACCCCCGAAGACCTCAAGGGGCGAAGGAGAGACCGCAACACCGCCCTGGCCCGGCAGCTGGCCATGTACCTGCTTAAAGAAGGCACCAGCTGCTCGCTGGCCCAGATAGGCTTAGAGTTCGGTAAGCGCGACCACTCCACCGTCACCCACGCCATCCAGAAGATAGCCTCCGAAATTGATAACGACCCTTACCTAAAGCGCAAGGTCAGCGATATCCGGTATGACCTTTCCCCCAGGAAATAACAACCTCCCCACCACCAATTCACCAATAGTAAACAGACCTCGTGTTATATAAAATAGCACTTGTTGATAATCGCCTCCGCCAGGTGGAAAGCTCTCATAGAACCTAGCTCTGATTTTGCCCCTTTTTGGCTGGCAGCAATATTCAAGGCTAGCCACCAGCTTTTAGTGGTATTATAATTAGTGTTATTAACCATATATACTTATTTAATGGATTATTCTTAATAAGCCAGTTGAGATGTTGATAAATCCTTCAAGGATAGGGTGATGTTTGACCGTGCCGAGATAATAGTTAAAGCAGGAGACGGCGGTGACGGCATCGTCAGCTTCCGCCACGAGAAATTCGTCCCCTACGGAGGTCCTGACGGTGGCGACGGCGGCGATGGCGGTGACGTCATTATCAAGGCCGACCGTTCCGCGCCCAGCCTGAGGGCTTTCCAACGTCGGCGACAGTTCAAGGCGGCTAATGGTGGCAAGGGTGGGGGCAAGAACAAGCACGGTAAGAAAGGGGAAAGCCTGACCCTGGCCGTGCCCGTGGGTACCGTGGTCTCGTATAAGGCGCAGATTGGCGACAGCATTATCGCCGACCTGGACCAGCCTGGGCAGTCGGTGGTGGTGGCTCGCGGTGGCAAGGGGGGGCGGGGCAACGCCCGCTTCGCCACCTCGACCAACCAGGCACCCCAGACCGCCGAGGCGGGCACGGAGGGCGAGGAGTATTCCTTGATTCTGGAGCTTAAGCTTATTGCCGATGTCGGCGTTATCGGTTATCCTAATGTGGGCAAGTCGACGCTGCTGGCGATGGTCTCGGCGGCCAAACCCAAGATTGCCAGCTACCCCTTCACCACGCTGGAGCCTGTGCTGGGGATGGTTGAGGTGGGGCGGCAGGGCTTTGTCCTGGCCGAGATTCCGGGTCTAATCGCCGGCGCCCACCTGGGCAAGGGGCTGGGGCACGACTTCCTGCGCCATATAGTGCGCACCAGGGTGCTTATACATTTAGTTGACGGGAGCTTGCCCTCGCCGGCCGAGGATATGGCGCAGGTGAACACCGAGCTCGGTCTCTTCGACTCGGCATTGGCTAAGAAGCCGCAGCTGGTGGCGGTCAATAAGATAGATTTAGCTCAGGTCAAGGATAGGCGGAACGAACTAGAAGAGAGCTTTAAGGCCATCGGCACTAATGTCTTCTTCGTTTCGGCGGTCAGCGGCGAGGGTATAGACGAACTGATGGCGGCGACGGCCAAGATATTGGAGTCGGCGCCTAGACCAGAACCGGTAAAGAGAAAAAAGGTCTTCCGGCCTCAACCCAAGGCTTAACTATAGGAAGGGACTACTTAATGAATATCGGGGTACTGGGGGGCACCTTCGACCCCATCCATATCGGGCACCTTAAGGTGGCTGAGGAAGCCGTGGCTAGGTTAGACCTGCCTCGCATCCTCTTTATGCCCGCGGGCCAGCCCTGGCTCAAGCTCAACAACGCCATCTCACCGGTTCAGCACCGTTTGGAGATGGTGCGCCTAGGAATAGCCGGCAACCCCCGCTTCAAGCTCTCCACGATGGAGATAGAACGCAGCGGCCCTACCTATAGCGTTGATACTATTGAGCAGCTTCAATCTCAGCTCGACGAGGGCGACGAGATGTTCTTTATTTTAGGCTGGGACAACCTGATGCAGCTGCCCCAGTGGCACCAGCCCCGGCGGCTGATCGAGCTCTGCCGTTTGGTGGCCGTCCCCCGCGTCGATTTTCCCCTCCCCGACCTCCCCGCCCTGGAAAAAGAGCTACCCGGCATTTCGCAGCGGGTCATCCTCTTCGATAAACCTAGAATAGACATCAACGCCTCGGAGATAAGGCGGCGGGCGGCGGAGGGCAAATCCATCAGCGACTTTGTGCCCAAAGCTGTGGAGAGATACATCAAAGAGCATAACCTTTATGTGACAGATTAGCCGCTTACCCCTTGACAAATGCGCCAATTGCCGTATTATTGACTTGTCCCATTGCCAGCTGGCGTATTCCCTTTTGTTGCGGGGGTGAACCGTGCGGCGGGTTAAAAACATAATAGCACTCATAGACCAGGGGCTTAGAAGACGCACTATTAGTATTTTCTAAGCCCTTTTTGTTTGAGCTGAGGGGTAAGGGAGGGTGGTGCCTATGGAGCAACACAAGTGAATACAGCCTATTGGTTTCTGAGAAAGGAGTCTAAAGTGAAAAGGAAGATTACAGGTTTGGTGCTTGTGCTGGTAATGGCTGTTACAATTTTTGGAGTAGCGCCCGTAAGTGTAAGTGCAGCCACCATCAATGTGCCGGGTGACTATGCCACCATACAAGAAGCCATTGATGCCGCCTCTCCTGGCGATACCATCAATGTTGCCGCTGGCACCTACTACGAGAATATCACCTTGAAGGATGGGGTGGAGATGTTGGGTGCCGGGGCTGGCGTTACCATTATTGATGGTGGTGGCAGCGGCTCGGTGGTAACCGCCGTTGGAGTAGGTACGGGAACCAAGCTGGATGGCGTCACCATCACCAACGGCAGCGCCGACGAGGGTGGCGGGATGTACAACTACAACTCCTCACTGGCGGTGACCAACTGCACCTTCTCCGGCAACACGGCCGACGACGGCGGCGGGATGTTCAACTATTACTCCTCGCCGGAGGTAACCAACTGCATCTTTTCGGGCAACTCGGCAGTTATTGGCGGCGGAATCTACAACTATGCCACCTCGCCAATAGTGAGCCGCTGTGTCTTTTCAGGCAACTTGGCATCCTTTGGCGGCGGGATGTCCAATACTCTGTCCTCGCCGACAGTGACCAACTGCACCTTCTCCGGTAACACGGCCGACGACGACGGCGGCGGGGTGTGGAACGCGGCCTCCTCGCCAACGGTGACCAACTGCATCTTTTCGGGCAACTCGGCAGGTAGTGGCGGCGGAATCTACAACCGTGATGAATCTTTTCCGATAGTGACTAACTGCACATTCTCAGGTAACTCAGCAGATAATGGCGGCGGGATATGGAACTATGCCTCCTCGCCAACGGTGACCAACTGCATACTCTGGGACAACGGTGAGGAGATATATAACGTTGGTACTTCAACACAGGTGGTTACCTACTGCGATGTCCAGGGGGGATATACGGGAACCGGCAACATTAACGCCGACCCAATGTTTGCCAATCCTGCGGCCGGTGACTTTCACCTGCAAGCAGGCTCCCCCTGCATTGATGTCGGGGACAACTCGGCGCCGTCCATCCCCAGCACCGACTTCGAGGGCGACCCGCGCATTATGGATGGCGACGGCGACCTGGTGGCGGTGGTGGATATGGGTGTTGATGAATATTGTATCGCAGCTATTGAGGTCGAAATCTACAGCATGAAGATTAAGTTCGACCCCACCCCCAACCAAGACAAGATAAGGATCTTTGAGGCTAGCTTCTGGCTTGAGGAGGGCGCCAGCTACGACCTTGATTTAGATGATGTCAGGGTGACTATCGACGGGGTGGTCGATATCGTTATCCCGGCCGGTTCTTTTGAGAGAAAGCCCAACAAGGAAAAGTATGTTTACCGTTCGGCCGAGGGCGTTGAACCCGTAATCGTCATGAAGCTTGACTTCGAAACCGGCGAGTGGTTCTTTAAAGTTCTCGGCATTGATGCCAGCGCCGTTGATAATTGTGATGGCGTAACTGTCGCCCTGGCGATTGGTGATATGTCTGGCGAGGATAGCCTATCCATGTGGATCGGTTCCCTCGAGTACCCGCCAGGCTCGTAGGTGGATGAACCAAAAAAGAGGGGGTGGTTCTACCGCCCCCTCTTCCTAAATCCTCTAAATATCCAGATTCTTGACGCTCTTGGCGTGTGCCTGGATAAAGGCCTTGCGCGGCGGCACCTCGTCCCCCATCAGCACGTGGAAGATGCGGTCGGCCTTGGCGGCGTCCTCCACCTCTACCTGTAGCAAGGTGCGGGTGGCGGGGTTCATGGTGGTGTCCCAGAGCTGCTCGGCGGTCATCTCGCCCAGGCCCTTGTAACGCTGGACCTCGACCTTCTTGTCCTTGAGCTGGGCCAGCACCCCCTCCTTCTCCGGGTCGGAATAGACCCACTGGTGCTGCTTGCCCGACTTGATGCGGTAGAGGGGTGGCTGGGCGATGTAGAGATGCCCGTCGTTGATGAGCTCGGCCATGTGGCGGAAGAAGAAGGTGAGCAGCAGGGTGCGGATATGGGAGCCGTCGACGTCGGCATCCGTCATCAGGATAACGCGGTGGTAGCGCAGCTTGGACGGGTCGAATTCATCGTCGATGCCCGCCCCCAGCGCTGTGATGATAGCCCGTATTTCCTCGTGGGAGAGCATCTTGTCGGGGGGTGCCTTCTCCACGTTTAGTATTTTACCCCTTAGCGGCAGGATGGCCTGGAAGCGGCGGTTGCGCCCCTCTTTGGCCGAGCCCCCTGCCGAGGGCCCCTCCACGATATAGAGCTCACAGTGGGCTGGCTCCCTTTCCGAGCAGTCAGCCAGCTTGCCGGGCAGGGTGGCTGTCTCCAGGCTGCCCCGCTTGACGATGAGGTCGCGGGCCTTGCGGGCGGCTTCCCGTCCCTTAGCGGCGAGCAGGCACTTCTCGATGATTCTCTTGGCGTCGTCGGGGTGCTCTTCGAGGTGCAGGGCCAAGCCCTCGCCCACGGCGCTTTCCACGTGGCTCTTTACGTCCGGGTTGCCCAGCTTGCCCTTGGTCTGCCCCTCGAACTGGGGCTCGGCCAGCTTGACGCTGATAATGGCGGTCAGACCTTCCCTGACGTCCTCGCCGATGAGATTGGACTCGTCCTCTTTGAGCATCTTGTTCTTGCGGGCGTAATCGTTCAAGACCCTGGTTAAGGCCGAGCGGAAGCCGGTAAGGTGAGTGCCGCCGTCGATGGTGTTGACGCAGTTGGCGAAGCTGAAAGAGGACTCGGAGAAGCCGTCGTTGTACTGCAGGGCGGCCTCGACGATGGTGCCGTTGACGGTGCTGGAGATATAGATGGGCTTGCGGTGGCGCACCACCCGGTTGCGGTTGAGGTGGCGGACGAAACCGGTGATGCCCCCCTCGAAGTAGAAGGTCTTTTCCTCGTCCTTCCTGTCGTCGCGGATGCATATCTCCAGACCCTTATTTAAATAAGCCAGCTCGCGCAGGTGCTCGCTGACGGTATTGAAATCGCACTTGGCCTCGCCGAAGATGGCCTTGTCGGGGAGGAAGGTGATGGTGGTGCCGGTGTCGCTGGCTTTACCCACTGCCTCCACCTGGCCGGTGGGTATGCCCTTCTTGTATTCCTGCTGGTACTGCTTGCCATCGCGGCAGACGCAGGCGGTAAGCCAGGAGGAGAGGGCGTTGACCACCGAGGCCCCCACCCCGTGCAGGCCCCCGGAAACGGTGTAGGTGTGCCCGCCGAACTTGGCGCCGGCGTGGAGGACGGTCATTACCGTCTCCAGGGCGGTGAGCTTGGTCGAGGGGTGAATGTCGACGGGTATGCCCCGCCCGTTATCCTCCACCTTGATGGTGTTGTCCTGGCAGAGGGTCACCCAGATGTTGCTGCAGAAGCCGGCCATGGCTTCGTCAATGCTGTTGTAGGTGATTTCGTAGACCAGGTGGTGCAGCCCGCGCTGGTCGGTGCTGCCGATGTACATCCCGGGGCGGCGGCGTACCGCCTCCCGCCCCTCCAGTACCTGGATGTCCTTCGCCCGGTAGTCGTTCTTTTTGGGCTTGGCTTCGGCCTTAGCCGCTTTCGGTTTGACCTTGGTCTTGGCCTCAGCAGCCTTAGCCTTGAGCTTGGCTTTTAGTGATTTATCCTTGGGCATAGAAGTTCTTTACTCCGTTAGAGGTATTCGGGAAAAACTGGGTGGCTTACAGAAGAAGAGGCCACCCAACTAGAGGCGATTGCTGATGATTGCAAGGCAGCCATACATATATATTATAGCATAATTTGGCTTTGGAGTGAAGCTGAAAAAGGCTATTTGAGTAGCTTGGCCAGTTCCCCAACCGCCACGCTCTTCTGCTCGGCGCTGACCATATCGCGCAGCACCGCCGTCCCCGCCCTGACCTCCTCCTCCCCGATAATCACCGCGTAGCGCACGCCCAGGCTGTTGGCCTGCCGTAATTGCGCCTTGAGGCTCTTGTCGCCCATAGCCAGGATTACCCCCACCCCCGCCCCCCTTAAGTCCGCGGCCAGCTTTGTCGCCGCTTCTTTAGCTTCATCGCCCAGGCTGGCGATAAAGACCTGGGGCTTAGGTAGCGGCGGTATCTCTATCTTCTGCTCCTTGAGGTTGAGAATTAAGCGTTCCATGCCCGCGGCGAAGCCGATGGCGGGAGTCGGCCGGCCTCCCAGCTCCTCGATGAGGTCGTCGTACCTGCCCCCGCCGGCCAGCGTGCTCTGGGAGCCCGCCGCTTCGGGCTGAATCTCAAAGACCGTCCGCGTGTAATAGTCCAATCCCCGCACCAGGCGGTGATTGACGTTATAGGGTAATTTGAGCAGCTTCAGGTATCTTTTGAGCTGGTTGAAGTGCTCGGCGCACTCCTCACAGAGGTAATCAACGCTCTTAGGGGCAGCATCGGCCACCTTCTGGCAGGAAGCCTGCTTGCAATCCAACAGGCGTAGCGGGTTTCGTTTTAATCTGGTCTGGCACTCTGGGCAAAGCTCCAGTGCGTGGTCCACGTAATAGCCTTTGAGCGCCTCCACGTAGTCGGGGCGACACTTTTTACAGCCGATACTGTTCAACTCCAGCGTCAGACGGCTTAATTTCATGTCGGCGAAGAAGCGCCAGGCCATATCAATGACCTCGCTGTCTAGGGCTGGGTCGCCGTCGCCGATGGCCTCGTAGCCGAACTGGTAGTGCTGGCGGAAGCGGCCTGCCTGGGGCCTCTCGTATCTAAAGATAGAGGCGATATAATACAACTTCACCGGCTGGGGCTGGTTATGCATGCCGTGCTCGATATAGGCGCGGCCAACCGAGGCCGTGCCCTCGGGTCTTAAGGTCAGCGAGCTGCTGCCCCGGTCCTCAAAGGTGTACATCTCTTTGGTGACGATGTCGGTGTCCTCGCCCACGCTGCGGGCAAAGAGCTTGGTGTCCTCAAAGGCTGGGGTGTCGATGCGCTCGTAGCCGTAGAGCTGGGCGCTCAAGTTCACTCTTTGCTCGATGAAGCGCCAGTAGGCCTGCTCTTCGGGCAGGATATCCGAGGTCCCACGCGGTGCCTGGTACAACATTTTCTTAAAAGGTAGAATACAGTATTAACTTTAGGTTGTAAAGGGATGTTTTGCGTCTTGCCTTAAATGTCATTTCCGTGAAGACGGGAATCCAGTCCCCCTGTCCCATCCACCTTGTTTAGCGGAGGTGTTATTGTCCCACCCTACCCACCCTTAGAGGGGATTCTCCCTCTAGAATTCCTTGGGTTACGACCTCCCCACCCACCTTATGTTTTTGGGGTTTGAAAGGGGGCTATGCCCCCTTTCAAACCTTAATGGGCGGCGGGTGGGAAAAGATATAAAACGGGGGTGGGGGCAACCCACTAGCTAAAAAAGAGGAGGATTTCCCCCTTTTTGCACCCTTAGCCCCCTTGCGCTATACTTTAACCATGAGTCTGGCCGAGCTTATAAAGAAGGCAAAAGAGTACCTACCGCCGGAGAAGTTGCCCCTGGTGGAAGACGCCTATGCCTTCGCCGCCGAGGCGCACAAAGGGCAGGTGCGTAAGTCGGGCGACGCCTATATCGAGCACCCGCTGCAGGTAGCGTTCATCCTGGCCGAACAGCAATTCGACGCCAGCACGCTGGCGGCGGCGTTACTCCACGACGTCCCCGAGAACTGTGACATACCCATCTCCGAGATTGAAGCCAGGTTCGGCTCCGAGGTCGCCAAGCTGGTTGACGGCACCACCAAGCTGGGCAAGCTCTCCCTGCACGCCCCCCGCACCGCCGACCGCGCCTCACATGCCGAAAGCCTCCGGAAAATGCTGGTGGCGATGGCCGAAGATCTGCGGGTGGTCTTTATCAAGCTGGCCGACCGCCTGCACAACATGCGCACCCTCAAGGCGCTTTCGCCGGAGATGCAGCGCAGCATCGCCCAGGAAACGCTGGAAATCTATACCCCCCTCGCCCACCGATTGGGGATATGGGGGCTCAAGTGGAACCTGGAGGACCTGTCCTTCCGCTACCTGGATCCGGAAAACTACCGCCACGTGGTCAAGCTCGTTGCCGCCCGCCGCGCCCAGCGTGAAGAATATATCGCCCGCATAATCAAGATTCTGGAAAAGGAGCTCAAGAAGGCGGGCCTGCGCGCCGAGATATCGGGCCGCCCCAAGCATATCTACAGCATCTACCAGAAGATGAAAAGGTACGAAGCCCTGGGCAAGGACTTCGACGATATCTACGACCTGCTCGCCCTGCGCATACTGGTGGGCACAGTGGCCGATTGTTACAACGTCCTCGGCGTCATCCACAGCCTCTGGCGCCCCCTCTCGGGTCAGTTCGACGACTTCATCGCCAACCCCAAGCCCAACGGCTACCAGGCCTTGCATACGTCGGTACTTTCTCTGGGCAACGTGCCCCTGGAGGTGCAGATTCGCACCCGCGAGATGCACCGTGTCGCCGAATACGGCGTGGCCGCCCACTGGCGCTATAAAGAGGGCGGGGAAAAGGACATCCACTTCGAGGAGAAGATATCTTGGCTGCGCCAGCTCGTCGAATGGCACCGAGAGCTCAGCGGCGCCGAGGAGTTTCTGGAATCGGTCAAGACCGATATCTTTATCGACCAGGTCTTCGTCTACACCCCCAAGGGGGAGATAATAGACCTGCCCAAGGGGGCAACCCCCCTCGACTTTGCCTACCGCGTCCACACCGAGCTGGGCAACCGCTGCACCGGGGCCAAGGTCAACGGCAAGCTGGTGCCTTTCAACTACCAGCTCAACAACGGCGACGTCGTCGAGATTGTCGCCTCCAAGGGGGAAAAGGGCCCCAGCCGCGACTGGCTCAACCCCCACCTCAACTACACCAAGACCTCCCACGCCCGCACCAAGATACGCCAGTGGTTCGGCCGCCAGGAGCGGGCGGATAATATCGAGCGCGGGCGGGAGCTTTTGGATAAAGAGATGCGCCACCTGGGCATAAGGCCCGCCGAGCGCGAAGAGCTGGCCAAGATGTTCAGCTACGACAGCCTCGACGACTTCCTGGCGGCCATCGGCTACGGCGGAGTTTCCACCCACCAGATTGCTCTGAAGCTCTCCGCCCAAGCTCCTCCCCAGACTAAGCCGGCGGCCGCCCCGCCCAAGCCCCCCCAGTCGGCGGTGCGGGTGCTGGGGGTGGGAAATCTGGTCACCCATCTCGCCCGCTGCTGCCATCCGGTGCCCGGTGACAGCATTGTCGGCTACGTCACCCGCAGTCGGGGGGTGACTATTCACCGCAAAGACTGCTACAATATAGTCCACGAGGATGAGAAGGAACGGCTCATCTCTGTGGAGTGGGAGCCGACCGATTCCCTCTTCCCGGTCAACATCCTGGTCGAAGCCTGGGACCGGGTGGGGCTCATCCGCGATATAACCACCATTGTGGCCGAGGAGGGGTTAAACATTACCACCATGACCTCGACCCCTCAGGACGGCAACAAGGTGACGGAAAACTTTACCCTGCAGGCCAAAGACCTGGCCCAGTTAAGCCGGCTCATGGCTAAAATAGATGGTATTCGAGGGGTGATTGGCGTCTCCCGCATCGGCGACGAAGCCACCACCAAGCCAAAAACCTAGAGCTTTAAGGAGGAAAAGATTGCCGAACATCAAATCAGCCGAAAAAAGGGTACGGGTAACGGAAAGAAAGCGGCTGCGCAACAAGTCGGTGCGCACTATGTCCAAGACCAATATCACCAAGGCGGAGAGGCTTATTTTCATAGGTGATTTGAGTGCTGCCCAGGAAGCGGTGGCGGTGGCTATCGCCTCTCTGGATAAGGCCGCCGAGAAGGGGATTATCCACCCCAATAACGCCGCCCGCCGCAAGTCGCGCCTGATGAAGAAGTACAACCAGCTGCAGGCGCAGGCGCCGACACCAGCCCCGACTCCAACCAAACCCAAGGCGAAGCCCAAGCCTAAGGCTAAACCGAAGGCCAAAGCCAGGGCCAAGGCGGAAACCAAGACCAAGGCCAAACCGAAGGCGACCAAGGCTAAACCGAAAGCGGCTAAGGCCGAAGCCAAGCCCAAGGCCAAGGCGACCAAAGCCAAGCCCAAGAAAGCTAAAAAAGAATAAGCCCCGGAAAAACTTGACTCGAAGGGCTAAAGAAGGTTATCCTCCGAGAGGCGATTTAGAGGGGAAGTATGATTCTATCTCAGTTTCAGACGGTGGGCCGCGACCTCTTCACCAAGGGGCTGGTCTCTTCCCACAGCGGAAACCTGAGCATCAGGCTGGGGCAGCGCCTCATTATTACCCGCCGCGGCAGCCGGCTGGGCTGCCTCGATGAAAACGACCTCATCGAAACGGGCTTAAGCAAGAACGACCGCAACACCCCGCTGGCTTCGGTAGAGCTGGCCGTCCACCGCGCCATCTACCGGGAAACCCCCGCCCTGGCCATCGTTCACGCCCATCCTCCCCACGCCGTCGCCCTGTCGCTGACCGAGACCGAGATTGTGCCCATCGATACTGAGGGCCAGTCCATAATGGAAAAGGTACCCGTGCTGGGCTGGAACCAGAAGGTTAAACCCGGGAGCTTTGGGGAAGAGATCGCTCAGGCGCTTAAATTAAGCCGAGTGGTCATGGTTCACGGACACGGCACCTTCGCCATCGGCCAGCTCCTGGAAGAAGCCCATAACTACACCACCACGCTGGAAGAGAGCTGCCAGGTAATCTGCTTGCTCAAGTCGCTGCGGGGGGAGAGCGCCCCCAAGAAGGGTGTGGCCAGGCAATAGTTACTTTTTATAAACTGGCGTGCACCAGTCAAGGTATTTGGGATTATTGCCCCTTATCACCTCGGAATAGAGCTTCTGCAGCTTTTTGGTCACATCCCCGCTTTTGCCATTAGCTATCTGGCGGCGGTCTATCTCGGTTACCGGGGTGACGTGGGCGGCGGTGCCGGTTAAGAAACACTCCTCGGCGCGGTAAAGCTCCATCCGCGCCACGTGCCTCTCCACCGTCTCAATGCCCAGCTCGTCTTTGGCTAGCTGTATCACCGTGTTGCGGGTGATGCCGAGCAGGATGCCGTCGTAGCCGGCAGGGGTGACCAGCTTGCCCTCTTTAAAAAGGAAAACATTCTCGCCGCTGCCTTCGGCGACATAGCCTTCGGGGGAGAGCATGATAGCTTCGTCGCAGCCGTTCTCCATGGCTTCGGTCTTGGCCACGGCGTTGGTTATATAAAGCCCGGTGAGCTTGGCCCGCGGCACCTCGCCGGGGAAACGCCATGAAGAAACATGGCACTTGACACTATCCCCATCCAAATAAGGTCCCCAGGGGAAGGCGAAGACCAGGAAATCGCTCTCCAGGTTGTGGAGGCGTACGCCTAAAGATTCCGAGCTTTTGTAGGCCAGCGGGCGGACGTAGGTGTCTTCCTCGAAGCGGCACTTGGCCACCAGCTCGACCGTTATCCGGCAAAGCTCGTCTATAGAGTAGGGCAGTTCGATATTGAGGACACGGCAGCCGTCGAGCAGCCGCTGGTAGTGCTCCTTGAGACGGAAGAGGTATATCTGCTTTTTCTGGCCGTTCCAGTTGCCTCTGATGCCCTCGAAGACGCCCGTGCCGTAGTGCAGGAAATTGGTCATGACCCCTATCTTGGCCTCGGCCAGGGGGACGAACTTTTTATTTATATAGGCATATGACGGCATTTAACCTGCTCCTTGTTAGATAGCGTCCATTATAGCCCTTAGTCAGTGGGAAGGCAAGAGGAAAAAATAAAGGAGGGGACTTTACCCCTCCCCGAGGTCTTTCTCCCCCGATACCCGCCCCACCTTGTTTAGCGTACGTAATGTCTTCCCACCCAATACCCACCCTACAAGGGTTAGACCCTTATATATCTCTTATTGGAGGGATACCCCACTCCACCCCATATGGGGGAGTCTAAGAGGGGGTGAAACCCCCTCTTTACATTAAAAGGGTGGTGGGTGGGAATAGATATAAAACGGGGTGGAGAGGGTCACAAAAAATTCGATAACACAGGTGGTGATGTGTGGTGCCCCTGTCATTGCGAGGACGTCATAGGGAAGGATTAATCTTTAGTAATCCCCACCACCTTCACCACCTTCGCCCGCTCGACCCGTCTTGGGGGCCCGGGAGCGGGGGCGTGGTCGGGTTGGCTTGGGGGGTTTTATTGGCTGGGGCGGCCCCGTTTTCTTCTTTTCCTCGCCGTAGTAGAGCTTGATATGCGGCCAGGGTATTTCAACGCCTTCGTTGTCGAAGACTATCTTTATTCTCCGCCTCAGTTCGCCCAAGACAGTCCACTGCTGCATCGGTCTGGTGTCGCCGACAGCCCGGATAATAATACCCGAGTCGCCGAATTCCTCCACCCGCAGCAGCCAGGGCGTCTCCGAGACTATTTTATCTTTCCATTCAGGGTCTTTGGCCATCTCCTCCCAGGTGCTCTTAACGAGCCCCATTACCCGGTCTAGGTTCTCTTTATAGGCGACGCCGACCTCAAAGAAGGCCCGGGAAATTGAGCGGGTATAGTTAGAGGAGACCCTGATTTCGCCGTTGGGAACAACGTGCAAAATCCCCTTAAGGTCTCTGAGCACGGTCCGCCGCAGGCCGAGTTCCTCCACCTCGCCGGTTATGTCGGCGACCTTAACGACATCGCCGACGTTGTAGTGGTCTTCCATCATAATGACGAAGCCGCCGATGAAGTCTCGTATCGAATTCTGGGCGGCGAAGCCGATGGCGATGCCAGCCACGCCGGCGCCGGCGAGCAGCGGGGTAATATCCACCTCCAGCTCGGAGAGAATCATGAAGAAGGCAATGGTGGCTAGAAATAGGCCCACCGCCTGGGTGACGACTCTGCCCAGTGTCCTTGCCCGCTGATTTATATACCCCTTGGTGCGCCGCTTACTTTTCTGGGTGACGTAGCGCCGGATGAAAATCGGCATTATCATGCCGATTATTTTATAGATAAACCAACCCACTAATATGATGGCGAAGATACGGATGCCGTGCTTCAGAAACCAGTCACCTATCGCCGCAAAGGTCGGGCCCAGGTCCACGTCGTAGAAGGTGACGGCCACGGCGGCGACACCGAGGGCCAGGATAATACCGCCGATAATGGCGATAACCAGTCTGACCATCCTTCTCACCCTGTCCCTTTGCTCTTCCAGCTGGTCGGGCGCCAGCTTTCTGACAATCCAGGGCGACCAGCGCCACAAAAGGAAAAATAGGACAGCGCCGCCGACGGCGGCGACTAATATCCAGAGCCCCTTATCCATAAACTGCTCACCCATATCAGCCAGCACTCCCTAAAACAGTTTGTTACATTATACCATTAGTTCGAGTTGATGAGAACGGTGTATAATTAGGGTAACGAAAACAGGGGGGTGAGCTATGCTGGAAAAGATTTCAACGGAAACCATCGAAGCTATCTTTGACGCCCTGCCCGTAGATATAACCTTCGTCGATAAAGACGATACCGTCCGCTACTACAGCCGTCACGACGACCGTATCTTCCGCCGCACGCCGGCCATCATCGGCCTTAAGGTGCAAAACTGCCACCCCAAGCAGAGCCTGGACAAGGTAAACGAGGTCGTCGCCGACCTGAAATCGGGCAAGAGAAAGGTGGCCGAGTTCTGGATTGACCTTAAAGGGCAGAAGGTCTATATCCGCTATTTTCCGGTCAAAGACAAGGCGGGCAACTACCTGGGCATCGTCGAGGTCAGCCAGGATATCACCGAGATTCAGAAGATAAAGGGACAGAGGAGGTTATTGGATTAATATGAGCGATGTAGAAAAAGCCGTCAGCGGTTTCGAGAAGGAGTTTAATTGCTGCCAGGCGGTGCTTTCCACTTATGGCCCCCGCTTCGGCCTGGACCGCGAACTGGCGCTTAAGCTCGCCGCTGGCTTTGGCGGTGGCATCGGCCACCAGGGCGAGACCTGCGGCGCGGTGACTGGCGCTATCATGGTCATCGGGCTTAAAGCATTCGGGACGAGGGACGAAGACTCCTCGGAGAAGACCTACGGGCTGACAGACCAGTTTTTGGAGAGGTTCAAGGCCCGCCACGGTTCGATTCTCTGCCGCGAGCTGCTCGGCTGCGATATAAGCACTCCCCAGGGGTTGCAGGCTGCCCGGGACAAAGGGCTGTTTAAGAAGCGCTGCCCCAACTTTGTCCGGGTCTCGGCCGAGATTTTGGAAGAGCTATTATAACTGCACCCTCCCCCGCCGCCCCGTCTCCCTCAAAAACAGCGTGGGGATTACGGCGGATACGGTAAGCGCCGTCGCTACCAAAAAGCCGGTAGTGTAGGCCTGTCCCGTGCCCGCGGCCATGATGGGTGAAATCACAAACAGCGGTATGGTAACGCCCCCGATAGCATGCGCCGCTATCATCAGCCCGGTGGTGCCGCCCACGTGTTCCTGGCCGATTTCGGGCAGCTCCAGCGGCAGCGTCAACAGTATCGGCGGCAGGGTGCCCACGCCCATGCCCCCCACGAAGACCAGAATCCAAGTCGCCGCGCCGGGGGCCAGCTGCCAGGCGAAGAAGAGGCTGACCGATATGGTAACGGCCGCGGCGTAGATAAAGGGCTTTCTTAGGCCCAACCGGTCGGAGAGGGCGGGGACGATGAGGTTGCCCACAATTCCGCCCGCGGTGAGCAGGGCGGTGATGGCTCCGGCGGTGGCCGGGGTGATATGATGAATCAGCTCCAGCGCTTCGGGGAAGTTGCCCGAAAAGACAGTGAACATCCCCATGAAGAAGAAATAGATCACGAAGACCAGCCGGATGTTGCGGCTGCGCAGCCCCTTTTTGATTCCCGAAATCATGGGTGGCATCTTTATCTTTACCCCCCTGGGGGCGTTTCTGGCCAGCAGGGCCCAAAGGCAGGCGGCGACCAGCGTGATGATGCCGACAATAGTGAAGGCCGTCTGCCAGTCTTTGAAGAGGGGGGCGGTAAAGAGCCCCATGGTCAGCCCGCTGCCGATGGACATGGTGTAGATACCGGCGGCGAAGCCAGCCTGCTTGGGCGGGAACCAGATAGCCACCAGCTTGGGCAGGTTGGACATCGAGCCGTAGGCAGCCATGCCCACCAGGCACATCATGATAAACATTACCTCGAAGTTGGGGGCGAAGGCCCGGGACAGCCCCCCCGCCCCGCCCAGAAAGGCGGCAATGGTCACCACCTTCCTGATGCCAAAGCGGTCGGCGGCGGCGCCGGCGGTGATGGCGCACCAGATGCCCATCATGACGGGGGCGGTGAATATCATGGTGTACTGCATGTGGCTCAAATTTAGGTCGGGGGTAAGGCGTGAGGCCAGCGACGGTACCAAGAACCAGGACCAGTAGAGGCAAAATAGCGTTAGCCAGGCTATGCCCAGGATAACCCAGCGGTATTTGGGGTATCTTTCCGCTTCGGTGTTCAAGCCCACGCGTTCACTTCTAGCTTACAAAAGGGAGTCGTATAAGAATATATTAATGGGATGGCGGCTGTCAATTTTCAGCGCGACAGGCTCGGCGTGTTTAGGGAATAGCCATCCCCGCCCTCGGCAAAGATATCCTTGAGCTTTAGGGTCCGCCCCGTCTGGATGGCGGTAAAGCCGTATTTTTTACGGATGCGGTCGATGGCTTTGTTCAACTGCTCCTGCCGCTGGGTGGAACCGTCTATCATATCCAGCTGGCGCCCTGCCTCAACCAGTTCTGAAACCCCGATGCCGACAAGGCGCACCGCCCGCTTTTCCCCCGAAAGCTCTCGTTTTAGCAGCCCCTGTCCCGTCTCGAAGATAACCTGGTCGCTGTCCGTGCTCTGGCTCAGGGTTCTGCGGCGGGTGATGGTGCTAAAATCGCTGTATCTCAGCTTCAGGGTCACGCACTTGGCCCGCTTGTTCTTTGAACGCAAATCGGCGCCCACCCTCTCCCCCAGGTAGCGCAACGTCGATTCCAGCATTTTGGGGTCTTTAGTGTCCTGGGCGAAGGTGGTCTCACGGCTGGTGGACTTAGCCGCGGCGGGGGGCTCTACCTCTCTATCGTCTATGCCACGGGCGAAGCGCTGTAGAACCTCACCAGACGCACCAAAATGGCTTTTTAGGGCTTTTAGGGGCGTGGCCGATAGTTTGCCTATGCTATCTATTCCTAGGCTCTTTAATTTTGGCTCTGTTTTTTTACCTATTCCCGGCAGCCTGGCGATGAGTAGCGGCGCTAGGAATTCAGCCTCTTTCCCCTCTCCCACCTCCAATAACCCATCGGGCTTACTCATATCGGAGGCGACCTTGGCCACCACCTTGCCGCTGGCGATGCCGATGGAGGCATTGATGCCCAGCTCCTGTTTGACCCGCTGCTTTATCTTGAGCGCCATCTCATGAACCGAGCCGTGGATGGACTCAAAGCCAGTGGCGTCCAGGTAGGCTTCATCGAGCCCCATCGGCTCCAGATAGGGGGAAAAGTCAGCCAGGATGGCCATAAACTTTTGCGAGGCCTCGCGGTATTTGGGGAAGCTGCCCTGGATGAAAATAGCCTGCGGACAGAGGCGGCTGGCGGTAGCCAGGGGCATGCCCGAGTGTAATCCGAAGGCCCGCGCTTCGTAGGAGGCGGCGGCGACCACCCCCCGACCCCGGGGACGCCCCCCGACGACGACGGGTTTCCCCTTGAGGCTGGGGTCGGCCACCTGCTCTACGGAGACGAAGAAGGCGTCGAGGTCAATATGCATAATGCGGCGTGACATACGCCTCCATTATACTGCAACCAGCTTATATTGGCTTATTCTTCGGCTTCTTCGGAGGGAGGCGGCATTTTCTGCATCCAGTAGGGGTAGACAGGCACGGGCTGGCTTATCTCGTCGAGCCTTTCCACCTCTTCGGCGCTCATTTCCCAGTCGGTTGTCTTCAGGTTGTCGGCCAGCTGCTCGGGCGTGCGAGCGCCGATGATGACCGAGGATACCCCCTCCTTGGCCAGCAGGTAGTTGAGTGCCGCCTGGGCCACGGTGGCTTTATGCGCCTTGGCGATTTTGTCCAGCTCCTCGACGATGTCGAACCCTTTTTCCTCATCGACCTGCAGGAATCTCGGCTGCGGCGCACTCAGGCGCGTGCCCTTGGGCTGGGGCTTGCCCCGCCGGTATTTGCCGCTTAAGAAACCGCCGAGCAGAGGGCTCCAGACCAGTATGCCCAGCCCCTGGTCCAGGCAGAGCGGCACCATCTCGTTTTCCAGGTCTCGCGCCAGCAGCGAATAAAGGGCCTGCAGCGTGACGAATCTCTCCCAGCCGCGCTTATCGGAGATGGCCAGCGCCTTCATCAGCTGCCAGCCCGAATAATTAGAACAGCCGATGTAGCGCACCTTCCCCTGTCGCACCAGGTCGTCCAGGGCGCGCATCGTCTCCTCCTGCGGTGTGTCGGGGTCGAAGTTGTGCACCTGATAGAGGTCGATATAGTCCGTGCCCAGCCGCTTCAGGCTGGCGTTACAGGCCTCGATGATGTGGTGGCGGGAGAGCCCGACGTCGTTGGGGCCAGGGCCCATCTTGCCGCGCACCTTGGTGGCCAGGATAATGTCCTTTCTTCGTTTGCCCAGCGCCTTGCCCAGGAGTTCCTCGGAAAGCCCCTCGGAATAGACGTCGGCGGTGTCGAAGAAGTTTACCCCCGCATACAGCGCCATATCCACCAGGGTAGTGGCTTCCTTCTGTCCCAGTTGCCCGACGTACTTAAAGAAGCTCCGCCCCCCGAAGGTCATCGTCCCCAAACACAGCTCGGAGACCTGAATACCAGTATTGCCCAGAAAACGCATCTTCATTTTATATGCCTCCTATTGGCTCGTTGGCTCTTCACTGCCCCTTAAGATAAAGGCTCTGACCCGCCGCTCGAAGACAGGCCTTTCCAGCAGCACCCGCCGCTGGCAGCCCAGGCACCTGATGCCGATATCCGCCCCCAGCCTCACCACCTGCCACTGGTCACTGCCGCAGGGATGCTTCTTCTTGAGGCGCACAATATCACCCAGCTTTATCTCCATAACCATGGCTGGCTCCAGTGTTAAGGTGAGCTCTATTTCTGGCGCTTGCTGGCGAGGTGTTTAATCTCGTCCCGCATCGATAGGGCCACCTGGCGGGCGGCCTGGGCGAAGTCCCGCCTCTTGGAGGCGTAGATAATCTGCCGCGACGAGGTGAATATCGCCCCCCGCCCCCAGGCATCTATCCCGTTCTGGACGGCGGCGGCCAGGTCCCCTCCCTGGGCGCCGATACCGGGTATCAAGAGCAGCATCTTGGGGTGGTTGTGCCTTATCAGCTTCAGCTCTTCGGGGTTGGTGGCGCCCACCACCAGCCCGATGTTGTGCCCCTTACCCTTCTTGTTCCACTGCTCGGCTTTGAGGGCGACAATCTCGAAGAGGGGCACCTGCTTGCCGTCCAGGTCGAAAGGCAGGCTCTGGAAGTCGGCGCCGCCGGGGTTAGAGGTGCGGCAGAGGATGAAGACCCCCTTCTCCCAGTAGTCGAGGAAGGGCTCTACAGAGTCGAAGCCCATGTATGGGTTCACGGTTACGGCGTCGAAGCCGTGCAGGGTAAACATGGCTTTGGCGTAGGCTTTGGAGGTGTTGCCGATGTCGCCCCGCTTGCAATCGCCGATGACGGGTATGTTCTTGGGTATGGCCTTGATGGTGCGCTTCAGGCTCTCCATCCCTTTGTCCAGCGCCTCGTAGAAGCCCAGGTTGAGCTTGTAGGCGCAGACCAGGTCGGCGGTGGCGTTGATAATCTCCTTGTTGAATTTGGAGATGGCCATCCCCTCCCTCATCAGCTCGAGGTCGGGGTCGAGCCCAATGCAGAGCAGGCTCTGGTTCATCTTCATGGCGTTCTTGAGTTTCTCGTTGAAATTCACCTCTCTACCCCCTGTGTTGATAATAGCAACAGCGGGCAGTCAGGTCAAGAGTCATTGTTGCCTTTAAGGCGCTGGTGCTATAATTATCCCCAATATGGACTACCAGCAGGCCCTGAATTACATCAACGGCTATACCGACTACGAAAAGATAGGAATGCCCCACGACCCCGCCTTCTACGATTTGCGCCGCGTCGACGAGCTTTTATCCATCTTAGACGACCCCCAAAAAAGGGCGGGCTCGGTGCATATCACCGGCACCAACGG
The DNA here is from genome assembly GCA_034419075.1 of Dehalococcoidales bacterium. GTDB lineage: Bacteria > Chloroflexota > Dehalococcoidia > Dehalococcoidales > BS750m-G39 > E44-bin88. The sequence continues at coordinate 65,797 of DAOULR010000009.1, read as the reverse complement.
CAAGGGCAGCGTGGCCATTATGGTAGCTTCTGCCCTCACCGCCTCGGGCTATAGTACCGGGCTCTACACCTCCCCCCACCTCCACAGCTGGCGGGAAAGAATCAGGGTCGACGGCGAGCTTATCTCGGAAGAAGAGCTAGCCAGACTGGTCACCGAGCTTAAACCCTATGTCGAAGAGGTCAACGAGCGGGCGACCTACGGTGAGCTGACTACCTTCGAGTTTCTTACTTGCCTGGCTTTCGCCTACTTCGGCAAAAGGGGTGTTAAGTTCCAGGTGCTGGAGGTGGGGATGGGGGGCAAGTTCGACGCCACCAGCGTTATCACCCCCCTGGTGGCCATAATCACCACCATCGGCTTCGACCACACCGATGTCTTGGGCGAAACGGTGGCCCAAATCGCCGCCGAGAAGTGCGGAATAATAAAACCCGAGAGCACCGTGGTTATTTCTCCCCAGCCCCCTGAGGCGGAGAAAGTTATCAAGCAGGCCTGCGCCGAGCGCGGTGCCAAGCTACTAGTCGTAGGCAAAGACATCAAATGGCGCAGCCTAAGCGCTGATCTGGACGGGCAGCGATTTGAGGTCAAGGGCCGAAAAGGCGAATACGAGCTTTTTCTGCCCGTCCTCGGCGAGCACCAGATGGTCAACGCCGCCACCGCCGTGGCCGCTTTAGAGGTCTTATCCGAGAGGGGCTTTAATATCCCCGCCGATAAAATTGCTAAAGGCTTCAAAAAGGTCGAATGGCCGGGACGCTTTCAGCTTTTGCGTCGTAATCCGCCCCTGGTCGTTGACGGCGCCCATAATATCGACGCCGCCCGCAGCCTTAAGAAGGCTTTAAAGCAGTACTTCGACTTCGAAAAGGCGATTCTGGTTATGGGGGCCTCGGACGATAAGAACATAGAGGGCGTCATCGCTGAGCTGGCCCCTCTCTTCGACAGGGTCATCGTCACCCGTTCCCGCCACCCCCGGGCCATGGCCCCCGCGCCCTTGGCCGCCGAGTTCGCCCGCCACGGTATAAAGGCCCGCATCGCCGAGGACGTACCCGCGGCGCTCTCCCAGGCGCTCTCGATGGCCGGAGAAAAAGACCTTGTCTGTCTGGCGGGCTCGCTCTTCATCGTCGGCGAGGCCATAGAGGCAGCGAGCGAAATTTTGCCTTGATAGGCCCGATTAAGTTAAAATAACTAAGAATACACCCATGAGGTTAATATATGCCTACCTATGAGTACGAGTGTGATGTCTGCCATCACCGCTTTGAGAAGAAGCAGAACTTTGACGCCAAGCCCATAGCCAAATGCCCCCAGTGCGGGGGCAGGCTGCGCCGCGTCTTCCACCCCGCGCCCGTTATCTTCAAGGGGAGTGGTTTCTACATCACCGACAACCGCAAAAAGCCCCCCGAGATGGGCAAGGGCGAGTTCAAGTCGGGCGACGAGGGCAAGGAAAAAGAGAAGAAGTGAAAGCCCTCCTGCAAAGAGTCACCAGCGCCTCGGTCAGCATTGATGGAGAGGTGGTGGGCGAAATAGGGCAGGGGCTGGTGGTCTTTGTTGGCGTCGCCGAAGGCGATAGCGAAAATGATGCTGATTACCTAGTTCAAAAGCTGGTAAATCTGCGCATCTTTGCCGATAAAGAGGAGAAGTTCAACCTCTCTGCTTTAGATATTAAAGCCGAACTCTTGCTGGTGAGCCAGTTCACGTTGCTTGCCGACGCCAGAAAAGGACGCCGCCCCAGCTTCACTGATGCCGCCCCGCCCCAAAAAGCCGAGGAACTATTCGAGCACTTCGTCAGTGGGGCCAAAGCCAGCGGGCTTAAGGTGCAGATGGGCCGTTTCCAGCAGTACATGCAGGTAAAAATCCACAACGACGGCCCCGTGACCATCACGCTCGACAGCCGCGAACGGCGCTAGTCGCAAATGTTTGTAATTGCAAAACCTTGCATTAACTCGAAAAGCCTGCTATAATACCCTCCGCAATGACTCATTCCCATTCCGGAGATATCGTCAAGAAGCTGACTGAGGAAGGCTATCGGCTTACCCCTCAGCGGCTGATGACTATTGCCGCCATTGAGCACAGCGATGGCCACATAAGCGCCGAGGAAATCTACGCCCAGGTGGTGGCCAAATACCCCCACGTCAACATCTCCACGGTATATCGCACCTTGGAGCTGCTCAAAAAGCTGGGGCTGGTCACCGAGACCGACTTCGGCGAGGGCAGGGTGCGCTACCACCCGGTGGGCAAGGGCCACCACCACCACCTAGTCTGCCAGGAGTGCGGTGGCATAACCGACCTCGACGAGGCCGTGCTCACTCCGCTGAAAGAAGACCTGTTGCGGGAATATGGCTTCAGGGCCGACCTGAGGCATCTGGCTATCTTCGGGCGCTGCGGCAAGTGTAAGGGCTAAATTTTTTTGACTGGTTATTGCATTCAGTTGCAATTGCATAGAATAGCAATAGTTGGAAGGAGTACTTGATGCACATTCCAGACGGTTTCCTCAACGTAGCTACGGTGGCGACCACCGCCGCCATTTCGGCGGGGGGCATCGGTGGGGCGGTCAGAATTGTCGGCAAGAAGCTCAAGGAAAAGCAGGTGCCCCTGATGGGCATACTGGCCGCCTTTATCTTTGCCGCCCAGATGCTCAACTTCCCCGTCGCCGGCGGCACATCGGGGCACGTTATCGGCGCGGCCCTGGCGGCGATACTGCTCGGTCCCTGGGCGGCGGTCTTGATAATGAGCTGTGTGCTCATCGCCCAGTCCCTCATCTTTCAGGACGGGGGCTTGCTGGCGCTGGGGGCTAACATCTTTAACATGGGCATTGTCGCCAGTTTCAGCGCCTACTACCTCTACAAGCTAGTTACCTGGCTGGCGGGCAGCAATCGTCGGGGCACCCTCATCGGCGGCTTCGCCGCCGCTTGGGTCTCGGTGTTCCTGGCCTCCATCTTCTGTGCCATCGAGCTGGCGGTCTCGGGCTCCTCACCATTCGGGGTGGTCTTGCCGGCGATGGCGGGCGTTCACGCCCTTATCGGTATCGGAGAAGGGGTGATTACCGGGGCCGTGCTCGTCCTGGTAATGGCCACCAGAGCCGATCTTCTGCAGCTAAAACGTGCTTAATAAAGGGGGATTGAAGTTATGAAGTCAAAGTGGTGGCTGATTGCGTTAGCTATTTGTCTGGTGGTGGCCTGCCTGGCGCCGCTGGCGTCGTCCTCGCCCGACGGGCTGGAAAGGGTGGCTGAGGACCATGGCTTTCTCGGTCTGGGGCAGAACGCCCCCTATCAGGTTATCGCTGACTATGTCTTTCCCGGCATTGAAAACGAGGCCCTGGCCACGATACTGGCCGGCGTCATCGGCACCCTGGTCCTCTTCGGCTTTGCCTACGGGCTGGCTTGGCTGATAACCCTGAGAAAGAGGCAGGTGGCGTGAAGCACAGTTTTCTTGACCAGTACAGTGAGGGTAACAGCCTCATCCATCGGCTCGACCCGCGCACTAAGCTGATTACCACCCTGGCCTTTATCCTGGTGGTGGTGCTCACACCGATGAGCCAGTGGCCGGCGTTCGCCCTCTACTTTGTAATGGTGGCGACCCTGATTATCATGTCGCGGGTGCCTGTCCTCTACGTCCTCAAACGCTCGCTGGTAATCATCCCCTTCGTCGTCCTCATTGCCGTCTTTATTCCCTTCTTTAAAGGTGGGGAGGTGGCCGGCAGCTACAATATCGGGTTCTGGGAGGTCACCGTCACCCACAGCGGCATTCAGGTTTTCCTGAATATCCTGGCTAAATCCTGGCTCTCCATACTCAGCCTGATTCTGCTCACCGCCACCACCCGCTTCTCCCACCTGCTTAAGGGTATGGAACAGCTGCGCCTGCCCCGCATTATGGTGATGATACTGTCCTTTATGTACCGCTATATCTTCGTCTTGGTAGACGAGGTGATGAGGATGAGACAGGCGAGGGACAGCCGCAACCTGGGCGGCGGGCGCCTAAGGCAGATGCGCACCGTGGGCAACATGATCGGTACCCTCTTTATCCGCAGCTACGAGCGCGGCGAGAGGGTCTATGCGGCTATGGTCTCCCGCGGCTTCGACGGCCAGACGCGGACATTGGAGAAGCCCGTCTTCGGCCAGCGGGACCTCTTCTTCGTCGTTATTCTGGGCCTGGTCCTGGCCTCGGCGATAATACTAAACCTGTGGTATCTGTAAGGAGAGATGTGTCAGAGATTATAAGCGTCAATAACCTTAGCTTCGGCTACCCCGACGGCCAGCCGGCGCTCAGTGACGTTAGCCTGTCGGTGCACCGGGGGGAAACGGTGGCCCTCATCGGCCCCAACGGGGCCGGCAAGTCCACGCTGCTCCTGCACTTCAACGGCATCCTGCACAGCAACGGCGCCGTCAGGGTAATGGGTAAGGTGGTCAACGATAAGAACCTGAAGTGGGTGCGGGGCAGGGTGGGGCTGGTCTTCCAGAACCCCGACGACCAGCTCTTCTCCCCCACCGTCTTTGACGACATCGCCTTCGGCCCCCTCAATATGGGCTACGACGAGGCCAAAGTGCGTCAAACAGTAACTGAATCACTGGACTGGGTGGGGATGGGTGGCTACGAAAAGCGCTCGCCCCACCACCTCAGCCTGGGCGAAAAGAAACGCATTGCCATAGCCACGGTATTAGCTATGAGTCCCGAAGTGCTGGTCATCGACGAGCCGACCAGCAACCTCGACCCGGGTAGCAAGTGGTCGCTTATCGAGCTGCTTAAAGGGCTGGAGATAACCAAGGTCATCGCCTCTCACGACCTGGAACTGGTCGAGGCGCTCTGCCCGAGGGCAGTTATTCTCGACGGCGGCAAGGTTGTCGCCGACGGCGATACCCATAGAATCTTGGCCGAAGAGCGCTTACTGGCGGCTCACGGGCTGGCTCGCCGTAATCCGGCGGGATAGAATCCTATTGCTCTCGCTTGAGGGCTACGCTGCCCTTGGCCAGCCTCAGTGTCGCGCCCGATTCCACCTTGATGACGATAGTATCCTCGCTGACGTTTTCAATCACGCCGTAGATACCGCCCGCCGTAATCACCCGGTCTCCCTTCCTCAGCTCCTCCATCATCTGTTGGTGCTCTTTCTGTCGCTTGCGCTGGGGACGAATCATGAGGAAGTAGAACATGGCGAAAATCAGCACCAGGAAGACAATCATGTAGATGGTGCTGCTGCTGCCGCCGCCTTCGCCTTCGGTGGGATAACAGCCACCCAGCAGCGCCATGGTGGCGAGCACGGCGACAATCAGCACTAAGCCCAGAATCTTAGACCGCTTCATTTTGCCTCCTCTAATAGTTTAACCTTCAACTACGCCCTGGAGTGACCAGGGGCTTGTTTTCTCGACTTTTATTTTTATTAACTTTCCCCGACAGTCGCGGCTGTCGTTGAAGAATACCAGTTTATCGCTCCGCGTGCGCCCGAACCACCTCCCCTTCTTTTCCCCCTCCACCAGCACCTCGACCACTTTGCCCTTGAGGCGGGCGTTAATCCCGCGGGCGATTTCCTCCTGTAGCCGCTCGATTCTCTCTACACGCCGCTTCTTCTCGGCGGGAGGGATATCGTCGGCCAGTTTCCTGGCGGCAAGTGTCCCCGGCCGCGGCGAGTAAGCGGCTATATGGACTGTATCAAAATTTAGCTCGGATAGCAAGTCGGCTGTCTCCTGGAATTCGGTTTCCGTCTCCGTGGGGAAGGCGAGCAGGACATCGGTGCTCAGGGCGATGTCGGGTATTCTGGCCCTTATCTTGCCAACCAGCTTTCGGTAGTGCTCGACGTCATAGCCCCGCCCCATCGCCTTCAGGATGGCGTTGCTCCCCGACTGGACGGGCAGATTAAGCTGCTCGCAGACCTTATCCAGTGAAGCCACCGCCTCCACCAGCTTCAGGCTCATGTCCTTGGGGTGGTTGGTTAAAAAGCGTATCCGCAGCAACCCCTCGATTTCATTCAACTCGTAGAGTAAATCGGCCAGCTCGGGCTTACCCGGCAGGTCATGGCCGTAGGAGTCCACGTTCTGCCCCAGCAAAGTAACCTCTTTAGCCCCCCGCCCCACCAGCGTCTTCACCTCGGCCACGATTTCGGCGGGCGTCCGGCTCTTCTCTCTTCCCCGTCGGTAGGGGACGATGCAATAAGTGCAAAAATTATCGCACCCCTGAATAATGGGCACGTAGGCGGCGACATCGGGCTTTTCGGGAAGAGTCGGCTCTTTGGGGATTTCCAGCCACTGGGGATACTCTCCGGGCTTAAAGAAATAATCGACCTGGGGAAAGCGTTTCTCCAGGCTTTTGGTGTCGGCGTTTACCAGACAGCCGGTGACGGCCAGAATCATATCGGGGCGTGCTTTTTTCAGCGCCCTGAGGTTAGCCAGCTTGTTGACCACGCGGTTCTCGGCGCTTTGCCGCACCACGCAGCTGTTGAGCACCACCAGCTCGGCCTCGTTGACACTGGCGGGCTCATAGCCCAGCTCTTCGAAGTAGCTGCCCAACCGTTCCGACTCGGCCTTGTTCATCTGACAGCCGATGGTCCATATGTAATATTTAGGCATGGCTCCGCTCAACTGATTCAGGGGATAGTATTAATATGACGAGGTTCTTTTCAGCAGCTGGCTTTTTTGTCCACCAGTTTTAAAAGCCCGGCTATTCTCTCCTCGTCTATATTCGCCACGTCATAGACCTTGATGTGCCTCATCGTTTTGCCGCCGCCCTCGAAGAGGGCTATCTCCTCTTTGGTCAGCCCCTTGATGGCAAACCCCAGATTAACTTTGTCTCTGAGGGCCCCGATGTAAAACTTACCCCCGCCGAAGACGGGAACACCCCACATCATTTCTTCTTGCACCCCGGGGAGGACTTTAAGGATAAGTTCTCTCAAGTGCTGGCAGATTTCCTTCTGGGGGGATTCCTGCTTGTTTATATAGTCGTCAACCTTGCTCATAGTTTTTATGGCGGAGGGGGAGGGATTCGAACCCTCGACCCCAGTTTCCCAGGGTAAGCGCTTAGCAGGCGCCCGCACTAGACCACTATGCGACCCCTCCGTTTTTATTATTGGACGATTATTGTATCACAGCCCTATGCTTGGCTCAATCTCCACTTGATTTCGGGCATGGCCTGGCGGGCGGCAATCTCCCCCTGCTCAATGCACTCACGGGCGCGGTGGAAGTCACCGGGGTGGATTATAGTGGTGTCGGGGCTAATGACGATGTCGGCGCCATTGGTAGAGGCTTTGGCGATGATGTAGGTGCCGATATATAGCGACTGCAGGATGACGTTAAAGATATTGGGCTCTTTCCACTCTTTCTGGCCCTTCTTCTTCAGGTGGCGGACTCCAGTGCCCACGTCGGGCATGACGTTGACGGCGATGATAAAATCGGCGCCCATCTTTTTGAGCACGCTCACCGGTACCGGGTTCACCAGCCCCCCGTCCACCAGGTAGCGCCCCTGCCGCTTGGTCAAGGTGAATATCCCCGGTATGGAGATGCTGGCCCTGATCCCCTCCAGCACCGAACCCTCGTTAATGACCACCTCCTCGCCGGTGATGATATCGGTAGCCACCAGCGACAGCGGTATGGGCAATTCGTTGAACTTAACATCCTTGCCCATCGTCTTTTTTAGCAGCTTGATGACCGCCTTACCTCCGAGGAGCCCTGACTTGGGTAAGGCCAGGTCGGCCAGCGAGAGTATCTTCATCACGTTCAGCTTGAGGGCCAGCTCCCTCATCAGGCTGGAGTCCTGTCCCCGAGCGCGGAAGGCGCCCACCATCCCCCCGATGCTGGTGCCGGCAATCATGTCGATAGGAATATTCTCTTTCTCCAAGACAGCCAGCACCCCGATATGGGCCAGTCCCCGCGCCGCCCCGCCCCCCAATGCCAGTCCTACCTTCTTCTTTTTCATAAGGCTATTCTACCATAAAAGCGGTTGTTGAGCCCTCGGACGGGCTGTGCTAATATGGGTTTACAGCCGTGGAGATAAACATTCTGGTCGACGAGGGTGTTGAGGCCGGTGTTGAGCCGTCCTGGCTCGAGGACGTCGCTCAGCGGGTGTTGGTTGCGGAAAAGGCCAGCGCCAAGACCGAGGTAGGCATCGTTGTTACCGGCCAGGAAATGGTGCAACAGCTCAACCGCAGCTACCGGGGTAAGGACGAGCCCACCGATGTCCTCGCCTTCTCCACCCGTGAGGAGGCTGATGGCCCCAGCTTTATCTTGGCCCCTGACGGCCTGCTCCATCTGGGCGAGGTGATAATATCCTACCCGCAGGCATTAACCCAGGCTGAGGAGCACGACCACCCCTTAAAGAGGGAGCTTTCTATACTGCTCATCCACGGCCTGCTCCACCTGCTCGGCTACGGCCACGAAGAGAGCGAGGCCAGGCGTAAGATGCAGGCCCGCGAAAAAGAACTACTGAGCCTTATCGAAGGAGGCAGCCAATGAGGGTACTGGGCCTTAACGGCAGTCCCCGCCGCGGCGGCAACACCGAGCTTCTGCTGGCCGAGGTGATGAAGGGCGCCGAAAGTGAGGGTGCCGAGACCAAGACCCTTGTCCTCAACGACCTCAAGATTAGCCCTTGCCAGCACTGCGACACCTGTTTTGAGGCGGGCGTCTGCCGCATCAAGGACGATATGCAGATGGTCTATAAAGAGATGGAAAAGGCCGATAGAATCGTGCTGGCTTCGCCGATTCATTTTCTGGGCTTAACCGCCCAGATGAAGGCCATGATTGACCGCGGCCAGGCGCTCTGGGCGCGCAAGTACGTGCTGAAAAAACCCCCGCTGGGCGATAAGCGCCCCCGTAAGGGCCTGTACGTGGCTGTGGGCGGTATGAAGCTGGCTCGCCTCTTCGAGCCCTCGCTGGCGACGGTCAAGGCCTTCTTCACCGTAATTGATGTCGAATACGCCGGCGATTTGCTCTTCCGCGGTGTTGACGAAAAAGGCGCCATCAAGAAACACCCCACCGCCCTCAAAGACGCCTTCGCCGCCGGCCAAAAGCTGGTTGAAGCCTAGCGCTATAATTACGAGGGGGCTGTTAACCGTGAACGATTCTCTCAAACTCCGCAGAATAGAATACCTCCTGGGCGCATTGTTAGGGCTGGTCGTCGCCGATGGTCTCATCAGCCAGTTCCTGATAAAAAGCGGCATAGGCCAGGAAGGCAACCCCTTGCTGAAGAATATAGTGGCTGAGGGCAATTTCCTCATCGTCAAAATGTGCGGCGCTGTCGTTTGCGTGTTAATACTCTGGAACATGGCCAAGAGGGTGCCCAGGCTTGTCTTCATCGTCAGCGTGAGCCTGGTGTCGGTATATACGGCCATCCTGTTCTGGAATCTAGCCATGTTCTTTATTTACGGGATTTAGCCAGCAGCGAGAGGAGGATAGCTATGGATATAAAAACTGCCATCAACAAGAGAAAGAGCACGCGGGCCTTTAAGCCCGACCCCGTGCCCCAGAAGGTTCTTAAAGATATAATGGAGCTGGCGCTGCGGGCGCCTTCCTGGGCCAACACCCAGCCCTGGGAATTCGCCATCGTCTCCGGGACTAAGCTGGAGGAGATAAAACAAAGCCTCATGGCCAAGCGGGAGGGGGAACCCAATCTCGACATTGCCCGCCCCTGGGGCTTCCCCGAACCCTACATCAGCCGCACCGGCCGCCTCATGGCTACCGAGCAGAAAATCAAGGGCATAAAGCGGGAGGACCGGGAGGGGAGGGGCTGGTGGCGCTTACAGGGCCTGAAGAACTACGGCGCGCCTGCTGTCGTCTATATCCTCATCGACCGCGACTTCTACTTTCAGAAAGAGGCCAGCAACGCCTGGTTGCTCTTCGATTGCGGTCTGGTCGCCGAGAACATCATGCTTCTGGCCACCGCCCACGGGCTGGGCACGGTGGCTCAGGCGCAGGCGGTCAACTACCCCGATGTCCTGAGGAAGGCGCTGGGCATTCCTGACTCCAAACTCTTCGTTATCGGCATTGCCATCGGTTACCCCGACGAAGAAGACCCCATCAACCAATTCCGCTCGGAGAGGGAGACTTTGGATAGCATGGCCAAGTGGTATGGGTTTGATTAGGGGGGAAGCTGGCTTAAAGTGCCATCTATTTGGCTAGGAATTCGAGTAAGAGCTTATTGAAGTCTTCGGGGCGTTCGAAATGCGGTAGGTGTCCACAGGGGTCAAAGATGCGGAGCTCCGAGTTGGGGATTTTTTCCTTGGCGACGTAGGCATGGACTACAGGCCGATAGCTGTCCTGCTGACCCCAGATAATTAGAGTCGGTGTGGTGATAGTAGGCAGGTTATCCGTCAGATAGCGCATTATATCAGCGCGGGCACCACGAAAGTCCTCGATAGCACGAAGCATAGTCAGAGCGGATTTTTTCGCACCGGGCAGGGAAGCCATCTGGTAATACATTTCGACTATCTCGTCTGTTATCAAAGCCTGGTCGTATACCATCGTTTTCCAGAACCTGGCGATGAACCCCCGGCTGGGTCGCGCGATGAGTTCACCGATGACGGGGAGTTTAAATAATCGAAGAAGAAAAGGAGTATCACTGCCAAATCCCCAGCTGGCCACCAACACCAGCTTATCCAGCTTATCCGGAAACCTTAGGGCAAAGTACAGTGAATGATAACCTCCGATACAGTTACCAACTAGGCTGGCCCGTTCCAGGTGCTGGGTTTCCATGAAGTCGCTGATGAATTGAGCTGTGTAGTCTGAAAAATCTTTCCAATTGGAAGGTAGCTTGGGCTTATCGGAGCGACCAGCTCCGACTAGGTCGATAGCGTACACGCGATGACGCTGTGCCAGGGCATTGATGTTGTGAACCCAATCTTCTACAGAACCGCCTCCCAAATGCAGCAAGATAACCGCCGTTCCTTTATCCCCAGCTGCCCAGAAGCGAGTGTTAACGTTACCGACCATGACATACTGGTCTTGCGGTTCCTGTGCTGACATACCCCCCCTTGACCATCGCGTTTCTCAGCTGGTCTTCTGATATAGCAAGTGTATTGCCAATCTATCAGCTTGTCAATCCTGAGACTACGCCCGCAGCTTCGAATAGCTTACTTCGCCACCACCAATTTCCCCACCGCCGCCTCCAGTCCGGCGTCCCTGCTTTAAGGTAGAATATCAGGGAGCCTTTTCACCTCTCCACCGCGCCGGATATAGTGGCTGATAGCGCTACCCACTGCCTCTACCCTGCCGTCAGGGAATACCTTAATCGCCGCCCCGGCCGGAATCCCGTAGCCATCTACTTCTTCCTGCTCAAGGGCCAGCAGCGCCTTCAACTCCTGCCAGTCGTCTTCTTCGGCGTGGGTATCGCAGATAACCGGAGCCAGCCCCAGACAGGGGAAAATCTCAGCCGTGGTCTCATCTTCAGGGTCCCGCCAGCGAACCCACTCCTTGGCCAGCATAATGCTTCCCGCCGAGACCCCGAAAAACGGTTTACCACCATTGTAAAGCTGAAAGAGGAAATCGACCATACCCTTTTCCCTCAGGACCTTCATACCCCTCTCCACATCTCCGCCGCTGATAAAAACGATATCAGACGCGTCGAGTATTTTCTGAGCCTTCTTGAGGTCGGCGTTGCGGGAGGACATCAGGGCGTGGCTGACCCGGTCGGCTCCCGCCTCCACTATTTCCCCCGCCAGGAAGCGGAAAAACGTGGTATCGTCGTCGCTGGCCGTGCCCACATAGCCTACGCTCGGTGCCGCCTTCCCGCTTTCCCGCAAAGCCGCCTGGAATAGAGGGTCGGGCCTCCGGCGGTGCCTGGGGCTTCCCGCGATTAGATAGATGGGTTTGGTACTACCGCTCATTAATCTTCCCCGACCTCCGCCAGATAAGGCGCTATCTCCACCGGGAACAACGTCTTGGCCAGGCTGTATTTCCCGGAGCTTTCCGGGGGAATGGCATCTTGATAGCTAACCGAGACCTCGGCCTCTTGACCATAGAGCCCCTTCAATACTTTTGACGCCTGTTCCTCAAGCCTGTCTTTATCCCGCCGCGGGCTGACAAGGTACAAACTGTAAACGCCTTCCCTGGGCTGTTCCAGGCGGTATTCATCGATATCCTCTAAAACGCTTAAGTTCCTGTCCAATTCACCTAAAGAGACCAGTCGGCCGCTGCAGCTGAGGGTTGCGTTGCTTACCCGCCCCTCAACTGCCTCAAGAATCAGACCCGCATCCCTCCCGCAGGGACAGCTGCCACTCGCTTCTAGGCGGACTAAATCGCCGGCGTCAAAATGAAAGATATAATACCAAGGATTATTAAAGGTAGTGACCAGAATCCGGCCCAGCCAGGGACCGCCGTGCTCTGACTTTAAGGGGTAAAAGTCCACACGGCAAAACTCGCTGTTCTGGTGGAATTTTCCCTCCTCGCACTGCATAAAAACATAGCCTGTTTCCGTGGTTCCGTAAGAGCTGGTTGTGGGCACATCAAAGACCTGGCGGATTTGCCGGTAGTGGAAAGCCGAGGGGTATTCGTAGGTAAAAACGATAAGCTGCGGCTGAAAGGCCTTCTTCCCAGCGGCGGCAATATAACGGCATAACCTTGCCAGCAGTGAGGGGTTAGCCTCCAGGATGACCGGCTTGAAAGTTTCCAGCTCCCTTATCATCCTGTCCATATAGTCAGCAGTCCACGATAGCGGGTCGGTTCTTTCGTTAAGATAAAGGAAGCGCGCCAGGCGCCGCTTTTCCATGGGCAGCTCGACGCTGTCCGAGATGTAACCGACATTGAGCGGGTTTGCCAGGATTGCCTCCGGGTGACTGCCGGTAGCGATTTTAGCTGCATAGGAGTTAAGCTTCCAGGAAGCCCTTTCCGAAGCGTCCCACCACTTTTGGTTCCAGATATTGGTGACGCTGGAGTCAATCGTACCGCTGGTCTCAACGAAGGCTATCTCCCCATTGGCCAGGCCCTGCTTAAAATCGCTGTCACCGGGGAGAAGACCCTGAGGGAAGTGCTGGCGAATATCTTTCTTGGTAAGTGCCGGCATGGCGGCGTAGCGCCGGTCAACCGAATAGTCGGTGCCGGGGTCAAAAGCCCGCCAGGAACGGTAGGCGCCAACCTCACCGAGAGCTGTCTCCAGGACATCCAGCGAACGGCGGTAATAATCAGCCGGGAATCTCCAACTCTGGGGCATCAGCTACGCTCCTTCCTTTGGCTACCTGGCCACCACCAGCTTGCCCACCGCCTCCTCCAGCCCAGAAAGGGTCAGCGGGTACATGGGGAAGAGCTTGCCTATCATCTGCACTGTGGTGTGAATCCAGAAGCGCGGGTCGTCGGGGTTGAGCCAGACGCTGTGGTCGAAGTGGTCGCGGATTCTCTTCAGCCAGAGTATGCCCGGTATCTCGTTGCGCTCGTAATAATTAATCGCCCCGTAGCGCTCGGTCAGCTCCCAGGGCCCCATGCGGGCGTCGCCCACCAGCAAAAGTTTGTAGTCGGACTCCAGCGTGCGCAGCAGGTGCACCGTGCTCACCGCGTCCACCCGCTCGACGTCTTTGTAGAGGTAATCATAGATGCAGTTGTGGAAGTAATAATACTGGAAGTCGCGGAAGTGGGTGCTGGAGTGCGCCGCCGAGAAAAGGCGGCTGCAGAGCTTGGCGAAGGGTTCCATGGAACCGCCCACGTCCATCAATAGTAACAGCTTAACCGTGTTCTTGCGGCTGCGCTGCCAGATAAAGTCGAGGTCGCCGGCGTTCTTGGCGGTGGCTTTAATCGTCCCTTCCAGGTCTAATTCATCCTCAAGGCCAGTGCGGCGCAATTGCCTCAGTTTTTTGAGAGCCATGCCGATCTGGCGCACGTCCAGCGTTAAATCGCTGCGGTAGTTCTTGAATCTTCTCTCGCCGGCAATCTGGACGGCGTGCCTGCCCCCCGACTGCCCCCCGATTCTGATGCCGGCGGGGTGATAACCCGAATGCCCAAAGGGGGAAGTGCCTCCCCGCCCGATCCAGTGGCCGCCCCCGTCGTGCTGCTCGGTCTGCTCTTTGAGCCGCTTCTCCAGCTCCTCGATGAGCTTGTCGAAGTCCATGCTCTCGAACTTGGCCCGTTCCTCCTCATTTAGGAAAAGTCGGTTGAGGGGGTCTTTGAGCCAGTCCAGCACCTGCTCGGTAATCTCCTCGGGGGCTTCCACCCCCTGGAAGTATTGCTGGAAGGCGACGTCGTACTGGTCGTAGTAGGCTTCGCTCTTGACCAGTATGGCTCGGGCCAAAAAGTAGAAGTCGTCCAGGTCCTTGATGTGCCCCTTGGCTAATGCCTCCATGAGCGTCATCCACTCCACCAGGGAGACGGGGACCTTGTTTTTGCGGAGGATAAAGAAAAAATCGGTGAACATCTAGCGCCGCCGAATGACAAAGTTGTTGACGAAGTAGTCGTAGTCGTTCTCTTTCTTGAGCAGGGTGCCGACAAAGGGCATCTGCTTGGCGACATGCTCGTGAGGGATACCGCCGGCGATAAGCGCCCGAATCCAGTCGATAAGTTCGCTGGTCGAGGGTTTCTTGCGGAAATCGTCGACCTGCCTCAGCGCGTAGAAGGCCTTCAGTGCCTCGCTGAGTAGGCTGTCCTTGATGTCGGGGAAGTGAACTCTGACGATTTCCTCCATCAGTTCGGGGGTGGGGAACTCGATGTAGTGGAAGATACAGCGCCGCAGGAAGGCATCGGGTAGCTCTTTTTCGGCGTTGCTGGTGATAACGGTTATGGGGCGGTGGATGGCGCTGATGGTCTCGTTGGTCTCCGGAATATAAAAGCTCATCTCGTCGAGCTCGTTGAGTAGGTCGTTGGGGAACTCGATGTCGGCCTTGTCCACCTCGTCAATGAGCAGGACCACCTGCTCCGGTGAGCTGAAGGCCTGCCCCAGCTTGCCCAGCTTGATGTACTGCTTGATGTCGGAGATATCTTTATCGCCGAAACGGCTGTCGTTGAGCCTTTGCACGGTATCGTATACGTAAAGCCCTTCCTGGGCCTTGGTCGTCGATTTGACGTTCCAGGTAATTAATTTTTTATTCAGCCCCTGGGCGATGCTGTGGGCGAGCAGGGTCTTTCCCGTCCCCGCCTCCCCCCTGATTAGCAAAGGCCGCCCCAGGGCAATGGCTACGTTGACCGCGTTCTCCAGCGGTTCCGAGGTAACGTAGTCCTCCGAGCCGCTGAATTGGGCAAAACTATCCTTTTCCACTGCTATCCTCCTGAAAGATTGGCCGCGGACGCTTGGTCGCGGCTGAGATTGTCGTTTTTAGAGGGTTTTAATCGCACCCAAGATAAATTATACCTGAGAGGGGCAGATATAAGCAAACTGGGGGAAAGTAAACGATGGCGATAGCTACTCGTAGTAAACCATTACCCCCCTGTCCTCCAAGGCCCTGATATTCCCCATGTCAATCGAGCCTTCGCTAAGGTCCAGGTTGTTGTTTTTAAGACTTACCGCATCGCCTTCGCCCAGTCCGCCGTTCTCCACCAGTGGCAAGATGTCGCTTATCTGGTTCCCGTCAAGGTAGAGCACCATCAGATTGACGAGGTTGGCTAGGGATGAAATGTCGCTTATCTGGTTCTCGTGGATGTAGAGTATGGTCAGGTCGGTAAGGTTGTAAAGAGGCGAGATGTCGCTTATCTGGTTATTGTCAAAGAAAAGCTCAGTCAGGCCGGTGAGGTTGGCCAGCGGGGAAATGTCGCTTACCTGGTTCTCAAAAAAGCTGAGCTCAGTCAGGCCGGTGAGGTTAGCCAGCGGGGAAAGGTCAGTTATCTGGTTAGTCTGAAGCCTGAGCTCAGTCAGACTGGTGAGGTTGGCCAGGGGGGAGAGGTCGCTTATCTGGTTATGGCTAAGGTCGATTAAAGTCAAGTTAGTGAGGCTGGAAAGCGAGGAAATATCAGTTATCTGGTTCAGAAAAAGGTAGAGCTCGGTCAGGCCGGTGCAGTATTCCAGGCCGGATAGGTCGGTGATATCTCTGCTATGGGCCATCAATGTGGTAAGGGTAGCCAGTTCCGTAGCTGTTATTTCTTCGCCCGCCGATTTGCCGAGGGCATCCCTTACAGCAGCCTCAAGGTTATCATCGGGGAAGGTTATGGTTTCCGGTCCCTCTGGCCCCTCTGGGGATGGTGGCCCTGGTGGTGGTGCTGGTGCTTGGGGTCCCTGGCAGGCCGCCAGCGGCACCGCCATCAGAGTAATCAGGACGATGACGATAAAGACTTTCGGTAACATTTAAACATCTCCTTCCACCGAACCGGCGCCGCACGAGCGGGTTCTATACGTTCATTCGGCAAAAAGCTAACACCTAACCCGTCCTTTGTCAATACCCCCGATTGCAGAGACACCCCCCTGCAGGAAGATGCAGACATTAAGCCCAATTTGTATCCTGGCCACCCGCGGGGTAAAATATGGCTATATGAACCTAAGGCTGTCCAAAGTCGCCCTGCCCTGGCTGGTTCTGGCGCTGGTGCTGCCCTTGCTGGCGCTGTCCTCAACGGCGGGTGTGGCTAGCGCCGGCTGCCCCTGCGAGGAAGGTGGTACTCCATCTCCTCCTTTCCTCACAACCAAGACCATCCACGTTGAAGTCAGCCCGGGCGGCGATGTCGAGGTAGAGAAACAGTTGCCCCTCTCCTATCCCTTTAGCCGTACCGTGGTGCAGAACGAAATCGTCTCTCTTGAAGCCTTGCCCGCCGATGGCTATTACTTTGTCGGCTGGAGCGGAGACCTGAGCAGCAATGAGAGCCCGGTATACGTAAGGATGACGGCTGACAAGACAGTCATCGCCCATTTTTTCCCGAAGGAGATTGCCTCCGAGGACAACAGGCTTCATCTCGTTTTTCCGGTGGGCACCGTTGTCCAGGATGGAGACGGCACCCCTCTCGCCAGTCTGGAAATTGCTGTTGATGAGACATTGTTGCCTCCACCCCCCGAGGCTGAAATCGTCGGGCTGCCCTATGAGCTGGGACCCCACGGAGCGAACTTCGACCAGCCGGTTAGCCTGAGCTTCAGCTATAGCACTGATGAAATCCCTCCCCGGGTAGCTGAGGAAGAGCTGACCTTGGGCTACTACGATGGTGAAGCCGCCCAATGGCTGGTTTTACCGTCGGCGGTCGATATGGCCAATGACACCATTACCGCCCCGATTGACCACCTGAGCACCTTCGCCGTGATTGCCCCCAACCCCCCGCCACTGCCCGCTGCCTTCGCCATCAGCGCGCTTAATATCTCGCCGCTGGAGGCCGAAATCGACGAGACGGTGACGGTAAGCGTCCTGGTGACCAATACGGGTGAGATGGAAGGCAGCTACACCCTTAATCTCAAACTGGACGGAATAGTAATCGAAGCCAGAGAAGTAACCATGGCTGGCGGCAGCCAGACGGTAGTCTTTTGCACGGCTGGCGATGAAGCCGGCAGTTACTCGGTGGAGGTTAACGGCCTTGAGAGCTCGTTTGTGGTCTTGGAGGCACCTCTCTTACCGATAGCGCTCCCCGGCGCGGTTATCTGGGCGATTTTAGGGCTGGCTTTAGCGGCCTTAGTGGCTTCGGCCGTTATTGCCTCCATTGTCTCAGTGCGCCGAGACCACGGCTAATAATACTGGACTCCCTTGACAAAATTTGAATTTTAAACGTGCAACCATGTAGAATGTAGTTATATAAACCAAGTAGAGGTGGAACTGATGAAGATGAAGCTGAGCAAAAATGCCTTACCCTGGCTGGTACTGGCGGTGCTGCTGCCCGTACTGGCGTTGTCCTTAACGGCTGTCCCCGCCGGAGCCGGTTGCTGTGGCAGCACGCCCGGCCCGGCCGATATTTTCCGTGTCTATGTCAGCCCCGATAGCGGTGGCGATGTCGAGATAGGAGGACAGCTTCCGGGCTCTTACCCCTTCGTTCGTCTCATCGAGGAGGGCGAGCAAGTCTTTCTTAGGGCGGAACCTGCCGATGGCTATTATTTCGTCGGCTGGAGCGGAAGCCTGAGCGGTGACGAAAACCCGACGGATGTAACCATAGTTGCCGAAACCACCATAACCGCCCAATTCTTCCCCGAAGAGATTGTCTCCGAGGATGAAAGGCTACAGATCGTTTTTCCGGAGGGCACTGTTGTCCGGGATAGTGAGGGCGCCCCGCTCTTCGATATAGACCTGGCTATTGCCGATGCGCCCCCGCCCCCGCCCCCCGATGCCTGTATCGTCGGGTCGACCTACGAGCTGGGACCCCACGGGGCACTCTTCGACCGACTGATCACCATGAACTTCAGCTATGACCCCGACGAAATCCCCCCAGATGTAGACGAAGATGACCTGTTTCTGGGCTACTATGACGAGGAAGCCGGCCAGTGGCTGGTTCTGACGTCGGGGGTCGATACGAGGAGACATACCGTTTCCACCCGGCTCAATCACCTAAGCACCTTCGCCGTGATTGCCCCCGTACACACGCCAACGCCCGCTGCCTTCGCTATCAGCGAGCTTAATATCTCGCCCCTGGAGACTTATAGCGGCGAAGCGGTGACGGTAAGCGCCCTGGTGACCAACACAGGCGAGCTGGAAGGCAGCTACAGCGTTGCCCTCACTATAAACGGGGTGGTGGTGGAAACGACAGAACTAACCCTGGCTGGCGGCAGCCAGGAGGTGAGCTTTACCATGTCCGGCGATGAGGCCGGCACCTATTCGGTGGGGGTTAACGGTCTTGAGGGCTCGTTTACGGTCAGGGATACGGTCAGTGAAGCGAAAGCACCCTCGACTGGGACTGGGCTCTCCGGCGCAGTTATCTGGACGATAGTAGGGCTGGCTATAGCGGCCTTAGTGGTTGTGATCGTCGCCTTCATTGTCAAGATGCGCCGAAGGTATGACGACTACTATTACTACTAGCCCCTGGCGGTCCCGATAAGCTCGGTGATATCCTTGACCCTCTCTTGGGTCATGAACCCCTCGATGCCTTCCAGCACCTCAAGTGGGGCTTTGGGGTTAGAAAAGTTGGCCGTACCCACCTGGACAGCGCTGGCTCCGGCCATAATAAACTCCAGGGCGTCGCTGGCGCTGGAAATACCACCGATGCCCACTACGGGCACGCTGACGGCGCCAGCCACCTCGTAGACCATGTAGAGGGCGACAGGCTTTATCGCTGGCCCCGATAGGCCCCCGCTGACATTACCCAGTAAAGGTCGGCGTTTCGATATATCAACAGCCACGCCCTTAAGGGTGTTGATTAGTGAAATAGCGTCGGCGCCGGCTTCAGCCACGGCTTGGGCTACGGCGACGATGTCCCCCGTGTTGGGGGTCAGCTTGACCATTAGCGGTAGCGATGTCGCCTGCCTAACCGCCGCGGTAACTTTAGCGGCTGGCTTGGGTTCGGCGCCGAACTCGGCGCCTCCGGCTTCGACGTTGGGGCAGCCGATGTTGACCTCGAGGCCGCTGATACCAGCCACTACCTCCAGCCTTCGGGCCAACTCGGCATACTCCTCGACGGTCTCGCCCAAGATATTAACGATGACGGGCACCCGCCACCCCGCCCAGATAGGCGCCTTTTCCTTGGTGACGGCTTCGACACCGATATTCTGCATCCCAATGGCGTTGAGCACGCCGCAGGGCGTTTCCCCCAGCCTCGGCTGGGGGTTGCCCTCTCTGGGCTTGAGCGTAGTCCCCTTAACGACGATGGCCCCCAGCTTCTGAATATCAAAGAGGTGCTCGTACTCGGTGCCCCAGCCGAAGGTCCCCGAGGCCGTCATTACCGGGTTGGCCAAGGCCAGGCCTTTTTTGTTCCTAGGCGCCAGTTGCACTGAGAGGTTCAAAGACAACTCCCCACAGGCGGCTCCGTATTTCGGAGCCGCCTGCCAAAGTTAACAACCGGTTCGTTTGTTTTCGTTAGAGCTATTCCGTCGGCCAGGCCGGTTTCAGTATAGGCGGTGCGGTGCGCTTGGCGCCGGGGTCAATAACCTCGAAGATACCGTTTTGCCACTGGCCTATCTCACCGGGATGGTTAGCTGAAAAGATTTGCCTCTCGTCGTAGGCAAAGGCGCCCAGGGCCGTTTGGTAGGTCCGCGTGGCGAGGAGGTCTCTGATGACCGCCTGGTCCAGGGTGCCCGCTTCCTCTATCGCCTGTTGCAGGTGTTGCATCGACGAGTAGAAATAGATCGAGCCCCAATAGTTGCCCATTGGCTCTCCGGTCACCTCCGTGTAGTGAGCGGAGAAAGCGGCGGCTTCTGGCGAGCTTTTCTCGTTCCAGGCACCCCCGCCCATTACGCCCTCAGTTAGAGGCCCGAAGGCACCATAATAGAAGGTGAAAGCTGGGCAGACACTGAGGTAGAAGACGTCGAAGTCTGCGCCCAGCGAGATCGCCGTGCCGGTGATGAGCATGCTGTCATCGGGGTAGCTGAAACAGATGAGGGCGTCGGCTTCGAGCGACTGGGCCTCTTTCAGCATCAGTGATACGTCGCTGACAGTAGGCGGATAGCTCTTCACCATGACGACATCGAGCCCGCGGGTGGCGAACTCAGGAGTCGCCGCCCCCGAGTACTCTACGCCGTGAAGGTCGCTGATAAAGATTATGCCCACCCGCTGTACGCCCAGTTCCACCAGGATATCGGCTAGGGTGGGCACCTGGGTGTCGGAGAAGTTCAGCACTTGGAAGAAGTAGGGCAGCTGCATTTCCTTCAGGCTCGCCGCGCCGCCGGCGCCGCCGATTAGTATGTAATCGTATTTATCGGCGATGGAAGCGGCGGCAAAGAGCATGGCCGTGCTCCATGGGGGTAGGATGAAATCAACCTCATCCTCGGTTATCAGTTTTTCCAGTAACAGGGTCATGTTGCCAATGTCGGAGCCATCGTCATAGATAAGCAGTTCGACGGGTAATCGCTGACCAAGCTCCTCTATGTAGATACCGCCCTCGGCGTTGACATCGTGGACCCATAAATCGTAGTAAGGAGTACTGGCGACGGCGTTACCGGCGGCCAGCATGCCGCTTAAGGAAACCGCCTGCCCGAATACGATTGAGTCCCTTTCCTCCTCGCCCTTGGTGCAGCCAACCGCCATCACGCTGACGACCAACAAGATGGCTAGGGGAATTAACCATAGATTCTTATTCATCCGTCTCTCCTTGTTTCACTAATGTAGTTATAATAAACGCTCGAACCTATCACCCCCTTCCTTTAGCTGATAACGCTGGCGTTCTAATGTTAATGAAGCGGTAAGGGGTGTTTGGCTTCGGGGACCTCTATTACCGTCTGTTTTGAAGTGTAGATAACCCCTCGGACTTTGTCAAGGGTTATTTTGTTAATTGCCGGCAGGCTCTGGCCATAGGGTCAGCACGGTGCCCGCGTTGTTCTGTAAGAACCGCTCGCCGAATTCCTGGGCTAGTACCACCGAGGCCGCCAGCCCCGTGCAGTGGCAGACCCCCAGCCTCCCCACCCCCAGTTCCTTGAGGTCAGCCACCGTCCGCCAGATTCGTTCCTCGCTCGAGTTCATCAGGTGGCAGCCGCCGATAACGGTGTCTATCTTTTTTACGCCGCTAATCTTCTGGGCGTGGTAGAGGGTATTGATGATACCGCGGTGGGCGCAGCCCAGAACAACCACCAGTCCTGGTTTGGTCTTTATTATAAGCGCCTGGTCGTCCCGGAAGACGTCGGGCTTGAAATTCCCGTTTTCCTTAACCGCCAGGAAGGCTTCTATCTCCTCGTAGTCGGTCACCATGGGCACCTCGCCGCTGGTCATTATTGAGTCGCTTATGGCCACCGGCTCCGAGGTAAGGTTGAATCTAGCGCCCAGGTCCTCCAGCTCGCCGCGGGAAAAGGGGATGCCGATGTACCTCGGCTCTTCGCCCTGGCGGTTGTATTTGGCCTGCCAGATGTCGGGGTGGGCAATTACCTCAATCTCCTTAGCTATCTCGCTCAGGACGCCCTTGAGCCCCCCGGTGTGGTCGAAGTGGCCGTGGCTCAAGACGATCTTTTCGACCTGGTTAAAATCAACGCCCAGCAGCCTGGCGTTGTGGGTGGTGGAAAAGCTCTGCCCCGTGTCGTAGAGGACCTTGGTGTCGTCGCTCTCCACCAGGAAGCTTACTCCCCACTCCCCCAGGAAGCCGTCCCTGCCCGCCGTATTCTCGCTCAAGGTGGTGATGCGGAGTCCCATTTTCACCCCTTAGTGGTGGTGACTAGTATAGGCCATCTCCTGCCCGTCGGCAACCTTCCTGATGAACAAGAGCGGAAAGACGATGTCGCTCAGGCAGCAAGGCAGCCAGACGGCCAGGAAGAGGAAGACGAAAATCAGGGGCAGCAGCGGCATCCAGGAAGCGGTGCCGAAGGCGGTGAAGTAGAAAAGCGAGGCCCAGGTGCTTAAGAGCACGTGCCCCGTGTGGGGGACTTTGGTGACCTGCTTCCAGTAGCCGATGGCGATGCCGATGGCCGCCGCCGCGTTTATCACTATCCAGGTGGGTATGTTAAGATAGGGGAAGGTCTCGGTCTCGATAAAGGGCAGGTGGAAGCCGATATCAATGCTCAGCGTGCTCCCCTCGACGAAGGGAATTATGGCGTCGCTTAAGGTGGCGATGCCCACCGAGCCGAAGTAGCCGATTAAAATAGCTGCCCAGAGCCGCCCCTGGCTGTAGCGCCGGTACATAGCGGTGGTCACCAGGGCGCTGAGGACGATGTGCAGAGGGTGCAGGGTATAGAAAACGGCCTCGGAAATAGAGGCGGGGACATCGGTAACCAGGATGATGACCATAATGATAATACCGGTCACCGCCCCCATGGCGGTGAAGGGGACGTGGGCTCTAAGCTCGTGCAGTATCCTTCTAAGCATCTTGCCGGCAGTTCTGGCAGCGCCCGATGAACTCGAGCAGGTGCCCATCTATCTCGAAGCCGGTCTCCCGGCGGAGCCTTTCCTCCAGCTCGGTGAGGTGATAGCCGCTGAAGTCGATAACCTCGCCGCATTCAGCGCAGATAAGGTGGTGGTGCCCCGGGGCGGCGGTGGTGTAGCTGCGGCAGCTTCCCCCCGCGTGCAGCTCGCAGATAAGCTCCAGCTTGGCCATTATCTCTAGGGTGCGGTAGACGGTCACCAGCCCGATGGTAGGGTGGTCCTGCCGCACCTTCTGGTGAAGGGCGGCGGGAGTGAGGTGGTCGGGGCTGGTGGCGATGGCGGCTATTACGGCGCGGCGCTGCGGGGTGAGCTTGTAGCCATTGTGTTTTAAGGTGGCGGTTATCTTCTTTTCGCTGAGTCTCATCTTAAGCTACAAATGAAAAAGATTATCATTTGTATCTATAATTTTATCACGGTTGTCAAGTCCTGGTTTCCTCACCACCCCACCTTGTTGTGCGTAGCTAGAATTTTCCCACCCAATACCCACCCTACAAGGGTTAGACCCTTATATATCTCTTATTGGGGGATATCCCATTCCACCCCTTTCGTGGGGTTTGAAAGGGGGCTACGCCCCCTTTCTACCTTGAATGGGGTGGGGTGGAAGACCTTCGGCAAATCTCAGGGTAATGGTAGAAAATGAGGGAAAATCCTAAAAATGTGTCTGGGGGCATTGACCAAACAGAATAATTGAGATACACTTGAGGTATAGTAGCGCTATAAGCCTTTGGCGGATAGCGCTCGTCCTTCTGCTCAATCTGCTTTCGCGCAAAATCGTCAACCACAGAAGCTTGCCTGCCAGCGTAGGCGAGCAGGGGGAGGGAAAGATGAAGAAGAAGACGGAAAAAACGAATGTAGGCTTCAATTTGCTGCGCGCCCGCCTGGAAAGCGAGCAGAAGCGGCTTAATGGTGAATTGGAGCAGCTTAAATCCACCGTCCGTCCGGCTGACGAGCGGCGTGAAGGCAGCCCCTTCGGCAAACGGGAGGAGGAGGCTACCGAGAGCTTCGAGCTGGAAAGGCGGCTGACCCTGGAAAAGAGGATCAGAGAACAGCTGGCCGATGTGGAGCACGCCCTGCAGAAGTTCAAAGACGGGACCTACGGCTTGTGCGATAACTGCGGCAAGCCGATATCCCCAGAGCGTCTGGAGGCGCTGCCCCAGGCCAGCCTCTGCCTGGAATGTAAAGCGCGCCTGGCAAAGGAGGGCAAAGGTAAGTAATCCCCGGGACAGGCGTTGGCGGCTGGTCTTTTTCCTGATTGCCTTCGGTGTGCTGGTTGCCGACCAGCTCACTAAGCTGTGGATAAGGTCCACTCTGGATGTCGGCGAGGTGCTGTGGAAGGCGGGAATCTTTAGTATCGTCCGCAGCAAGAATACTGGCTCTGCCTTCGGCTTATTTCAGGGACATGCCTTCGCCATAGCCATAGTCGCCAGCATCGTTATTGTCTTGGTGCTCTTCTATGTCCTCTGGGCTCACCGCCGCTACCCCCTCTTCGCTGGCCGCCTGGGCTGGGTGGGGCTGGGCTTAATCTTTGGCGGCATCATCGGCAACCTCATCGAGAGGGTAGCCAATCTCATTGACCCATCGCGCTTCGTCGGCGTTACCGACTTCATCAGCGTCGGCTGGTGGCCCTCATGGAACATTGCCGATGCGTCGCTGGTGGTGGGCACCATTCTCCTAGCTTACTCCCTGTTGCTCATGATAATAAAGCCAGAAAAATCGTGAGAAGTCATGGACAAGTCATACCGCCTTACCGCTGATGAGGGAGCCCGTCTCGACAGGTACGTCTGTGCTCAAGTTCCCCAGCTTTCCCGCAGCCAGGTGCAGAGGCTCATTGCCGCGGGCGATATCACCGTCAACGGCAAATCGGCCAAGCCCGGTCTCAGGCTGAGTCTTGGCGACAGGATTGACATCATCATTCCCCCCACCCCGCCCCAGGAGCTGAAGCCCGAGGCCATTCCCTTAAAGATTATCTACGAGGACGACGACCTCCTCGTCGTGGATAAGCCCACGGGTCTTACCGTCCACCCCGCCCCGGGCCACCCCGCTCACACCCTGGTCAACGCCATCCTGGCCCACTTCCCCCACCTGGCCGACATCGGCGATTCACTGCGCCCCGGGGTCGTCCACCGGTTGGACAAAGACACCTCCGGGGTAATGCTAGTGGCTAAGAACAGCGCGGCTCAAGCCAATCTCTCTAAACAGTTCAAGTCCCACTCCGTGACCAAGGCCTATCTGGCGCTGGTCAAGGGTAGTTTAGAGCCCGAAGAAGGCGTTATCGAGGCCGACATCGGCCGCGACCCACGCCACCGCCAGAAGATGGCGGTGGTGGCTGAGGGCCGGGAGGCGCGCACTGACTACCGCGTGGTTAAATACATCGGCAACTACACTTTGCTTGAGGTTATGCCCGAGACAGGCCGCACCCACCAGATTCGGGTGCACCTGGCGGCGATAGGTTTTCCCGTGGTGGGGGATAAGGTCTATGGTGTGAAGTCGCCACGTCTATCGAGGCAGTTCCTCCACGCCTCCCGTTTGGGCTTTAGGCTCCCCTCCAGTGGGGAGTATGTGGAGTTTGAGTCAGAATTGCCCCCCGACTTGAAACAGGCGCTGGAAGCTATTTCTTAATCCCCCCACCCCCAGGTTTTTCTTCCCACCCAATACCCACCCTATAGAGGTGTCACCTCTATATACTTCTCTCCCCCCAAGCGGGGGAGCTTAAGAGGGGGCGCAGCCCCCTCTCCTGAAAAAAACCATCCCCCTCTCCCTGCGAGGGAGAGGGGGATACAGGGGGTGAGGGTGATAAAAACTCAACTCTAGAATATTAGTGGGTGGGGTGGTAGAATGGGTAAAAATATCGCCGAAAAAGGAGGCAAAAATGTCTATCCTGGCCATCTTCGGCTTCATACTGGCTGTCATCAATCCCGTTATCGGTGGGGTGCTGGTGGGCTATCTGGTCTGGCGCGACGACCCCGACCTCGGCTTCCAGATTATCCTGCTGGCGCTGACCGTTTTCAGCCTCATGGTCATCGCCTTCGTTGTCTGGGCGGTAAGGAAGTTTAGAAAGCTGGAAAGAGAACTAAAGGCGCTTAAAGGAAAGACTAAATGACCAAACCAGTCCGGGTCCGCTTTGCCCCCAGCCCCACCGGTTACCCCCACGTGGGCAATATCCGCACGGCTTTGTTTAACTGGCTCTTCGCCCGCCGCTACGGCGGCAGGTTCATCGTCCGCATCGAGGATACCGACATCGCCCGTAAGGTGGAGGGGGCGGAGAAGGGGATACTGGATTCACTGCGCTGGCTGGAGCTTTACTGGGACGAAGGCCCCGACGTGGGCGGCGACTACGGTCCCTACTACCAGTCACAAAGACTGCAACTATACAAAGAGGCTGCCGAGAAGCTCATCGCCCAGGGGGACGCCTACTACTGCTACTGCTCCCCCGAGCGCCTTGAGGCCATGCGCGCCGAGCAGGTAAAACGCAAGCAGCCCCCCGGCTACGACCGCCACTGCCGCGATTTGACTCCCGAAGAGCGTACCGAAAAGGAAGCCGAGGGCATCGTGCCCGTGGTGCGCTTCAAGGTGCCGCTGGAAGGGCAGACCCGCTTTAAGGATTTAATCTACGGCGACGTCGTCTTCGAGAATAGTACCCTCGACGACTTCGTTTTGCTAAAGTCGGACAGCTACCCCACCTACCACCTGGCCAACGTCGTCGACGACAGCGCCATGAAGATAAGCCACGTCATCCGCGCCGAGGAGTGGGTATCGAGCACCCCCCGCCACCTCCTGCTCTACAAAGCGCTTAAGCTTGAACCGCCCGAGTTCGTTCATCACCCCATGATACTGGGCCCCGACCGCGCCAAGCTGAGCAAGCGGCACGGCGACGTCTCCCTGCTCGACTACCGCGACCAGGGCTATCTAGCCCAGACCATGTTCAACTTCCTGGCCTTAATCGGTTGGTCGCTGGACGATAGGACCGAGATTATCCCCCGCCAGGCGCTGGTAGACAACTTCTCGCTGGAGAGAATCGGTAAGACGGGGGCCATCTTTAACCGCGAAAAGCTGGACTGGATGAACGGCGTCTACATCCGCAGCCTCAGTGCCGAGGAGTTCTTTGAGGCGGTGCAGCCTTTCCTGATGGACGATATCGACGCTGGCAAGGCTTTAATCGAGGACGAGGACTATGTCAGAAAGGTCCTGCCCCTGGTTCAGGAGCGCGCCAAGACGCTGCTCGAGGTGGTCGAGCTGACCCGCTTCTTCTTCGTCGAGGAGCTTGACTACGACGCCCAGATGCTAATCGGCAAGAAGATGGATAAGGACGCCACCATCAGGGCGCTAGAGGCGGCGCAGGAGAGGCTAAAACCATTAAAAACCTTCGATGCCGATTCCCTGGAAGGTGTCCTCCGCCCCCTGGCGCCCGAGCTGGGATTAAAGACAGGCCAGCTCTTCGGCGTGCTCCGGTTGGCCGTTACCGGCCAGACCGCCGCCCCGCCCCTCTTTGACACGATGGCGGTTTTAGGCCGTGAGCGCTCTATGAAGCGCATCGCCGCCGCATTATCAAGGCTATGAACAGGCAAGGTGCCCTATCTGGCTACCGTGTCCTCGACCTCACCGACGAAAAGGCGTTACTATGCGGCCGCCTTCTGGCCGATATGGGGGCAGAGGTCATCCGTATCGAGAAAGCGGAATCCCCTTTTCGTTGGGAGAATTTAGCTAAGAAGTCGGTAACGCTGAATATAGAAGCCAAGGGGTGTCATGGGCTATTTCAGGGTCTGATTGAAAAAGCCGACGTCCTGGTGGAAAGCCACCCCCCAGGTTATTTAGAGACTCTGGGCCTGGGCTATTCTCAGCTTGCTCAAATAAACCCCCGCCTTATCATGGCTTCTATAACCCCCTTCGGCCAAGACGGCCCCTACCGTGACTACAAGACCGACGACCTCGTTGCCAGCGCCATGGGCGGGCAGCTCTACGTCAACGGCGAGCCCGAAAAACCGCCCCTTAAAACCTTCGGCAACCAAAGCTACTACCTGGCCTCCCTTTTCGCCGCCATCGGTATCCTGCTGGCGCTCTATCGCCGCCATGCTTCTGGAAAAGGGCAGCATATTGACATCTCCTTGCAGGAGTGCGTTGCCGCCAGCCTTGACCAGGTGATGGTACGCTATTTTTACGAGGGCACGGTCGTCCAACGTCAGGGTAGCCTCCACGGCCGCGGCATGTTCCGCGCTTTTGCCTGCCAAGACGGCTACGTCCTGCTCTCCATGTTCTACCAGTGGCCAACGCTGGTGGAGTGGCTGGACTCTGAGGGCATGGCCGAGGATCTGACCGATAAGAAGTGGCTTTCCCGAGACTATCGTTTGAAACACCTCGACCATATCATCGAGGTTTTAGAGCGCTGGACTAACACTCATACCAGGGCCGAGCTGGTGGAAAGGGGGCAGGCGATGCGCTTCCCCTGGGCCGAGGTCGCTTCTGTGTCCGACCTCCTGGCCAACCCCCAGCTCAAGGCGCGTAACTTTTGGGTTGATGTAGAACTTCAGGGGAAGAAATACAAGCTCCCCGGCAGCGGGGCTAAAATGTGGGCGATGTTAAGGGACGAAAAGGGGAGAGGGAAATAATGGATTATCCGCTCAAGAAGTATCCGATAGTCGGTGCCTGTGGTCTTAACTGCGGCCTTTGTCCCCGGTACCATACTGAGGGCCCATCGAGGTGCCCCGGTTGCGGCGGGCCGGACTTTGGGCAGAAACACCCGTCGTGCGGCTTTATCACCTGCTGCGTTAAGCAGAGAAAGCTGGAGACCTGCGCCCAATGTACCGATTGGGCCGATTGTGAAAGGCTGGCCAGGGTTCTGGAGGCGGCTAAATCTCATGATTCCTTTATTTCATATAGGCCAGTCCCGGCTAACCTGGGCTTTATCCGTGAGAGCGGTATTGAGGAGTTTGCCCGGCAGGAGATAGAGAAGCAGGAGTTCCTTGAGTACCTTATTGATAACTATGACGAGGGTCGTTCCAAGAGTTTCTACTGCACCGCCTGTCAGCTTTTACCACTGGATAAGCTAAGGGAGGCGCTGGCTGAAGCCGAGGCCGAGATGCCCGAAGTCGCTGATGTTAAGGAGAAGGCCAGGCTGGTCAGGGCGGCGATTAACAAATTGGCGGGTAGTATGAAGATTGATTTAAAGCTGAGGAAATGAACTAAAATTGGGGAGGGGAGATATGTCTATATCACAGAGGGATATAAAGTTACTATGGGCTAGGGCAGCGGGCAGGTGTTCATTCCCTGATTGTCGAATCAAACTCACGCAGGACAAGAAATTGGCTTCCGACAGTTTTCCTTTAGGGGAGCAAGCTCATATTGTTGGAGAAAACAAGAGTGCTCCAAGGGGAAAAAGTCCTCTAACTAAAGATGAACGGAACTCTTACTTTAATCTCATTCTCCTCTGTCCTACTCATCACACAATCGTTGATAATAACCCTGAAGGTTATCCAGTAGAAAAGCTGCACCTCATGAAAGACCAGCATGAATTGTGGGTTGAATCCACTCTTTCTGAAAGTAAAGATAAGCGCAAAACTGCACAAGATGTAATTTATGCGGACTTAATAGATGCTACGGTTGAAGCATGCCAGCTTGATAGTTGGGACAAGTGGGCTAGTCATACGGTGTCCACATATATGGTATGGGATAAAGATGCACCAGGAAGAATCTTTGAGTTTCACAATAAAATACTTGGTGCAATATGGCCAAACACTCTACCCGAGTTGGAATGTTCACTAAAGAAACTAGTTTATGAACTGCACGAGGCCATTAATACTTTTTGTGAACATTGTGAAATAGATAAAGGAGAAGCGGAAAGACTGGTGGAAGTTAAGTTTTATCACATACCTGAGTGGAATCCTAAGTTATACGATGAGTTATCTGCCGAATACGGTAAGTGGCATGAAAATTGCGAAAATCATATCCGAGAGGCTACCAAGGCAGCCAACTGGTTTGCAGATGTTGTACGTCGTGATATTAATCCATTATTCTTTGCAACTAGGGGTAAGTTCTTCATTGTTGAAGGTCCATTTGCGATGTTAGAATTTAGGAGCTTTTTTCTTGAATATACTGAGGAAGAAAAGGAAAAGATATTGCGTTCATGTAAGGAAGGGTTTTACGGAGGGAGAGTTGCCCCCAAGAAACCTAAAGGGGGAAAAAGCAAGAGATGACTGCCCCAATTTTTCAAGGAATAAAAATCTTAGACTTTTCCTGGGTGCTGGCCGGCCCCTACGCCACCCGCATCCTGGCCGACTTTGGCGCCGAGGTCGTCAAAGTCCAGCCCCTACTCCCCCAAGAAGAAAGCGCCTTCGCCCTCGGCTATGACAAAACCTGGAACCGCAACAAGCGGGGAATTACCCTGAACTTGAACAAACCAGAGGGCATCGCTATCGCCAAAAAACTGGTGACTTTGAGCGACGCCGTCGTGGAGAACTTTACCCCCCGCGTCATGGCCAACTGGGGCCTTGACTACGAAAATCTCAAGAAAATAAGGCCCGATATAATCATGCTCAGTCTTTCCACGATGGGTAATACCGGTCCCCAAAAAGACTATACGGGCTTCGGCCCTACCGTCCAGGCCTTTTCGGGCCTGACCCACCTCACCGCTTATCCCGGCGGTCAACCCTTAGGCCCGGGCACGGCTTATGCTGACCACGTCGCCGCCCTCTTCGCCTGTCTAGCGCTGCTCGGCGCTCTCGAAAAAAGGCAGCACACGGGCGAGGGGCAGCATATCGATATCTCCCAGGTGGAGGCGATGGTCAGCCTGCTCGGCGACGCCTTTGTTCCCTCCGGAGAGTCGGCATTCTCCGGTGTCTATCGCTGCCGGGGAGATGACCGCTGGTGTGCTCTCAGCGTCGCCACCGAGGAGGAGTGGTGGGGAATTAAGAAGGCTTTGGGCAACCCTTCATGGGCTTCAGAAAAGAGGTTCGCTACTCTAGCCGCTCGCCTTGAGAATAAAAAGGCGCTGGACTCCTTGATAGGGGAGTGGACGCAAAAGCACTCCGCCGAAGAGGTTATGGCTTGGCTCCAGAAGCAGGGCGTGGCCGCTGGCGTCGTCCAGGATGCCCGCGATTTAGCCAAAGACCCCCAGCTCAAAGAGCGCGGCTTTTTTATTGAGCTTGACCACCCCCAACTGGGTAAGACCATAGCCGACGCTAATCCAATCCGGCTCTCCGATAGCCCGCCTAGCTATCGCCCCGCCCCGCTCCCCGGCCAGGACAACGAATATGTCTACGGTGAGCTTTTGGGGTTGACTAAAGATGAAATGAATAGTCTTAAAGAGCAGGGGGTCATCTAAAAAAACTATTGACTATGGCTATCCGTCATAGTAAATTTCTATAAGGCTCGAAAAGATTAAGGAGGATAAAGCATGGCAAAACCAAAGGTTTATCCGGTTTCGGTCGAGGGTGACCTTAGCGTACCCCCGTCGCAGGGTTGGTGGCTGCTCAAGTGGCTGCTGGCGCTTCCCCACTACATTGTGCTGGCATGTCTAACGGTGGCCTTCGTTTGCGTTTGCATCGTCGCCTTTTTCGCGATTCTGTTCACGGGGAAATACCCGCGCGGGCTTTTCGACTTCAATGCCGGGGTGCTGCGCTGGAGCTGGCGGGTGGGCTTTTACAGTTACCAGGTTCTGGGCACGGACAAATACCCGCCCTTCTCGCTGGATCCGGCCAAAGACTACCCCGCCGACCTGGAAATCAAATACCCCAGGAAGCTATCCCGCGGGCTGGTGCTGATTAAATGGTGGCTGCTGGCCATTCCCCACTACGCTGTCGTCGGCGCCTTTCAGGGAGGCCAGGGGGGACGTGGCGGTGGCGGCGGGCTGAATTCGGTTTTGGTGCTAATTGCCGCCATAGCCCTGCTCTTTACCGGCAAATACCACAAGGATATCTTCAAGCTGGTGGTGGGCATCAACCGCTGGAGCTACCGGGTTATCGCCTACGCCTCGCTGATGACCGACGAATACCCGCCCTTCCGTCTCTGGGATGATTAGGGCTTCTGGCAGTTAGGGCAGAAATAGCTCCCCCGGTTGCGCACCACGATGCGCTCTAAAGGCGTGCCGCAGACGGGGCAGTTTTCCCCCCGCCGGTGCGCCACCCGGAACTGAGAGTGGGCGCTGCCTTTCTCGCCGCTGGGGCGAAAATAGGTGTCGGTGCTGGCCCCCTTTTCGTTGATGCCGGCGCGCAGCACTTCTCGTATCGCCTTGTAAAGGCGCTTGACCTCTTTTTCAGAGAGGCTGCCCCCCGCCCTCATGGGGTGGATTTTAGCCAGGAAAAGGGCTTCGTCGGCATACATATTGCCGATGCCGGCGACAAGGCCCTGGTCGCAGAGCAGCGCCTTTATCGGCGCCGTGCGCTTCTTCAGCTTCTCCGTCAGCACCTTGGGGGTGAAATCATTTCCCAGCGCCTCGGGCCCCAGCTTGACGCCGACACTCTCTTCGTCATCGACAAGCCACATTATGCCGAACTTGCGCGGGTCGCGGAAATAGATGTTGCTGCCGTCATCGAAGTGGATTATCGCCCTGACGAATCTTTCGGGCTCTTTGAGCCAGAGCGAGCCCGTCATCTTGAGGTGGATAATCAACGCCCGCCCGCCGGAAAGGCTTAAGATAAGATACTTGCCCCGCCGCCCCAGCCTGGTTATCTTCTGCCCGATGAGGCGGTTACAGAATTCTTCCAAAGAAGGCTGGCGCACGATGCCCTCCCAGGGGAAGCTCAAGCCCTTAATAGTACGCCCGATAACATGGGGCGCCAGCTCGTTCTTGATGGTCTCGACTTCGGGCAGTTCAGGCATTCTTCGCCTCGTATCTCTTGTATAGCACTATAGCTGGGTAGAGCAGCAGTCCCCCCAGGAAAAGCCCCCCCACCACGTCGCTGAGCCAGTGTGCCCCCAGATAGAGGCGCGATACGCCGATGGCGGCGATAATCACGATTAGCAGCGCTTGCAAAAGCCCAGCAGCCAGCGGCGTCTTTACCCATCTCGGCGCCAGATAAAAGATAAAGCCGCCTATGGCGGTGGCCATGGCCATATGCCCGCTGGGGAAGCTGGTAGCTTGAGTGCCCACCATTATCTGCACCAGCTCGGCGGGGGGGCGGGGGCGGTTTACCGCCAGCTTTATTAGCCAGGCGATGAGTCCGGCGCCGGCCAGTGAGGCGGTGAAGATAAATGCCCGCCACCTCGGCCTGAGCCATAGCTTTAGTCCAATCAGCACGCCCAGCCCAACGATGTAGGGAGCGTATTGCATCATCGGCTTGAACCAGGCGGCATCAAAATCCTGCAGCCATTGGCTGATACTGAGGTCGCCGGCAAAGTAGTCGTAGCGGTGGGCGAAATAGCAGAAAACACCGAAAAGGGCGATGAAAAAGGCGTAGATGCCGATAGCGCGCCTGCTCATCAGCCCCTATTCCATCTCCCCCCAGTTGGGACCGCTCTTGACGGCGGCTTTCAAGGGGACGGTTAAGGTCATGGCCGAGGTCATCAGTTCGGGGACGAGCTTTTTCATCTCGCCGAGCTCGGCATCAGGCACCTCGAAGATAAGCTCGTCGTGCACCTGCAGCAGCATCTTGCTGGCGAGCTTGCGCTTTTCAATCTCCCGCTCCAGGTTAATCATGGCCACCTTGATGATGTCGGCCGAGGTGCCCTGCACGGGCATGTTGATGGCCATGCGCTCGGCGGCTTCCCGCACCTGACGGTTCTGGGCGTTGATTTCGGGGATGGCCCGCCGCCGCCCCAAGATTGTCTGCACATATCCCGTCTTGTGGGCTTCCTCTTTGGTCGATTCCAGGTATTGCTTTACCCCAGGATACTTCTCGAAATAGGCGTTAATGAACTGGGCGGCTTCTTCTCGGGATAAGCCCGTGGCCTGCTCCAGCCCGTATTCGCTCATGCCGTAGATAACGCCGAAGTTCACCGTCTTGGCCACCCGACGCATCTCCGCGGTCACTTTGGACGGCTCCACCCCGAATACCTGGGCGGCGGTGGCGCTGTGGATGTCCTCGTCGTGGCGGAAGGCGCTGGTCAGGCTCTTGTCCTGGGAAAGGTGGGCCAGGGCGCGCAGGTCAATCTGCGAGTAGTCGGCGGAAAGAAGCTGCGAGCCCTCCGGGGCGATAAAGGCCTTTCTCACCTCTTTGCCCAGCTCCCCCCGCACGGGTATGTTCTGCAGGTTCGGCTCACTCGACGATAGCCTCCCCGTGGTCGTCCGTGTCTGGTTGAAGCTGGTGTGCAGCCGACCCGTCTTGGGGTTAATCAACCCGGGCAGGGCGTCGATATAGGTCGACTTTATCTTGCTCAGTTGGCGGTAGTCCAGTATCAGCTCAATGATGGGATGTACGCCGAGCAGCTCCTCCAGCACCGAAGCCCCCGTGGAATAGCCCCCCTTGGTCTTGCGGGCGGGCGTCAGGCCCAATTCCTGGAACAATACCTGGCTCAACTGCTGCGGTGAGTTGATGTTGAACTCATGCCCGACATTATCGTATATCTCCTTCTCCACCTTGTTCAGCTGCTCGCCCAGCCGCTCTGACATCTCCTTTAGCAGGCCGCTGTCCAGGGCGACACCATTCCGCTCCATGTGCAGAAGCACGGGCACCAGGGGCAGCTCGACCTCGGCAAACAATTTCCAGAGCCCCTGCTGGTGAAGGTCGGCCTCCAGCAGTTCCGTCAGCCGGAAGGTCATGTCGGCGTCGGCGCTGGCGTAGTCGGCGGCGCGGGCGATTTCCACCTGGGACATGGGGATGGTCTTTTTCCCCGACCCAATGAGCTCGCTGATGGGCGTCATCTCCACCGCCAGTCGGGCGAAGGCGAGGGCTTTTAAGCCCATGGACTTCTCCCCCAAGAGATAGGCCGCCACCATGGAATCAAAGCTCAGGTTGTTCACGGTAATACCCTGCTCGGCCATCACCGCCATGTCGTACTTGCCGTTGTGCGCCAGCTTGCCTAAGCTTTTATCTTCCATAATCGGCTTGATTTTGGCGATGACCTCATCCAGAGGCAGCTGCGCTATCGTATCCAGCCCAATGTGCCCCACCGGTATGTAATATGCCTCCCCCGCCGCCGGCGAGAGCGATATCCCCACCAGCTGCGCCGACATCGGGTCGAGGCCCGTGGTCTCGGTGTCGAAGGCGAATGTCTTGGCCGCCGTCAGGCGCTTTATCAGCTTATCCAGGTCGGCGGCGCTGTTGACGATTTTGTAGTCCCCTTGCGGTGGCTTGGCCTCGACGCTGGGTGCCCCCTCCAGCTGGGGCAGCTTGGGCAGCAGGCTGGCGAACTCCAGCTCGCGCAGTAGCTCGGTAACCTTATTGCGGTCGTACTGGCTAACGCGACAGTCGTCCAGCTTCAGCTTAACGGGCATATCGCTGACGATAGTGGCCAATTCCTTGCTCTGGCGGGCGATGGCCTCGTTCTCCTTGAGCAGAGCCCGTAGCTTTTCCGGCTCCACCTTGTCTATATGCTCGTAGATGCCCTCGACGGAGCCGAACTGCCCGATGAGCTTTCCCGCCGTCTTGGCGCCGACTCCGCTAACTCCAGGTATATTGTCCGAGGGGTCGCCCACCAGCCCCTTGAGGTCAGCAATCTGCTCGGGCTTGACGCCGTACTTCTCTTTTACCGCCGCCTCGTCGAAGAGCATGGTGTCGCTGAAGGCCCTTCTCGGCTTGGGGTAGAGCACCTTCACCTTGGGCGAGACCAGCTGCATGGCGTCGGCGTCACCGGTGACGATGATGGTCTCGACGTCTTTTTGGCTGGCTTGATTACTCAACGTTCCCAGTAGGTCGTCGGCTTCGTAGCCCTCCATCTCGAAGATGGGGATGTTGAAGGCCTGCACCAGCTCCCGCACCCGCCCCAGCTGCCCCACCAGCTCCTCGGGGGTGGCGGGGCGGTGTATCTTATACTGGTCGAAGAGCTTGTGGCGGAAGGTGGGCCCCTTCATGTCGAAGGCGATGGCGTAGTGGCTGGGCTTGAGCTCGTTGATTACCTTGAGCAGCATCTGGGCGAAGCCGTAAACGGCCCCGACCATCTCGCCGCTCTTGCGTAGGGTGAGGGGGGGCAAAGCGTGGAAGGCGCGGTGGAGCAGGGCGTTGCCGTCGAACAATACCAGCAGCGGCTTATTCATAGCCTAATTATAGCAGACCTGGTTGATATTGAAAGAAGCGGTATGATTTTAATCGACGGCAATCATCACGTTGGAGGCCTTGATTACGGCGTAGACCTCCTTACCTTCAGCCAGCCCCAGCCTGTCGGCGGAGGCTTTGGTGATGACCGACACTATCTCGTTGCCCCCGGCCAGCGCCACCGTCACCTCGGTGTTGATGGCGCCGGGCTTGACCTCCTTTACCTTCCCTTTTAGCATATTGCGAGCGCTTATTTTCATTCTTCACCTCCTCAAAAATCACCCAGTTCGGCCTTCTTCAGCGGTTTCAAATATGAGGTATCATTGTGTCTGGTCAGCACGAAGCGCCCGTCCTGGTAGCTAAAAATAGTGGTACCGCCGACATCCTGCCTTATATTCCAGAAATGGGAGTTGTCCAACCCCAGCAGGGCGCAGATTAAGACCTTGTTCACCACCCGGTGCGATACCAACACTACTCTCTCCTGATGTCGGGCCACTATCTCATTTACCACCGCTAAAGCCCTCTCCCTGACTTCGTCCAGACTCTCGCCACCCGGTATCTTTATCAGTTGCGGGCTTTCCGCCCATTGTTGGTAGAGCTCTTTGTATCTATCCTTGACCTCTTGTAGCTGCAGTCCCTGCCACTGGCCGAAGTCGCAGTCAATAAGCCCGGGGCTGGCATTCACCTTGAGCTTGTGGTGGCGGGCAATAGCTTGGGCTGTGTCTAAGGCTCGCTTCAAGGGGCTGGAGTAGACGGCCTCTATCTTTAGCTCGCTCAAATGTTCCGCCAGCAGCTCTGCCTGCTTTATTCCCGTCTGGTTCAGTTCAATGTCAATCCGTCCCCGGAATACCTCCTCCACGTTCCACTTGGTTTCTCCGTGCCTAGCCAGGATAATTTCGGTCATAGGACTGATGTTCCTACTCTTCCTCTATCTTCTCCACCTCAAGGGTGCACTTGGTGACCAGGGCGGCGAAAGCCCCCAGCGCCGCCAGCAGGGGTGCCACCAGAATAGTCACGGCGGCGGCGGGCGCACCCACCGATAGCGGAATCTCGAGCATCGTCTTTCCCTCATGAATGATACGCACCCTCCTGATGTTGCCTTCGTGGATGAGCTCCTTGACCTTCTCGACTACTTTATCCCCGTCAATGGTGAATTTTTCCGTTTTGGCCATATCTTCAACCTCCTGCGGCTATGTTAGGGGGTGGGGGATAAGGTGTCAAGCCACCCCCTGGTTTTCCCCGTCCACAATCCCGCCTTGATAGCGAACGTATTATCTTCCCACCCAATACCCGCCCTATGAGGGTGGTACCCCTTATGTATCCTCCTGTAGGGTAACGCCCCACCCCTTTTAGGGGGAGTTTAAGAGGGGGCTTTGCCCCCTCTTTGAAAGACTTCTGTTGGGCGGGTAGGGTGGGTCTGAAATACGTTCGTTAAGAAGGTCGGGTGGGGCTTGAAACCTACGTTTTGAACTCTACTACCTTATTTCCTCCCCCAAAATCATTATTGAATATTTCCCTTTTCGTGATATACTTGAGTTCATGAAGGGCAAAGACCTGCTGTCCATAACCGACCTCGAGGCAGAGGACATCCGCCTGCTGATATCAGACGCCATCAGCCTTAAGGCTCAGGGCTGGCTCGATATGCTCAAGGGCAAGTCCCTGGCGATAATGTTCGAAAAACCCTCGCTCAGGACGCGCGTCAGCTTCGAGCTGGCCATGCGCCAGCTGGGTGGGGAGGCCGTTTACCTCTCTCCGGCCGAGGTGGGGTTGGGGGGCAGAGAATCGGTGCCCGACGTGGCGCGCGTGCTCAGCCGCTATGTGGATGCCGTGGCCGCCCGCACCTTTTCCCACCAGAGCTTAGAAGTACTGGCGGAATACTCAGCGGTGCCGGTAATCAACGCCCTTTCCGACTGGGAACACCCCTGCCAGGCCCTGGCCGACCTGCTCACCATCGCGGAGAAGAAGGGAGAGCTGGGGGGGCTGACGCTGGCCTTTATTGGCGACGGCAACAACACGGCGCGCAGCCTGATGCTGGCGGCTACGCTGATGGGGATGAACTTTCGCATCGCCTCGCCCCAGGCCTACACCATCGACGAGGAGACGCTGAACACGGCGCGAAACAGTGCTACCGACGGGGTGCTCTGCACCGACCAGCCGCAACTGGCGGTGGAGGGGGCCGATATCGTCTATACCGATGTCTGGGCCAGCATGGGGCAGGAGGACGAGGTGAAAAAGAGGCGCAAGGCGTTCGCCGAATACCAGGTGGATGCCGCCCTGTTTTCTCTGGCTAAGCCAGACGCCATATTCATGCACGACCTGCCCGCCCACCGCGGTGAGGAAGTTACCGACGAGGTTATCGACAGCGCGCGCTCGGTGGTCTTTGACCAGGCGGAAAACCGCTTGCACGCCCAGAAGGCGCTGCTGGCGGCGATACTGGGTGGCCTGGAGATCCCGCTGGCGGGCTATTATCGTTAGGGGTAAAAGGGGGCAGCTATGTACGTACTATCGACAATAATAAGATGGGGCTGGTGCCCGACTCTTATTACCGCCCTGGCCATTATCGGCCGTTACTACGAATGGCCGCTCTGGCTGCTGGCGTTGGTGCTGGTGGTAATCCTTATTATCGGTCTGTCCGTGGCTATCAGCACGGCTCGGGATAGGGCGGTAGAGCGCGCCTCAATGAGGCTCAAGCAGCTGGCGGGCTACTTTAACCGCCGCTTCACTGGCGATTCCTCGCTGTCCATCTTCGTCATCATCCGCAGCCTGCTCACCAGCGATAACGCCCGCGTCTGGGGCTGGGCGCGGGAAACCGAGGTGGCGCAGCGCATCTTCAATACCTGGTGCGACAGCTTCACCGACCGGGTGGAAAGCGATATCAGGGCACGGCGCTTCATCCTCTATCTGCGCACCTACCAGAGCGAGCTCTGGCTGATAAACAGCCACTACAACGAATTCATGGAGCAGTTTTACGAGGTGTCGCAGGCTATGCCGCTGCCTCCAGAGCTTATCGACCAGTACAATCGGCTGGTGGAAGAATATAACGCCTTCGTTCAGCAATTCCGGGATAACATCGCCGAGCTGAGGCGGGTGGCGCGTACCGAGATTGAGCCCCCCAGCGTCAAGTTTGCTAAAGCCATCACCGCGGCCAAGCCCCCCGCCCCGCAACCCCAGGAATAGTTCGCAGTATCCCCTCAGAGAGAGTCTTATGAAAGCGAAAATCTCTTTTCTATTGGCTATTGTCCTGACGTTGTCCGTCTTGCTGGCGTCCTGCGGTGGGGAAGTGCCCATCTGTAACCCCGAGGATAAAGCCCAGGAACCCACCAAGGAGGAAAATGAGATGCACTGGGCGGAAGACGGCAGGTGGCGGGCCACCACGCTGGAAGAGGCTTCCGAGGTGGCCGGCTTTGAGGTAGTCAGCCCCGATTTTATCCCCGAAGGCTTCTGCCGCTGGCTGAACATTGAAGTGGAAGACCGCTGCATCGCCTTAAGCGAGTTTTTTGAAGACTGCGAACTGCCCATATGGGTTACCCAGTATTGGTCAAGGCTTGGGGACGAGTTTCTCGAACCCAGTGAGTACGCTATGCTAGTACTCACGCAGTCGCCGGGTAATATCGCGACAAGCGACACAGCCACCGAGGTCGGTGGCTATCCGGCTACGATAAAACGTGAGGGCAGCATGTTCATGACGTTGTTTTGGGAAATTGACGGTATGCATTTCCTCCTGAGCGCGCAGCTTAACGGCCCTCTTACCGAAGAACTGGTATACGAGGTGGCCGCCTCGATAGAGGTCGATTAGAGTGTCTAAACCCATCGTAGCCATCGTCGGGCGGCAGAACGTAGGCAAGTCCACGCTCTTAAACCGCCTGGCGGGCAAGAGAATCGCCATCGTGGCCGATATGCCCGGCACCACGCGCGACCGCGTCTTCGCCGATATCGCCTGGCAGGACACTAGCTTCACGCTGATCGATACGGGGGGTCTTGAGGTGCAGCCCAGCTCCACCATAGCCCAGGGCGTCAAGGAGCAGGTCGAAGCCGCCATCGCCGAGGCCGACGTCATTATTTTCCTCGTCGACATTGAGGACGGCGTCCTGCCTGCCGACCTGGAGATTGCCGAAATGCTGCGCCGTTCGGATAAACACATAATAGTGGCGGCCAACAAGGCGGATAACCCTAAACGGGAAATTCAGGCTGTCGAGTTCTACGAAATGGGCTTGGGCGAACCTTTGGCCATTTCCGCCTATCACGGGCGGGGCACCGCCGAGCTATTAGACAAAGTTGTCCCCATGCTGCCGCCCCCACAGGAACCCGAAATAGGCGCCGAAATAATGAAACTGGCTATCGTGGGCAGGCCCAACGTGGGTAAATCGACGCTCCTGAACAGCCTGCTCGGTGAAGAGCGGGCCATCGTCGATAAAACCCCCGGGACCACCCACGATGCCACCAATACCCTACTTGACTTTGGGGGGCAAAGTGTGATAATTATTGATACCGCTGGAATTCGGCGACGAGGCCGGTGGGGCAGGGGAGTAGAGCGTTACAGCGTAATCAGGGCCCTGCGGGCTATTGATGAAGCCGATATCGTTCTACTCGTCCTTGACGCCACCGAGCTCTTAACCTCTCAGGACGAGCATATTGCTGGCTATATCCAGCAGGCGGCGAAAGGGGTTATAATAGTTGTCAATAAGTGGGACCTGGCGGTAAAACAGGATATGGCGGAAACTAATAGATATATAACTAAAAAGCTCAAGTTTATGAGCTACGCGCCTGTGGTCTACACCTCGGCCCGGTTCGTTCAGGGTGTGGATAGGGTTATGCCCCAGGCGTTTGAGGTCTATCAGGAAAGACAGAAACGAATACCCACCACCGAGGTCAACGACGTGGTGCAGCAGGCGGTGGCGGCGCATAACCTGCCCCGCAAGGGCAAAAAACAGCTCAAGATTCTCTACGCCACCCAGGCCGAGGTCAACCCCCCCACCTTTGTCTTCTTCGTCAATGACCCCAGCCTCATCCATTTCTCCTACCAGCACTACCTGGAGAACAAGCTGCGCCAGTCCTTCGGCTTCGAGGGCACGCCCTTACGCTTCGTCTTCAAGACCCGAGGTGAGCAGTGACAGTTATAGTCTTCAAACTCGTAGCGGTAGCCGTCATCGGTTACCTGCTGGGCTCAATTCCTATCGGCTACCTTCTGGGACGGCGGCAGGCCAAGGTAGACGTCAGGACTCGCGGCAGCGGCAAGACGGGAGCAGCTAATGTCTACCGCACGGCGGGTCGCAAGTGGGGGGTTCTTGTCGCCGCCCTGGATATATGCAAGGGGGCATTGGCGGTGGTGGTGGCTGGCTTCATCGTCGGCAGTGACTATCTCCTCGTCGGCGACTCAAGCCTCTGGTGGTTACTCACCAGCGCCCAGGTACTGGCGGCGCTGGCGGCCGTGACTGGCCATATCTGGCCGATATTCCTTAAATTCAAGGGAGGCCGGGGCGTGGCCACCTTCTTCGGCGGGCTGGTCGCCCTCTGTCCAGTGGCGGCGCTTTTCGGCGGTGAGGTCCTCATCATCGGCGCGGGACTTACCCGCTTCGTCTCGCTGGGCTCGCTGGCTGGGGCGGTGGGCAGCTACGCCATATTAGTCCCGCTGACCATTCTCAACAACTTCCCCGTAGAGTATCTCTTCTACGCCGTGGTGGGGGGAATCATAATCTTTGTCATGCACCGCGATAATATCCGTCGCTTAATATCGGGCAAGGAGCGCAAGCTCGGCGAGAGGGCGGAGGGGGTGAACTTGCCTCCCCCCAGCTTCCCCCAGGGGGCAAAATAGGGCATGGCCGGTGTTGCCATAATAGGTACCACCACCTGGGGGGTGACCCTGGGGGTGGTACTGGCGCGTAATGGACTGGATGTCAGGCTCTGGGCGCGCACCGAGCAGGAATGCTCCCGCTTGCAAAACGGCCAGCACCACGCCGAGGCCATCTCTGGAATTACCTTTCCCGAAAAGCTCTCAATTATGTCTTCGCTGCCCGATGTTATCGCCGAGGCCGACGCCGTTATTCTGGCCGTCCCCTCCCAGAGGATGCGCGACAACATCAGAGCCGCCTCCGGCTACCTCACGAACTCGATGTTGGTGGTGAGCGCGGCCAAGGGCCTGGAGATTGACAGCAACAAGCGCATGTCCCAGGTCATCGCCGACGAGATAAGCCCCAGCTTCTGGCCCAATATCTGCGTCCACTCCGGCCCCAACCTTTCCGCTGAGATTATCCATGGGTTGCCCGCGGTGGCGGTGGTGGCGGCCTGGAACGAAATGATTGCCCACAAGGCGCAGAAGCTGCTCAATACCCCCAGTATCTGCCTCTACACCAACAGCGATGTCATCGGCGTCGAGCTGGGTGGGGCATTAAAGAACATCATCGCCCTGGGCGCGGGCATCGCCGACGGCCTGGGCTATGGCGATAACGCCAAGGCGGCGCTGATTACCCGCGGCCTTACTGAGATAACAGCGCTGGGCGTGGCCCTGGGCGCCAATCCCCTCACCTTTTCCGGGCTGACGGGCCTGGGCGACCTTATCACCACCTGCTCTAGCCCCTTGAGCCGCAACCACTATGTCGGCGTGGAGCTGACCAAGGGGCGCTCGCTCAAGGAAATACTGGACTCGATGACCAGCGTGGCGGAGGGGGTGGGCACTACCGTCGTCGCCCACAAGCTGTCCAAGCAGTTAGAGATGGAGATGCCCATCACCGAAAAGATATACAGAGTGCTCTACGAGGGGCTTGACCCCAAGAAGGCATCGCTGGAGCTGATGGAAGCTGAAGCCAGGCACGAGCTGATGGGTCGGCGCTGGCGGCTGTTCTCGCTATTCCGCCACTAAGATTCTAGTATTCGGGTCTCGAAAATCCCCGCCACTTCTTGGGCTTGGGCATATTATTTTGACTAAGGCTCTCTTCCAGCTCTTGTAGCAGCTTTTTTTGCTGGCCGTTGAGCGAATCGGGCGTGGCCACGAAAAGCGTCACCAGCAGGTCGCCGTGCCCCCCACCCCGCAGGTGGGCAACTCCCTTGCCTTTGAGCTTAAAGACCTCCCCCGTCTGGCTGCCGGCGGGAATTTTGAGCCTGGTGTTGCCGTCCAGCGTGGGGACCTCGACCTCGGTGCCCAGCGCCGCCTGGGCGAAGTTAACGGGCAGTTCGTAGAGTAGGTCGTCGCGGTAGCGGCTGAAGAACTCGTGCTCCTTGATGGCTATGGCGATATAAAGGTCGCCCGCCGCCCCGCCCCTCGTCCCCGCT
Source organism: Dehalococcoidales bacterium (assembly GCA_034419075.1). Classification (GTDB taxonomy): domain Bacteria; phylum Chloroflexota; class Dehalococcoidia; order Dehalococcoidales; family BS750m-G39; genus E44-bin88. The sequence goes on along the minus strand of DAOULR010000009.1, from coordinate 22,645 downwards.
TCTCCCTCGCCCTTGAGGCGTATCTGGGAGCCGTTATCCACCCCGGCGGGTACCTTGACCTCAATCTTGCGCTTATGCCTTTCCTTACCGCTGCCCTTGCATCGGGGGCAGGGCTCGGTGATAATCTGTCCCTCACCGCGGCATTGTGGGCAGGTGGCGGTCTGGGCGAAACGCCCGAAGATGCTCTGGTGGACGCGGCGTACCTGTCCGCTGCCGTTGCAGTTGGGGCATCGGCTGGGCTGGCTGCCCGGCTGGCTGCCCGTGCCCTGGCAGGTCGGGCAGTTCTCGGTGCGCGCTATAGAAACCTTCTTCTCGCAGCCCAGGGCGGCTTCCTCGAAGTCGAGGGTTATTTCGTAGCGCAGGTCGGCGCCCCGCTGTGAGGTCTGGCGGCTGGCGGCGGCACCACCGCCGAAGAAGGCGTTGAAGATTTCGCCGAAGCCGCCGAAGTCAAAGCCCTCGAATCCCTGGCCGAAGAAGCCCTCGGCGCCGCTGTGCCCGTAGCGGTCGTAGGCGGCACGCTTGTCGGGGTCGCAGAGCACCTGGTAGGCTTCGTTGATCTCCTTGAACCTCTCCCCGGCCATATCGTCGTGGTTGTGGTCGGGGTGATACTTGAAGGCCAGCTGGCGAAAGGCCCGCTTTATCTCTTCGTCGGTGGCGTCGCGGTCAACGCCCAGGACTTCGTAATAATCGCGTTTGGTCGGCATATATTAAAACCCCAATCTTCCCCTCTAGCTTCTTACGGCGGTTGTGAAAAAGGCCCTCCACAAATTGGGCATCTATCTGAATTGACTAAAGCGAAAAAGGATTTACAGTTAGGGCAGTATGCGTTTGCTGTACTTGTGGTTCCCTCTGGGTCAGGTTCCATAGTTGCCCCACAGCTTGGGCAACGTGGTTCGTCTGAGCCAACTTCCCCCATAATATCAGATTTTGACCCACATTTCGGACATTTATATCCAAAAAATGCTCCAGTCTTCATCTCTTCTCCCCACTTTTGTATGCAATACGAGTAGCTGTGACGTTACCTTCACCTTCTGCGGTTGCTTTAGTCCCTGGTTTCAGAAACACTGGCTCTTGGGCATCTATTGCTGTTACATTGCCTTTTCCTTTAGCGTGATGCTCACCGTCTATTATTGAAATAGGAGCATTTGATGATTTATTCAAATTTGCTTTAACCCACGCTTCATGCTTCCTCTTCCATTCTCTCAACAAATCTACTGGAAAATCTATGCCGTTATTTTTGTCAATCATTTCAGCACAATTGGAACACAAGAATATCCCATTTCCAATAGAAGAGCGCTGTTCTGGTGTAAGTGATGGATCGTATCTTGGGCCACCTTCTGAAGCCGCGGTAATGTGGGCAGCTTTGCCTATGTATATAGATTCCTCAGAGTTCTTTTCAGAAGGGTATAACGTAAGAGAGCGGCATTCGGGGTTAGAGCAGATATATGACGCACGTTTGGCTAGGGCTGCTATTGTTTTTGGATTAAAATCATCGCGTTTATTCTGTTTTAATTTTTCCATCTCAATCCTTGTGCCCCACCCCCCCATTAGGCTTTACCCCCGAAACCCCTCTATTTTTGGGGTTTGAAAGGGGGCGAAGCCCCCTTTCTACATTAAAGGGTGGCGGGTGGGAATAGATAAAATCAGGGTGGGGTGGGACTTAAATGTTTCGCTTAAACTCTCCTTTTTCCCTATAAATACTTTGGGGGGCTTTAGCCCCAAAACCCCTCTATTTTTGGCTCTCCGTGCCTCTGGGAGGCTCCTTAGTCGGGGGCTTTAGCCCCGGGCTTTCTTGATTTGTTGGCACCAGTCTTTGGCTTTTCGCGACGAGATGACAAAGGTCTGGTCAATCGTCTCCAACTTTATCGCCTCGTTTATAAAAGCCTGGGTCAGGGCAAAGGTGCCGTCGCTGCCCTTTCTGATGCCCCACCCCCCGTAGTTCTTAACCGGGTGCTCCATCTTATGCGGCTCGCAGTCCTGTATCTTGGCCACATCGATAGACTTGCGGTAGATGAAGCCGAACCTCACCACCAGCTTGTCTTTAAACAGCTGCACCTTCATCTGGAAGAAGGCGACGATGATGGCTGCAGTCAGGGCGATATAGATGGCGAAGAGCCACCACCATCCCCCGAAGACAATACCTGGCACCAGCCCGAGGGCTAGCGACCACAGTGAGACACCGACTATGAGCCATGTGTTTGCCCCCAGCCGTTCTTCATAGATTGGCTTTGATGGCATTTTAGCCTCCTATATTTTGCACTCTTTTTCGACTAGCTCCATCAGGGGCTGGTAGTTACCCTGGGCCACTTTGCGGGTAATGTTGATGCCGTGTGACTTCAGCCACTGCCAGTGCTGTTCGAAGCGAAAACGCGCATTGACGACATGCCCGCGCATACCCAGATTGGTATCCGTCGTCATGCCGCAGACCGGACACTTATAAGCCATGATTTACCCCCTTACCTCCTCGTTTTATACTTCCTTAAACTCACCCTCCACGGTGCCTTCGTCCTCCCCATCTCCCCCCTCACCGCCTTCGCCTTTATCGGGCGGCGGTTCACCGGGCGGTGGTTGCTGCTGTTGTCCGTAGACGGTGGAGCCGACCTTCTGCATTACCTCATTCAGCTCCTGGGCCGCCTTGTTGATAGCGTCAATATCCGTTCCCTGCAGGGCGTCCTTGACCGCCTTGACCTTTTCCTCGACCTCTTTATTCAGCTCTTCGGGTATCTTGTCCTTGTTATCCCTCAACGTCTTCTCGGCCGTATAGGCCAGGTTATCGGCCATGTTGCGGGCCTCGATGTCCTGGCGCTGCTTGGCGTCCTCGGCGGCGTGCGCCTCGGCGTCCTTCTGCATCTTTCCCACCTCTTCCTTAGAGAGCCCGGACGAGGCGGTGATGGTTATCTTCTGCTCCTTGCCGGTACCCTTGTCGGTGGCCTTGACGTTTAGGATGCCGTTGGCGTCAATATCAAAGCTGACCTCAATCTGGGGCACACCTCTGGGCGCGGGCAGTATGCCGTCAAGCATAAACCGCCCCAGCGTCCGGTTGTCGGCTGCTATCGGCCTCTCACCCTGTAGGACGTGAATCTCGACGCTGGGCTGGTTGTCGGCCGCCGTGCTGAAAATCTGGCTCTTAGAGGTGGGGATGGTGGTGTTGCGGGGAATAAGCGGCGTGGCCACCCGCCCCAGTGTTTCGATGCCCAGCGTCAGCGGGGTAACATCGAGCAGTAATACATCCTTCACCTCTCCTTTAAGCACACCGGCTTGGATAGCCGCCCCCACCGCCACCACCTCGTCGGGGTTGACCCCCTTGTGCGGCTCCTTGCCGAAGAACTGCTTCACCTTCTCGATGACCAGCGGTGTCCTGGTCTGGCCGCCCACCATAACCACCTCGTCAATCTGGGCGGCCGTCTTCTCGGCGTCGGCCAGCGCCTGCTTGCAGGGCTCTATGCTCTTTTCCACCAGGTCACCCACCAGTTGTTCCAGCTTGGCGCGCGTCAGGGTGATGTTGAGGTGCTTGGGCCCGCTGGCGTCAGCGGTAACGAAGGGCAGGTTGACCTCGGTCTGCTGCACGGTGGAAAGCTCGCACTTGGCCTTTTCAGCGGCTTCCTTTAGTCGCTGCAGCGCCATCTTGTCCTGCTTGAGGTCGATGCCTTGGTCCTTCTTGAACTCATCGCAGAGCCAGTCCATAATCCTCTGGTCGAAGTCGTCGCCCCCCAGGTGGGTGTCGCCGTTGGTCGACTTGACCTGGAAGGTGCCTTCGCCCAGTTCCAGGATGGAGATGTCAAATGTACCCCCACCCAGGTCGTAAACGGCGATGGTCTCGTCCTTCTTCTTGTCCAGCCCGTAGGCCAGCGAGGCTGCCGTGGGCTCGTTGATGATACGCAGCACGTTAAGCCCGGCTATCTTGCCCGCGTCCTTGGTCGCCTGGCGCTGGGAGTCGTTGAAATAGGCGGGCACGGTGATAACCGCCTCGGTGACCTTCTCGCCGAGATAGGTTTCGGCGTCCGTCTTCAGCTTCTGCAGAATCATGGCCGAAATCTCGGGCGGGCTGTATTCCTTGTCGCCCATCTTGACCCAGGCGTCGCCGTTGGCCGCCTTGGTTATCTTATAAGGCAGTAGTTTTCGGTCGTAGGTCACGGTGGGCTCGTCGTACTTGCGCCCCATAAGGCGCTTGATGCTGAATATGGTGTTGTCGGGGTTGGTGATAGCCTGCCTTTTAGCCACCTGTCCCACCAGGCGCTCACCGGTCTTGCTTATGGCCACCACCGAAGGCGTGATGCGCCCTCCCTCGGCGTTGGGGATTACCTTGGGCTCCCCCGCCTCCATAACCGCCACCGCGGAAAAGGTAGTGCCTAAATCAATACCAATAACCTTTCCCATTGTTTTATGCCTCCTCTTCTCCGTTGCCCACTACCACCATAGTGGGGCGGATTACTCTGTCGTTCAGTTTGTATCCCTTTTGCACTTCCTCGATAACGATGCCTTCCTTGCCTTTGTCCTGTCTCACCGCCTCGTGGAGGTTGGGGTCGAAAGGCTCGCCCAGAGCCTTGATGGGGGCAAGCCCCTGCGCCTCCAGGCTCGCCCAGAGCTTGCGCTCGATGAGCTTGATGCCGTCCACCCAGCTAATCTTCTCCAGTCGCGGCGGGATGGAAATAAAGGCTCTTTCAAAATCGTCCAGTATCGGCAGCAGGCTGAGCACGAGCACGGAGTTGGCGAACTGGGCCAGCTCGGCTCTCTCCTGCTCACTGCGCCGTTTGTAGTTGATAAAGTCGGCCTGGGCTCGCTGCCAGCCGGCCAGGTTGGCTTCGGCTCTGGCATTGGCCTCGGCCAGCGCTTGCTTCAGCGTCTCTAAGTCCTCGATATCGGGTAGTTCGAGCTCAGGCTCCCCGCTGGGAGTTTCGTTTATTTCTTTTTTAGGTTCTTCTTCGGATTCTCTTGGCATCATTATCTGGTTCTCCCGTAAAGCTCGGCGACCAAGCGGTTGAGCACCGAGGACAGATAGCCCACGGTGGAGATGGTGCGGGCGTAGGGCATACGCGTTGGCCCCACCACTCCCATAATGCCCACCGCTTCCTCGGGCAGCCCGTAGCGGCTGATGACCACGCTGCAGTCCTGGATGGCTTTGGCCTTGTTCTCCTTGCCGATGATTACCTGCACCCCTTCTCCACCCAGCCCCTCGGGGGTGACGCTTTGGAGCAGTTTGTGGCCCTCGACCAGCTCCATCAGGGCCAGCCCCCGCTGGCTCTGGCGGAACTCGGGCTGGTTTAGGATAAAGTGCAGCCCGTCGAGGCGGGAAGGCTCGAAATCATGCTCGTCTTCGGCCTGCATTATCCTGAGCAGGCAGTCGGTCACCTGTTTTTCGGCGGCAGAGAGCTTCAGCTTCTTGGCCGAAATCTTGGCTCGGCTTAAGCCCGCATAGGCCTTGTTTAATCTATTGGCTATCCTGGTCAACTCCGACTGGGTTATAGCCTTGTCGAAGGTTATCAGCTGCTGCTTGAGCCGGGCACCTTTGAGGACGAGGACGACCAGCGCCAGCGACTCTTTCAGGGCGACCAGTTCCAGGTGCTTGAACTGGCATTTGGTCGTCTTGGGCATGGCCACGATGGCCACGTTCTGCGCCAGCTGGGCGGTCAGCGTCGCCGCCAGGCTCAGCCATTCCTCCATCTCCCTTTCTACCTGGTGGAAGAGGTGGCTGATTAGGAACTGCTCGGCTAGGGGCAGCTCGATATCGCTCAGGGTCTCCACGTAGAAGCGGTAGCCCTTGTCTGAGGGGATGCTCCCCGCGGAGGGGTGGGGACGGATGATATAGCCCTCATGCTCCAGATGCGCCATCTCGTTGCGGATGGTGGCCGGGCTTACCGCCAGCTCGTAGTCGTTGATGATGCTCTGCGAGGGCACGGGCACCGCCCGCGTGATGTACTGTCCCACTATTGATTTCAGTATGGTCTCGCTTCTAGGCGATAGCACCTTAAAGCCTCCTTTTTTGAGTTAGCAGTCTAAGCCTTAGACTGCTAATCATATCTAAATTACCACTTTGGAGCTAAATTGTCAATAGGAAAACCGTTCCAAGGGTGTTTTTTGCCCCACCCCGCCTTGTTGTGCGTACGTAATAAATTCCCACCCTGCCCACCCTTAGAGGGGATTCTCCCTCTAGAATTCCTTCTGGGGTACACCCCCAACCCCCCTTGGGGGTTTGAAAGGGGGCAAAGCCCCCTTTTGAAAGACTTCTGTTGGGTGGGGAGGGTGGGTCTAAACAACGTGCGCTAACAAGGGGGTGGGGAGATAAAAAGCTAGCCGCTGGGGTAGGGTGTTTTACTAGCTAAAATCCCACTCCCCCAATTTGATTGCCTGCCCCCCGCTGTGTTATATTTAGACCAATGGATATCACCTGGCTCGGCCATTCCTGCTTCAAGCTCAGGGGCAGCCATGCCACCGTCATCACCGACCCCTATTCGCCGGAAATCGGTTACTCTATGGGCAAGCCCACCGCCCGCATTGTCACCATTTCCCACCAACACCCCGGCCACAGCTATGCCAAGGGCGTCGGCGGCGAGCCCAAGGTGGTGGAACGCCCCGGTGAATACGAAATCGGCGGCGTGCTCATCATCGGCATCGCCACCTTCCACGACAAAGAGGGGGGCAAGAAGTGGGGTAAGAACACCGTCTACCTGCTGGAGATAGACGAAGTGACGATATGTCACCTCGGCGACCTGGGGCATGTACTTAACGGCGAGCAGGTCGAAGAGATTGACGATGTCGACGTGCTGCTGCTCCCTGTAGGCGGAGTTTCCACCATAAACGCCGCTACCGCCGCTGCGGTGGTGCGGCAAATTGAACCTAGAGTGGTCATCCCCATGCACTATAAGACCCCGTTACTCAAGATGGAACTGGACCCCGTGGAGAAGTTCCTCAAGGAAATCGGCGCCAAGCAGGTCGAACCGCTGCCCAAGTTATCCATCAGCAAGTCGAACCTGCCCCCCACCACCCAGGTCGTCCTCCTCGACTACCCCCACTAATCTCAAAGCTTCGAGACCTTAATCACCAGCACAATCATGACGATGACCATGGCAATCATGGTTATCATGAAGACCAGCATTAAGATGCCGCCCATGGGCAGCAACCACTCCGGCCAGGCTGACTCTTGGGGAGTGTTGGGCTGAGTCACCTCGGCTACCGAGCCCGTCGGTGAGTTAGGCTCGGGCTCGGTGCTGAAGGCGCTGACGGCGCTCCAGGCGCTGCAGCTGTCAGCGCTGACCGCCCGCACCTTCCAGTAATAGGTGGTATCGTAGTTCAGCGATATGTTGCACTGCCAGGCGGTGTTGGGTAGAGCATAGCCGTCGGTCTTGAGGATGGTGGGGTTATCGAAGGTGGCTATGGTGGAGACCATCAGCTCGTAGCCATCGGCGCCGGCGATGGCGCTCCACTGGAATATTGGCGTGATGGACACTCCCTCGGCGCCAGCGGCAGGGTTCTCCAGCCTGGGGGCGGGTGACTCGTTGCCCATGGCGGTGCTGAACGACCACTTCTCCGACCAGGGGCTTAGTGTCGGCTCAATAGCCCGTACCCGCCAGTAGTAGGTGGTGGCGGGCTCCAGGTCGGCGAGGTGCACCGAGCTGCTCTGGGTGGTGCCCTCGAAGCCTTCGGGAATGCTGGAAAAATCGGTCTCGTAGTTAAGCTGCCACTGGTAGGCGGTGGCTCCGGGCAGCGTCTCCCAGTCGAGGCTTATGTTCATAACCGAGTCCTCAATGAGCATGCCCACCCCCGGCTCCCCGTCGAGCGGCAGGGTCAGGGAGATGGGCGCGGTCAGGCTGTCGCTATAACTCACCAGACAGGTGTGGGCGCTGTCGATTGACCACAACTGGTCCCCCTGGAGCCAAAGCCCCACCAGCTTGGCCCCCTCATCCAGCCCCCCGCCGACGCTTTCGAAGCTCGGCCCGAGGGAGAAGGTCGGGTTGAGGCAACGCTCCATACCCCCGTCGGTATCAAAGTTAGCGGCATAGAGCGCCCCTTGAGCCGATAACACTATCTGCCCCAGCCTGCCCCCGGTAGGGCTGTCTATGTTCTTCCAGCCGTGGCTGCTGCCGATGATAAATCTGCAAATGCCTTCGCCGGTGCTGTCGCTGGTGGCATAGACGGTGCCATTATCGCCGTAGTCGGGGTCGAAGGCAACGGTTATCGTGCCGCTTAAGGGCGCTGAGACGGCATCCGAGGGCAGCGGCTCAAAAGACTCACCGTTGTCCTCCGACCAGTAGACCCAGCCGTCATTGTTGCCCACCAGAAGGGTCTCATCCTGGCTATAGTCGGGCGACAGGGCTATGGAGTTTAGGGATTGATCGCCGACCACCACTCCTTCTGAATAGCTCAACCCGCTGTTGATGACCCGGTAGACCACCCCGCTAGCCCCGTCGAAACCGCCGATAAACCAGGTGCTGTCATCGACCACCGTCCAGGCGTCTATGGGGAGGGGAGTGCTGTGGCGGCTAAAGCTCTGTCCGTCATCGTTCGACTTCCATATTGAAGGAAGGCCACCGCCGACGCCAGCCACGAGCACCACCTTACTGTCGTTGCCGTATTGGGGTGAAAGCGCCACCAGTTCCATCTTTTCCACATCGGGCAGGACGGAGCAGAAGACCCTCTCCCAGCCCCCGTCCCGACGGCGCCAGAGGCTGTATTCTCCCCCGTCCCGGTGAGTGAGCATAAAGAGGGTGTTATCCTGATAAGCGGGCGAAGGTGCCAGGTCGATAATATCGCTGATTTCGGTATCAACCAGGCTGGTCTGGTTCCAGGTCAGGCCGCGGTCCCGGCTGACGGAAAAGGCGCTCTCGGTGCCGCTGGTGACGGCGTAGGCAACCCCGCTATCGCCAAAATCGGCGGAGACGACCACGTAGACAGCCACCCCCGTCGGCGCTTTCCGGCTCAGCCGCCAGCTCTCCCCCGCGTCGGGGCTGTGCCATAGCTGGCTCTGGCTCCCCCCCGCCACCAGTTCCAGCCCGACGTCCTCGGCGACATCCAGGCTTACAATATCGGCATCCAGTCCCAGGTCATAAGCGCCTCCCTCGTTCACCCGGTAGACCCCGCCGTCACCCCCCGAGCTTACCCCGACAAAAAGCTCGTAGATATCGAAACCGCTGGGAAAACAAATGCGGCTGGCGCCGCTCAGGGCAAAACTGGTGGTGTTAGCTTTGAGTAGCTCGGTGCGCTCGGACCAGCCGCCGATAACGCCCTCGTTGTTGATGATATAGCTGTGAGATTCATCGCAGGCCAGCGCGGCCAGCCGGAAGTTAAGCTCGAATTCGGGCGCGGCGGCGATGGCGTAGATATCGTAGCCCTCCGCCATCATATCCGTCCACTCCGCCCCGAAATCCCCCTCGGCGAGGTAATAAACGCCGCCGTACTGGCCCGTGTCGCTGTCGGCGGTGCCGATAAAGACTATGGGGTGGCTAGCGCCGTCGTAGCCGACGTCGAGGCAACTAATCGCCTCGTTGGCGTCAAAAGCGGGTAGCGTGCCCTCGCTCACCGGCTGAAAGGCCTCTCCGCCGTCAACGGACTTATAGACGTGGCTGCCATCGGTGAGGTAGATGGTCTCGGCATTACTGAGGGGGCAGACGATATCGACCACTCCCCCCTCATAGTCCGTCTCCTCCCAGCTTAAGCCCCCATCTTCCGACCGCATCAGGCGGCTGGTGGCCCCCTCTATCTTATCGGCGTAAAGGACACCCGCCGCCAGGCTCAAGTGCGCTAAATCGGAACCAGGTGCCAGTCCCCACCCCCCAGCCCTACCCGCGGTGGGTATGTTAACTTCTGACCACTCGACTGTATCTGTATCGGCGGCAACGGCAAGCGCCGAGACGAGTAGTCCCACTACCAATAGTATCCCCAGAGCTGTTATTTTTGCCATTTGGCGAATTGGGGACTTCCATTTTAGACGCAAAGGCGGACTGAAGTCAATAGGTTTAATGGCAAAAAGAAGAGCCCCCCTTGTTAAAGGGGGGCTCTTTGCTTCCGTTTGAAGCGTTAATCTTCTAGCTTAGATCAGGGTACTCTCCTGGTCGTCACTATCAGAATAACCACTGCAATCGTTAGCGCACCACCGATGCCGATTATCACCCAAATCCAAGTGGGTGTAATCTCCTCCTGCGTTATAACCACTGCTGGAGGAGGTTCAACCGGTTCGGCCGGTTCGGCTGCGGTTGTGAAGATGCAGACGGCCCAAGCGCCATAGACACCGTCCTTAACTGCTCTCACCCTCCAGAAGTAGACGGTGGAGTAGTCTAGGGCGGCCGCAGGCGTAAAGGCGTTGACCGTAGTCGTACCGGAAGCGACGATGTTGGAGAAGGCCTCGTCGGTGGCTATCTGGACTTCGTAGCTAGTGGCGCCGACAACGGCATCCCAGGCGAAGTTGGTGGTAATGATGACGTCGTCCTGACCACACCACGGTGCGCAGAGGTACGGAACTGTGCCCAGAGCGGTATCGAACGAGCGCAGAGTCGACCACTTGCTCACTAGCGGGTGGTCACAGGCAACCCTAACCATCCAGTAGTAAGTCAGGCCGGGGGTGAGTCCTTCAAGGGTGTAGCAGGTGAGGTTTGTCGTGAAGTCGTCGAAGACGACCATGTTATTCGGACAGGCCTCACACCAGCTGTAGACGAAGACCTCATACAGGAGAGCTGCATCCAGCGCCTCCCACTCGATGGTGGCGGTGGTGGTGGTCGCCAGCAGGGCTCCGTCGGCCGGTTGAATCTGGATTACTGGCCTTGCCAGCGGGTCATCCCAGATCCAGATGTACGAAGTCGGGGACTCGCCCTCTTCGTCGTCCAGGCACCACAGCACGTTGCTGGAGGCGGTCAGCGTCAGCCACAGGTCATCGGGGTTAATGCCGCAGTTATCGGTTTCAACATGCCTGAAGCTATTCCCCGAATCTTGCATGAATTCCCACTCGACCTTGTCAAACGGGTCTACCGGGGCCATCCAGTCCATCGGGTTCAGCGTGCGCCAGACGCCCGTCGGGTAGTCAACACCAGAGGTCGGTGCCGCCGTTATCGTCAGGTTGCCGTAGAGAAACTCAACGGCGCCGCCGTCAACGGTGCACAGGAAGCACTCATCCATCTCGCTGTCGAGATTGATGGTTATCGTGCCCATCGCGCCGGAGAGGAAACCCTGGAACGTGAGAATACCTTCGACGTCGCCATCCCACTGACACTCAAGGTCGTAGCTGATGACGTTCAGCGGTTCACCCAGTTGGAAGGCGCCGTCAAGCACCGTAACTAGGCTGCTGGGAACCTCGAGGTCGCAGGTGCACAGGGTCGGAGTGGGGTCGCAAGCGTACCTCACGCCCATCGTGCCTTCTGCATAGGTGGTTGTGATGCCCGATGTTGAGTAGCCGGCGTCAGACACGTAGAGGGCGGTGTCGCCCGCCGCGTCTATGCCCGAAGCCTCATACATGAGGAACGGGTCACAGGTTGTTAGGGCGGTAGTGTTGGAGATGTAGACCCAGTCCTGCTTGAACGGCAAAGCTCCCGCGAGGTTAAGGTTGCAGCGTCCGACTTCGTCGCCGGCAGCCGCGTAAATCATGTTCTCGCCGGGGTCATCGGCCGTTCCGTAGCCGGGGTCAAAGACGACGTAGGTTTGAAGGCTGTTATCGGAGTAGAAACCGAAGAGACCAGTTACGGCATCCTCAATCTCAACCCAGGTCGCACCTAGGTCTTGCGACAGGAAGACCTGACCGCTATCGTCACCCAGGAGTACGTCAGAATCGGCGCCTCTCGGCAGCGACAGGTCAAAGTCCACGCCGTCGGTAGCGTATCCGCTCGGGAACGCCGGGACCAGGAAGTCGCTCCAGGGTTGGGAGCCGTGGTTGATGGTCCTGTAGACGTGTCCGGCGAAACCGTCGCAACCAGCAGCCAGCACCGTATCCTCGTCCACTATTATCCAGGCCGAAATGGTTGGCCTGTCATAGCAGGGGTAGATAATCGGGGCCCAGCTGCAGCCCGCGTCTATTGACCGGGTCATGTAGAACGCGGAGTTGCCCATATAGAGGCAGGAAGTGCTGTTGAAGTCAGGTGAGACCTCAACCCACTCGTAGAGAGGATCATTCAGCCAAACCTGGCCGAGAGCATAGTAGATGTCGTTGGTATAGACCCTCTCCCAGAAGGTGCCATCCCAGCGCAGTAGACAGATATCGTTTGGACCAGGCTCGCAGCCCGGATCTTCGACGAGCACGTACATGGTTTGGCTGTCGAGGACATAGCCCGGTGCGTGGGTCATATCAAGGACCGCGGCGATATTCATGTCAATCAGAGAAATCTGATTGAAGAACTGGCCGGGGTTCGCCCCACAGGAGAGGGACCAGGCTGCGTTGCAGCCAGTGCTGCCGGCATGAATGTCACAGGTAGCTTGGTCAAACAGTACGTAGACATTATACGTGCCGGTGGGGTCCTTCAAGCTGGGAGTCCAGGTCCAGCCGCCATCAGCGCTGTAGTAAACGCGGACGGGGCTTTGGAGCTGGTAACTATTCCGGGCGCCGGCTGTCAGAGCGTCGTTACAGATATCCAGGCTCTGGATGTTGGCATGGTGCAAGCCCGTACAGCCGGTGGTAAAGCCCTGGACATTGAGGTCAATACAGCCGCTGGGCGGGAATGTGTCGGCCACCCGGTAGACATCGCCGCCTTCGCCAAATCCATCGTAAGTACCTTGGCCGCTCGTGTCATTCACGGCAGCGACACCGACAAACAGGGTCGGGTCGGTTCCGTAGTAGCTGGGGAACTTAATCCGGGAAGCATGCTCGATGGCGAACGACCACAAGCAGTTCCACTTCAGCTCGGTAACGGTGCTCCAGGCGCAGACCGTACCCAGGGTGCTGACCACATAGGTGCCGCCACAGAAGGTGACGCCACTACCGCTCAACACGCGCCAGCTGATGGTGCCGTCAACCATAGTGATGTGCACCGTGCCGGCAGTACCGGGGGTAAAGATGAGCGTTTCTACTGTATTGGGAGACGCTGCAGCCATGGTGTTGGTGCCGGTGGTGTTGTCAGTGATACCAGCTGTGCCACTAAGGCCCGTTACTCCGGTGGAAACCCAGTCAAATTCCGCACCATAGTCGCCGGCTCTTATTTCGACGGTAGCTGCTGTAGCAGCCGTGAAGGTGATGCCGGTCAGCGGCGCGGAGACGACAGCGTAGGCCTTGCTAACAGTGGCAAAGCCAGGCGCAGCCGCCACGGAGTAAACGTCATAGCAGCCTACGCATGAACTTGGAGACGCGACTGGCCAGTCGCAGCATCCGTAGCACCGCAGTTGCAGGTCTCTCCAGTCAGCCGAGAAGGTCTGGTCGGCAATCCAGTAGACGCTGCCCACGATGGCGTACTGATCGGCGTCATCGTAATATTCACCGACATCTCTGGTGCCGATGAAGACGATAGGCATGCCGTCGCCATCATAGGCGAGGTCAATACAGGTGATGGGCAATAGCGTAATTGGAGTGCCGCACGTCCCCGTCAGCTCAGTTTCAAGATCTTCTGCGGCTACGAGCGTGAAGGTCGCAGCTCCATTAATTGAGCGGTAAACATAGTTACCGTCGGTTAGGTAGAGGACGTCTTCACTCATGCTGGAGCAGACCATGTCAACGACAGGCCCGCCACCGTAGTAGAACGGGATCGCCGAGACTGTCCAGGTGCGCCCGCCGTCAACAGACTTGAAGATGTCGTTGGTACCGGGGTTGTTGGGCGTGGCGGCGGTACCGGCTACATAGGTGTAAAAGTCACCGTTGATGGCCTGGGCATTCGGTCCTACCTGCGAAATAGCGGGGTCAAAGAACCACAAACCCAATGCGCCCGGAGTTGGCGGGAAGCCCTGCCACATGTTGGGCAGCGTGGGGTGTAGTGGCTGGTAAGGATCGGCTTGGACCGGAATAGCGAACAGCATCATGCTGGCGACCAGCACAAGCGTGAAGCCTATCCCCAGAATCTTAGCTAATTTAGTTTTCATCGACCTTTAAAATTCCTCCTTAGGTCTTTATATCCCCACAAAAAGAGATGCAAAACTCCGCCTCTCCTCTCGTGGAGACAAGGTTTTCACGTCTTTTCGGTTACTTTCACGCTAAGCGCTTCCCTTGCGGGTTCTGCCATAAAACCACCTCCTTCAAATATAAAATCAACTAACATCACGGACTATCCCCTGATGTTATCATAGAACACTATAACATACTTTTTGCTCTTGTCAAGTCCCTGTTGTGCCTAGCATCAACCTGGTGTTGTCCATTGGACTTGCAGCGGCCAGCAGGCCCATCGTTGGTCTCCGGCGTCAAATACGCCATCGCCGTCGTCAACATAGGCCTTCACCGACCACGTCCCTTCGGGCACAACCACGCCGCCGATGGTATCGGGCACTTCCCAGAACGTCACTGCAACCATGAACGCCCCGCAGGCGTTGACCGTTACATCCTCGGCCAGAACGGTATCGTTTTCGCAGATGGTGATGTTCACAGAATTACCGGGGGTGAAGTTGGAGCCATACACGAGGATATCGAAATCACCGGTGATATCATCAAAATAGGTGATGGCTTCCCCAGCATTTTCACCTTCTCCACTACAGACCACTAGCGTGGCGCTTGGTCCCACCGGTCCCATTGGCCCCATCAGCCCCGTTGGGCCACGGTCGCCTATTGGTCCCGTAGGTCCCTGCGGTCCGGCTGGTCCCGCTGGCCCCGCTGGTCCGGCTGGTCCCTGCGGTCCCGGGTCGCCCACGTTAGTGCCTGGCGGTCCCGGCGGTCCATCCTCGCCCTTAGGCCCCATCGGCCCCTCTGGTCCCTCTGGCCCCTGCGACCCCTGCGGTCCCTGGCAGGCCGCCAGCGGCACAACTAGTAGGGAAATAACTATCAGAAAGGCAATAATTATGCCTATTCTCTTCATTTCATTACCCCTCCTTAGCGCATTCTTCTCTAAGCATCAGGTCGCTATTCCCAGTAAACGTGTATCGGCCAGCAAGCCCAGAGCTCGTCTCCAGCGTCGAATACGCCGTCGCCATCGTCAACCCAGGCTTTTATCGCCACCGGAGTGTTGTGCGGCGGAGCGGGAGTGGCTATTGTCAAAGCCTGCGAGAATGCCCCGCAGTTGTTGACCGCTATGTTCAAGGCCAGGACGGTATTGTTTTCGCAGATGGTCAGGTGCACGTTATCTAGGTAGACGAAGTTGGAGCCGTAGACAACGATATCGTAATCTTGCTGGGTGGTAAAGAGGTAGCAAAAAACATTATAACTAGCAGCGTCCATAACCACTATGGTGGCGTTCGGTCCGGCTGACCCCTGTGGTCCTGGTGGCCCCGAAGGCCCCGCTGGACCCGTGAGGCCCTGCTCACCCTGCGGTCCCTCTGGTCCCGCCGGTCCCTGTGGCCCGGCCGGCCCCTCCGGCCCGGCTGGCCCCGTGGCGCCTCCGCCGGCACCCCGCGGTCCCTGTGGCCCCTGGTCACCCTGCGGGCCCTGTGCCCCCGTCGGCCCCGGGTCGCCCGTCGGTCCCTGCGGTCCCTCACAGGCTGCCAGCGGCACTATGAGCAGAGAAATAACTATTAAAAAGGCAACTATCGCCCCTATTTTCTTCATTATTTACTCCTTAGAACAATTTTTAAGGATATCTCTAGGGTTTTCTTCTCGGCTTTTTTCTCCATAGCACCTCCGGCTCGCTATTACGCGGATCAAGTCAGAATTGAGGCTATTTCTAGCCAATATATAGCACGGCATTACCGATTGTCAATCCCTAAACCTCCTTGGTCAGAGTGGCCAAAAACTCGGCGTTGGACTTGGTCTTGCGCATGCGGTCGAGCACCCGTTCCGTGGTCTCGGAAAAGTTCACGGAGTCGGAGGCAATCATAGAAACCATCCGCCTCAGCAGCCAGACCTGCTTTATCGTCTCCTCCCCCAGCAAGAGCTCCTCCCGCCGCGTGCCGCTGCGCGGGATATCCATGGCGGGGAAGATGCGTCTTTCGGCCAGGCGGCGGTCCAGGTGCAGTTCCATGTTGCCCGTCCCCTTGAACTCCTCGTAGATAAGCTCGTCCATGCGGCTGCCCGTATCAATGAGGCAGGTGGCGATGATGGTCAGGCTGCCCCCCTCCAGCGTGTTACGGGCGGCGCCGAAGAAGTGCTTGGGCGGATAGAGGGCGGCGGGGTCAATGCCCCCGGAGAGGGTGCGCCCGCTGGGGGGCATAACCAGGTTATAGGAACGGGTAAGTCGGGTAATGCCGTCCAGCAGAATAACCACGTCCTTGGCGCTCTCCACCATCCGTTTGGCTCTCTCCAGCGCCAGCTCGGCGACGCGGGTGTGGTTCTCCACCGGCTCGTCGAAGGTGGCCGAGATGACCTCCCCCTTAACCGCCTGCTTCATATCGGTAACCTCCTCGGGGCGCTCGCCGATAAGGCAAACGATGAGGTGAATATCGTTATAGTTGGTGCTGATGGCGTTGGCGATGGACTTGAGCAGGATGGTCTTGCCCGCCTTGGGCGGCGACACGATAAGACCGCGCTGCCCCCGCCCGATGGGGGCAATCAGGTTTAGCAGTCGGGTGGAAAGCTCTTCGGGCTTGGTCTCCAGGTTGATGAGCTTATCGGGGAAGGTGGGGGTAAGCGAGCCGAAGGGGGCGCGCTTCTTGGTTGCCTCCGGGTTCATCTCGTTGATGGTTTCCACCCTCACCAGCCCGTAATACTTCTCCCCGTTCTTGGGCGGCCTCACCTGCCCCGCCACCACGTCCCCCGTGCGCAGCCCGAAACGCCTTATCTGGGACTGGGAAACATAGACGTCGGACGAGCTGGGCAGCAGGCTGCTCTGCCTGAGGAAGCCGTAGCCCTCGCCGATAATCTCCAGGATACCCCCGGAGAAGTTATAGCCCTGCTGCTCGGCGTTGGCTTGCAGCAGTCGCTTGACCAGGTCCTGCTTCTTGAGGCCGGTGTAGCTGGTGATGCCCAGCTCCTTGGCCATTTCGAGCAACTCTTCTCTGTTTTTGCCTTCTAGTTCATTAATGTTCATAAGCGTCCTCTCTACCTTGATATGGTTATTTATCCCCACCCTGTTGCCCTGAGAGGCGTTGCCAATCGCCTAAGAAACGGGCGACGCCGATATCAGTCAGCGGGTGTTGCGTCATCTGCATAAGCACTTTATAGGGCACGGTGGCGATATGCGCCCCGGCCATGGCTGCCGCCACGCAGTGCTGGGGGTGGCGGATACTGGCGGCAATCACCTGGGTTTCGAACTGGTAGTAATCAAAAACAGCCACGATATCGCTGACCAGCGCCATGCCGTCCTCGCCGATATCGTCCAGCCGCCCCACGAAGGGGCTGACGTAGGTGGCGCCGGCCTGCGCCGCCAGTATGGCCTGGTTCAGCGAGAAGCAAAGGGTCATGTTCACCCTTACCTTCTTCTTGACCAGCGTCGAGGTCGCCTCCAGCCCAGCGGCGGTAGCCGGAATCTTAACCACCACGTTGGGCGCCCAGGCGGCGATTTTGGGCGCCTGTTCAATCATTTCATGGGCGTTTTCCACCAGCACCTCCACCGAAACCGGGCCCGGTATGATGGAACAGATTTCCTTGACTACCGCCTCGTAGTCGGCCCTGCCTTCCTTGGAGACCAGGCTGGGGTTGGTGGTCACCCCGCTGATAACCCCCAGCCGGGCCGCCTGCCTTATTTGTTCGATATTGGCTGTATCCAGAAATATTTGCATATAGCCTCCTATTGTTGTTCCGGACAGATTAGTGGGGTGGTGATGGATCTATTGACCGTAACCTGCAAGTCGATGGAGTTCGTGGCTATCATCGTGAAATTATAGGTTGTGTTACACATCGCATTGGGTATCTCATAAAACCACGAGAAGTAGTCTTCATATATAGCTTCTGAATCATACTTCTTCACCCCGTTTACCCATAAAGCCACGTTGGTCACTGGGTAAGGGCCTAACTGCACGCTGATGTCCCCTGCATAAAACTCGGCATAGACGTAGCAGTTTAGACACCAAAGTTGCGGGTCGCAATTACAGGAGTACTCAACATAGAGGTCGCCGTAGAGGACATCCTCCTGAATTGGCTCTTGATAGACATACACCACCACCGAGTCCTGGTCGGTGACAATATTAGTATAGGTATAGCTGCAGTGGGCGCTGCCGAAGAGCGTGTTGAGGTTTGCCCCCGGCTCAACGGGGTAAGCGGTGTATTCAATGGCTAGGCTGTCTTCCGGCGAGAGCGCGCCTACCTCCTGTTCCGAAAGGCTCCAGGTGAACTGTGTGCCTCCGGCCACCTGTTCTATGCTGTCGGGCGGTCGGTATCCCACCGGCAATCCGTTATGATAGAGCATGAAGTCGTTGGTGAAATCCAAGCAATTGGCCATGACGTCCACTATCTCAAAGTCGAGGACATCGCGGCAGATGCCGTCGTTGTCAATCTCAAGCATGAAGGTAATCGCCTGGCCGAGCTCGGCTTCAATCTCTTTAACCCAGCTTTCCTGAGGGGCGTACCATATCCACTTCTCCACGTCTATGCTGGGCTGGCAGGGGCACTTGCAGTCGCACCATTTACCTTTGCTCCAGGGCTGCTGTTTCGTGCAGGCGCCGGCCGCCGCGTTATGGGCTTCAGACGGGTCAACGCCGTTGGGCGGTACGTCCTGGTCGGCGTTGGGGTCATTGGAGGCGCCGACAAAGCCCGCGGTATAGACGCCGCCCCCGGGCATGACCCCCTGGGCTGGAGTGTTGGTCGATGACCCCGACACCACTATGTTTTCATTGTCGTTGAGGCCGGGGATGTTGAAGTTACCCGCGTAGCAGGATTCGATAACAACGCTGACGTGGCAGCAGCCCGCTGTGCCGCAGTCTTGGTCCTTGCAGGAGTCGAACGCTTTCAGCATGTCGGCCAGCGCCGAAGGCGTCAGCAGCTCTGACCATTTCCCGGAGCTGTCATAGATGCTGATGCCCCCTTCGGGCCGCTTGGAGTTCTTCTTACTGCCGTGCCCGCAGATATATATCAGGACGTGGTCGCCGCATTTGGCCTGCGCCGCCAGGTCGGCAATCGCCTCGCCGATTTCGCCCAGAGAATTATTACCCGGCCCAAGGTTGCCGGCAGATTCATAGCCCTGGCCTTGGGTGGCGGCCGCCACGCTGCTGGAAGCCGCCTGGGCGATGGGAGTGCCCCGGGCGATGTGGGAGGCCTTGTCGCCGCAGTTGATAATCAGCACCAGGTAGTTTATCTGGTAGCCGCAGGGTCCTGTTTCCGGCCCCGGCTCTGGTGGTGGCGGGCCACCTCCGTTGCCGTTACCATCGCCGCCTCCGGGCGGTGGTGGCGGCCAGTGGTCGTATTCGGGTTGCGGCGGCATGTCGGTCAAGAAAACAAAGTGGTCCTCAATCTCGCCGTAAGCAAACTGCCCGCTGCCGTCCCAGCCCCCCACATTGGCGAACAGGCTCTCGTCGACCTCGGCTCGGGTCAGCGCCAGCCTCATCCATACCCCTGACGGTGGTACTGTCGGGTTGGCCCAGCTGAAGAGCGGGCTTAGTATCGTCTCCGAATCTCCGGGGTCGACGTCCACACCAAGGTTGACCACGACCCACTCCACGCCGTAGCTACTCTCGCTCCAGTTGCCGCTGTAGTCGAAGTCAATGAGGGCGTTGGCGTATCGGGTCATATCGGGGGCGCCCAGGCTGACGCTGACGGTAAAGGCCAGGCGCGCCTGGTTCTGCTCCGTAATGACATAAATTCTCTCATCCTTGTCCGAGTCCACTAGGTTGGGCATGCCGTCGGGGTCGAAGGGGTCGGTAGCATCGACCTCGGCGCTCACGTTCAGGCCCAGCGTCTCCTCCCCCACGTTCAGGGTGTGCCCACCGGGCAGCCCAAAGTGGCTGTTGGTGGTATTAAACAGGGTGGGGAACTGCCCGGGAATGCCGTAGTAGGCCAGTTGCCCGTCGGGGGCGTCCCCATAATCAGCCTCGGGGGCGCTGCTGGCTGCGGTGCTACCGGGTGTGGGAATATCCAGCACCGACCACAGCTCGATGAGGTGGCCCTTCCCCAGCTGGCTATCCCACATGGAGTAGCCGTTTATCTCGGGCGGCCAGTCATCGTTGGAGATGGTATAGCTGCCGTCTCGGGCGTCCATGAAGACATAGCGGGTGGCGTGGGCGTAAAAAGCCTCCGGATTGTCGTCAATAAAGATAAACCAAGTTCGGGTGTTTATGGGGTAATCGTTACCGCTTTCCGAGCTGACGGTGTCGCCCGCCCGCAAAGGCTCGGAGAGCATAAAGGCCGAGATTCTATCGTCGTCAGCGGCGGGTGGTATTATCTGCTTAACCAGTATCTCGATGGCGTCCCACTTATCCAGCCCCGGTGGCGGCGAAGCCACCGTCACATTGGTCGAATAGCTGTCCGAGGCACCGCCGTCATCAGTAACAGTCAGGGTGACGACATAGGTACCCGCGGCGGCAAAGGTATGGGTCGGGTTCTGGACGTTGGCGGTGCCACCGTCGCCGAAATCCCAGGCCCAGGTGATAATGCTGCCGTCGCTGTCGCCAGAGCTATCGTTAAAGATAACGGCGTCGTCGGTCGTAGGCGCCGCTGGTGTGTAGCTGAAACTGGCTATGGGTGATTGGTTGCCTACGCAGCCGACCATTGGTGAGGCCACTAAGGTGATGACTAAAATACAGGCAATGATTATTGTCTTGGTACGCATTAGGCTGTACCTCCCTTAAAAGGGTTATTTTTAGGGTTGAGACACCACAGCTTTCATACACACCTCCTCTTCAGTCGGTGTATTCTAAAAAACTAGGGGGAGATGGGCAGGGGTGGTTGCACCCCTTCCCTTAACACTTCCTTAGCGACGCCGACGAAGTCGCGGAACAGGGGATGGGGGTGGCCTGGGCGTGAGCCGAATTCGGGGTGGAACTGGCAGGCCAGCATCCAGGGGTGGTCGGCTAATTCGCAGACCTCGACCAGCCGCCCGTCGGGAGATAGCCCGCTAAAGACCATGCCCGCCTCGGCCAGCTTGTCACGGTATTCATTATTAAACTCAAAGCGGTGGCGGTGGCGTTCCTGCACCAGCGGCTGCCCGTAGGCTTTGGCGGCCAGACTGCCTTCGACCAGCTGGCAGGGGTAATTCCCCAGGCGCATGGTGCCACCCTTGCTCTTCTTGTTCTTCTGGTCGGGCATGAGGTCGATAACCGGGTGGCGGACATCGGGGTCGAACTCGGTGGAGTTGACCTCGTCAGAGCCCAGAACAGAGCGGGCGAACTCGATAACCAGCACCTGCATTCCTAAACACAACCCCAGGTAGGGAATTTTATTCTCTCTGGCGTAGGTGGCCGCTTTTATCATGCCCTCAATACCCCTGATGCCGAAGCCCCCGGGCACGATGATGCCCTGAATCGGGCGCAGCGCCGAATAGTCGCCGTTGTTCTCCAGCCTCTCCGAGGGCAGCCAGCTCAGGTTCAGCTCGCGCCCGTGGTGCAGGGCGGCGTGGTAGAGTGCCTCCCGCACCGAGAAATAGGCGTCTTTTAATTCCACATACTTGCCCACCAGCGCGATGTTAACCGGCTCGCGCGGAGTCTTGATAAGCTCCACCATCTGGCGCCACTGGTTTAGGTCGGGTGGCTTAGTGTTAATTTTCAGCTTCTCCGTAATCAGCCGCCCCAGCCCCTCCGCCTCCAGTACCAGCGGCACCTCATAGATGGTGTCCACCGTGGTCAGGGGTATGACCGCGTCCTTAGCCACGTCGCAAAAGAGGGAAATCTTATTTCTTATCTCTTCAGAGATGGAGTAGTCACTGCGGCAGACGATGATATCAGGCTGGATACCGATGCGCCGCAGCTCGTTGACGCTGTGCTGGGTGGGCTTGGTCTTTATCTCCTGCGTTGAGTTAAGGTAGGGGAGCAGGGTAACGTGGACATACAGTATATTATCCCGCCCCACCTCGTTGCGCATCTGCCGTATTGCCTCCAGGAAGGGCTGCCCCTCGATGTCGCCCACCGTACCCCCCACCTCGATGATGCACACGTCGGCCTTCGATTTCTCGGCCAACCGCTTGAAGCGCTCCTTAATCTCCGAGGTAACGTGGGGCACCACCTGTATGGTCCCTCCCAGAAAATCGCCCCGCCTCTCCTTGGCGATGACGTGGCTGTATATCTGCCCCGAGGTCACGCTGGAGTCGGCGGTCAGGTTGACGTCGATAAAGCGCTCGTAGTTGCCCAAATCGAGGTCGGTTTCGGCACCGTCCTGGGTGACGAAGACCTCACCGTGCTGGTAAGGAGACATCGTACCCGGGTCGACATTAAGGTAAGGGTCGAGCTTTTGTGCTGTCACCGTAATCTGGCGACTCTTGAGTATGGTGCCGATGGAAGCGACAGTAATGCCCTTGCCAACGGAACTAACTACGCCACCAGTTACAAAAATGTACTTTGACATCTGGGGAACCAAACTCTAAGGACTCAATGGAAGCAGCCTTGGTGTTAGAGTGGGGGTTTTCTAATATTATAGGGACGAAAACACGCCTTGTCAATAGGGGTGGAGCGCGGTTTTTCTCCCCACCCTACCTTGTTTAGCGAAAGTGTTATTGTCCCGCCCTACCCACCCTTAGAGGGGATTCTCCCTCTAGAATTCCTTCTGGGTTACGGCCTCCCCACACCGATTTTATCTATTCCCGCC